>NZ_JAKRDX010000002.1:0-220697 GCF_022347235.1 Corynebacterium tuberculostearicum
TATCTGGCGAAAATGATCGTGCTGCATTTTACGATGGCGTTGACCGAAAGATTCATCAGATTTGGAAAGACTCCGATGAGGTTTATGGTGCTCCCCGGATCACCGCAGAACTTACCGAGCGTTACCGGATCACCCTGAATCGCAAGACTGTGGCTAAGCGGATGCGCCTGATGGGAATTGAAGGGATTTCACCGCGTGCCTTTGTCCCGGTGACAACGATTCAATCCAAGCGTAAGTCAGCTCTTCCTGACCTGGTCAAGCGCATGTTTGATACTGGTGAGCTCAACCGAGTGTGGATGTCGGATATTACCTACCTACGCACCAGCGAGGGATGGTTGTACTTGTGTGCGGTCCGCGACGGCCATTCCCGCAGGGTGCTGGGATGGGCAATGGATAGCGTTCAAGATACATGCCTGGTCGAACGGGCCCTGCGGATGGCACATACACTGCGCGGTGACGTTCCTAATGGGCTGGTGTTCCACGCTGACCGCGGAACGCAATTTACCAGCGAGAAGCTCTGGGAAGTCTGCCATAACCTGGGCATTGCTCAGTCTGTGGGGCGTACTGGTGTGTGCTTTGATAACGCGATGGCTGAGTCGTTCTGGTCGACGCTTAAAACCGAGTTCTACGACCGCAAGCGTTGGCCAACCCGTGATGCCGCGCGCAAGGCCGTTGCCTACTGGATGGAAGTCGTTTACAACCGTCGGCGCCGGCACTCTGCACTAGGAATGGTCAGCCCCGTCGACTTCGAAAACCACATTGGTCTAACCACCAGTAGAAAAGAAATAGCTGCCTAAACACTAGGTAGCCCCACTACGTGTCCACGATTTGCGGGCAACCCCACAAGTGCGCTGATCCGGGTTGACCTTGAACTTCTGCTTGATAGCTTGCGGCACGTCTTGGCTGAGGTAGGTCATGACCTTGGCCTGGGTGCTATCGGCGCAGATGGGATTGGCTGTTTCAGAGCCGGTGGCGTCCACGGCAACGACGATAGGGCTGCGCCCTCCATTCGCCGCCTGGAATTGGTCTGCGGTTTCGGCCGCTTCACCCGAACCGAACCATTGCTCTGGGCCACCTGGGTTGCCGTGCAGGAGGACGATGACAGGAAGGGTGTGGTCCGTCCAGTATGCAGGCGGGATATACGCCGTAGCTTGGCGAGCGGAGAAATGGGAGGTGGTGCCCGGAAGATCGACGTGGACGATCGCTGCACCGGAATTGGTGTGGGAAAACTCCTCGTAGCTCATTTCTTTTGCCACGGGGCGTGGGTCTAGGGAGGCAATATCTGGGTAGGTTTGGTACTCCATGTTGATGATGCCAACGGTGGCGAGGAGGGAGAAGACTCCGGCCGCAATCGTGACAGTTTTGGGCTTGCGGAGAAACGCCGCCACGGGGACGAAAGCTGCGAGGAAGATATACCACGGCACTTGCCAGTGCTGGAGAAAGTACCAAGCGATGACGCACAGCAGGGCCGCGATGACCAGCGGCCACACCTTGCGTTGAAGGAGAATGATGATTCCTGCAATCGCGAGGATGGCGTAGAAAATCACGCCGTTGATGGGATCCGCCAAAGGCAGATTCAAAAGGAAACTCACGCGGAAAACATTAGGCCTGTGCAGGGCAAAAGTAACTGCTAGTTAGCTGGGAGTTTGCCCCTTAAACCCCGTGATAAATGCGGGCCGCCCAGATGGTGCCGCGCCAGGCTAGAACGATGCCGAGGCCAATGGTCCAGAAGAGGTACTTGCACAGTCGCCACCACTGTTTGCGTTTGATCATCTCGCCCAGTTCCTTCGCCAATGTGGACCAAGTGGATAGGCCGCCGGCGAGGCCAAGGGCAAGGAAGGGGTGGAGAAGGGGGACGTCGGCAAGCTGGGCGAAACCAAAGGCCAGGCCAAGGGCTAGAGAGCCCAAAATATTCGCCACGAAGGTGCAGTAGGGGGCGGGGATAAGCCGGGTAAAGCCATAGCGCAGGCTGCCGCCGATGAAGCCGCCGAGAAGGACGCAGAGAAGATTCATCGCAGCTTGTCACCTGCCAGGTAGCCGCCCACGCAGCCGATGATGGTGGCAAGGACATAGGCCAGGGCCACGGTCCAATGGGCCTCGGAGGTCAGGAAAGCGAAGGTGGCGAAGCTGGTGAAACCGCCGAGCACGCCGGTGCCCCAAAAGGGGCCGGGCCGGAAGTAACCCATGAGTGCACTACCGAGGATATTGATAAGGAGCAGTGGGATCATGCCGCCGCCGAGCGCGGCGGAGAGGAGGTACCTGGCTGCCGCGCCGAGCGCAGCGCCAGCACCCACGACGAGGAACTGAGGCATGCGGCCTATGTTACTTCCAGTCCATCCCCTGGGACTTTACGAACGCGCGCACCTCATCCACTGGCTTATTGAGCTTGGGGTCAAAGGCTAAGTACGCCTTGGTTTCGCGGGCCACGAGGCCGGAGAGCAGGAGCAGGCCAATGAGGTTCGGGATGGCGATGAGGCCATTGGCCAGGTCCGAGAAGGTCCAAGCGAGCTCGAGCTCCGAGACGGAGCCGACAAAGAGGAGGCAGGCGAAAAACATGCGGTAGGGGATAGAGGCCTTGCGGCCGCAGAGGGACTCCAGGGAACGCTCGCCGTAATATGCCCAGGCCATGATGGTGGAAAAGGCGAAGAAAATAATGGAGAGCGAAACGATGGTGCCGCCCCAGTCACCTGGGAGTACGCGAGAAAAGGCCTCGGCTGTCATGATTCCGGCCTCGTCGCGGCCCATATCCCAGGTACCGCCCACCACAATGACCAAGCCGGTGATGGTGACCACGATGATGGTGTCAATGAAGGTCTGCGTCATCGATACCAACCCCTGGCGCGCTGGGTGCGGGGTCTTGGCAGCCGCGGCGGCGATGGCGGCGGAGCCCATGCCGGACTCATTGGAGAAGATGCCGCGGGCAACACCGTATTGAATAGCCATCATGATGGTGGAGCCTACGAATCCACCGCCGGCGGCGGTGCCGGTGAAGGCATCGCTGAAAATCATCGCAAAGGCGGCGGGAATCTCCGCGGCATGCGAGAAGATTACATAGAGCCCGCCCAGGACGTAGACGATGATCATCAACGGGACGAAGGCGGCGGTAATGCGCCCGATGGCCTGAATTCCACCGAGGAGTACGGAGCCCACCAAGACGAAGAGGATCGCACCGGTGGCCGCTGGGGCGATACCGAAGGTCGATTCCATATTGGTGGCCACAGCATTGGCTTGGGCGAGGTTGCCGATGCCAAAGGAGGCGCAAAGTGCAAAGATGGCAAAGAATACTGCGAGCACCGATCCGAGTGGTCCGGGGATGCCACGCTTCAGGTATTGCTGTGGCCCGCCGGACATCTCGCCCTTGGAATCCGTGGTGCGAAAACGCACGCCCAGGTAGGCCTCGGTGTACTTGGACGCCATGCCCACGAGGCCGGTAATCCAGATCCATACCAGTGCGCCAGGGCCGCCGATGGACAGCGCGGTGGCCACGCCCACGATATTTCCCACGCCCACGGTGGCGGCAAGGGCGGTGGTCAGCGCCTGATAATTGGAGATATCGCCTTCGGTGGAGTCGTCGCCGGAGTCGCTGGCGAAGACGTGGCGCAGTGCGCGGCCGAGTGCGCGAAACTGGAGTCCGCCCAAGCGGATGGTCAGCCACAGGCCGGTGCCCAGTAGGAGGGGAATGAGGATGAATGGTCCCCACACCACGGTGCTGATGGCGGAGAGGATGGAATTAAGCGAGTCCATTCTGCAAATCTAGCGAACTATAGAAATGGAGTAAATTTGCCTATACCCCCAGCCGGGGGAATATTCGTCCTGCGCAACCACGGGAGAGCGGGCAAGCTGGAATTGCATACCACCCCAACCCTTCAAGGAGCACGCCATGGCCCACGAGCGCGCCGGTACGCTGGCACAGCCCACGGATCTTATTGATATCGCAGAATTGGTCACCGCCTACTACACCCGCACCCCAGATGCGGAGGACCCGGATCAGCAGGTGTCCTTCGGTACTTCCGGCCACCGCGGCTCAGCGCTCGATTGCGCCTTTAATGAGGCTCATATCCTAGCGATTACCCAGGCCATTGTGGATTACCGCGCGGAACAAGGCGTTGCTGGGGCGATTTTCATCGGCCGAGATACCCACGCGCTGTCCGAGCCTGCCATGGTCTCCGCCCTTGAGGTGCTGCTGGCCAATAGGGTGGAGGTTCGCGTCGATGATCGCGGCCGCTACACGCCGACCCCAGCGGTCTCCCACGCTATCCTGACTCACCCCGGCACCGATGGCATCGTGATTACTCCGTCCCATAATCCTCCCCGCGATGGCGGCTTCAAATACAACCCGCCTACCGGTGGCCCGGCCGACGCTCAGGCCACGGATTGGATTGCGGGCCGCGCGAACGAGTACCTGCGCGCTGGGCTGGAAGGCGTGAAGCGGACGTCTGTCGCGGGCGTGCTGGACGAGCGCTGCGTGAAGCATGACTACGTGCACAACTACGTGGCTGACCTGAAGAACGTGGTGGATATGCAGGCCATTAAAGATTCCGGCCTGCGCATCGGTGCCGATCCCATGGGTGGCGCTTCCGTGGACTATTGGCAGGCCATCGCTGACCACTACGAGCTCAACATGACCGTGGTGAATCCGGAGGTGGATTCCACTTTCCGCTTTATGACCTTGGATACGGACGGCAAGATCCGCATGGACTGTTCCTCGCCGGATGCTATGGCCTCGCTTATCGACGCCCGCTCTAAGTTCGACCTTGCCACCGGCAACGACGCCGATGCGGACCGCCATGGCATTGTCACTCCCGATGCCGGACTCATGAACCCCAATCACTACCTCGCCGTGGCTATCGAGTATCTCTTTAGTCACCGCCCGCAGTGGGGGAGTGCCGGTGTGGGAAAGACCCTGGTGTCCTCCTCCATGATCGATCGCGTGGTGAAAAGCCTGGACCGCGAATTGGTGGAAGTGCCCGTCGGCTTTAAGTGGTTTGTACCGGGGTTGGTCGAAGGTGTCATTGGTTTCGGTGGCGAGGAGTCCGCCGGTGCATCCTTCCTGCGCTTCGATGGCTCCGTATGGTCCACCGATAAGGATGGCATCATTATGGATCTGCTCGCCGCGGAGATTACCGCCGTCACCGGCAAGACTCCCTCCCAGCGTTATGCAGAACTGGCGGAGAAATTCGGCGCCCCAGCCTATGCTCGCACCGACGCCCCCGCTAACCGCGAGCAGAAGGCCATTCTTAAGAAGCTGTCTCCTGAAAAAGTTTCCGCCACGGAACTGGCGGGCGAGGAAATCGTGGCCAAGCTGACGGAGGCGCCCGGCAACGGTGCGGCCATTGGCGGCCTGAAGGTGGCGACGGAAAATGCCTGGTTCGCTGCTCGTCCTTCCGGCACGGAAGATAAGTACAAAATCTATGCCGAGTCTTTCTTGGGTGAGGAACATCTCAAGCAAGTGCAAGCAGAAGCACAGGGAGTTGTTTCCCATGTTTTAAAGGGTTAACGCTAAACTCATCCTCGTGAGTAGCAAGATTAATGGGAAGCTGGTGCTTGATGTCATCAGCTTCATCGCCCGGTTTTTTATGGCTTGGGTGTGGATTGATGCCGGCGTGCATAAGCTGGGCAAGACTCTAGACATGACCCAGGCCATCAAGGGCTATGACATCTTTACTCCCGATTGGGCTGGCTACCTCGCCATTGTCATTGGTCCGCTCGAAATCATTGGCGGCGTACTGCTGCTGCTCGGGCTATTCCTGCGCCAGTCCTCCATCGTGGCTACCTGCGTGTTGCTGCTCTTTATGGTGGGCATCGCACAGGCGTGGGCACGTGGATTGGATATTGACTGTGGCTGCTTTGGCTTTGACGCCCAAAATCCTGACCGAGGAATGGATTATGCGAAGACGCTGCTGCGTGACGCCGGATATCTATTCCTGACCCTATGGACCATCAAGCGCCCCTTCACCAAGTTTGCCCTTCACTCTTAAACGGTGGGCAAGGTAGGCTGAATTGGTCCGAAGATTTTTAAAGGCAAGGTTCAAATGAGCAAAGTAACTGACCCTAACGCCAAGGGTGGCAACGGTTTTATTTGGGGAGTCGGCGTACTCCTCGTCATCATTGCCGTTGTTATTGGCTACATCGTGTGGAATGGCAAGCAGTCATCCACGGATTCTGTCGATGCCCTTGAAGCCAAGGACGTGAATATGTCCATGGAGTACAACGACGGTGCTATCACCCTCAAGTCTGAGAGTGCTAAGAAGGGCACCCCTGAGGTGGATCTCTACGAAGACTTCGCCTGCCCGCACTGTGCTGAACTGGCTGAGGCTACCGACGGTGACATGCAGAAGGCTATCGAAGACGGCAAGCTGATCGTCCACGTGCGTACCCTCAACTTCTTGGATGGCAAGGATATTGAGAACCAGGAGGGCTACTCCACTAAGGCGGCAGCCGCTATGTCCGAGCTGGCCAAGTCTGGTGATATCAAGACCTACTGGAACCTGCGCGACTACATGCTGCAGAACCAGCAGAAGGTAGCTACTTCGTGGGACATCAAGGACATCGCTGACGCCGCCAAGGAGTTTGGCGCGGATGATGATGTTGTTGATTCCATGAAGGATGTGGACATCAAGCAGGGCAATAAGGTGGCGAAGACCAACTACGACAAGCTGGATAAGGAAACCGGCACCGTATCTTCGCCGCGCATCATCAAGGATGGCAAGGATGTTCCATCAGAAAAGGATCAAAAGGCCGGCAAGAACCTGGGTGACTGGGTAGAGATCGTCACTAAGTAGCAGGCGATTTGGAGAGTTAAATACCCTCCATGTATATTTAAGCGAGTTGCAGCCCACAGGGTTGCACCTCGTTTGAGGGGCTATGGCGCAGCTGGTAGCGCACCACACTGGCAGTGTGGGGGTCACGGGTTCGAATCCCGTTAGCTCCACAATATAAAGGAGAGGAACATTAGTTCCTCTCCTTTTTCTTTGTTGCGGTGGGCTAGAGCTCCGCTAGATCCTCATCGAGCATGCGCTGATCGATGGCGATGCCGACGGCCGCGCCGCTGCCCATGGCTTGCGAGACCTGGTCTGGGGAGCTGACCACATTGCCCGCCGCCCACAGGCGCGATACCGAGGTCTGGCCACGCTCTACGCTGATCCAGCCATCTGTTGATTCGCAGCCGGCATCCCGCAACAGTGCGTCATTGGGTAGAAAATCGGGCCCGGTAAAGCATGCTTCATAGGTGTCTTCTCCAGTGGAGCTTTGCACTACAACGCCGGTCGACGACGCCTCCTCTGGCCGGACTTGTGTCACTTGCGCATCGTTTACCTCTACGCCCAATCCGGCGAGTTGAGTGCGATCAAGATCGGTTAGCTCAAGGCCGTTGGGGTAGAAGGTCAGCGTGTCCGTCCACGTGGACAGCAGCTTGCTAATCCGGATGGTAAAAGGCGGATTCGCGCCACCGATGAGCGCAACCTTCTTCCCGGTGACTTCGTAGCCATGGCAGTACGGGCAGTGAAAGACCCTGGTGCCCCACAAATCGCGGAGCCCGGGGACGGCAGGGAGCTTGTCCGTGAGCCCCGTCGCGATGAGAACGTGGCGGGACTCGAGAACCTCGCCGCTGGCAAGTTTTGCCTGCCAAGGCTCGTGCTCGGAAGTGCGGGTGAGTTTCTCCACCGAGCCCTGGGTAATGGTTCCGCCGAATTTCTTGACCTCCGCGTGACCGCGCTGAAGCAATTCGGCGGGAGCCGCGCCATCGAGGCCAAGGATGCCGTGGGCATGTTCACTGAAGCGATTGCGGGGAGCCCCGGAATCGATTAACTGAATATTTCGGTTAGCGCGGGCCAAGGTGATGGCCGCAGCGGTGCCGGCAAAGCCACCGCCGATGATGATGACGTCCGAGTACATTGCTCCTCCTTTATGGGAAGTGGGTAGCATGGTGCGCAGCCGAGTATATGCAGTCAACATCGAAGGGGCTCGCGCACAGAATGACTGATGATTCCATGGGGTTCTTTACACGCGAAGCGCTCTATGGGGCGTCGCCTGTACAGGCGGTGGGCAGGTTCTTTGTAAAGTACTTCAACTTTCGTGGCCGGGCGTCCATGAGTGAGTTTTGGTGGGTCTTTGGTTTCCTCGTGCTGATTTCTGTGGCCATCGGCATTATCGATCGGCACTTTGGCGTGGATATTGAGACTATTGCCGAGGTAGTACTTGTGATTCCAGTCGTTTCCTTGATGTGCCGGCGGCTGCACGATTCTGGGCGGACGGGGTTGTTATGCCTGATTGGGCTCATTCCGGTGTTCGGTGGAATCGCCTTGCTCTTTATGATGGCTCTGCCCACGCGCGAGTCCGTGGCGCTTTAAAAGTTTCCTTGCCAGATTAGGCTGGGCGGCATGCAGACTTTTTCAAAGCGAGTACGCGACAGAGATCAAGCAGGTGCCGAGGCTGCCGGACTGCGGTGGCTCGGGGAGGCCACCGACGCGGTGGTCAACGTCGTGAGCGCCGACGGGCTAGAAATCGTTACCGCGCGCGTGGACGAGGTCATGCCTACGCCGGAGGCA
Source organism: Corynebacterium tuberculostearicum (assembly GCF_022347235.1). Classification (GTDB taxonomy): domain Bacteria; phylum Actinomycetota; class Actinomycetes; order Mycobacteriales; family Mycobacteriaceae; genus Corynebacterium; species Corynebacterium tuberculostearicum_F. The sequence continues at coordinate 8,547 of NZ_JAKRDX010000002.1, forward strand.
GCGCGGACATTTGGTGCGGAGCTGGCGCGCATGCACCGTGCAGGAGCCGAAGCGTTTGGCGCGCCTCCTACCGGGTGGGAAGGCAAGAACTTCATCGGCAGTATCGAGCAAGACTGCATCCCGACGGATAATTGGGGCGAGTTCTATGTTGAACAGCGAGTGCTGCCCTTCGCGGAACTGGCAGGGATTAGTGCGGCGCAGTTGGACTTGGTAAGGCGTGCCTGCGATGCCATCGCCGCGCGCAGTTGGGATGTGGCACCGGCGCGCATCCACGGCGATCTATGGGCGGGAAACCTGCTTTTTGGCGCGGATGGCGGCATCATGATTGACCCCGCCGCCCATGGTGGGCACCCGCATACGGATTTGGGGATGTTGGCACTTTTCGGGGCACCGTACCTTGAGGAGATTTTCCGGGGCTATGGTGCGCCGAAGGACATCGAAAAGTGGATTCTCATGCACCAGCTGCATCCGTTGGCGGTGCATGCGCTGACGCACGGCGCCAGCTATAACCGGCCGCTGGAGCGCGCGGCGGCCGCGACCTTGGAGGCGCTGGCCTAAAGGTTCGGTCCCTGCGGCATGATGCGCTTGTGGGCGCCGCGGTGCCATAAGGTTTCGATGCGTTCGCGGGCGGCGTCGGGAACCGCCTTGCCCTCCAGGTAGTCATCGATGTGGGCGTAGGTGACACCGAGGGCTTCTTCGTCGGGAAGCTGGGGCTTATCGTCCTCCAAGTCCGCGGTGGGAACCTTCTCCCAGGTAGAGCGCGGGGCACCAAGGTGCTCTAGGAGGGCGGCGCCTTGGCGCTTATTAAGGCCGGCCAGGGGGAGGAGATCCGCCGCGCCATCGCCCCATTTTGTAAAGAAAGCGGTGACGTTTTCCGCTGCATGGTCGGTGCCGATGACTAGCGCGCCGACCTCGCCTGCGATGGCATATTGGGCGGTCATGCGCAGGCGCGCTTTGGTGTTGCCGCGGTTGAAATCGGTGACGTCGGCAAGCTGCAGCGCATCCGCCACCTGTTCGTCGAGGGCCAGGGTGGCCGGTTTGATATTGACGGTGGGGCGGTGATCGGGCTGGATGAAATCCAGGGCAATCTGGGCATCGTCCTCATCGGCCTGCACGCCGTGGGGCAGGCGCACGGCCCAAAACTCCGCGCCGTCGACGCGCTCCACCGCCAGCTGCGCGAGCTTGCCCGCCAAGGTGGAATCCTGGCCGCCGGAAATACCCAGCACGTAGCCTTTAGCGCCGGTGGTGCGCAGGTAATCAACCAGGAAGTCCACGCGGCGCTGCACTTCCGCTTCTGGATCGATAAAGGGGCGCACACCCAGGGCTTTTACGATGGTTTGCTGCAGGTTTTCGGCATCATTCGACATGACGTTCATGGTAGCCGCCTGACACAATATTGTGCTGTGAATAAGGAAGTTTATGTCAAGGTAGTAGCTGGCATAGCGGCCCTGGGTGGGCTGCTATTTGGATACGACACCGGCGTGATGTCCGGTGCCTTGCTTTTTATTAGCCCCGCATTCGACATGAGCGCCCACCAAGAGGGTTGGGTGACCTCGATGCTGCTCGTGGGTGCTGCAGTAGGGGCGCTGACGGCCGGGCGCATCGCCGATAGGTATGGGCGCCGCTTCACGCTGATTGCAGGCGGCATCATTTTCGTGCTGGGTTCCATCTGGTGTGCGCTTTCCGGTTCGGTGGGGATGCTGGCCACGGCGCGCACCTTTTTGGGCTTTGCCGTGGGTGCAGTGTCCATCGTGTCTCCCATGTACATCGCGGAGATCGTGCCCGCCAAGGTGCGCGGGCGCATGGTCTCGCTCAATACCCTCGCGATTGTGGTGGGTCAGTTGATGGCCTACCTGGTCAATTCCGCGCTGGCCTCTACCGGCAGCTGGGAGTGGATGCTGGGCCTGGCCGCAGTGCCGGGCTTGGCGCTGGCGCTCGGAATGGCGTTTCTGCCAGAGACGCCGGTATGGCTGGCCACTAACGGGAAAATGCCCCGCGCTCAGGAGATCGCCGGGCGCGCCGGGATGGATATTTCGGAGCTGACCTCGCAGGAGACCGCGCGCAAGTCCAGCGGATCCGAGTGGAAGGCGCTGAAGGCCAATCGGTGGATGCAAATTACGGTGTTGCTTGCCATGTTGATGGGGTTGACGCAGCAGATTACCGGCGTCAACGCCATCGTGTACTTCGCGCCGACCATGATGAACCAGGTGGGGATATCCACGGCCAACTCGGTTTATACCTCCATCGTTATCGGCACGGTATCCGTGCTCGCCTGCTGGGTGGGGCTCAAGGTGGTGGACCGCATTGGGCGAAAGCGATTGTTGCTGATCGGCTTGACCGGCAACGTGGTCTCGCTGTTTATCCTCTCTTTTGCCTATTCCCACGCGCAGGATTCCACCGCAATGGCCATGGTTTCTTTGGTCTTTATGGCGCTGTTTATCGCCTTCCAGCAGGCTGCAGTGTCGCCTACGACGTGGCTGCTCATTTCCGAGCTGGTGCCGCTGCAGGTGCGCGGCCTAGGCATGGGCATTGCGGGGCTCTCGCTATGGGCCACCAACTGGGCCGTGGCGCAGTACTTCCTGCCGCTAGTGGAGTGGCTGACCGGCCCGGTGGCGTTTATCGTCTTCGGAGTCTTCGGCCTCATCGCCATCGGCTACACCAAGGTTTTGGTTCCAGAGACTATGGGACGTAGCCTGGATGAGGTAGGCGAGGAGATGAAGTCGCGCTACGAGCGCGAGTCCGCACCCGTGAAGCCTTAGTATTTTGGTATTGACGGCCGTGTGAGGTAACATTTTTCCTCGTGTCATGGCTGGGGATTCCCAGTCCGTGCTTTACTTATTCAACCGCATGTAGATTGCGCATAACGAAAGGAGCGCCCGATGAAGGTCCGTAAGTCCCTTCGGTCGCTGAAGAAGAAGCCGGGCGCCCAGGTTATTCGCCGCCACGGTAAGGTCTTCGTGATCAACAAGAAGGATCCCCGTTTCAAGGCTCGTCAGGGCTAATTGAGACGCGATTCCATCCGCTCCCTCCGGCTGTCCGGGGTGGGGCGGATTTTTTCATGCGTGAGCTCTGGCACAAAGGATTCATTCTCTTCAGCCTCGGTGAGCATAAAGGCAAATATATGAATATAATTATTTTGTCTATTCATGTCGTGAGAAAGAAGAATAATGTCCCAGCGAATCGTTGCCGCGCTCACTGCTGCCGCCCTCGGATTGTCTGCCTCCGTAGCTCATGCCGCAGAGCCACAGTGGGAATCCTCTGCGCCGGAGTCCCTTGGCATCAATGACCCGTCCTGTGCGCCTTCAGGGGACATCACTGAGCCCGTTGTGTTGCTGCATGGAACCTCGAATAATGCTTCCGTGTGGGGAAACTTGGTCCACCTTCTGCAGGACCAGGGGGCGTGCGTGTGGGCCTTTGACTACGGCGCTGATGATGTCACCTTGCAGAATATGATTCCAAGCGTCAAAGCCATCGCGGACCTGGATGATTCGGCCGCGGAAATTGCGGATCAGGTGGACTATGTCCGCGAGGTCACCGGCTCGGACAAGGTGAACTTGGTGGGCCATTCCCAGGGCGGTATGCACATCAAGACCTATACCCAGATGCACGATGGGGCGGATCACGTCTCCCATGCGGTGGCGCTGGGCGGCAACTTCCACGGCACCACGCTCAACGGGCAGGGGGAGGCGCTCTCTAAAATCATTGCCTTTGCACCGCACCTCGCTGCTTTCCTTGCAAGTACGGCCGGCATTCAGCAAGTGGTGGGGTCGGAGTTTATTAAACGGCTCAATGCGCTGCCGGATACCGCGCCAGGCGTGCTTTATACCTCCATTTACTCACCGGGGGATACGACGGTGACTCCGAATAGCTCTTCGCAGCTGGCGCTTAGCGACGGCGCCGATGTGGTCAACCTCGACCTGGGCGAGGTCTGCGGTGTGTCTCCCCGGCACGACAAGCTGCCGACCGACCCGACGGTGTTGAGTCAGGTCATTTTTGGGCTGAAGCGTGCCCCGGGGGAGGGGCCGGACCCGGCGACCTGCGTCTCTGAGGGGGCGTCGGCAAGCGGGGCCTAGGGCGGACCGCCGGTCCCCTAAATGTGAACTTTGACACACAAAATGGTGAACTCCAGGTAAACCTGCAGGAATCCCATTGGTGTAGTTTCATGGCTGTCTGTAGATGTGGACAACATGTGGGGCCTGGGGGTGTGCCATCCTGGGAATACCACGGCTGTAACTACTACATATTGTGTTAGTTGCGGGTATTTCCCCCAAAGTATAGTGTCGTTGATGTTGCTCAGAGCGGCGCAGGAAGCGCCCGCATAGGCGGGAAAACGCACCCCGTTCTGACGAGTTTTTCAACGCAGGAGCTTTAAGGATCTATATGTCTATCACCGTTTACACCAAGCCAGCATGCGTCCAGTGCAATGCCACCAAGAAGGCCCTCGACCGCGCCGGCCTCGAGTACGACCTCGTCGATATCTCGGCCGATGAAGAGGCTCGTGACTACGTCATGGCACTGGGCTATGTTCAGGCCCCGGTAGTTGAGGCTAATGGCGAGCACTGGTCCGGTTTCCGCCCAGACCGTATCAAGGGCCTAGCTTCTCTGGCCGCATCCGCTTAAGGGAGTAGGGGAGGCCAGTAGCGATGTTGGTCGTGTATTTTTCCTCCGCGACGGAAAATACGCACCGGTTCGTGCAGAAACTGGGCTTTCCTAGCGCGCGCATCCCGCTGCGCCGCACGGATGAGCCTCTCAAGGTCAACGAACCCTATGTTTTGGTGTGCCCCACCTACGGCGGGGGTGCGTCCATTAGCCACCAGAACTCCCGGCCCGTGCCCACGCAGGTAATTAAGTTCCTCAACGATGAGCACAACCGCAGTTTCATTCGCGCGGTAATCGCGGGTGGCAATAGTAACTTCGGCGCCGACTTTGGCAAGGCTGGTGACGTCATCAGCGCCAAATGTAAAGTGCCCTATGTATATCGTTTCGAGTTGCTGGGAAACGAAGACGATATAAAAATTTGTCGTGAAGGCTTATTGGCTAACGCCGCCGAGCTCGGGCTCGAGGCCGCGGCCTAGCGCCCACTACGACTTAAATAAAGATCCTGATTTTTAAGAAAGGCCTTGTCAGCTGTGAGTACGCAATTGGGGAAGACCGTCGCCGAGCCAGTAAAGCCAGAAGAGCAGTTGGATTACCATGCTCTGAACGCGATGCTGAATCTTTACGATGCAAACGGCAAGATTCAGTTTGATAAAGACCGCGAGGCCGCTAACCAATTCTTCCTGCAGCACGTTAATCAAAACACGGTCTACTTCCATGATCTGGAAGAAAAGATCGATTACCTGATTAATAACAAGTACTACGACCCGCAGGTCATCGAGCAGTATGATTTCTCCTTTATTAAGGAGCTATTCAAGCGCGCTTATTCCTATAAATTCCGCTTCAAGTCCTTCCTAGGCGCGTATAAGTACTACACCAGCTACACGCTGAAGACCTTTGATGGCCGCCGCTACCTCGAGCGCTTTGAGGACCGCGTGTCCATGACCGCCCTGTTCTTGGCGGACGGCGACGCAGGCCTGGCAGAGCACCTCGTAGACGAGATCATGACCGGCCGCTTCCAGCCGGCTACCCCGACCTTCCTCAACGCCGGCAAGGCCCAGCGCGGCGAGCTCGTTTCCTGCTTCCTGCTGCGCATCGAGGACAATATGGAGTCCATCGGTCGCTCCATCAACTCCGCGCTGCAGCTTTCCAAGCGCGGCGGCGGCGTGGCCCTCCTGCTGTCTAATATCCGCGAGTCCGGTGCACCAATTAAGCACATTGAGAACCAGTCTTCCGGCGTCATCCCCGTGATGAAGCTGCTGGAGGATTCCTTCTCCTACGCCAATCAGCTCGGTGCCCGCCAGGGTGCCGGTGCGGTCTACCTCAACGCGCACCACCCGGACATCATGAACTTCCTGGATACCAAGCGCGAGAACGCGGATGAAAAGATCCGCATTAAGACCCTCTCGTTGGGCATCGTCGTGCCGGATATCACCTTTGAGTTGGCTAAGCGCAATGATGATATGTACCTCTTCTCGCCGTATGACGTCGAGCGCGTCTATGGCAAGGCCTTCGGTGACATCTCCGTCACCGAGCACTATGAGGAGATGGTGGAAGACCCACGCATCCGCAAGAAGAAGATCAACGCCCGCCACTTCTTCCAGACCGTGGCAGAGCTGCAGTTCGAGTCCGGTTACCCGTACATCATGTTCGAGGACACCGTAAACCGCGCGAACCCGGTGAAGACCTCGTGGATCAACATGTCCAACCTGTGCTCGGAAATCCTGCAGGTCAACTCCGCCTCCGAATTCAACGCGGACCTGACTTATGAGGAGCTGGGCAGCGATATTTCCTGCAACTTGGGTTCCCTGAATATCGCGATGACCATGGATTCGCCGGACTTCGCCAATACGGTGGAAACCGCCATCCGCGGCTTGACCGCCGTGGCGGATAAGACTTCCATTGATTCCGTGCCGTCCGTGCGCCGTGGTAATGACGAGTCCCACGCCATCGGCTTGGGCCAGATGAACCTGCATGGTTACTTGGGCCGCGAGCACATCGAGTATGGCTCGGAAGAGGGCTTGGACTTCACCAATGCCTACTTTGCGGCCGTGCTGTATGCGGCGCTGCGCGCTTCCAATAAGATTGCCCGCGAGCGCGGCGAGTACTTCACGGAATTCCCGCAGTCCGAGTATGCTTCCGGCGAATTCTTCGACCGCTACGATCCGGAAGAGTTCAAGCCGAAGACGAAGAAGGTGCAGGAGCTTTTCGACGCCTCTTCGATCCACACCCCGTCCGCCCAGGATTGGGAGGACTTGAAGCAGGACGTGGCCAAGTACGGCCTGTATAACCGCAACCTGCAGGCGGTTCCGCCGACGGGCTCGATTTCCTATATCAATAACTCCACCTCGTCCATCCACCCGATTGCCTCCAAGATTGAGATCCGCAAGGAAGGCAAGATCGGCCGCGTCTACTACCCGGCGCCGCACATGGATAATGACAACCTGGAGTACTTCAAGGACTCTTATGAGATCGGCTACGAGAAGATCGTCGATACTTATGCCGTAGCCACCAAGTATGTGGACCAGGGCCTATCGCTCACGCTCTTCTTCAAGGACACCGCGACTACTCGTGATGTCAACCGCGCGCAGATTTATGCGTGGCGTAAGGGCATTAAGACCTTGTATTACATCCGCCTGCGCCAGATGGCGCTGGAGGGCACTGAGGTCGAGGGCTGCGTATCCTGCATGCTCTAAACCGCAAGTAGGGCGCCTCGATGCACGTCGTGGGGAAGGACGTGCATCGAGGCGCTTAGCCGTTTTCTGCCCGGGTGCGGTCGAGGATGGTGCGGGAGGTTCCTTCGGCGGCGTCGGCAAGCCCGGCATTAATGGCGCGGGCCAGCTCCATGTGTAGCTGTGTGGTGCCGCCGATGGGGTCGCGCTTGCGGGAGCCAAAAACCGACTTGCCCTTGAGCATCGCCACCAGGGAAGGGGCGAGTGCGGCCAGCATCTCATTGCCGGAGGCCCGCAGAATGAGGGCGTGGAAGCGCAGATCGGTTTCCAATTCTTCGCCCACGCGCGGAGACGGGGTGGATTCCAGCTCGGCCAATCGCGCGGCGAGGCGCAGCAATTCCGCCCGCTGCCGGGCGGTGGCATTGCCGGCAGCCAGACGCGCGGCCACCGGTTCGATGCCAAGGCGCAGCTCGTTGAGGCGGGCGACTTGCTGCCCCCGCGTTTTATCGTTGTTTAGGCGCCAGCCAATGATCGCCGGGTCATATACCGCCCACTTGTCCATTGGCAGCACCGTGATTCCCACGCGGCGCCCAGAGCTCACCATGCCGAGATGCTCCAAGGCACGCATGGCCTCGCGGGCCACGGTGCGGGAGATGCCAAAACGCTTTTCGACGTCCCCCAGCCGGAACCGCTCGCCTTCCGCGAGGTCTCCGCTTACTATATCCGCGCCGAGTTGATCCACCACGGAGCCGAGTAGGGGAGGGGCGGCGCTCATGGTGGGTGAATCCTCTCTGTGCAGTCACTCGGTATAGCTGGGATCAGTATAGGCATGAGGCATCCACCACAATGGCAAAGCGGCCGGGCGAATTGGGTATGCTGGGGAGCTAAAAGTGTCCGTATTATGTATTGGAGTGACGCCGCGTGTCGCACGAGTACGATGACTACGTTTCTAGTCATGAAAAGCCAGTTAAGGCCATTAACTGGAATAGCATCCCGGATGAAAAGGACCTCGAGGTTTGGGATCGCCTCACCGGTAATTTCTGGCTGCCAGAAAAGGTCCCCGTCTCCAATGACCTTCCCAGCTGGAAGACGCTGACGGAGAAGGAAAAAGAAACCACCATGCGGGTCTTTACCGGCCTGACGCTGCTGGATACCATCCAGGGCACAGTGGGTGCGATTTCCCTCCTTCCGGATTCCCAGACCCTGCATGAGGAAGCGGTTTACACCAATATCGCCTTCATGGAGTCCGTGCACGCCAAGTCCTATTCCAATATCTTTATGACCCTGGCGTCCACGCCGATGATCAACGATGCCTTCCGCTGGTCCGAAGAAAACGAGAACCTGCAGAAGAAGGCCAAGATCATCTTGTCCTACTACAAGGGCGATGATCCGCTGAAGAAGAAGGTGGCCTCCACGCTGCTGGAGTCCTTCCTGTTCTACTCCGGCTTCTACCTGCCGATGTACTTCTCCTCCCGCGCGAAGCTCACCAACACCGCCGATATCATCCGCCTGATCATCCGCGATGAGGCTGTGCATGGCTACTACATTGGTTATAAGTTCCAGCAGGCGTATAAGCAGCTGGATGAAGAGCATCAGGCAGAGCTGAAGGAATACACCTTCGACTTGGTCTATGACCTCTATGACAATGAGATCGACTACACCGAGGATCTCTACGATGACCTGGGCTGGACCGAGGACGTAAAGCGCTTCCTGCGCTATAACGCCAATAAGGCACTGAATAACTTGGGCTTCGAGGGGCTCTTCCCAGCCGATGAGACCCGCGTTTCCCCGGCTATCTTGTCCTCCCTGTCGCCGAACGCAGACGAGAACCATGACTTCTTCTCTGGTTCTGGTTCTTCCTATGTCATCGGCAAGGCCGAGGACACCACGGATGATGACTGGGACTTCTAAGCATTCCCGCTGATCAGCGTGGTCTAGCGGCACACCTTCTGCTCGAACTCAACCGAAAGGTTGATAACGAGCGGGGGTGTGTTTTTGCGTTTTGGGGCCGCACAATTCGGCGCGGCTGTGACATATAGCACGGTGTATTTCTGGCGAAAACCGTAGGTGGAAATAGTGGCCGCGCCACGTGCAGGGGCAATGTGGCAGATGTGGTCAATGGTGAGGCGTGTCTTCGCATCCGAGTATTGGGGGAAGCTGGAAAGAACAGGGGAAAATGGCCTAATATAAGGCGAGTAAACCTAGGTGTAGGTGGAGTCTGTCCACAGACACTTTGTTATTCAGGAGGATTTTATGACCGCTGTGGCGCCACGGGTCGACGATTACGTCGCCCCCACACGTCCAGAGCCAACCGGTAACGCGAAGACCGGTTCAAAGGCTTGGGTATTTCTAACCACCACCGACCACAAGCAGCTGGGCATCATGTACTTGATTATGTCCTTCAGCTTCTTCTTCCTCGGTGGCTTTATGGCACTGTTGATCCGCGCGGAGCTGTTCACCCCGGGTCTCCAGTTCTTGTCCAATGAGCAGTTCAACCAGCTGTTCACCATGCACGGCACCGTGATGCTGCTGCTGTTTGCCACCCCAGTTGTGTGGGGCTTTGGTAACTACATCCTGCCGCTGCAGATTGGCGCGCCGGACGTGGCCTTCCCGCGTCTGAACGCCTTCGGTTTCTGGGTTACCCTGCTGGGCGGCACCGTGATGCTGCTGGGCTTCGTAACCCCAGGTGGTGCGGCTGACTTCGGCTGGACCATGTACATGCCGCTGGCTGATGGTGTCCACACCCCGGGCATCGGCGCGGATATGTGGATCGTCGGCGTGGGCGCTACCGGTGTCGGTACCATTGCCTCCGCTGTCAACATGATTACGACCATCCTGACCCTGCGCGCACCGGGCATGACCATGTTCCGTCTGCCGGTCTTCAGCTGGGCTGTGTTTACCGCGTCCGCCATCGTGCTGATGATCTTCCCGCTGCTGACCGCTGCAGCACTGGGCGTTCTGTATGACCGCAAGCTGGGCGGCCACATCTACGATTCCGCTAATGGCGGCGCCATCCTGTGGCAGCACCTGTTCTGGTTCTTCGGCCACCCTGAGGTCTACGTCTTGGCACTGCCATTCTTCGGCGTTATCTCTGAGGTCGTTCCGGTCTTCTCCCGCAAGCCGGTCTTCGGCTACATCGGTCTGGTCTTCGCACTGCTGGCCATCGGCTCCCTGTCCATGGCTGTGTGGGCACACCACATGTTCGTTACCGGCGCTATCCTGCTGCCGTTCTTCTCCTTCATGACGTTCCTGATTGCGGTTCCAACCGGTGTTAAGTTCTTCAACTGGGTGGGCACCATGTGGAAGGGCCATATCACCTGGGATACCCCGATGATCTTCGCCATGGGCTTCATGGCTACCTTCCTCTTCGGCGGCATGACCGGCGTTATGCTGGCATCCCCGGCCCTGGACTTCCAGCTGGCTGAGTCCTACTTCCTGATTGCGCACTTCCACTACACCCTGTTCGGTACGGTTGTGTTCTCCGCCTTCGCCGGCCTGTACTTCTGGTTCCCGAAGATGACCGGCCGCATGCTGGACGAGCGTCTGGGCAAGATTCACTTCTGGTTGACCTTCATCGGCTTCCACGGCACCTTCCTGGTTCAGCACTGGGTCGGCAACATGGGTATGCCGCGTCGTTACGCTGACTACTTGGAGTCCGATGGCTTCACGGTCTTCAACCAGATTTCCACCATCTTCTCCTTCGTCCTCGGCGCTTCCGTTATCCCGCTGGTGTGGAACGTATTCAAGTCCTGGCGCTACGGCGAGATCGTCACCGTGGATGACCCATGGGGCTACGGCAACTCCCTCGAGTGGGCAACCTCCTGCCCGCCGCCGCGCCACAACTTCGTGTCGCTGCCGCGTATCCGCTCCGAGCGCCCAGCGTTCGAGCTGCACTACCCGCACATGGTTCAGCGCATGCGCGAAGAAGCACACGTGGGTAGCCACTAAAGCGATATAACTCGCTAAAGCACTCCTGACTTAAGCCGCCTCCCAACCCGCAACGGGCCGTGGGAGGCGGCTTTGGCGTATCTTATTTGCCCCACGTGCGATAATGGGCGGCGTGAGTACCCAAGCTGATACCTATGCCGTCATTACCACCACCGGGCCGGACAAGCCTGGGGTCTCGGCGGCCTTCTTCCGCGTCTTGGCGTCTTATAGCGCCGCGCTTGTCGACGTCGAACAGGCCATCTTTTCCGGTCGCATCACCCTCGCTGCCCATACCCGCATTCCCAGTGCGCGCGCCGAGCAGATTGCACAGGGGTTGCGTAATACCTTGAGCATCTACGGGCAGCAGGTATCCGTGGACGTGCGAGAGGAGGAATCTAGCGCGCGAGCTCGCTCCACGCATGCGGTGGTCCTCATGGGAACGGAAGTAACCGCCCACCACGTCGAGGAGGTCGCCCGCGTATTGGCCAATTTCGATGCCAATATCGATCGCATCCGCGGGCTGTCCACCTCTCCGCTGACCGGGCTGGAGCTTTTCTTGTCCCTCGATGGTTCCGCGGCACCCGTACGCCAGGCGCTGGCAGAGCTGGCACAGCAGATTGGTATCGACATTGCCATTGAACCTGCGGGTCTGGGCCGGCGTTCCAAACGCCTCGTCTGCTTCGACTGCGATAGCACCCTCATCCAAGGCGAGGTCATCGAGATGCTAGCCGCGCACGCCGGCAAAGAGGAAGAAGTTGCCGCCATCACGGCCCGGGCTATGCGCGGCGAGTTGGATTTTGAGGAGTCCCTACGCGAGCGCGTGGCCGTTCTGGCCGGCCTGGATGCTTCCATCATTGATGAGGTGGCCCGCGAGATTCAGCTGACCCCCGGTGCCCGCGAGACCATTGCCACGCTCAACCACATCGGTTATCGCACCGCTGTGGTCTCCGGTGGGTTCATCCAAGTTCTGGAGGACCTAGCCGCAGAAATGCACTTAGATTACGTCCGCGCCAATACCTTGGAGATCGCCGATGGCAAGCTCACCGGCCGCGTCACCGGCAAGGTGGTTGACCGCAAGGCCAAGGAGGAATTCCTGCGGGAGTTCGCCGCGGATTCCGGCGTGAGCATGCGCCAGACGGTCGCCGTGGGCGACGGCGCCAATGACATCGATATGATTACCGCCGCGGGGCTGGGCATCGCCTTTAACGCTAAGCCGGCGCTGCAAGAAGTGGCGGATACCTCGGTAAATCACCGGCGGCTGGATGAGGTACTACAGATCTTGGGAATTCCGGCCGAGGAGGTTGTTCGTGGATAAGTTTGAAGTAGCCCACCAGCGCTTGGTAGAAGCCTGTGATTCGCGTTCGTGGCGCGATGACCCAGAAAACCCCGACGAGCCCGCCACCATCCAAGCGATGCAGATTGCGCTTAACCTGCCAAAGCAGGAGCCGCCGGCGCGCACGGAAGTGCTAGAGGCGGCCGCCAGCGCCGTTGTGGCCGTGTGCTTGGACGAGCGCGCGGGGGAGGACGGGGCCTTCGCCCACGCCCTGGGACAGTGGTATGGCCACCGCATCCGCAAGATCGCCCGTCGGGCGCGCAATAAGGCCTGGCGCGATGTGCAGAGCCTGCCCGGCGTGACCGTGGCGGACCGCGCTCGAGCCTTCGCGCCTTCGGCCGTGGGGGAGGTGGATCCGCTCATCGCCAAGCTACAAATCGGTCACACTGACCTTGCCTATGATGAGCCGGGAGCCCTGCTTGGCGACGCCCCCGTTATCTACGTCGACCGCAGCCTCGACATGTCTGCGGGCAAGGCCGCAGCGCAGGTGGGGCATGGTTCGATGATGCTCGCTGCGGCGATGTCGGTGGAGGAGGCTCGTGCTTGGGCCGATACCGGTTTTGAGCTTTCGGTGCGCGAGGTGTCCGGCGAGGATTTTCGCACGGCCTGCGCGCAGGATGGCGCCGTGGTCATCGTGGACGCCGGGTTCACGGAGATTGCGCCGGACTCGGCTACCGTGTGCGCCCTGCGGCGACCAATCGCTTAAGCGCGCCGCGCACCGTATCCGCGTCGGTGGTCTGCCAAAAGCGTGGCATGGAGGCCTTGAGGAAGCTGCCGTAGCGCTTATATTCCAAGCGGTTATCGAGCACGGCCACCACGCCGCGGTCGGTCACGTGGCGCAGCAGGCGGCCTGCGCCCTGTGCCATGAGCAAGGCGGCGTGGTTGGCGGAGACCTCCATGAATCCGGAGCGGCCCGCAGCATCGGCCGCCTGGGCGCGCGCCTGCATCAGGGGATCATCCGGCCGGGGGAACGGAATGCGGTCGATGATGACCAGCGAGCACGCCGGCCCCGGCACGTCCACGCCTTGCCACAGGGTAAGCGTGCCGAAGAGGCAGGAGTTTTCCTTTTGGGAGAATTTCTCTACCAGTGCGCCGATGGAATCCTCGCCTTGTACGAAGAGGTCAAAGGGGATGCGCGGCTTGAGGGCGGTGGCTGCCTCTTCCGCCGCGCGGCGGGAGGAAAACAGACCAAGCGTGCGCCCGCCGGCGGCCATAATGAGCTCGTAGATCTCATCGATGGTTTCTTTGGGCAGGCCATCGCGGCCCGGCGTGGGTAGGTGTTTGGCGGTGTACAGGATGCCGGATTTGGCTGGGTCGAAAGGCGTGCCCGCATCCAAGGTGTCGTAGGTGCCGCTCGGCATGCCCCACTGGGCGGCCATGGCATCGAAGCGACCGCCGAGGGCGAGGGTGGCCGAGGTCAGCACCACCGTTTGCTCCCCAAAGAGGTTCTCGCGCAGCATGTGGGCGATGGAGAGGGGAGCCACGGCGAGGGTCTCGGCGTCGCTGCGCGGATCGCGCTCGAGCCAGACGACGTCGTCTTGCTTGGCTGGGTCATCGGTGGCGAAAACCTCCAGCATGCGTGCCACGGCCTGCGCGAGGTCGGAGAGGTGGTTGCTCAAGTTTTGGCGCTCGGCGTTTTTCTCCGGATCGTCGGTGGCTTCGCCTTCTGGGACGCGAGAAATGAGGGACTTAACGCGCAGGAATTCGTCGGCAAGCGCGCGCAGGTGGCCCTGGGAAGTTTCATCCAAGTCGGTCCAACGGCCTGGCTCTTGGATTTTCATCAGGTCATCAAATTCCTCGGCCAAGTCCGAGAGGCTACCGGCATTTCCCAGCGACTTCGCGCGGTTGGCGGCCATCTTGATGGCGCGGGTAGTAATCTCCGCGGTGGATACAGAGGTGATGCGGCCGTCGAGCTCATGGGCCTCATCGATAATGGCGACGTCGTGCTCCGGCAAGATATTTGCCTCAGAAACCGCGTCGATGGCGAGCATGGCGTGGTTGGTGACCACGATGTCGACGTCGGCAGCCGCCCTGCGAGCCTCTTCCGCAAAGCAATCCGGCCCGTGCGGGCAGCGCGAGGCGCCCAAGCACTCGTTGGAGGTTACCGATACCGCTCGCCACACCAAGTCCGGCACGCCCGGCTCTAGATCATCGCGGTCGCCGGTGTCGGTTTCCTGCGCCCACTCGTGGATGCGCCGCACGGCCTTGCCGCGGTGGGATATCTCGGATTCGTCGATAAGAGCTTCTGGGTCATCCGGGGTAGCCGCAATCTTATTCATGCACAGGTAGTTATTGCGGCCCTTCATGATGGCGAAGGTGGGCGTTCGTTCCATGACAGGGGCGAGGGCCTTAGTAAGCCGCGGCAGATCGCGCTCCACCAGCTGGCGCTGTAAGGCCAGCGTCGCGGTGGAGACGATGACAGTGGACCCCGAGTTCATCGCATGCCGGATAGCCGGGACCAAGTAGGCCAGGGATTTACCGGTACCGGTACCGGCCTGCACAGCTAGGTGACGCTCCTTTTCGAGCGCGGCCGAGACGGCGGTGGCCATGCGCACCTGGCCTTCGCGCCGGCTGCCGCCCAGCGCGTCTACGGCCTTGCCCAGCAGCGTTTCCGTGTCGAGGTTTAGGGGCTCATCTGCGTGCTCACTCACCCCACACAGTCTAGCGGCCTACTTTTTAAAGCCCACCATCCGCGTGGGCACGGCCGCTTCATCGCGGGAGAGTGCCAGGCCTTCCCATGGCAGGGTCTTGCGGGCCTGAGCTAAATACTCGCGGGAGGAATGCAGATCCGGCAGTCCGTCGACGATGTGGCCATCGCGCATGAGCGGAATGGTCATGTCGCGGGTATCGAGCTGGCCGGTATCCGGCGCTGGTGCGTCGAAGGGGTAGACGATTTCCTCCACGGCGACGCCGGAGGAACGGTAGGTGCGCAGCGCACGCTTGGCACCGCCGACGGATTGCTTGGAGGAAGAGCGCTTTGCCACCGGTATGCCGTCTACCTCAACGACCTTGTAGACCATGCCGGCGGTGGGCGCACCGGAGCCGGTTACTACGGACGTACCGACGCCGTAGGCGTCTACCGGATCGCCGCGCAGGCCAGCGATGGCGAACTCGTCGAGGTCGGAGGAGACCACGATATTGGTGTTGTGATTGCCCAAATCATCCAGCTGCTTGCGCACGCGGCGGGTGACCGCACCCAGGTCACCGGAATCGATGCGAACGCCGCCGAGCTTCGGTCCGCCTACCTTCACTGCGGTCTCGACACCCTTGGTGATGTCATAGGTATCGACCAACAGCGTGGTGTCCACACCGAGGGTGTCGATCTGGGAGCGGAAGGCGGCCTCTTCGTTCGGGGTACCATCCGGGTTGGTATGCGCCAAGGTCCAAGAGTGGGCGGCAGTGCCGGAGACCGGAATGCCGTAGCGGTAGCCTGCCTCCAGGTTGGAGGTGGCATTGAAGCCGGCCAGGTAGGCCGCGCGGGCGGAGGTTACCGCCGCATACTCGTGGGTGCGGCGCGAGCCCATCTCGATAATGGGGCGGCCGTCGGCCGCCGTGACCATGCGGGAGGCGGCCGAAGCCACCGCGGAATCGGCGTTCATGATGGACAAGATGACGGTCTCCAAAATCAAGCATTCCCCAAAGGTGCCGCGCACCGTCAGAATGGGGGAGTTGGGGAAATAAAGCTCGCCCTCGCGGTAGCCGTCAATCTGCCCGGAAAAGCGATAGTGGCGCAGATACTCCTTGGTCTGCTCATCCAGGAAGTCCATCTCCGCTAACTGATTGGCCGAAAAGCGGAAATCCTCCACTGCGCGCAGGACGCGTTCGGTGCCGGCAACGACGCCATAGCGGCGCTCATTGGGCAGGCGACGGCCGAATACCTCGCAGGTGACCTGGCGGTTTGCCGAGCCATCGCGCAGCGCGGCCTGGAGCATCGTTAGCTCATATTTATCCGTGAGCAGTGCAGTAGAGCGATCATTAGGGATAGCTTTGTCATTCACGGGAGTGATAATACCCACTGACTAGGTGCTTTTCAGGGGTTTAGGTTCTTTGGCGCCGGAATGTCTGAAGCCAGATTGCGCGGGCCCACAATAAATTCCCAAATATGGTTAGGCTAGAGGGCATGAAGGCGCAATTTCCTGTAGTCCGGATGAGCTCTCCGATGGCTACGCCCGAATTGGATGAAGAACTCGACGTAGACGTAGCCACGAGCGAGAACCTGCCGTGGATGTGCATCGTCTGGGATGACCCCGTCAACCTGATGAGCTATGTGTCCTATGTATTCCAAACCGTATTGGGCTATGACAAGAAGCGGGCCAATGAACTCATGATGCAGGTCCACACCGAGGGCAAGGCCGCCGTATCCAGCGGCGAGCGCGACAAGATTGAAGCGGACGTGAAGAAGCTCCAGATCGCGGGTCTGTGGGCAACGATGCAGCAGGCAGGTTAAATAGATGCAACCGTGGAAGAAAAAGAAGTCCCTCATGCGCGCGCCGAAGATCACGGCCGTATTCGAGCCAATGGAGCGCGAAGTACTAGGCGATCTCACCGCCACTGTCTCCGAGGCGATTATTAAGCGCGCCCAGTCCGCGCCTAAGGACGAGCTGGCGGAAATGCTGGACATGCCCACCGGCCACACCGAGGCCCCGGACGATCCCTCGCTGGCCCGTCTCTTCCCGGACTTTGAAATGCCCGGCGATGAGGAATATGAAGGCGATGCATCGCTGCTGCGTTCCCTGCATGAAAACGACATTGCGCGCGCAAAGCTGGAAAACCTGCAGGTGATTGGCTCTGCCCTCGGACCCACCGGTGGGGTAGAGGTCACCATCAACGAGCAAGAGGCCCAGGCCTTCGTCGCCGGCCTCAACGACCTCCGCCTCTTTGTCGCGGCGGGCGATGTGGCCGATAACAACCTGATGTCTGACCGCGATAGCCTCGTGGAGTGGCTGGCTTTTTGCCAGGATTCGCTGCTGCAGGTGCTGATGGACTAATGCTGGATGGCATGAGCATCGGGCACTATAGCGGCACCGATACCGGAGTCACAGTGCTCTACTGCGGGCCCGGCGGAGCGCTCGGCAGCGTCGATGTGCGCGGCGGCGGCCCAGGCACCCGCGAAACGGATCTTTTACAGCCGCATAATACGGTCGAGCGCGTCCACGCCGTGGTGCTAGCAGGCGGCTCCGCCTTTGGCTTAGCCGCTGCCGACGGCGTGATGAATGAGCTGGCAGAGCGGGGGATTGGCTTTCCCGTCTTTGGCGAGGATAAGCCCGGGCCGCGCGTGCCCATCGTTCCCGGCGCCGTTATTTTTGACCTGCTGGTCGGGCCTTCCCGTCCCGGACCGGAAGAAGGCGCAGCCGCGCTGCGGGCCGCGCTCACGGGCAGCGACGAATCCATGGGTTCGGTGGGGGCCGGGGTAGGAGCTACTGCTGGCAAACTACGAGGCGGCTTCGGGCTGGCCACGCGCCGGGTGGGTGACTACGAGGTCAGCGCCGCGATGGTTGCCAACCCCGTGGGCGAGGTCATTGAGCCGCAGTCCGGCCGCCTGTACGGCGCGCCGGGGCGCACCCCGGTCAATGCTGCCGCCTACCGCGCCTTGCTGCACCCTGCGGAGTCCAAGCTCAATACCACCATCGGCGCCGTGCTTACCGACGCCCCCGTTACCACCGCCCAAGCCCAGCGCTTGGCCATGACCGCCCACGACGGCATCGCCCGCGCTGTACGTCCTGCGCATTCGCCGCTGGATGGGGACACGATTTTTGCCCTGTCCACCGCCAAGCGCCCAGCCGAACTGAGCACGCAGGTGGTGACCCAGCTGTGCGCCGCGGCCGCCGATGCCGTGGAAGAAGCCATCGTCAACGCGGTCACCGCCGCCGACCCCGGCCTAGGCTTGAGCGCGTACCGCGATCTGCTGGACTAAGATAAGGCGCATTATGACTTCAGGTGGAACATCTAACTACCGGCCGGCGCCCGCGGGCCAGGTCAATCGCGGCGACTCCAAGAACTACACCCGCAGTGGCCGCATCACCACCGGCTTTTCTATAGCCTTTGGTTTCCTGGTGGTGGAGTGGGCGGTCCACATCATCAACGCCTTCCTCTTTGGTGGCCAGCTTTCTAATTACGGCATTCGCCCGCTGGATTTCAATGGCATCTGGGGCATTGTCACCGCCCCGCTGCTGCACGCGAACTTTGAGCACTTGATGTCCAACTCGGTGCCCGGCGCCATCTTCTGCTTCCTTATCGGCCTTTCCGGCCGCAAGGCCTGGTGGGAGGTCACGCTGATCACCACGCTGGTTGCGGGCCTTGGAACCTGGTTTATCGGCGGCCCCGGTACCTCGCATATCGGTGCTTCCAGCTTGGTCTATGGCTGGCTGGCGTACCTGATTGTGCGCGGAATTTTTAACCGTTCGCTCATCCAGACCATCTTGGGCATCGTGCTCGGCTTCGCGTACTCCGGCTTGGTGTGGGGCGTGTTGCCCGTCTACGAGGGCGTGAGCTGGCAGGGCCACCTCTTCGGCGCCATCGGCGGAATCCTCGCCGGCATGACTATTACCTCGGACGACCCGGTTAAGGCAGTGAAGCGCTAATGCCAACTGCGACCTCTCCCATCGGCATCTTTGATTCCGGCGTGGGCGGGCTCACCGTAGCCCGCGCGGTGATGGAACAGCTGCCGCACGAATCCGTCATCTATACCGGCGATACCGCCCATAGCCCCTACGGTCCGCGGCCCATCTCTGAAGTCCGCGCCTTTTCCCAAGACGTGGCCGATCGGCTGGTGGAGCGCGGCTGCAAAATGCTGGTCATTGCCTGCAATACCGCCACCGCCGCCTTCTTGCACGATGCGCGCGAGCGCTACGATATCCCCATCGTGGAGGTCATCCGGCCCGCGGTGCGCCGCGCCATGTCCACCACGCGCAACGGAAAAATCGGCGTCATCGGCACCGAAGGCACCATCAAATCCGGTGCCTACCAAGACTTATTCGCACTCAACCCCAAGGTGCAGGCCTTTGCCACCGCTTGCCCGGACTTTGTTCCCTTTGTCGAGCGGGGCATTACCGCCGGCCGCCAGATTCTCGGCGTCGCCGAGGGCTACCTGGCCCCGCTGCAGGCACAAGGGGTAGACACGCTGGTGTTGGGCTGCACGCACTATCCGCTGCTGACCGGCATTATCCAGCTGGCGATGGGCGATAATGTCTCGCTGGTGACCTCCTCGGAGGAAACCACCAAGGATGTGATGCGGATCCTCACGGAAACGGATATGTTGGCCCCCGCAGAGAATCAGCCGGTCCACACTTTTGAATCCACCGGCGACCCAGAGGCCTTTGCCCGCCTTGCCGCGCGCTTTCTCGGCCCCCAGATTGCATAAAGAAGTGCAATTTCTCCCCCGTTTGCACGTTGAGTACGCATGCGGGGCGAATTCATGGAACTATTGAGCCCATGAAGCTGATCATCCTAGGCTGCTCCGGTAGCGTCCCCACCGCCCAGAATCCCGCCTCCGGCTACTTGCTGTCCTTCGATAATGCGCCGTCCATTGTCCTCGACATGGGCCCTGGCACCTTGGCGCAGCTGGAACAGCAGCAGGATCCTTGTGATGCGCACGTGGCCTTTAGCCATCTGCATGCTGATCACTGCCTGGATTTTCCCTCCCTGATGGTGTGGCGCCGCTTCCATCCCACCGCGCCGGCGGCCTCGCGCAATATGTGCTTCGGACCGAAGGCTACGCCCACGCACCTGGGCCGCCTGTCCTCGGATGAGGTCGATGGCATCGATGACATGTCCGATACCTTCGCCTTTAGCGCCTGGGAGCCGGGCGAGCGCCAGCTCGTGGATGACGTCTATATCACCCCCTTCCCGGTAAACCACCCGGTAGAGGCCTACGCCTTGCGCGTGGAGCACACGAAGACGGGCCAGACTATTACCTATTCCGGTGACTCTTCGTATACGCCCGCGCTTGTCGAAGCCGCCCGTGGTGCCGATATCTTCCTCTGCGAGGCGGCCTGGGGCGAGACCTCGGAGGGCAAGGCGCCGGACATGCACATGTCGGGCGCGGAAGCCGGTAGGGCGGCACGCGAGGCGGGTGTGGGCAAGCTCGTGCTTATCCACATTCAGCCGTGGGGCGATGCGCAAGCTACTTTGGAGGCCGCCCGCTCCGAATTCGATGGCGAGATTGTCCTCGGCGCCGCGGGGATGGAGTTCTAAGATACGCTGGACGGCATGACTGAATTTACTCGTGCCGATGGGCGCGCGCTGGACCAGATGCGCAGCGTCCGCATTACCCGCAATTTCACCACCAACCCGGCCGGCTCGGTGCTGGTGGAGTTTGGCAATACCCGCGTCATGTGCACCGCATCCGTAGAATATGGCGTGCCGCGCTTCAAGCGTGATTCGGGCGAAGGCTGGCTTACCGCCGAGTACGCCATGTTGCCTTCCGCCACCCATGACCGCATGCCCCGCGAATCCATGAAGGGCAAGGTCAAGGGCCGCACCCATGAGATTTCCCGCCTCGTCGGCCGCTCCCTGCGCGCTGCGGTGGACTTGGAGGAGCTGGGCGAGAACACCATCCAGCTTGACTGCGACGTCCTGCAGGCCGATGGCGGCACCCGCACTGCGTCTATCACCGGCGCCTATGTTGCGCTTGCCGACGCCATCGCACACCTCAAGGCCGAGGGCGTCGTCCCCGGCGAGCCGCTGCTCGATCCCATCGCCGCGGTTTCGGTCGGCATCATTGATGGCGAAATCTGCCTCGACCTGCCTTATGAGGAAGACTCCCGCGCCGAGGTCGACCTCAACGTGGTGATGCAAGAATCCGGCGACTTCGTGGAAATCCAGGGCACCGGCGAGCACGGCCTCTTTGGCCGCGAGGAGCTCAATGAGATGCTTGACGTAGCGCAGAAGGGCTGCCGCGAGCTCATCGCCGCACAGAAGGCGGCGCTGGGGTGGTAATTCTCGTCGCGTCCAATAATCCGAAGAAGCTCGCGGAGCTCGAGCGCATCCTGGCCGATGCCGGCATCGAGGGCGTCGAGTTGCGCCCGCTATCCGCTGTGGAGCCCTACCCAGAGCCGGTGGAGGACGGCCGCACCTTTGCCGATAACGCGCTCATCAAGGCCCGCGCCGGCGCGGCCGCGACCGGCTTTGCCACTGTCGCGGATGATTCCGGCTTGGCCATCGAAGAGCTCAACGGCATGCCCGGCGTGCTCTCCGCCCGCTGGTCCGGCCAGCACGGCAATGACCAGGCCAATAATGACCTGGTCTTGGCACAGATGGCCGATGTCCCCGATGAGCGCCGCGCCGCCGCCTTTGTCTCCGTCTGCGCGCTCGTGACTCCCGATGGCGCCGAGCACGTGGCCGAGGGCCGCTGGGAAGGCCGCTTCCTGCGCGAGCCGCGCGGGGACAACGGCTTTGGCTATGACCCGCTCTTTCAGCCAGAAGGCGAGCCCCGGTCGGCCGCGGAGATGGCCCCAGAAGAAAAGAACGCGGTCTCGCATCGCGGCCGCGCTCTAAGTCAACTAGTCCCCGCCATCGCGGAGCTGGTTCGCAGTTCCTAAAGCTGGAACTCCTCCTCGATTTCCTTGCGGCGCTTGTGCTCCATCCAGAAGGACAGGAAGGGCACCACGCCGGCAAGGGCGGTGGTAAAGAGCTTGCCCACCGGCCACAGCGCGCGCGGGCCGAGGATAAGGATGGACAGCAGGTAGGTCATGTACGCGATGCCGTGCACGATCGCGATATAGGTGGCCCACTCTGGGATCTCCATGCCGATGAGGTACTGGCAGACCATGCGGATGACCAGGATAATCAGGAAGATACCGGTCACGGTGGCCGCGATGGAGAAAAACTTCAAAGGTCCGCGGATGCGGGCCTGGCGGGCGGGGTGAACTTTGTTGGTCATAATCAGCTTTCTTCATTCTCGCCGCGCCGGCGGCGCGGGGTATTCATGGCGTTGAACGTGTCCACATCTATTTGAGGCCGCTGGGGCAGGAAATCCTCATCGATTTTGGTGTTCGCCTGCGGCTGTGCGGGAGACTCAGCCGGGGCCTCAGTGGTGGTGCTATCCATGTCGCGGGCTTCTTCCTCGGCCGCGAGGCGCTCGTTTTCATAGCGCAGCGTGGTGCGATAGGCATAGACCACGAACACGGCGAACAGTGGCCACTGGAAGGCATAGCCCAAGTTTTGGAAGGTGCCCGAGCCGGAGCGGAAGCGCGTCCATTGCCAATAGGCCAGGAATAGGAAGAGCACGACGAAAAACGCGATGAGGAGGATGTGCCACCACCGCACCTGCACGCGCTTGTTCTTCTTTTCCTCTTGAGTGCTCACGCGTTCCACCCTACCCACCAGCGGCCGGAAAACAGAACACCCCTGGTTTCTGGATTGACGGCGTGCCGTGTACACTATGGCAAGTCCCCCGCGCCCGTGGCGGAATTGGCAGACGCGCTAGATTTAGGTTCTAGTGTCTTATGACGTGTGAGTTCAAGTCTCACCGGGCGCACTATCGGCGCCGCTGGCTCTCGAAGCCGGCGGCGCTTTCGCATATCACCGCCCGCATAGTCGCCCTAAGATGGTCATCATGAAAAAGCTGCTTTCCACCCTTGTCGCCGTCATTCTCATTGCCACCGTGGCTGCCGCCGCGGTGTTCATTTGGCAGGTGCGGGAGCCGGTGGAGGTGGAGACCGAATCGAGTAATACCAAGGTCATCAAGGCCGTGGAACGCGAAGAGCAGGTGGTGCTCGTCTCGCTGGGTATCGAGGGCCTATCGGAGGAATCCGCTACCAGCAAGCTGTGGAATTGGCAGGTCCCGGGCAGCGAGCGCACCCAGTACATCAAGTACTCCTACCGTGCCAAGCTCGGCATCGAAGGTTCGCAGGTGCGAGTGGAAGAAGAATCCCCGCACCACTTCCGCGTGGAGATCCCCGAGTTCATATTCATCGGGCACTCGGATGAGAATTTCGAAACCGCGGTGGAAGACAACGGCGCGTTGAGCTGGATTACCCCGGATATCGATAAGGCGGAAACCATCACCAAAATCCTCACCGAGGACAAAAAGAAAGAGGACATCGCGGATAATCGCGATGTCCTCCAATCCCAGGCCAAGCAGTTCTACACCGGCATCATTTCCGGCGTGGACCCAGAGGCCGAAGTGGACTTTTCCTTTCGCTAACTAGTCCACCTCGGTGAACTTGCGGTCCCACGAGGAGCGGACCGGGTTGGCATCGGCCAGCAGGATATCGAAGCGGTCGTTGGCAATTTCTACGATTTCGCCCAGTGCGGTGCGGTTCTCCTGCTCGGGGGAGTTGGCTAGGCGGCGCACGCCGGCATCAATGACGCGGTCGACGGTGTCATTGGTATCCAAATAGGCCACAAAGGGCATGCCAAAGCGCTCGCGGTAGGCGGCGGAAAGCTCGGTGATGCGCTCGGTCTGCACATCATCCAGGTCGGTTAGGCCCAGGGAGCCGCGGTCGGCGGAGATGGTGGCGGCCTCGTCGGCGTCGGCAAGCAGCAGCTCATCCATGGCCGGATAATCGTGTATGAGCGCGGCGCGGCGGGAATCATCCGCGGTCAGCACGGCCACCTGAATGGCCGCGCGCAGCTCATTAACATCGCCGAAGGGCCGCGACTCCCACGCCAGCTCCAGCGGCCAGGTCTCGTTATTAAACAGCGGGCGCAGCGCGGAGACGAATTCTTCGCGGGAAGCGCCGTTGATCTGCTGCAGGCTCACGCTCTTGCCGACGGCCCGAGACACTTGCGTTCCCTGCTTGCCTCCTGTGTGGAAGAACAAAAGGTTGAGCACAATGGCGGTAATCGCGCCGATGGACATGCCAGAAGAGACGAAGGTTTGCGCCCACTCCGGGAAGGCGGTGGCGATATCCGGCTTGAAGGTCACCAGCATGGCCAGCCCCAGCGCGGAGGTGACGATGACGGAGTTGCGGCCATCGGAAAGATCGGCCTTGGCGATGGTCTGTAGGCCCACCCACGCCACGTTGGCAAAAAGCGCCAGGGAGGCGCCGCCGAGAACGGGGGAGGGGATGGAGGCTACGACCGCGCCGGCCTTGGGCAAAATGCCCAGCACCATCATGAACCCGGCGGCGGCAACGGCCACCCAGCGCGACTTCACGCTGGTCAGGCGTACCAGGCCAACGTTTTGGGCAAAGCAGGTATAGGGGAAGGAGTTCATCACGCCACCCACCAGGGTGGACAGGCCATCGGCGCGAATGGCACGCACGACATCATCGCGGCGGATGCGCTTTTTTACGATCTCGCCGGTAGCAAAGACGTCACCGGTGGTCTCCACCATGGTGATGATCATGACGATGATGAGCGAGAAGATAGCCACCAGGTCAAACTTCGGCATACCGAAGTAGAACGGGGTAGTAATGCCGAGGGCGGGGGCGGAGGAGACCTCGTCAAAGGAGGCGTCGCCAAGCACGAGCGCCACGCCAGTGCCCAGGACTAGGCCGATGAGCACGGCCAGGGTGCCCAGGAAGCCGGAGGAAAAACGCTGCACCAAGATGATGACCGCGAGCGTGCCAAAGCCATAGAGTAAGTCGCGGGTGGCCGGCACGCCCTCGGCGTAATTGACAAAGTCATTGGCCGACACCCCCAACAGCGACGTACCCATGACCAGTAGGACCGAACCGGTGACCACCGGCGGGAAGAAACGCAGCACCTTGCCAAAGACCGGCGCCGCGAAGAAGGTAAAAAGGCCGGCGACAATAATGGCGCCATAAATGGTTGGCAGCGAGGCCACCCCACCCGCGCCGTCGGTCGCGCCCAGGCCAATGGCAATAATCGGGGAGACGGCCGTAGTAGTCACGCCCTGCACGATGGGCAGGCGCACGCCAATGCGCTTGCCGACGCCCATGGACTGAATGATCGTCGCAATGCCACAGGTCAACAGGTCCGCATTAATGAGGTGGATGGTGGTTTCCGCATCCAGATTGAGCGAGCCGGCAATGAGCAGCGGGACGATGACTGCGCCGGCATAAAACGCCAGCACATGCTGTAAACCCAAGGCGGCTAGTTTGGGCGCGGGTGGGACGATATCTACTGGATGCTTGGGCTGGGAAGCCACGAAGTCCTCCTTTGTGCGGAAGCGAAGCTGAACGGGATTAACAGTAGAGGTTCGCGCAGGTAGCGGCCAAAATTTAGTGGTGATGCGGAACACGTTCGGGGCTATTTCACCCCCGATGGAAGACGTACGTGCGTACTGCATAAAATCACTCACCTGCGAAACAACACGACCGGTTTATTACTTAGCTTTCAAACGTTTGCGAGACTTGTTATTACCAGGGAATTGGTCAACAATTGAGGCCAGAGGGGCTTGGTGCTGTGGCTCGAAGAAAGCGGCATTTATCCCCTGATAGCAATTCGCCCGAGAGAAGGGAATTATGACTACCGCAACGCAGCCTCAACAGTTTGAAGCTTGGAAGGGATTTGAGTCCGGTCCATGGACCGAGGGCATTAACGTCCGCGACTTCATCCAGCGCAACTACACGCCGTACGACGGTGACTCCAGCTTCCTGGCAGGCCCGACCGAGAAGACCAAGCGCGTCTGGGACACTCTGGAAAAGAAGTACCTGTCCGTCGAGCGCGAGCAGCGCGTTTACGACGTTGACACC
Source organism: Corynebacterium tuberculostearicum (assembly GCF_022347235.1). GTDB lineage: Bacteria > Actinomycetota > Actinomycetes > Mycobacteriales > Mycobacteriaceae > Corynebacterium > Corynebacterium tuberculostearicum_F. The sequence continues at coordinate 34,679 of NZ_JAKRDX010000002.1, forward strand.
CACACCCCGACCGATATCGACGCCTTCCCGGCCGGCTACATCTCAGAGGACGACGACGTTATCGTCGGTCTGCAGACTGATACCCCGCTGAAGCGCGCCATGATGCCGTTCGGTGGCTGGCGCATGGTCAAGCAGGCTATCGCCGAAGCGGGCAAGGAAGTAGATCCTGAGGTGGAGAAGATCTTCACCCGTTACCGCAAGACCCACAACGATGCGGTCTTCGATATCTACACCCCGCGCATCCGCGCTGCTCGTTCATCACACATCATTACCGGCCTGCCGGATGCTTACGGCCGTGGCCGCATCATCGGCGACTACCGCCGTGTTGCACTTTATGGTGTGGATTACCTGATCGAGGAAAAGCAGGCTTCCCGCGATTCCGTCGCCGATGCTGGCTTCTCTGAGCACTGGGCACGCTTCCGCGAGGAGCACTCCGAGCAGATCAAGGCCCTGAAGAAGCTCAAGAAGATGGCTGAGTCCTACGGCTTCGACATCTCCCAGCCGGCCAAGACCGCTCACGAGGCAGTGCAGTGGACCTACTTCGGCTACCTGGCTTCCATTAAGTCCCAGGATGGCGCCGCAATGTCCATCGGCCGCCTGTCCGCCTTCTTCGATTGCTACTTCGAGCGCGACCTCGCCGCTGGCATCATCACCGAGGAAGACGCCCAGGAGATCATTGACTCCCTGGTTCTCAAGCTGCGTATCGTTCGCTTCCTGCGCACCATCGACTACGACCAGATCTTCTCCGGCGACCCATACTGGGCAACCTGGTCTGACGCTGGCTTTGGCAACGACGGCCGCCACATGGTCACCAAGACCTCCTTCCGTCTGCTGCAGACCTTGGTCAACCTTGGCCCATCACCTGAGCCAAACATCACCATCTTCTGGGATCCGAAGCTGCCAGAGGGCTACAAGGAATTCTGTGCCCACATCTCTATTGAGACCTCCTCCATCCAGTACGAGTCTGACCGCCAGATTCGTGAGCAGTGGGGCGATGACGCCGCAATTGCTTGCTGTGTCTCCCCGATGGAAGTTGGCAAGCAGATGCAGTTCTTCGGCGCTCGTGTGAACGCCGCAAAGGCTCTGCTCTACGCCATCAACGGTGGCCGCGATGAGGTATCCGGCAAGCAGGTTGTCGAAGGCTACGAGCCCATCAAGGGCGACGGCCCGCTGGACTTCGACGAGGTCTGGCAGAAGTACGAGGAGATGCTGGACTGGGTTGTTGGCACCTACGTTGAGGCCCTCAACATCATCCACTACTCCCACGACAAGTACGCCTATGAGGCAGTCGAGATGGCGCTGCACGATTCCAATATCGTCCGCTCCATGGGCTGCGGCATCGCCGGCCTGTCCATCGTCGCCGACTCCCTGGCTGCTATCAAGTACGCTAAGGTCACCCCGGTACGCGACGAGACCGGCCTGATTACGGACTACATCACCGAAGGTGAGTTCCCGTTCTACGGCAACGATGACGACCGCGCCGATGATATCGCCGCTACCATTGTCCACACCGTGATGGAAAAGATTAAGGCCATCCCGATGTACCGCAATGCCATCCCAACCCAGTCCGTGCTGACCATTACCTCGAACGTGGTCTACGGCAAGGCAACAGGCGCCTTCCCGTCGGGCCACAAGGCCGGCACGCCGTTCTCCCCAGGCGCTAACCCTGAAAACGGTGCTGACAGTCACGGCATGGTTGCTTCCATGCTGTCCGTCGGCAAGCTGGATTACAAGGACGCCTTGGACGGCATCTCGCTGACCAACACCATTACTCCTTCCGGATTGGGCCGCACCCCAGAAGAGCGCATCAATAACTTGGTGGGCGTTCTGGATGCCGGCTTCATCATGGAGAAGTAAAAACCACCAACCCTCAACCATCCCGAAAAGGAGAAAATCATGGCAACCCCAACTTTCGAAGACCGCATGTCAGCAATGAAGGCAAACCGCGATGCACACCAGATGAACTCTGGTCTGTACCACGCAAACATCAACGTGCTGGACAAGTCCACCCTCGAGGACGCCGTTGAGCACCCAGAGAAGTACCCGAACCTCACCGTTCGCGTCTCTGGCTACGCTGTCAACTTTGTCAAGCTGACCAAGGAGCAGCAGCTCGACGTTATCTCCCGCACCTTCCACCAGGGTTCCTAATCATGGCTGATGGCGTTACTGGTGTCGTTACCCTCTCTCCTGAAGAGGGAGAGCGAGTCCGCGGCGCGGCCGCGGGCCTGGGAGACGACGCTCAATTCGATGACATTACCCGCCCCGAACTCATGGAGGCGCGCCGTACCGGCGATATTGCCCTCGTGCACTCTTGGGAGCTCGTGACCGCCGTCGATGGCCCGGGTACCCGCATGACGATGTTCATGTCCGGCTGCCCACTGCGCTGCCAGTACTGCCATAACCCAGACACCTGGGAGATGAAGACCGGCACGCTGGAGCGGGTCGAGGATGTGGTCAAGCGCATTAAGCGTTATAAGCCAATCTTCAACGCTTCCGGTGGCGGTCTCACCATCTCCGGTGGTGAACCCCTCTTCCAACTTTCTTTCACGCGCCGCGTGCTGAAGGAAGTTCACGATGCGGGCATCCACACCACCATCGATACTGCCGGCTATCTCGGTGCGCGTCTGCGTGACGAGGACCTGGACAATATCGACCTCGTGCTTCTCGACGTCAAGTCGGGCGACGAGGAAACCTATCGCAAGGTCACTCAGCGCGAACTCCAGCCCACGCTGGACTTCGGCGACAGGCTAAACAAGATGGGCAAGGCGGTGTGGATCCGCTTCGTGGTGGTGCCAGACCTCACGGACTCGCCAGAGAACGTGGAAAATGTGGCCAACATCGTGGCGCGTTGGAAATCCAACGTTGAGCGCGTTGAGGTCCTGCCTTTCCACAATATGGGCAAGGACAAGTGGGATAACTTGGGTATGAACTACCAGCTAGCTGACACGAAGCCACCGAAGCCGGAGGATGTGGAGAAAATCCGCGACGTCTTCCGCTCGAAGGGTCTGGAAGTCCACTAGCCTGGGAGGACATGACCTCCTATCGCCGCTTCGGCCACACAATTAAAGAGCACCACCTAGAAGTCCCGTGGGATTATTCCAATCCCCACGGGACTTTTGGGCTTTACGCCCGCGAAATAATCCCTCCCGGCGGCGAGGACCTGCCCGCATTGCTATACCTGCAGGGCGGTCCCGGTTTCCCAGCGCCCCGGCCGCTGGCGCCTACGGGGCTGATTGGCAAGGCGCTCGAGCGCTACCGCGTTATCTTCATGGATCAGCGCGGCACCGGCCGCTCGCACCGCATTGATGCGCTTAGCCCGGCCGCAGAGCGCACCGCTACGCACCTGGCGTTGCTGCGCCAGGACAATATCGTCCGTGATGCCGAGCGCCTGCGCGAGCACCTCGGACTCGAGAAATGGTCGCTGTTCGGCCAATCCTTCGGCGGCTTTTGCATTACCGCCTACCTATCCCAGGCACCCGAGCGCGTCGAGCATGCCTTCTTCACCGGCGGTATCCCCACGCTGAAGGGCGCGGATGAGCTCTACCGCGCTACTTTCAGCAAGCTCAAGGTCCGCCAACAGCGCTTCTACCGCGAATTCCCGTGGGCACAGGGTCGTATCGAGGAGATCATTTCCCACCTCGACAATTCGGATGAGCGGCTTCCTACCGGTGAGCGCCTGTCCGCGCTGCGCTTTCGCACTATCGGCATTGAGCTCGGCCGGGGCACCGGCTTTGATTCGCTGGCCTATCTGCTGGAAGAGCCCTTCCGCACCGTGGCGGGGGAGAAGCGGTTGCGGGGTGATTTCCTGGCGGACGTCGGCCAGCGCGTGAGCTTTGCGGATGCTCCGTTGTACGCCGCAATCCATGAGTCGATTTACGGCGGCGCCGGTGGCCAGGCCGCTACGCACTGGGCGGCGCACCGCGTGCGCGAGGAATTTCCGGAGTTTGCTGAGGTCGGCACCTGGCTGACCGGCGAGCACATTTTCCCCTGGCAGTTCGACGAGGACCCGGCCTTGCACGCGTTTGCCGACGCCGCCCATGGCCTCGCCCGCCACGAATTCTCCCCGCCCTATGCGTTGGGCGAGGTGCCCACCACGGCCGCGGCCATCTACGTCGATGATATTTTCGTCCCTCTCGAGGAGTCCTTGGCTACGGCCGCGCATCTGGGAGACCTGCGGCCGTGGATTAACAATGAGTTCCAGCACAATGGCATTCGCGAGGATGGTGCGACCATCTTGGGGAAGCTCTTTTCGCTTATCGACGATCACTAGCGTTTCGCCATTTCCTATGCGAAAATATTAGTGATCACCACGACATTTAGGGAGACTTAATGATTGCCACCATAGTAATTGTCCTTATCCTGCTGATTATCTTGGGAACGCTCTTCGATGGTTATTTCATCGTTCGCACTCGCGAAGCTGCCATTCTGGAGCGATTGGGTAAATTCCAAAAGGTGGCGCATGCTGGCCTGCACTTTAAAATGCCGTGGGTGGACCGTGTACGCGATAAGATTTCGCTGCAGGTGCGCCAGCTGGACGTGATGGTGGAGACCAAGACGAAGGACAATGTCTTCGTCCAAATCCCTGTCGCCGTGCAGTACGAGGTAGTCCAGGGTCGCGAGCGCGAGGCGTACTACATGCTCTCCAATCACGAGCAGCAGATTGTGGCCTACGTGCAGGACAATGTTCGCTCTTCCGTGGCGAATATGAACCTGGATGATTCCTTCTCTTCCAAGGACACCATCGCCCGCAATGTTGCGGCCTCCCTGCGCGACAACATGGCCGAATATGGCTGGAACTTCGTCAATACCTTGGTCACCGATATTCGCCCTGATTCCCGGGTGCGTGAGTCCATGAACTCCATTAACGCAGCGCAGCGCGAGCGCGAGGCGGCCGTCGCTCAGGCGGAAGCCGAGAAGATCCGTGTGGTCAAGGAGGCCGAGGGTGCAGCCGAGGCGAAGAAGCTGCAGGGCCGCGGCGTCGCTGACCAGCGTAAGGAAATCGTCGAGGGCATTGCCCAGCAGTACGAGATGCTTCGCGACGCCGGCGTGGAAGAATCCCCCGAAGCCCTCATGCTGGTCTCCCAGTACCTCGACGCTATGGTCGACGTCTCTCACAACGGCCAGGCGTCCGTTCTCTACATGCCCTCCAACCCGCAGGGGATGGGCGATCTTTTCAGCGGTATGCGCGATGTGCTCATGGCCAACCGTGCCCTCGACTCCGCCGAGGAGCCGTCCCAGTGCCGTCGCCCGCAGCCTAAGAAGCCATCCCGCGCCGAAGAAATCGAGCGCGAATCTAAGCGTCAGGCCGAACGCGCTAAGCGCGAAGCCATCGCCGCTTCCCAGCGCGCTGAGCAGCAACGCTCCGAGAACCAGCAGGCAGAGCCGCAGGCGCAGCAGGGCCAGCACTCCACCGCGCAGCCCCAGGCTGCCCGCGAGTACTTCCAGCAGCTGCGCGAGCAACTGAAAAGCGAGGACTAGCCCTGAGCATCGATAACCTCTTTGATGCCTATACCGCGCAGCGTGGCATAACCCGCCGCGCGGAGGTGATCCCCGATCACGAGTGTCAGGTCTTCGCTACCGACGGCCATCCTGACTCTGGCCGTGATGCGTTGAGCGCCGCGCGCGACCTGGTTCACGACGTTCTTATGGCCGATGACACGCCGAGTAGCGCTACCTCGCAGAGGCAGCGCTAACGAACCCAGCGGACCTTGCCATTGACCCGGGCAAGGCGCCCGCGCAGCGGCGGGGCATTGGGATCATCTTGGTTGACCCCGTTGTGGTAGGGGCAGCACACCGTCAGGTTCTCCATGTTGGTCAACCCGCCGTGTTTCCACGCCTTGAGGTGATGGATCTGGGCCTTGTCTGCCGGGTGGTTGCACGGCGGCCACGGGCAGGTGGGATTTTCGGCTGCGGCCATTTGCCGCTGTTTCTCGGTGGCGTAACGCGACGTGCGATACAGGTTGACTGGACCCTTGACGGGATGGATGAGGGTCGCGAGGCCGTGCTCGGTGAAGGTGCGCTCGACCAGCTCGGCGCCGGTAATGGTCGCGCCATTCGTTAGGCGCAGGGTGACTTCTTCACCGTCGCCGTCCACAATGCGGTCCAGCGCGTTGAGCGGGATGATGACGTTGGTGGTGGTGCGCGCGGAAGGCGCGCCGGTGCCGCGAAGGAGGTCGCGGAGGGAATCGAGAGGGCGGTCGGGGTCGAGCGCGGCGTCGAACTCCGCGAGGAAGGCCGACGGTGCAGTAATCCGCATCGTCCACGGGCCGTGCGGCCGGCGAAGGAGTTGGACGCCTTCGCGGGGTGGCATGCGGCGCGGGCGGAGTTCGCGGAGGCGCTGCTTGGCGCGGCGCGCGATTTCGGAGGCTGGCCCGCGCAGGCGGCATAATTCCACGCGCAAGTTCCAGGCATCACGTTTATTGCGCACCCGAGAGACGTACTTTTCAATGAGCTTAAGCGTTACGAGATCGTGGTGGCGGGCGGCCGTGGCCGCGTGGCGTTGTTTGCGGCTAAAGCCGGTCGTGCCGAAATAGACTTCGGCCATGGCGCGCAGTTCGCGCGCTTCCACGTCCGGCAAACCAAGCTCGAGGAGGGCGCGCTCAGGCATGCCGTGAGCCTCGGCGAGGATATCCATCGCCGAGGCAATATGGGTGGCATAGGCCTGCAGTGCGCTCATAGCTGCAACTTTAAGCAGAGCCGGCGGGCGAGCCGAGGCGAAGGCATCCGCAGCTGTGGATAACTTGTTTAAGTGTCAACTGCCCCAGTGGGCCGCAATGGCAAATAGATACGAAACGAGCATGCGCTTAATCCCTATGACCGCGGCATCAAAGTCGTCCGAATCGCTCGCAGTTGCGCAATTGAGCTGCGCGACGACGCTGTGGATAAGGAAGCCGGCCAGGTCAATGCGCTCGGCATCCGCGGCGGTGTCGAGCCGAGTGAGCGCGCAGGCGAGGTACAACGCACCGACGGGTGCCCCGGCGCTAGTTAAGACCCTTCATCACGCGTGCGACGTGGCCGGTGGCCTTGACGTTGTAGTGTGTTTGGCCAATGGTGCCATCCGGCTCGACCAAGAAGGTGGAGCGGATAACGCCTTGGACCACCTTGCCGTAGTTCTTTTTCTCACCAAACGCGCCGTAGGCGGTCATGACGGACTTATCTGGGTCCGAGAGCAGCGGGAAGTTCAGCTCGTGGTCCGCGCGGAACTTTGCAAGCGCCTCTGGCTTATCGGGCGAGATACCCACGACGGCGATATTGAGATCATTGAGCTGTTCCAGGGAATCGCGGAAATCGCAGGCTTCCTTGGTGCAGCCCGGGGTATTGGCGCGGGGGTAGAAGTAGACCAGTACGCGCTGGCCTGCGTAATCGGCGAGGGAAACGGTGTTTCCGGCGTCGTCGGCAAGCGCAAAGGCAGGGGCGGTATCTCCAACGTTCAAACGGTTTTCAGTCATAGTTTCCACCTTACTTACCGCCCGGGCTGCACGCTTTTGGGCCGGCGGGGTAGAATGACCCCGTTAAGAGCGAACCTAAGTTAAGAGGAGAACTTCGTGGCACGCAATATTGAAGACATTCAGCGCGATATCGAGCGCACCCGCCGCCAGCTGGCCGGCACCCTGGACGAGCTGGCACAGCGCAGCAAGCCGCAGAACTTTGCCAACGAGGCTAAGACCGCGGCTACCGATAAGCTGCAGGACCGCAACGTGCAGATGGCCTTGGGCGGCGTCGGCGCCGCTGTGGTTGGACTGATTGCTTTCTCGGTCTTCCGCTCTCGCCGCCGCAAGAGCGACCTGAAGGAGCTGCAGCGCCTGCTGTCCGAGCGCCACTAATTGTGAAGTCCCCGCACACCGCGGGGACTTTTTTCGTAGGCTGGGTTGGGATGAAGACACCAATCCCTTTTTATTTGCAGGAAATCCTCACCAAGGTGCGCGATAATCGCGACGGTGCCGTGGCGGATTATATTCCGGAGCTGGCCAAGGCAGAGCCCGAGTATCTCGGCGCCGCGATGTGCACCACCACCGGCCACGTCTACTCTGCGGGCGATGATGAGGTGGAATTTACCCTGCAATCCTTGTCCAAGCCTTTTGTTTATGCGCTGGCGTTGCAGGAGCTGGGATTATCTGCGGTGCGTGAGATTGTGGGTATGGAGCCTTCGGGCGAGGCTTTCAACGAGCTTTCGCTCAACCGCGATGATCACCGGCCGGTCAACCCCATGATTAATGCGGGCGCGATTGCGGTCACGCAGCTGATTAATGGCGTGGATTCGGAGCCTGCCGCGCGCGTGGAGCGTCTGCGCACCTATTTCTCGCGGCTGGCGGGGCGTGATTTGCTTATCGACGACGCCATGCGCTCCTCCGAGCTCGATGTCAGCGAACGCAACCTCTCGCTGGCGCACATGCTGCGCAACTACGACATCATCCAGGACGAGGCCCACGACGCGGTGTCAACGTATATTGAGCAGTGCTCGATTGTAGTGACGGTGCGGGACTTGGCCGTGATGTCAGCAACGCTGGCGAACGGTGGCGTGCAGCCGGTGACGGGCGACAAGATTTTGGACGCGGATGTGTGCCGGTTGACGCTATCGGTGATGAGCTCGGCCGGCATGTATGACGGCGCCGGCCGGTGGATGGCCGAGGTGGGCATCCCGGCGAAGTCGGGCGTGTCGGGTGGCCTGCTGGGCACGCTGCCGGGCCAGTTGGGCGTGGCGACATTCTCGCCGCGACTGAACAAAGAAGGCAACTCGGTGCGCGGGGTGGATGCGTTCAAGCTGCTGTCGAAGGACATGGGCCTGCACCTGATGTCTACAGACGAGCGCTATGGCGTGAACCCAGTGCGCAAGGTGGAGCAGGATGCGGAGCTGACCGTGATCTACCTGCAGGGCCTAATCAACTTCAACGCGGCCGAGACCATCTTGTACGAGTTGATGGAGTCGGATTTTGGCGAGGGCACGGTGGTGCTCGAGCTATCGCATATTACGGGCACGAACCGCATGGGCCGGCGCATGCTGAAAGAAGGGCTGCGCCGAATTCGCGAGTCTGGCTTCGATATTGCCATCGTGGATCCGGATGGAGAGCTGGAAGATCGCACCATGTCGGACGGCACCGAGGTGCCCAAGGGCGAGCCGGAAGACTACGCGATCAACGGCGAACCCGTTTAGGTTTGGGTTACCTTACCTAGTCAGGTTAGGATGTCCTATGTAAGGCCCTTCGCGTTAGCCGCGAGGGCATCCAACGACCAAGGACTAAAAATGGCTCATACCCCCTTCAAGGTAATGGCGGTTGTGGCGGCATCGGCAACCGCACTCGTCGGCTGCGGCGCAGCTGAGGAAGTAACTGGCGGCTCCAGCGGCGATGCTGAGTTCTCCTTCACCGATATCATCGGCCGTGACGTGGAACTGGATAAGGCTCCCGATCGTGTGATTTTGGGGGAGGGCCGATCGATTTTTGCTACCGGTGTACTCGACCCCGATAATCCACTGGACAAGGTCGTCGGCATTGGCACGGATCTTAAACAGAACGTGCCGGATTACTACGCGGCGCTGGAAAAGGAACTGCCGTCCGTAAACGAGGTTCCAGAGATCGGCGGCTTTGCCAAGGGCGATGTCACCGTAGAAAAACTCGTGAGCCTAGACCCGGACCTCATTGTGCTCTCGCTGGATCAATACGATGCCTCCCGCGAAGCTGGCCTGACCGACAAGATGGATCAGGCTGGCTTGAAGTATGCGGTCACCGACTTCCGCCGCGACCCGCTGGAGAGTACGCCTAAGACTATGGACATCTTCGGTGAGATCTTTGGCCAAGAGGACCGCGCTGAGGAATTCAACGCGGATTGGCAAAAGACGGTGGATCTGGTTGAGGACCGCGCGAAGCAGGTAAAGGACAAGCCAAGGGCCTTCGTCTGGCGATCGGCCGGTGTGTCCGATTGCTGCGGCTCCTGGAACGATTCCAATATCTCCCAGCTGGTCAACGCGGCCGGCGGCGAGAATATTGCGGATGAAATCATCCCGGGCGAATCCGGCACTATCACCCCGGAGAAGGTTTTGGAATCTGACCCGGACATGGTTATTGCCACCGGTGGCGATTGGTCCGATATGAAGGACGATGAGGGTCACCCAGTCGGCTATGCGGCCGTCGGTTATGGCATCGATGAAAAGGAAGCCAAGGGCAGTGTGGCTAAGCTGCCGGGTAAGCAGGCCGGCTTCGATAAGCTGCGTGCGGTCAAGGAGCACCACTTCCACAGCATGTGGCACCAGTTCTATGATTCGCCGTTTAATTACCTGGCACTGCTGCAGGTGGCCGAGTGGATTGATCCGGAAGCGTATGCCGATGTGGACGTCGCCAAGCAGTGGATGGACGCGCAAGAAAAGTACTCGCCGGTCTCTGGTGAGGGAACCTTCTTTAGCACCAACTAATGGAGGGCGCAGAGGTAGCCGCGCTGGCGCGGCAGCATAAGAAGTTAAAGTGGCAACGCATCGGCATCGTTGCGGGCCTGACGCTGATTGCGGCCGTGGCCTTTATTATCAGCAACTTTGTGGGCGCGATTGATATCAGCCCGGCCGAGGTCATGAAGGGCATCGTGAATCCCGCGGGGCTTGATGACCAGACGCGCACGGTGCTGTGGCAGCTGCGCCTGCCCATGGCCGTGATGGCCGTGCTCATCGGCATGGCCCTGTCTTTGGCCGGCGCGGAAATGCAGACCATCCTCAATAACCCGCTGGCCGAGCCTTTTACCCTCGGCATTTCTGCGGCCGCCGCGTTTGGCGGCGCCACCTCCATCGTGCTCAAGTGGCAGCTGATTGCGCAGCCGCAGTTCAACCTGGCGCTGATGGCGTGGCTTGCTGCCGCGGTGGCTACGGCCATTATTGTTATCGCGGCCGTTATCCGCGGCGCGAAGGCGGAGACCATGGTGCTGTTGGGCATCGGCTTGGTGTTCTTCTTCCAGGCCATGCTGGCGCTTATCCAGTACCAGTCCTCGGCCGAGGCGCTGCAGCAGATCGTCTTTTGGTCCATGGGCTCTCTTACCCGCGCCAATTGGGCGGCCAACGGCGTGCTGGCGGCCGTGCTGATTATCGCCCTGCCCATTTTGTGGGCGTTGGGCTGGCGCCTTACTGCCTTGCGGCTTGGCGACGCCCGCGCTACCGCCATGGGCATCAATACCTCCCGCCTGCGCGTTGTGGTGCTCATCGTGGTTTCGCTCGTTGCGGCGACCACCGTGGCCTTCGCGGGCATCATCGGCTTCATCGGCTTGGTGGGCCCGCACATCGCCCGCATGTTGGTGGGTGAGGATCAGCGTTACTTCCTGCCGGCCTCCATGGCGGCGGGCGCGGCCGTGATGTGCGCCGCGCATGCGGTAAGCCTGATGATTAAGCCGGGCCTGGCTATTCCCATTGGCATTGTTACCTCGCTTCTGGGCGTGCCATTCTTCATTGCCATCGTCATGACCCGAAGGAGGGCACTGTGGACGTAGAACTGACTATTTCCGGGCTGAGTGCGGCCTATGGCAAGCACCGCGTGCTGGAGTCCGTGGATGTGGAAAAACTCCACGGCGGGCAGTTGGTGGGCCTGTTGGGGCCGAATGCCTCCGGCAAGACCACGCTCATTAAGTCCCTGGCCGGCGTGCACCGCGGCTGCGACGGAGACGTGGATTTCCGCGTCGATGGCATGGCCCCGCGCGGCAAGCGCCGCCGGCAGCTCATCGGCTACGTGCCGCAGGATCTCACGAGCACGGCCGCGCTGCGGGCGTTTGAAGCCGTGCTGATCTCTGCGCGCCGTGAGGCCTGCGAGGACCCGATTACGCGCACCGGCGAGGTGCTGCACTCGCTGGGGCTGGACGCGATTGCCTCGCGCTACCTCAACGAGCTTTCCGGCGGCCAGCGCCAGTTGGTGGCGGTGGCGCAGATGTTGGTGGGCAACCCAGGCCTCATGCTTCTCGACGAACCCACGTCCGCCCTCGACCTGCATCACCAGATCTTCGTGCTGGACGAGGTGCGTGCCAAGGCGAAGCGCGACGGCAGCCTGGGCCTGGTGGCCATTCACGACATCAACCTGGCTGCGCGCATGTGTGATCAGCTGGTGGTGCTTAAGAAGGGCCATATTCGCGCTCAGGGCACGCCTTCAGACGTTCTCACGGGGGAGCTCGTGGAAGGCGTGTATGGGGTAGAGGCGGACGTCGTCCAGCATGGCGGCGCTCCACTCATTGCCCCGCTGCGGGTGAGATAACAAAAAGGCCGGGCTATTGCCCGGCCTAATTTTTTAATTTAAATTTTTAAGTGGTGCGCCATCAGGGAATCGAACCCCGAACCCACTGATTAAGAGTCAGTTGCTCTGCCAATTGAGCTAATGGCGCATTGTTGACTTCCTGCCGTGTGGCTCTCTGTGCAACGAGTAGATACTCTAGCAGCCATTCTTGAAAAGTGTAAAATCGCCTGGTTATGGCGGGTTTTTAGAGGTCTATAACGAATTGGTTAATGCCTGAAGTGGCTTCTGGTAATTGCTGGAGCGAGACGCTAATCTAAATTGGTCTTTGAAAGCAGCAATTACGTGTCTAAGGGCAACTCAGTGAAACATTCCCTCCCTATTGCGCGCCGCCTCATCGCGGCCGCGGGCGTTGCGTGCATTTCCCTAGCCGCCGCCTCCTGCTCCTCTGATTCCTCTGCCGAGGATCAAACCACTGACCAAGAATCCACCGCCGCCGCAAGCGCGGGCGGGGAAAAGAATAGCGGTAAAGAGAGCAAAGAGTCTGACAAGAAGAAAGACGGCCTCTCGGCTTCCGTGAAAGACGGGGCGAGAAACGTGGATCCGTCCAAGCCTATAACCGTGAAGACCTCCGGCAAGCTCAAGAGCGTCACCATGACCAATGAAGTGGGCGTGGAAGTCAAAGAAAAGCTCTCCAAGGACGCGAAGACGTGGTCTACCGCGGAGGACTTGGGCTATAACCACACCTATTCCATCGTCGCCTCCGATGTGGATGGCAACAAGAAGAAACTCAGCTTTTCTACCCCGCAAGCAGCGGGCGTTGCCGAGGTCTCGCTTACTCCGATCCCGGACTCTGAGGTGGGTGTAGGCCAGGTCATTGGCGTGAATTTTGGTGTGCCGATTACGGATCGTAAGGCGGCCGAGAAGACCATTACTGTGACCACCAACCCTGAGGTTAAGGGCGCTTTCTACTGGGTCAACAACCAGGAGGTGCGCTGGCGTCCAAAGGAGTACTGGGAGCCAGGCACCAAGGTTGAGGTGAAGGTGGACCAGTACGGCAAGGACCTGGGTGGTGGAATCTACGGCGGCGAGAACGCCAAGACCAATTTCACTATCGGTGACCGCACCGTGGCGATTATCGATAACGCCACCAAGACCATGAAGGTCTTCAAGAATAAGAAGTTCTTGCGCGCCATCCCGGTCTCGTTGGGTCGCGATTATCAGTACGATACGCCGAATGGGCGATACATCATCGGCGATGAGCACCCGCAGCTGCTGATGGACTCCGAGACCTTCGGCCTTTCCCACTCCGCGGGTGGCTACCGCACAATGGTGGACTGGGCTACCCAGATGTCCTATTCCGGCATCTATGTTCACTCCGCTCCGTGGTCCGTAGGGGCACAGGGCAATACCAATACCTCGCACGGCTGCATTAACGTCACGCCGGAGGCTGCCCAGTGGTTCCAGGAGACGATGAAGCGCGGCGACGTGGTGCGCGTGTTCAATACCTACGGTGAAACGCTTAATGCGCTGGATGGACTAGGTGACTGGAATATGTCCTGGGACGAGTGGTCTAAGGGCAACGCGGACGCCAATCAGTAGCGCCCAAGAGCGGCGCAGGCGATAAGCGCATGGCTACAGTGGTGGCCATGCGCTTTTCTGTTTTAGACCGCGGGGCGGCCGGGCCGTTGGACCAGGTAGCTGAGCACGCGCGGCACGTGGAGCGGCTTGGTTTCCGGCGATTTCTGGTGGCCGAGCACCACGGCGTGCCAGGCATTCCGGCGGGGCAGCCGGGGATGTTGGCGGCCCACGTGGCGGCGCGCACGCAGCGCATTCGGGTAGGCACGGCCGGCATCATGCTGTTAAATCACCCGCCGTTTCTGGTGGCGGAGCAGATAAACCTCCTCGAGGCGTTGTATCCCGGGCGCATCGATATTGGGATTGGCTCCTCCGTCGGCTTTACCGGCCCGGTGCGGCGGGCGCTGCGCCAGGGCGACCCGGCGGTGGCGAAGCAGCGCTTTGAGGCGGAGCTGGCAACGCTGTTGCGCTACCTGCGCGGCGAGGAGGCGGTGACGGTGCGGCCGGAGTATGCGGGCACGCCGATCTACGTGTTGGCGGGCTTTCGATCGGCCATGGTTGCGGCCAAGATGGGGCTCGGCGTCATTTTGGGCGGCCCGGTGGCCACGCAGGAGGCGGCCGCGCGGGTGTATCGGGAGCATGCGCTTGCCGACGCCCCGCCTATCATCTCCTCGCTCAATATCGCCGTTGCCGATACGCCCGCGGTCGCCCGTGACCTGTTGTTACCGGAGGCCTATGCCAAGGTGCTCGCGCAATCTACCGGCGAGTTCGGGGCCCTGCGGCCTGCAGGAGAGCTGGATATGGATGCGCTCACGGGGCAGCAGCGCCGGCGCATTGAGGAGGCGCTGGCCCATGACGTATGGGGAACGGTGAAGGAAGTGGGGGAGGAGCTTAGGGGCGTCGGCAAGCGGCTGGGAGTGAGCGAGTTTGTGGTGACCGGAGACATGCCAGATGTGGGCGGTCGGTCCCGCTCGGAGGAGCTGCTGGCGAGCATGCAGGCGGAAAACTGAAAAAGCCCGAGCGCAAGGCTCGGGCATTTGGGGTGGCTGACGGGACTCGAACCCGCGACACCCAGGATCACAACCTGGTGCTCTACCAGCTGAACTACAGCCACCATCGCTGCGTGAAAGCAACGAGATATAGGTTAACTCACGCCGCCTAAATTACAAAAACGCCTGGTAATCTGCGGTGGTTTCGGCCTTGATCTCCTCCGCTTCGGGGGAGGTGGGGCCCTCGTCGGTGCGGAAGACGCTGCGGCGGTAGAAGTCCAACTCGCGGATGGATTCGATGATGTCCTGTAGTGCGCGGTGGGCCATGCCCTTATCGGGCTGGTTGAAGTAGGCGCGCGGGTGCCACCGGCGGGCAAGCTCCTTGATGGTGGAGACGTCGATCATGCGGTAGTGCAGGGCGCTATCGAGCCGCGGCATATAAGTGCGGATGAAGGTGCGATCCGTGGCGATGGAATTGCCGGCCAGGGGAGCGGGGTGCTCAGGATCGCAATGTTCATTGATGAGCGCGAGTACGGCATCCTCGGCCTCTCCGATGGAGGTGGTGGACTCGCGGATTTCCTTATCCAGCCCGGACTTAGCGTGCATCTGTGTAACAAAGGAATCCATCTGTGCCAGCTCATCCTCGGTGGCGTGGACGACGAGGTCGATGCCTTCGCCCAGGATGTTGAGGTTGCCATCGGTGATGACGGCGGCGACCTCAACAATGACGTGGCGCTCGGGGTCGAGGCCGGTCATCTCCAAATCGATCCAGACGAGGCGGTCGTGTTTTGCGGCTATCTCGGAATGTGGCATGCGGCCCATTCTACGCCCGCGTGCTTTTACCCCTGTATGGGGTACGAGCCGGGCTGCCCTGGAGGGGCGATTGCTACTGGACAACGCCAGCTTTCAGTAAGTGTGGCACTATACTGCATAAAATTAATCGGTGATTTGCCTCACTCTAAGATGTGAGTTAGGGCATACTCTGGTTAATCGCTCTTCATTCGGGAGGTGCGACAGACTTAGGAGAGACCAGATGGCAAACTTCCTCGATGCCCTCAATACCGTAATTTGGTCCCCCGTCTTGGTGTTTTTATGCCTCGGCGCGGGTATTTATTTCACCGTGGTGACACGCGGCCTGCAGGTGCGCTGCATCCCGGACATGCTCAAGCAGATCGTTAACGGAGAAAAGTCCGCAGATGGCGTTTCTTCCTTCCAATCCTTGATGGTTTCGCTCTCCGGCCGCGTGGGCGTGGGCAATATCGCCGGCGTGGCCACAGCCATCGCCTTCGGTGGGCCTGGCGCCGTGTTCTGGATGTGGGCAGTGGCGCTGTTGGGCTCGTCCACCTCGTTCATCGAAAGTACGTTGGCGCAGATTTACAAGGAGAAGGACCAGGACACCGGTGAGTACCGCGGCGGGCCCGCCTATTACATCGAAAAGGCCTACAAGCACACTAAGGCGGCGCCGTTCATGGTGGTCTACGGCATCGTGTTTGCCGTCGCCATGATCTTGGCTACCAGCTACTTCTTGCCTGCCATCCAGGCCAATGCGGTGGCCGCCGCGGCCGATACCGCCTGGGGCATCAACTCCACCTGGGCAGCCGTCGTCTTGGCGGGCATTCTGGCCATCATCATTATTGGCGGTGTGAAGCGCATTGCGACCTTCGCCACCATTGTCGTGCCATTCATGGCAGTCATTTATATCGTGATTTCCGTCGTAGTCATGTGCATGAACTTCTCGCAGATTCCGGAGGTCTTCGGACTCATCTTCAGGTCCGCATTCAATATGGAAGCCGGATTCTCCGGCATGCTGGGCGCGGCCATCATGTGGGGTGTTAAGCGCGGCATCTACTCCAATGAGGCTGGCCAAGGTACCGGCCCGCAGTCCGCTGCAGCCGCCGAGGTCTCTCACCCTGCTAAACAGGGCTTCGTGCAGTCCTTCGCGGTTTATGTCGATACGCTCTTCGTCTGCTCGGCTACCGCGTTCATGATTATTTCTACGGACATGTACACCGTCTTCCGCGGCAGCTCCGAGGACGGCGAAGTGGTCTACAACGGCTCGCTTCCTGATGGCGTCGAGGTCGGCCCTGGCTACGTGCAGTCCGGACTCGATAGCGTCTTCGCCGGCTGGGGCCCAACCTTCATTGCCGTCTCCATTGCCTTCTTCGCCTTTACGACAGTCCTAGCGTACTACTACATGTCTGAAGTTAACCTGACTTACTTCAACCGCTGGGTCCGCTCCCGCACGGCCCGCCGTGGTCTGATTTGGGTCCTGCGCGCGCTGATTATTGTTTCTGTCGTGGTTGGCGCCACCACCACTCCGGGTGCGGCGTGGGCGCTGGGCGATATCGGCGTCGGCACGACGGCATGGCTCAATATCGTCGCCATCCTCTTCCTGCAGGTTCCCGCCATCAAGGCACTCAAGGACTATGAAAAGCAGAAGAAGGCCGGCAAGGATCCGCAGTTCGACCCAGAAGCTTTGGGTATCAAGAACGCGGACTTCTGGGTAGAGCGCAAACGAGCACGCGGCGAGGGCAGCGTGCTCAAAAACAAAGACAAGGACTTAGAAGGCGCCGGGGCCTAGCCCATCTTGGCGTAGAAGCTGCCTACCAGCGGTGCAATCACCGGGGTGGGCAGCACTTGGCTGAGGGTATTCATCGCCTTAGATAGCGGGCCGGGCACCACGCGGCGCTGGTTGCGGCGCATGGCCTCGATGGTTTCTTGGGAGCAGGACTCGTAGGTGGTCCACAAAAAGTCCGGTACCACCTTGTCCACGATCGACTGGTCTTCCTCTGCGATGGTGGCCTCGCGCACGGGGCCGGGGGCGAGCAGGGTGCACGAGACGCCGGAGCCCTTCAGCTCGTAGTGCAGGGCCTCCGTAAAGGCATTGACGCCCGCCTTGGTGAAAACGTAGGTGGCGTTATTAGGGATGGGGATATTGCCCGCGGCAGAGCCGACATTACAGATAGCGCCGCTGCGGCGAGGCAGCATTTGCTCCAAGGCGGCTCGCGTGAGGTGGTGGACGGCAGTGCCGTTGAGCTCGAACTGTGTCGTCTCGTACGACCAGTCTTGGTCCATGAAGGGGCCGAAGCTGGCGATGCCGGCGGAATTGACCAAAATAGACACCTCGCGGGTGGCGATGGTCTCGGCCACACGGGCGACGTCGTCAGCCACCGCTAGGTCCGCCGGCAGGGCAATGGCCTCGATATTATGGCGCTGCTCGAGCTCGGCGGCGATGGACTCCAGGACCTCGCGGCGGCGGGCCACAAGGATGACGTTATATCCCAGTGCTGCGAAATCCTGCGCCATGGCCTTGCCAATGCCTTGGCTGGCGCCCGTAACGAGGGCGTAGGACGTTCGGGAAGGGGCGGGAAGTGACATGGTTAAGCCTTTCCGGAGTGGGGGCATGGTGAGTCCTAGCGTAAACAAAAAGCCTTGAAGCGGCGAGAAACTCGGCGCCTCAAGGCTTTCGCGCGGTGCCCCCAGCAGGATTCGAACCCGCGACACATGGGGTAGAAACCCACTGCTCTAATCCACTGAGCTATGGGGGCTTACAACGCACTCATAGTAGCCCACGAGGGCGAGGAAACCTAAGCCAGGGTGCGCTGCGGCGAGCGCAGGATGTCCACCAAGTCTTGGGCAGCTGCGGTCAGCTCGCGATCCGTGCGGTAGGCCACGATGGCGTAGTAGCGCGGCAGGTCATCAGCAATGGGGCGGGTGATGATGCCGTGCGGCTGCACAGTAGGTGCGCAATTGGGCACGATGCTAACACCCAGTCCGCTGGAGACCATGGGAATTGCGCTATTGAGGCTGGCGACCTCCTGGGTCTTTTCCGGCTTGAGGCCCGGGCGGCTATTCCACAGGTCGTGGTAGAACTCGGCCAGTTCCGGAAGTTCGCGGCTGCGCGGTGGGACAAGCCAAGTTTCCTTCTTCAGCTCGGCGAGGGAGACGGGGGATTCCAACTCGGCGAGGCGCTGGGGAAGGGCGACGGAGTAATCGAACGTGGCCACCTGGTGGACGGTGAGCTCGGGGGAGTAGCGGCGAATGAAGGCCTTTGGATCGGACGTCGGCAAGAGCGCTAGGTCCACCTGGCCATCCAGTAGGTGCTTGATAGCGGTGGCCGGCTCGGCGTCGTCCAGCGAGATATTGGCGGTGGGGTAAATCCGCTTGAGCTCAGCCAGGGCGGCAGGGGTAAATTCCCAGTTCAAGATGGCGCCGGAGGCGAGGGATACGGTGCTGGCCTTGTCGCCGGTGATTTCGCTGATATGGCGCTGGGTTTCGCTGAGCAGCGCATCAACCTTGACGGCCGTTTCGTAGACATAATCGCCAGCCTCAGTGGTGGAGACACCGGAGCGACCGCGCGAGAGCAGCTGGGCGTTGAGCTCCTTTTCTAGCTTCCGGATGGAAAGGCTCAGAGACGGCTGGGTCATATCGAGGGATTCGGCAGCGTGCGTGAAGGAGCCATTGTCTACAACGGCGCGAAAATAAAGAAGTTGACGGGTGTCCATAAGCTCCATAATGACACATGTAAAGACAAAATGTGTGTTAGGTGAGAAACTAGGTGGCGCTATACAATGCGCATTATGGCAAATGAGCAGGTTAACAGTGTGAACGCGGCGGGTAAGAAGCCCCGCTCTTCCTGGGGAATTTATATCGCAGCGATGCTTATTGCCGGCCTGATCGCCGGTTTTATTTCCCTGTTCCTCCTGGCTGATTCCCTGGCGGCGCTAGGCATTCCGGACCCCGGCCGCATAACCACCTTTGGCTTGCCGCTCTTTCGAGGTGTGGCGTGGATTCTCATGGCTTTGTCCGTGGGCTCATTCTTGGCCTCGTCGTTCCTCATCGCTCCGCGCGGGGACAATGCCGCGCTTATCGATGCCCCCTTGTCCGTCGACGGCCACATCGCCGCCCGCACCGGTACGTGGGCTTCCTTTGGCATGGCGGCCGTGGGGCTCGTGGAAATCCCGCTCATTATGTCCGACCTTACCGGCGCGCCCTTTTCTCAGGTATTCAATCCTTCCATTATGAAGATGGCTCTGACGGAAATTTCCACCACCATTGTGTGGGCAATCTCTGTGGTCATTGCCCTGGTAGTGGGCATTCTCGGGCTCGTGGGCCGTGGCTGGTCTATGCAGCCAGTTCTGCTTTTCTTGTCCATAATGCAGGTCGTGCCCATTGGCATGGAAGGCCATTCCGCGGCAGGCGGCGACCATGATTACGGCACCAATTCGCTCCTGTGGCACTTGGTCTTCGTCATGCTTTGGGTAGGCGGGCTTATGGCGCTTATCGCCCATGGTCGGCGCCTCGGCCCTAACCTCGCCTTTGCGGTGAAGCGCTACTCCGGCATCGCCTTTATGGCCATTGTGGTGCTTGCTGTCTCGGGCTTGATTAACACGCTCATCCGCATGAATATCTCCGATCTGGTGGATTCCGCGTACGGAATCATTCTGATTACCAAGTTCGTGTTGACGATTTTGCTGGGCATTTTCGGCCTCGCTCACCGCGAGCTCACCATCCCGCAGCTGGGCAAGAATCCGCGCCTTTTTATTCGCATTGCCATCGTGGAAGTAGCGGTGATGGCCGCCACCATTGGCGTAGCCATCACGCTGGGCCGCACTGTGCCGCCCGCACCGCGGGATCCCAACCTCAACTCGATGCAGATTCTGATGGGCTATGAGCTGTTTGAAAAGCCCACGGTGCTCAACGTGTGGACCATGTTCCGCTTTGACATCATGTTTGGCACCATTGGCCTGCTTTTGGCTGCGGCCTATGGCTACTGCGTCTACCGCGTACACAAGCGCGGCCTGACCTGGAGCAAGGGGCGTACCGCATGGTTTATGTGCGGTGCGCTGGGCCTGACCATTGTGATGTCTACCGGCATGGGTCTCTACATGCCGGCGATGTACTCCATGCACATGCTGGTGCACATGATTTTGTCGATGGCGGTACCGCTCCTGCTCGTCCTGGGGGCGCCACTGACCCTGCTCATGGAGGCCTTTGAGGCAGGACCGAAGGGGAAGCCCAGCCTGCACGACTATGCGCTGGCAGCCACCCAGTCCAAGATCGTCGCGTTTATTACCAATCCGTTTGTCAACCTCGTGCAGTACCTATTTTTCCTCTACGTGCTGTATTTGTTCCCGGGTCTCTATCAATTCGCTATCTCCGAGCACGCCGGCCACCTCATTATGAACTTTACGTTCATCATCTCCGGCTGCTTCTATTTCTGGGAAATTATCGGGCCGGATCCACTTCCCAAGCGGCACTCCACCCCGTTCCGATTGGCTGTGCTGTTCCTTTCCATGCCATTCCACCTCTTTGCCGGCGTGTACCTGATGCAGCTGCAAAGCGTGTTGGGTGCAGACTTCTACCAGTATTTGGAGCTGCCCTGGGATCAGGATCTGCTCCAAGACCAACGTGTGGGCGGCGGCATCGCGTGGGGCTTTGGTCAGTTCCCGCTGGTTATCGTCTTTGGCAAACTTTTCCTGGATTGGCTCAGCGATGATCGCGCTACCGCCCGCCGCCACGATATGCAGGCGGATGCGGACGATGATGCCGAATTGGAACGCTATAACGCGATGCTGCAGGATATGGGCCACGGCGATGAATCGAGCTTCCGCGGGCGCTAGCCTGTGGATAACCGGCTCAAAATCGCCCCCAAACCCGAGTTTTGTTGACGGGTACAACAAGTTATTCACAGGGTAGGGGTCGCCGGCATGGTGCAGCTTGCGCGCCGGCATCAGGATATGGAAGCGAGCGAGGAAAACCGAACTCGCCTATCCAACTATCCAGCAAAGGATTTTCTAGCACCATGTCCCAATACCCAATTACCTTGACCGGTCGCCTTACTCGCGATCCCATTCTGACCAAGACTTCAACTGGGGCCTATAAGGCTAAGCTGCGCGTCGCCTCTTCCCGCCGAATTCCGGACCGTCAGGTCGATACCGGCGCCAATGATCCGGAAGGAAATAACCCCAAGGCCCCGCAGTGGCGCGACGTGGACCACCTCTACATCGACGTCGAAATGTGGAATCAATTCGCCATCAATGTGCGCAAATCCCTAGCTAAGGGCATGCCGTTGGTCATCGTGGGCTCCTTGGTCACCGAGCAATGGCGCGATGACCAGGGCACCGATCACTTCCGCACGTTCATTAAGGCGCAGTATGTGGGCCTGGATCTGAACCGCCACGTTATCGGTACCAAGCGGCTCGCTCCGCAGTACAACCAGGAAAATATTGCGGTCCCAGAACTGGGGGACAATGCCATCGAACCGGACGTGGACCACAGCCTGCCGCCGCAACAGGCGGGGCAGGGAGATACCGCTGCCGATACCGCGGCGGACCGCTATCTAGCCGAGCGCGCCGCAGCTGCACGCGGTGGGGAAGAAGATTCCTTCGACGACGCCGAGGTGGAAGAGGAGGCTGCCGAGGCAGAATCCGCCCCAGTGAACGCTTAAGCGTTTCCCCACCGGCTTGATCGCCTCGGGTGTACCTGACCCGAGGCACTTGGGCGGTGGTTCTGATGTAGTGTTTGTGTAGATAAATACGTCTCCCAAATTTTTGCAAAGGGGTAAAAGTGGGCGAATTCATCTACACGATGAAAAACGTGCGCAAGGCAATTGGCGATAAAGTCATCCTTGACGATGTAACAATGGCGTTCTACCCAGGTGCCAAGATTGGTGTGGTCGGCCCTAACGGTGCCGGTAAGTCCTCCATTCTGAAGATTATGGCCGGCCTGGACCAGCCTTCCAACGGCGAGGCTTTCCTGGATCCAGGTGCCACCGTGGGCATCCTGCAGCAGGAGCCGCCACTCAATGACGAGAAGACCGTGCGCGGCAACGTCGAAGAGGGTCTGGGCGATATCTTTGAAAAGAAGCAGCGCTTCGAGCAGATCGCCGAGGAAATGGCCACCAACTACAGCGACGAGCTCATGGAAGAGATGGGCAAGCTGCAAGAAGAGCTGGACGCCGCCGATGCTTGGGAGGTTGATTCCAAGATCGAGCAGGCCATGGAAGCTTTGCGCTGCCCGCCTTCCGACGCCCCAGTGACCAACCTCTCTGGTGGCGAGCGCCGTCGTGTAGCGCTGGCTAAGCTCCTGCTCACCGAGCCGGACCTGCTGCTGCTCGACGAGCCTACGAACCACCTGGACGCCGAGTCCGTGCAGTGGCTGGAGAAGCACTTGGCCGATTACCCGGGTGCTGTCTTGGCCGTGACCCACGACCGCTACTTCCTCGACCACGTCGCGGGCTGGATCTGTGAGGTTGACCGCGGCAAGCTCTACCCGTACGAGGGCAACTACTCCACCTACCTGGATAAGAAGCAGGAGCGCTTGGAGGTTGCCGGCAAGAAGGATGCGAAGCTGCGCAAGCGCTTGAAGGACGAGTTGGAGTGGGTTCGCTCCGGTGCAAAGGCCCGCCAGGCCAAGAACAAGGCTCGTCTGGAGCGCTACGAGGAGATGGCAGCCGAGGCCGAGAAATACAAGAAGCTCGACTTCGAAGAAATCCAGATTCCTACCCCGCCGCGCTTGGGCAATAAGGTTGTAGAGGTCAAGGACCTGCAGAAGGGCTTTGATGGCCGCGTTCTGATTAAGGACCTTTCCTTCACCCTGCCGCGCAACGGCATCGTGGGCGTTATCGGTCCGAACGGCGTGGGTAAGACCACCCTGTTTAAGACCATCGTTGGCCTGGAGCAGCCAGATGCCGGTTCCGTCGAGGTCGGAGATACCGTCAAGCTGTCCTACGTAGACCAGAACCGCGAGAATATCGACCCTGAGGCAACCGTTTGGGAGGTTGTCTCCGGCGGCCTAGATTACATTCACGTGGGCCAAAACGAGATGCCTTCGCGTGCCTACCTGTCCGCGTTCGGCTTCAAGGGCCCAGATCAGCAGAAGCCATCCAAGGTGCTTTCCGGTGGTGAGCGCAACCGCCTGAACTTGGCGCTGACCCTGAAGGAGGGCGGCAACCTGATCCTCCTTGACGAGCCGACCAACGACTTGGACGTGGAAACCCTCGGCTCGCTGGAAAACGCGCTGGAGAAGTTCCCGGGCTGCGCCGTGGTCATTTCCCACGACCGCTGGTTCTTGGACCGCACCTGTACCCACATCTTGGCCTGGGAAGGCAATGTGGAAGAAGGCCAGTGGTTCTGGTTCGAGGGTAACTTCGGCGATTACGAGAAGAACAAGGTCGACCGCCTCGGTGAAGAGGCAGCCCGTCCTTCCCGCGTGACCCACCGCAAGCTGACCCGCTAAGTAGCTAACGCCTTAACTGAGGAGAATGATGGCAACCCCAAGCGTGCACACGTACCGTATTCAAACCCGCTGGTCGGACTTTGATATGTACGGCCACATGATGAACGCAAACTACATCGAGCTCGCCCAGGAAGCGCGTTTGGCCTTTGCGAAGGAACATATCTATTCCAAAGGCCTCGACTTCGTTGCGTTTGTACGCCACCTGGACGTGGACTTCCTGCGCCCGATGGAGTTTAAGGACACCACTACGGTGGAGGTGGAAACTACCATTTCGCAGATCGGTACCACCTCGTTTACCACCACTCAGCAGGTGAAGAACGCCCAGGGCGAGGTTGCGGCAACCGTGGATTGCGTGCAGGTAGTCATTGACCGTCAGCAGCAGACCCCGCGTCCATTGACGGATCAGGAAAAGGATATTCTGCACAATACCGCCGCCAACTAGCAGCGGAGCAGAGCACAGATTAGAAAGGCAGGGCCCGAAGGCATGGTCACCGAGACTCTAGAAATTGGAAGCGGTGGACCTGGCCTTCGGGCCCTTGTCACGCGCGCGGTTGGCTTGGACGCGGGCGCTTCGGTGCGGCTGCGCCAGCTGGCTGATGACGTCGTCGATGTCTTCGTCACCACTCCCTTCGAGGTGGTTGCCTCCCGCCGCGTCCAAGGCGTCGCGTCCCGCGATGGAGCTGTGGTTTCTGCTGCCACGCTCGCCGATCAGCTCAAAGAGCATGAATCTAGCGGCATGTTAGATTTGGGTCCTGCCCGCGATCCATCGTGGCCGGGAGCATTGCCGCCGGCGACTGGCTACAGTGTGGTCGATACCTTGCCAGTTACCGTTGTTCGTGAACTTTCCGATAAAGGTCAGCAACTGACCCGGCAATTTTCTGGCCCCATGGGCCCGCCGTCCAGCTTGTTGAATCAGACCGTTGTCACGGTGGAAGGCGATGGCGCCACGGTGGAAATTCCCATGCGCATGATCTTTGCCTGTACCAACCTGGGGCTTATTCCTGGGTTTTCCGCCCCGATGGACGTGCCGCGGCACCTGCGGGTGGCTCAGTTGGGTCGGTGGGTGCGACTCGACGCCCCCTTTGGCAGCATTTACCGTTCCACCCGCTTGTCCTTGTTCTAGCCTTCGCCGCCAGGGCACATACCTCTGGTGTTCAACAATCTCGGCATACCAACGCCCCATAATGGGCGAGGTTGCCCGAAAAGTAGTCTGTCTTAGGGGTAGAGGGATCCTTGGACCGTGTCGCCCGAAACCTTGTGAACAGCGTGTTTAACTAGCGCGTTAGTGTAACGCTACCCCCGCAGTGTGAATTCACTAGCAGAGCGCCGCGCGCAAACGTGTCCTGCGTTACTCTTACATGGTCGATGTAATTTCCTGCACCTACAAGGAGACTATGTAATGCGTATTGCTGTGCCAAAAGAAATCATGAATAACGAGAATCGCGTGGCTCTTACCCCGAGCGGCGTACAGACCCTCGTTCAGGATGGCCATGAGGTCCTTATTGAGACCGGTGCCGGTGAGGGCGCTTCTTTCCCAGACTCCGAGTACGAGGCCGCGGGTGCCAGCATCGTTGGCACTGCGGAAGATACCTGGGCACAAGCAGAGCTGCTGCTGAAGGTGAAGGAGCCACTCGAAGCTGAGTACCAGTACCTGCGCCCAGACCTCACCGTCTTCACGTACCTGCACCTTGCGGCGGACCGTCCGCTGACTGAGGCACTTGTCGACGCCAAAACCACCGCCATCGCCTATGAGACGGTCACCGACCGCCACGGCACCCTGCCGCTTCTCACCCCGATGTCCCAGGTGGCTGGCCGCCTTGCTGCCATCGAAGGCACCCATCACCTGCTGTCCACCCAGGGTGGCCGTGGCCTGCTGGTCTCCGGTGTTCCGGGCACCCAGCCGGCACGCGTCGTAGTAATTGGCGGTGGCCAGGTTGGCGCGTCCGCTGTAGCTATGGCCCACGGTCTGCGCGCCGAGGTGACGGTGTTGGACCTCGATCCGCACGTTCTCCAGCGCTTCGATGATCAGTACGCTGGTGGCGTGCGCACCCTGATTTCCGATCCGGCCACGATCGATAAGGAACTGCAGGAAGCCGACCTCGTCATCGGTGCCGTACTTATTCCGGGTGCCGCCGCGCCGAAGCTGGTGCGTGAGGAGACCGTAAAGAAGATGAAGAAGGGCGCGGTCCTCGTGGACGTAGCCATCGACCAGGGCGGTTGCTTCGAAAACTCCAAGAAGACCTCCCACGATGACCCCACCTTCAAGGTGCATGACACCCTGTTCTATTGCGTGGCGAATATGCCGGGTGCGGTGGCCAATACCTCCACCCGCGCGTTGTCTTCTGCGACCTTGCCGTATATCCGCGCGGTAGCCAATGACAGCCTGGATGCCGCCATCAAGCGCTTCCCAGGTCTGGAAGGCGGCGTCATGACCCGCGGTGGCCGTCTGGTTTCCGAGCCTGTGCGCAAGGCCTTTGACTGGGAAGACTAGTCATCACCCGGCGTAGTCTGCGCTAGATACACCACAAGCCCGGCGCCCCGTTAGAAATGGGGCCCGGGCTTGAGTTATCTGCGCTGAAGGGGTGGCGTGGTTACGGGGCCTTGTTGATCATCATGGCGGCCACGCGCTGCATGTGATCCCACATCATCTCGCGGTAGGCGGGTGGGATGGTTTCCTCGTCTATGTCCGCGAGGGAGTTGCCCATAAGCTCAAGCCATCGATCATGGGCGGTGATATCGATGGGGTAGGGGGCGTGGCGCATGCGCAGGCGCGGGTGCCCACGGTTTTCAGAAAATAGCTGCGGGCCGCCCCAGTATTGCGCCAAGAACCAGGTAAGGCGCTGTTCTGCGCCTTCCCAGTCATTATCGGGGTACATCGGGCCAATGACATCGTCCTCTTTGACCTGGGAATAAAAGCCGTGGACGAGGCGCTCAAAGGTCTCCATGCCACCGATGGCCTCATAAACAGAATCCATTTACTCTTCTTCTTCCTTGCGGGGATCGGAAATACCGATGCCGTGCGGGTAGGGGGTGGTAATACCTTTAGCGTGCATGACATTGAGCACGCGAGACTGCAAGAAACGCTGCACGTCCCACTGCTTGCCCGGCAAGGTCTTGGTCGAGACGCGGAAGGATACATAATCCGGCTCAAAGCCAGACATGCCGTCCACACGGGGCGTGCTGAGGATGAGCTTGCGCACCTTATCGTCCTGTGCGGCTTCTTTCACTGCGTCCTCAATGACTTCGCCAGCAACCTCTGGGTCATTAGAAAGGCCTACCGGAATCTGGATGCGGGCAACGGAGTACTCATCGGAGTGGTTGGCCACCTGGAGAATTTCACCGTTGCGCACGTACCACAGGGCACCATCGATATCGCGGACCGTGGTGATGCGCAGGGAGATGGACTCGACATCGCCAAAGACGCCATTGCCCAAATCAACCACGTCACCAATGCCGTATTGGTCCTCAATGAGCATGAAGATGCCAGAAAGGAAGTCCTTCACCAGCGCCTGTGCGCCAAAGCCGAGGGCGACACCGATGACACCGGCGGAGGCGATAAGCGGTGCTACGTTGACCTCTAACTCATCCAGGATGGCAATAACGGCCCACACCCAGACGAAGATGGCGGCGGCGGAACGGGCTACGCCGGCAAGTGTCTTGATGCGGGAGGCGCGCCGGGTCTCGCGGGTTTGGCGCATGGCCTCTTCTTGTTGGCTGAGCTCGGGGCGATTGGCGCGGCCCTTGAATTTCCCGCGCAAGCGCTGCTTATCTAGCCCGGAGGACTTGATGCTATTTTCGGCCACTTTGTTGATAACTCGGTGGAGGAGCCAGTGGGCGATAATGGCCAGGATAAGGATGATAGCGATGCGAATCGGGCGCTCGATAAGCCAGCTTTGTACCTTCTCGTCATTCCAAAAATTGGACACGGACTCGATGGCCGAGTCCGTGGTGGAAGCGGCGGATGCTAAGAATTGCGTATTCATCATTCTTTCTTAGTCGAGGACAAAATGAACTGCGCCCATTGTAAGGGCAGAGGCTGAAAGTGCGATGAGTCGTGGGTGTCCGAGAGTGTGAAAATAAATACCCATCTCTCGGTTGGAAATGAACAGCTTGGTCTAGACTGTGGTGCTATGACTGAACGCAGCACGCAGAACCTCGCTCAAGGCTTTACGTCCCGTTCCATCCATGGCGGCTATCACCCGGATCCGCACATGGGCTCTATCAACGTGCCCATTTATGCCTCAACCACGTTTGCGCAAGATGGCTTGGCGCAGCTGCGCGGCGGATTCGAATACGGCCGCGTGGCCAATCCCACCGTGCGCTCGCTGGAGCGCACCCTAGCGGCACTGGAAGGCGCGGAGTATGCACGCGTGTTTTCTTCCGGCATGGCCGCCGCCGATACCTTGATCCGCATCCTGGTGCGCCCAGGAGATCACGTCATTTTGGGCAATGACGCCTACGGTGGTTCCTACCGCCTGCTCAATGATTTCACCGAGTGGGGCGTGGAGATGTCCATCGTGAACACCAGCGATACCGCTGCGGTTGCGGCCGCGGTTCAAGAAAATACCAAGCTCATCTGGCTGGAAACGCCCACCAATCCGGCGCTCAATATCACCGATATTGCCGCGGTGGCCAAGATTAAGGGCAACGCGCAGGTGCTGGTGGACAATACTTTTGCCACGCCCTACCTGCAGAACCCACTGGAACTCGGCGCCGACCACGTGCTGCACTCGACCACCAAGTACTTAGGTGGGCATTCAGATGTACTGGGTGGCGCGGTAGTTACTAATGACGCCCACGTGGACGAGCGTCTGCTCTACTTCCAGGGCAATGTGGGCGCGGTGAGCTCGCCTTTCGACGCCTACCTTACCGCCCGCGGTATCAAGACGCTGTCGGTGCGCATGGATCGCCACTGCGCGAATGCCCAGAAGGTAGCGGAATTTTTGCAGGGACGACCTGAGGTCAAGCAGGTGCTCTACCCAGGGCTCAAGGAGCATCCGGGGCATGAACTGGCGGCACAGCAGATGCGTGGCTTCGGCGGCATGATGTCCGTGCGCTTCCACAGCGCGGAGCATGCCAAGCAGATCTGCCTCAATACGCGGCTGATCTGCCTGGCAGAATCGCTGGGCGGAGTGGAATCGCTCATCGAGCACCCAAAGAATATGACGCACGTATCCGCAGAAGGGTCCGAGCTGGTGCCGCCGGAAGATCTGGTGCGCATCTCCATCGGTATCGAAGACATCGATGACCTGCTCGCAGACTTGGAGCAGGCCCTCGACGCGCTATAGGCCGCGGCACTGGGCCCATAGCGCAGGTGCGGTGGCTAGGAGCGCACCACGGCGAGAAGGGAACCGGCAGCCTTGTCGGTTTCCTGCAGCATGAGCGGGTCTGTGCCCGGCATGGGGGAAATGGTGGTGTCCGGCCACTGGGAATAGGTGGGGATGCCCACGATATGCAGGCGTGCATCCAACTCGCCGTCTGGGTGGACGGTGCGGCGGGTGGCCCCATCCGTTTCCGGCGAACCGGTGGGCTGGCCGTGATCGGGGAAGGGGCGCACGCGGCCGGAATCCGCCAAGCAGCGCGTCATGGCATCGCCGGCGGTGCGGATGTCGGGGCGGTGCATAAAGGCGTCGACAAGCGTGGGCGCCGAAGCCGAGCGCGGGCCGGAGGTCAAGGTGAAGTGATCAGCCTCGATGGACACGGTGGGGTGATCGCCGAGGAAGTGGGCCAGGCCGGCATCGACAAGCGCGAGCAACTGGCGCACGCGGAAGAGCGGCGGGCCGGAGCCGATCATCTGGCCAAAGGACATGACCTGGCCGTAGCGGCCGATGCGGGACTCGCGGGTGTAGCGGCCCTCTGCGCCGAGGATGGAGGCAGGCTTGCGCGATTGCGAAAGCGACCACAGCGCGGCCTTGATGGGGGAGTCGTGGCCGGCGGCGGCCTCCCGAATATCGCCTTCCATGGACTGGGCAATGTGCTCGGTGAGCTCAGCGATGTCCCCGGTAAACCCGGCAATCTGGTATATGAGATCGTTCATGTCCCATGGTTCGGTGACCATGGGCGCAATGGCCGCGCCCAGCTCATCGGGGGCGGTGGCATCGATGACCTCGAGGATTTCCGCGCGTGGGCGCAGGAGGGAATCTGGGCGCACGCGCTCCAAGGTGGTGATATAAGCCTCGTAGCTATCGCGCGCGATGGCAGGCCAGACCTGGGCGTCAAAGTCGATGTCCTGGGTGCCACTGAGCTCCGCAATGACCTCCTGCAGGCGGCGGCGCGGCATGGTCGGCGGCAGCTCACCGTACTCGGACTTGGGGTGGTAGGGGTAGCCGCGGCCGGAGGAAATGATGAAGTTGGGCTCCTGGCCGCAAGGCTCATAGCGCAGGCCGGAGCGCGCGGAAGGATCCTCCACGAATGTGCCGCCGCGCTCGATGGTGGTCAGCGCCATGATGTCATAAAAACCCATGCCCAAACCGCGCACCAGCACGTCCTCGCCGCCCGGAATGGCGGCGTAGTCCTGCTCTACCGGATTATTAGGGGCGATCCAGTTCAAACCGGAAGCGGCCAACTGCTTTTCTTGTTCGTTGTATTCCGGAATCATCCAGCCATAGGCCAGCACCGTGGCATCGGCGCGCACCTCTGAGCCATCGGCCAGGTGGAGGACGTCTTGGTGACCGTCCTCATTGATGGTCTCCAACCGGCTGAAGTGATTCACGGTGGAAATGCTCTTGGGCAGGCGCGCAATGACCACGTCATAGACCCAGCGCAGGTACTCGCCATACAGTGCGCGCGAAGGATTCGATTCGGGGCGGGTATCCGCGAGCTCCTCGCGGTAGTCCTGGGCAATATGAGCGGCCGGAGGGTGTTGCTCAAAAAGCTCGCGCTTGGCGGCGGAGATATTCTCGCCATCGCCGCGCAGCAGCTGAATCCACTCGTACTGGATGGGGCCCTCGAGCACCGGGGCATCAACGGTGGAGCCGGGCTCGGTAAAGAGGGTGACCGCGCCGGCGCGAGTATTCATGCACAGCGTCTTGGTTTGATCCGTTTCCCAGATGCGGCCGGCGCCATGTTGGGCGTCATCGATGAGGTGGACAGTAATAGGGTCGCTGGAATCGTCCATGCGGGCGGAGAGGCGTTCCAAGATGGAAATGCCGCGCGGGCCCATGCCGACGATCGCGATTGCTGGAGTAGACATACCTCCTATCGTGCCACATTCAGGCCCTTTCAGGATCATCGGACCTGGCAGTAAGAATAAAATAGACTAGGTGGTCTACCGGATTCTTGTTGTGTCGCCGTTTTGGCTGGTAGTAAGGTAGACTGGCCAGTCTTGTATTTCTAGGTATGAGTGTGGTCTAATGGGCGAGTACTACTTTAGACTTAAAGGAACTCGAGCTTTTATGAAGCAACTTTCTCGGCTCCTGCGGCCCGTGGCCGCGGTCCTGGCCAGCGGCGCGCTAGCTCTCTCGCTTACCTCGTGCGCCTCTACTTCCCACGCCGCGGAAGATGGCATGGTCACCTATGTCGAGCCCAATATGTTCAACAACCTCTATCCGCCCTCCGGCGGCTATTACCCCAACGGTGGTGTGCTCAATAACATCACGGACCGCCTGCTCTGGCAGGACCCGGATACCCTCGAGCTGCACCCGTGGGTTGCGGAGGAGATGCCCAAGGCAAACAAGGACAATACTGAGTTCACCTTCAAGATTCGCAAGGGCGTGACCTACTCTGATGGCTCCCGCCTGGATGCTGCGAACGTGAAGAAGAACTATGACCTTTATGCCTTGGGCGACGAGGACCGCATGCTCACTCCATCGGAGCAGCTGCCCAACTATGAAAAGTCCGAGGTTATCGATGACTACACGGTGAAGTTCTACTTCAGTGAGCCTTCCCCAGGCTTCCCGCAGTCTACCTCCGTGATGAACCAGGGCCTGCTTTCTAATGACACTCTGGATTTGGATGACACCGGCTTCGCGCCGGGCAATGCCACTGCGATTTCCGGTTCTGGTCCCTTCGTCATTGAGGAAGAAGAGCTGGGCACCAAGCTGGTGCTCAAGAAGCGCGAGGATTATGACTGGGCGCCTCCGGCCCGCAAGGACCACCAGGGCCCGGCCGATATTGAGGGCATCAATATCGTGCTCGCGGCCGAAGACTCCGTGCGCGTGGGCTCGCTTGTAGCCGGCCAGTCCGATGTCGCGCGTCAGATCGAAGCTCCCGATGAGAAGCACCTGAAGGATCAAAACCTGCAGATTTTCGCCGCCCCCACCCGTGGCGTGAATAATAGCTTCCACTTCCACTTCCGCCATCCACTCTTGGAAGATAAGCGCGTGCGCCAGGCCATCATCCACGCTATTGACCGCGATAACATCCTGGACACCCTCTTTTCTGATTCCTACCCCAAGGGCACGTCGATCCTGGCCAAGACGGCTATTGGCTATAAGGATCAGTCCGCGAACTATGCCTTCGATCCAGAAGAATCTAAGCGCCTGCTCGATGAGGCCGGTTGGCGCCCAGGAGAAGATGGCATTCGCGAAAAGGACGGCAAGCGCCTGTCCGTGACCTTCAATGAAGCCGTCCCACAGCCGCGCTCTAAAGAGATGTTCACCAAGGCCCAAGAGATGCTCAAGAACGTCGGCATTGAGGCCAACCTCAACCCGGGTGACCGCTCTGCGCAGCAAAAGGCCATGAAGGACCAAGACACCGTGCAGGTACGCCACACCATGACCGGCCGTGCCAATGTGGACACCTTAGCCACGTGGCTGGATGGCACCGGGCGCAATTCTTTCCTCAACTATGACGAGAAGACCGAAAGCTTTGGCGATGAGAAGCTGCAGAAACTGGTGGAGGATTACTTCAACCTCAGCAGCGAAAAGGATCGCCTCGCCATGACCGGCCGCATGCAGGACTACCTGTCCGAACAGGCCTATATCCTGCCCATGTTTGAAGAGCCGCAGGTCTATGGCTTCCAGCCCTATATCGAGGGCTTTAGCACCGAGGCCATCGGCCGCCCATCGTTCTATGCGGTAGACATCAACCCCACAGAAGGGGAGGACTAAACCATGAGCCTGAAAACTATTGCCCTGCGCATCGGCCAAGCCGTGCTTGTTATCTGGGCAACCTTCACCCTTTCTTTCATCCTCCTGGCAGCACTGCCTGGTGACGCCGTCGCGACCCGCTATGACAACCCCAACTTGGGGCTCAACGCCGAACAGCTGGCCGCCATCCGCGAGGTTTATGGCGCCGATGAGCCGATCTTAAGCCGCTACTTCAGCGCGCTCGGCGGATTCCTCACCGGTGATTTCGGCTTTTCCGTCGCCACCGGTACCGCCGTATCGGAGATGCTGGCAGATGCCCTTCCCTCCACGCTGGCGCTGGCGGTCTTCGCCTTCCTCGTAGGCGTGGTTCTGGCCTTCGTGGTGGCTATTGTCTCCACCTTCGGCCCATTTTCTTGGCTGCGCAGTTTCTTCCGCAGCCTGCCTTCCGTGATGGTTTCCCTGCCCACCTTCTGGATCGGCATCATTTTGATCCAGATTTTCTCCTTTGGCTTGGGCTGGGTGCCGGTCATCGGCGCGAGCGACGCCCAAAGCCTCATCCTGCCGGTAATTACCCTGGCTATCTTCGTGGCCGCGCCGCTGGCGCAGGTGCTGCTGCGCTCCATCGATGAGGTCATGGATATGTCCTTCGTGCAGGTGGTGCGCGCCAAGGGTGCTAGCGGTGCCTGGTTGTTGTGGCGCAACGTCCTGCGCAACGCGCTGCTGCCGGCGCTGACCATGGCCGGCCTTACCTTTGGTGAGCTCGTCGGCGGTTCCGTGGTGACGGAGGCGGTCTTTGCCCGCCACGGCATTGGTGCGCTGACCGTAGATGCGGTGGCTAACCGCGATACCTCGGTGCTACTGGCCATCGTGGTGCTGGCCGCCGCCGTCTTCGTCCTTATCAATCTGCTTGTGGACCTGCTCTACCCAGTGCTTGACGTGCGCCTGCGCGAGCGCGAGCACGAGACTGCATCTAGCTCCGCCACCGCTGCCACCACCGCCGATACCACCGCAACGAACGAGAAGAAGGTCCAAGCATGAAGCTTAAATCCACACAGCTGAAGCTCACCCCGGGCACCATCATCTCGCTGATTGTGCTGGGCCTGGCGGTGCTCTGCGCGCTGTTCCCCCAACTTTTTACCTCCCAGAACCCTAACCAGGGCGGGGATACCACGGCACTGCTGCAACCCAGCTTCCAGCACTGGTTCGGCACCGATGCCGTCGGCCGCGATCTCTATACCCGCGTGGTCTATGGCGCGCGCCAATCCCTACTAGGCGCGCTGCTTGCCGTCCTCTTCGGCCTCATCGTCGGTACCATCTTGGGCATCATCGCCGGCGTGCGCCGCGGCTGGGTCGATGCCGTCATCATGCGCATCGTGGACGTGCTGCTGTCCATCCCCGGACTCTTGCTCTCCCTGTCCGTCATCATCGTGCTGGGCCACGGCATTTTCAATGCCGCCATCGCCGTAGGTATTACCTCGGTGGCCACCTTTGCGCGCCTGGCACGCTCCCAGGTGCTTAGCGTGGCCGGCTCCGATTTCGTCGAGGCTGCCTATGGCTCCGGCGGTTCTTCCTTCCAGGTGCTCGTGCGTCATATTCTTCCCAATTCACTCACCGCGGTCTTCGCTGTAGCAGCCCTGCAATTTGGCCTGGCCATTTTGCAGCTAGCCACCCTAGGCTTCCTGGGCTATGGCGCACCGCCCCCAACCCCGGAGTGGGGTCTTCTCATCTCTGAATCGCGCGATTACATCGCCACGGCCGGCTGGTTGACCATCGCCCCGGGCATTGTGATCGTCGCCGTGGTCCTCGCGGCCAACCACCTCAGCCAGACACTGCGAAAGGCGGCCTAATGTCCCTGCTTAGCATTAGTGATCTATCCATTACCTACCGCACCGCGCACGGTGAGGTAGAAGCGGTAAGCGGCATTGAGCTCGAGGTAAACCCTGGCGAGATGACCGCCATCGTGGGCGAGTCCGGTTCCGGCAAGTCCACCTCCGCCATGGCCACCATCGGCCTGCTGCCAGACAATGCGTCGATCGTTTCTGGCACCATTACTTTCGACGGCCGCGACGTCACCCAGTATTCCCAAAAGCAGTGGCGGGAGCTGCGTGGTCGCCGCATTGGACTTATTCCGCAGGACCCCAATAACTCGCTTAACCCGCTCAAGACCATCGGCGCCTCGGTGGAGGAGGGCATGGCCATCCACGGGCAGGGCGATAAGGCCTCCCGGAAGAAGCGTGCACTGGAGCTTTTGGAGCGCGTGGGCATTGATGATCCGCAGCGCCGCTATCACCAGTACCCGCATGAGCTATCCGGCGGCATGAAGCAGCGCGTGCTCATTGCCGCGGCCGTGGCATTGGAGCCGGAGCTCATCATCGCTGATGAGCCTACCTCCGCGCTCGATGTCACCGTGCAGAAGATCATCCTGGACCTCCTGGATGAGATGCGCGAAGAGCTCACCATGGGCATCCTTTTCATTACCCATGATCTGGCCGTGGCGGGCGACCGCGCCAATAACATCGTGGTCATGGAAAAGGGCACCGTCCGCGAGTCGGGCGTTGCTGCCCGCGTCCTCACCGACCCCCAGCACGCCTACTCCAAGCGCCTGCTTGCCGACGCCCCCTCGCTCACCGCCCCCACTTCCTCCCAGGCCGCATCTCCCGTGCGGGCAGCCGCGCCTGCGCAACGCGAAACCTTGCTCGAGGTGGAGGGGCTGAGCCAACGCTTCGGGGATTTCACCGCGGTGGAGGACATCAACTTTTCCGTGGCCCGCGGCACCACCCATGCATTGGTGGGGGAATCTGGCTCCGGTAAGACCACCACCGGCCGCGCCATTTCCCTGTTGAGCACGCCCACCTCCGGCAGCATTCGCTTGGGTGGGGAGGACATCAGCTCCGCCCGTGGCAAGCGCCGTCGCGAGCTGCGCCGTTCGATCCAGATGGTTTACCAAAATCCCTTTGGCTCGCTGGATCCGCGCTTGAGCATCGGCGATACCATCGCCGAACCGGTGCGCAATTTCACCGGCGCTTCCAAGCGGGATGCGCGTGCCAAAGCACGCGAATTTCTTGATTTGGTGGCCTTGGATTCTTCCATGGCTTCCCGCCGTCCCCGCGAACTCTCCGGTGGTCAACGCCAGCGCGTGGCCATCGCCCGCGCCATGATCATTGAGCCCGATCTTGTGGTGCTCGATGAGGCCGTGTCCGCGCTCGACGTCACCGTGCAGGCGCAGATCCTGCGGCTGCTCGACGAGTTGCAGCGCGAGCTGGAGCTTACCTATATCTTCATCTCCCACGATCTGGCGGTAGTTAACCAAATCTCCGATACCGTTTCCGTGCTCTCCCACGGCACGCAGGTGGAATCCGGACCTACCGCGCAGGTCTTTGCGCATCCGGAAACCGAGTACACGCGCCAGCTAATTGACGCCATCCCAGGCTCCCGCTATCGTGCCGGAGACCTAAACTTGGGGCTATAACCGCGCCCCAGAAAGGTTGGACTGAGAATATGACCGACATTATTAATGAGCTCTCCCACGCCAGCGCCGAGGTGCAACAGCTGCGCCGTGCGCGCCATGATGCGCAGGACAATGCGCAGCTGAGCTTTAGCGCTTTGCTCGAGCCGGCAGAGCCAGGCGAGTTCTCCTATACGGAGCGCTATGCCGTGGCGGCTTTTACCGCTGCAATCTACCAGGCGAGCGAGGCTGCGGATTTCTACTTCGACTTGCTGGAAGATGAGGCCGACGAGGACCTTGTTGCCGCCGTGCGCGCCGCGAGCCAGCGCGGTGTGTCCACCGGCCCATATCACCAGGGCGATTTCCTTATCTTCGGCGATACCGCCGTGGAAGCCGCGCTGGGCACGCGCCTAGCTGCGGCCTTCGATTGGGCGCACCTTCTGGCTTTCCACCCCAAGGATGCCTCCCCGCAGGCGATCGGACACCTCGATGCCGCAGGATGGTCCGCCACGGATATCGTCAGCCTGTCCCAGCTGGTGGCATTTTTGGCCTTCCAGCTGCGCGTGGTCCACGGCCTGCGCGTACTTTCTGGCGAGGATTCTGCATCCCACCCCGCAGCCGAGCGCGCTGCCGGCGTGGCCGATCCGGGTTGGGAGGTTACTGCGAATACGCTGCAGCCCGATACCGTGCTGCCGGACCACTTTGTCAACCACTCCCTGGGCTGGAAGCCCTGGGTAGAGGCGCTGGCGAAGGAGGATTTCACTGCGGTGCATACCGATGCCCTCATCAAGCCCGAGCGCATCGATTCCGAGTACTTCCGCTTGCTCGCCCGCGACCCCGCTGCTTTGAAGGCGCGCACGCTGACTGACCTAGACATCTTCTATAACACCGAAGGTGGCCTCTCCCGTGCGGACCGCGAGCTTGCCGCTACTGTGGCTTCGCGCTACAACGGCTGCGAGTACTGTGCCTCCGTGCACCAGGCGCGGTGCGTCCAGGAGGGCGGCGACCGTGAAATCGTAGACCGCCTCTTGGACGAGGGTATCGACGCCGACCTTGGCTCAAAGGAATGGGATCTTATCCGTCGTGCCGCCGTGGCGCTGACGGAATCCCCGTTCGCCTTCGATGCGGCACTATGCGCAGACCTGCGTGCGGCCGGATTCGATGATCAATCCATTCTGGACCTCATCTACGCTTCCTCCTTCTTCAACTGGGCTAATCGTTTGATGCTCACCCTGGGCCAGCCGGACGTGCCTAAGCGCTTCCGTTAATCGGCTACCGCCGGTGACTAGTTCGGAGCGGCGCTGAAAGCAAAGGATCCCTAAGATGGGGCGGCATGACTGATACAAAGAACGCCACCGCACCAGCACACTCGGAGAGCGAAGCCCCGCAGAAAGTCGCCGTCGTCACCGGCGCTACCGGCGGCATGGGCCGCGAAATCATCGCTGACCTAGCCGGTGATTACCACGTGTACGCACTGGGACGTAGCGCAGCGGAACTGCCTGAATCGGACTCCATTACGCCGGTGGCCATCGACCTCGTCGCCGGCCTCGATGAAGGCATGAAGCTGCCGGAGCTAGACCGCGTGGACGTGCTCGTCCACGCTGCTGCACGGGCTACTAAGTACTCCGTGGAGGAAGCCACGCCGGAAAATTGGCGCGCCCATATGGACCTCAACGTGCACGCCACTGCTGAGCTGACCCGCGCCTTGCTGCCGCAGTTGCGCAAGGCGGAGGGCACCGTGGTCTTTATTAACTCTGGCGCTGGACGCCACAGCTACGGCGATAACGTCATCTACGCGGCGACCAAGCACGCGTTGTATGCACTCGCCGATGGACTGCGCATCTCCGAGCCGGGAATCCGCGTATCCACCGTGGCTCCGGGGCCTACCGATACCCCGATGCTTAAGGGGTTGCAGGATTATGATCCCTCCCAGGTTATTGCCCCGGCTGAGGTGGCTCGTGCCATTCGTACCGTGGTAGAGGCAGGCCCTACCACCCAGCTGACGGAAATCCAGGTCAGGCCGCGAATCGAGTTACATCTGCGCAAGTAGGAACGCAAGTAGTGGTAATGGACATCACACATTAATGGGGTTGGTTTCCAGGGGTGTCCATTACACTCGGGGGCTGTGACTTCCCAAAGCCGAAAACGGCCCGCCTATCTCCGTATCTCGGATGCCCTACGCGACAAGATCGAACGCAATGAATTAGAACCCGGTCAGAAATTTCCTACCGAACGCGAATTGGTCCGGGAATTTCATGTTGCGCGCATGACCGTGCGCCATGCCTTAGACATTTTGGAAGTCGAAGGCCTCATCGACCGACGCCGCGGGCGCAGTGGTGGCACCTACGTGCGCACGGTTCCCCCTACACTGAGCCTGACCAACAAGGACAATATCGTCACCCAGCTGCGCGAGCGCGGGCACGACACCGCCGTGCGCGTGGTCTCCGTTAACAAGGCCCACGTGCCCAAGCATGTGGCAGCGGTCCTGGATGTTAGCGATTCCACCTTTGCGTGGGATATCAAGCGCGTCTATACCGTCGATGGCAAGCCCGTCATCCTTTCGCGCTATACCATCCCGGTAGAGATGGCTCCCGATCTCAATCAGCACGATCTGCGCGAGCCCATCATGGAAATCTTGGCCGGCTATAGCCTCAAGCCCGTCTTTAAGCGCGAGAGCATGCGTGCCGCTACCGCTCGTACCGAAGAGCAGAAACTATTGCACGTGAGCCGATCGCACCCGCTGCTTCGGTTCGTGCGGCTGCTAAAGACTAAATCGGGCGCGGTCTTTGCCTATATTGAAGAGTCGCTGCGCTCTGATATCGCCAACGTCGAGGTGGTCCTGGGTGAGGATCCCGCGCCGCAACCCCTACCGGGCCAGGGCAACGGCGCGGGAAAGTCGGCTTAGCTAGCGTCTACCTGGCGGTTGCGCAGCGCGCGGGCCACGCGGTCACGCTGCTCGGTGACCGTACGGCGCAGGCCACCCGGCAGATCCTTCTTCAAGAAAGCATCGGCGCGGTCCAAGCCCTTGTGCGTGATATCCCAGGAAGGGAAGAGTCCCGTCACGGTGGTCAGTGCCACCTCGGAGGATTGGGAAGACCATACCTTTTCTGCGATATCGAAGAACTCCGCGGTGGGCAGGAATTCATCGCTATGCGGGTAGAGCAGGCCTTCCAGCTTGGAGGTGAGCTCGCGGTTGGTGAGATTTCCCGCCACGATTTCTTCCCATACCGCCTGCTTGTTCTCGGCGGTTGCCACGGCTGCGCGGGCACGCAGGGAAGAGTAGTAGCCGGTGGCGGAATTATCGCGCTCCAGTTGCGCTTCCGCGGCAGCGGGGACGTCTTCTACCGCGCCATCGGCGGCAAGTGCCGCCAGTGCGGACCAGCGCAGCCCCGCATCCGCGGAGGACTCGAGCACGCCGCGCAGATAGTCGCGCGCACTATCGTGCAGGCGAATCTTCGCCAGCGCCTGGGTGCAGATGATGGAGCGCTGGGCATCGGTGCTGTGGGCGCCGTCGAGGAGGGCGTCGGCAAGCAGGGTGCTCTGAGCCGCCCACTGTGGATCGGCATAGTTCTTCAGCGCGCTAGAGGCCTGCAGGACAATGCGTTCGAGGACGGCGAGCTCCGTCTCCGCCTGCATGCCGCGGGCAACCAGCTGGATGAAATCGCGGGCGCGCATAGTACCGGCGCGGGTCATCTCCCAAGCGGTAGACCAGCACAGGGTGCGGGCCATGGGATCGGCGAACTTATCAATATTATCCAGCAGGAAGTGCAGGGAACCCGCGTCCAGCTCGATGAGGCAATAGGTCAGGTCATCGTCGTTGGGCAGCAGGAAATCAATGTCTGCCAACTGGCGGCCGATGAGCTCTGGAATCTCGGTGGAAGCGCCATCGATATCCATCTCGATGCGATCGGTGCGCACCACATTGCCGTCCTGCAGGTTATACAGGCCTACCGCCACGCGGTGGGTGCGCAGGGTATCGCCGGCCTGGGTGAGGTAAGCATGGGTAATCGTGCCGGACTCATCCGCATTGAGCGCCACGCTGAGCGTATTGATGCCGGAGGTCTTGAGCCACTGCTTCGCCCAGAAGGAAAGGTCGCGGCCGGAGGCCTCTTCCAGGTGGCGCAATAAATCATCAAAGGTGGCATTGCCCCATGCATGGGCGGCGAAGTGGCGGCGCACACCAGCCAGGAAGTTCTCGCGGCCGACATAAGCCTGCAGCTGCTTCAGCACTGAAGCGCCCTTGGCGTAAGTGATGCCATCGAAGTTTTGCTCCACCGTTTCGATATCGCTGGCATCGGTGGAAATCGGGTGGGTGGTCGGCAGCTGATCCTGCTGATAGGCCCAGGACTTTTCCACATTGGCAAAGGTTACCCACGCGGTATCGTATTCGGTTTCCTCCGCCTGGGAGATGGCAGCGGACCAGGTGGCAAAGGACTCATTGAGCCACAAATCGTCCCACCACTGCATCGTGACCAAGTCACCGAACCACATATGCGCCAATTCGTGCAGGACGGTATCGGCGCGGCGCTCATATTTATAGTGCGTGGCTTGGGAAGTAAAGACGTACTCATCGCGGATGGTGACGCAGCCGGCATTTTCCATCGCGCCGGCGTTGAATTCCGGTACGAAAATTTGGTCATACTTGCCAAAGGGGTAGGGGAAACCGAAGTTGCGGTGGTAGAAATCAAAGCCCTGCTTGGTCTCCGTGAACAGGCGCTCAGCATCCAGTGCGTGGGCGAGCGAAGCGCGGCAGTAGATGCCGAGTGGCACCTCGAGCTTTTGGGCCGGCTTGCCCTCTGGGTGTGCGGTCAGCTCGCCGCGCCAGGTATCGGTGACCTCGTGGTACGGTCCGGCGCAGAGGGCCACCAGGTAGGTGGACAACGGGTAGTCAATAGCCGTGCTGGCTACATCGCCTTCCCAGCTGACCGGGCCATTGCTAATGATGGTCCACTCTTCGGGCGCCTTGAAATGCAGCGCGTAGGTGGCCTTCATATCCGGCTGGTCAAAGCAGGCGAAGACGCGCTTGGCATCGGCAGTTTCAAACTGGGTATAAAGGTAGACCTTGTCATCGGCGGGGTCTACAAAGCGGTGCAGGCCCTCACCGGTGCGGGAATACGGGATCGTGGCGGTGACTTCTAGCGTGTAATCGGCTACCTGGAGGCCAGACAATGGAATGCCATAGGCGGGGTTATAGGAAGCAGTGGGCAGGGGATTGCCGTTGAGGCGTACCTCCTGGATTTCTTCGGCGCGCAGATCGATAAAAGTCGAGCCGATCTCCTGCGAGGTAAAGCTCACCTTCGTGGTGGACAGGAAGTGGGTGTCTGAATACTTGAGGTCTAAAGTGACGTCGTAGTGGTTCACCTCGATCATTCGGGAGCGTTGAACCGCTTCCTCGCGAGTCAGGTTTATAGAGGTCATGGCCTATATTCTCCTTCTAAGCCGAAAATAGTTCTGCATCCACAGTAGTCGTGCACCTAGGCTGGTGGGGCAAACTTTTTCAATCAAAGGAGTATTCATGGCTGACGCAGTAAAGTTCTGGTTCGACGTATCCTGCCCCTTCGCGTGGGCCACCTCGCGCTGGATTAAGGAAGTAGAAAAGGTGCGCGACATCGAGGTCGAGTTCGAGCCGATGTCCCTGTCCGTGCTCAATGACGGCCGCGATCTGGACTCCAACTACATGGACATGATGAAGGCTAACTGGGGCCCAGCCCGCGTTTTTGCCAAGGTCAAGGCCGAGCGCCCTGAGAAGGTAGACGAGCTCTACACCGCAATGGGCACCCTGATTCACGCCAAGGGCAACGGTATGCGCACCGGCTTTGGCGCCTATGATGACATCATCGCCCAAGCCCTAGCGGAGGTGGACCTCCCAGCAGAGTTCGCCGAGGTAGCCAATACCGAGGACTATGACGAGAAGCTGCGCGAGTACCACCACAACGGCATTTCCGCTGTGGGCGATGAGGTAGGCACCCCGGTTATCAAGCTGGGCGAGACCGCCTTCTTTGGCCCAGTTATTACCCGCATCCCTACCGGGGAAGAAGCAGGCGAGCTTTTCGACGCCTCCCTGCGCCTTGCCCAGTACCCCTACTTCTTCGAGCTCAAGCGCTCCCGCACCGAGATGCCGCAGGTGGAGGAAAACTAAGCGTTTTTCTCACGTCGGCGCAGCTGAATCGCGGCGCCGACGCACAGTGCGATGGTCAGTGGGGTCAAAATAAGTGCCGGCAGACCCGCGATATTGATAACGGGAAGCTCCATGCCGGCCTGAAACTCCTCCCACGCGACAAGTACCCAGGAAGCCCACGAGGCCCCAGCGAGAAGCGCGATAATGCCGGCCGCAACTGCGCCCCCATTGGCCCGCGGATTCCCTCGCACCTTCTGCGCAATCCACCAGATGCCCAAACCTACGTGGGCCAATGTCGCAAGGATGCTGGCGATAAGCGGGAGGAGGAAGCCGCCGCCGCCAGCTACCATAATGCCTAGCATGATGAGGTAGACGAGAAGGGTCCCGCCGTATAGCGCGAGGATCCGTGTGTTGATAGGCATTGCTTTCCTTTCTTATCGCGATAGTGCTTGTCCGCGAGCCTATCAGGAATATGTAATGCGAAATAGGGTGAGCGCTAAGCCTCCTCAAGGCGCGCCGGGCCGGTAGGATGTGGGCCATGCGCGTTTATCTAGGAGCAGACCACGCAGGTTTCGAAACCAAGAACCTGATTGCTGAACACCTCACCAAGCAGGGCCACGAAGTCATTGACTGCGGCGCCCATACCTACGATGCCGAGGATGATTACCCGGCCTTTTGCATCGAAGCGGCACAACGCACCGTCAATGACCCAGGCTCCCTGGGCATCGTGCTTGGCGGCTCCGGCAACGGCGAGCAGATTGCCGCCAATAAGGTCAAGGGTGCTCGCTGCGCACTGGCGTGGTCCGCAGAGACCGCCCGCCTTGCCCGTGAGCACAACAATGCCCAGCTCATCGGCATCGGTGGCCGCATGCACTCCGAGGAGCAGGCACTGGAAATCGTCGACGCCTTCCTAGACCAAGAATGGTCCCGCGCGGAGCGCCACCAGCGCCGCATCGACATCTTGGCGGAATACGAGCGCACCGG
Organism: Corynebacterium tuberculostearicum; assembly: GCF_022347235.1. Taxonomy (GTDB): domain Bacteria; phylum Actinomycetota; class Actinomycetes; order Mycobacteriales; family Mycobacteriaceae; genus Corynebacterium; species Corynebacterium tuberculostearicum_F. The sequence goes on from NZ_JAKRDX010000002.1 coordinate 78,250, forward strand.
CATCGCCCCAGAGCTGCCGGAGGCCTAAGCCACGCAAAAATAAACGCCGCGGACCAAAGTTGGTTTCGCGGCGTTTCTGTGTGCGCACCGGCCGGTTCGGCCGAGGCGCTAAGGCTTAAGCGTCATTCATGTCATTCGGGTGCGGACCGCCACGTCCCTCTTCGCCCTCATCCAGGGCGGTGATGGCAGCCATTTCGTCCTCGGTGAGCTCAAAGCCAAAGACGTCAAAATTCTCCGCGATGCGCGATGGCGTGGCGGACTTAGGGAAGAGGATGACGCCGTTTTGTAGGTGCCAACGGATGACGACCTGCGCTGGGCTGACATCGTGCGCCGCAGCGGCGTCGGTGACCTCGGGGGCATCCAAAATATCGCTCTTACCCTGCCCCAAAGGCCCCCATGCCTCAATAGCTACGGTGTGGGCGCGGAAGGCGTCCAGCTCGCGCCAGCGCTGCAGGTAAGGGTGAAGCTCGACCTGATTGACCGCCGGCTTAACGTCGGTCTTGAGCTCCAGCTGGTCCAGGTGCTCGAGCTCGAAGTTGGAGACGCCGATGGACTTCGCCTTGCCCTGCTTTTGCAACTCAATGAGCTGCTGCCAGGCTACGACGTAGTTTCCCTTCGCCGGGGTCGGCCAATGGATGAGGTAGAGATCCACATACTCTAGGCCGAGCTTGTCCAAAGATTCATCAAGTGCTGCGGCGGCATCGGTCTGGCGGTCATTCCACAGCTTGGTGGTGACAAAAAGTTCCTCGCGCGGGATGCCGGACTTGGCAATTGCCCGGCCCACGCCTTCCTCGTTGCCATAGATAGCGGCGGTATCGATATGGCGATAGCCCACGCGCAGGGCCTCGGCTACCAGCTCTTCGGTCTTATCCGGATCCATTTGGAATACGCCGAAGCCCAGCTGCGGGATGGTATTGCCGTCATTCAGGGTGATGTTAGGTACGCTCATGCGCCCCAGACTACCTGCCTACTGCAGTGGGCCGAGCGTGATGAATTTATTCCACGTCTCCCACTCATCTTGCAGGCGGGCGCGCTCGTGGGGTGGGGTAGCGGTGCCGTCGATAAGCGCGGCGTCAATCATGCGCACGCCATTGTCAAAGAACAACGCGGCGTGCCCCGAGGCGCCATGGCGCAGTACCGGAACCAAGTTCAACCCATCGAAGGACAAGCGAGCATTGGGCCGCACATCCAGCCCGGCAATGGCGGCGAGGGTAGGAGCCAAGTCAATAGGGGAGACCAGCTCGTTATTCTCCCCGTTTTCCGCCACGCCCGGCCATAGCACCGACATCGGGGCATTTCCTCCCAGCAGGGAGCAGACGGCAATAACGCCTTCAACTTGGTCGAGTTCCTCCGGGCTGGGCTGTTCTAGCAGGCGAAAGACGTCTTCACCGGCCGGTTGCGTGTCTTCGCGAACCTCATAGCCCACCCCGGCAAAAACCTCGCTGATGCGCGTGGTGGCCTGGCGCTGTGGGTACTGTCCGGTCAGAGTACCGCGGCGGGAATCCGCATAGGTTTCCGAAGGCACCCACGTGTTTTTAAAACGAACGCCGCGCAGTGCGGTCTCCGGCGCATGGTCAAAGGTCGCAAGAGTGATATCCATGGATTCAATTCTATGCTTGCCGACGCCCCCTTCGGCCAACTTTGCCTAGTGATATTGGTGAGCGGACGCTCACCGCGGCGATTCAACGATTCTGTCCCTATAAAACGCCTTTTTCGTCGACGGTCGCGGTGGTTTAGATGGACGAAATCGTTGAAAGTAGCTTGCTGATGGGGAGCTGGCTCTAATCGAGCTCCAGGTCCTCAATGCCGTGCACGGTCACGGTCTCTGACAGTGGTGCGCGACCCGGAGCCGTATTAAAGACTGGGCTAGATTCATCGGCCGTACCAAAGGTGATGGCGGTGACCAGCTTGTACTCCTCGTCCACGCCTAGGAACTCGCGTGCGGTTGGCGCAATCAAGGAAATCATGCCCTGTGGGATGCCGTGATAGCCGTGTGCTTCCAAGGAAAGCAGGAAGTTTTCGGCGTAGGTTCCCTGGTCAAAGGCGGCACGGATGCGGTCGCCCATCGGCGGGATAAAGAGAAGGACTGCATGAGGCGCGCCGAAGAACCGCAGGTTTTCGCGGACGAATTCCACGCGGCCTGCCTTGTCCTCGCGCTCAATGCCCAGTAGACCGTACATCTTGGCGGCCAGCTCTTGGGAACGCTTGGGATGGATCCCCTCACCATAATCGGTGGTGAAGTCTGGGCTGAGCCCATTGGTGTCGAATTCCTTAATAAGCGCGGCGCTGAGCTCCTTGAGCTTTTCTCCGCCCACTACGTGCACGTTCCACGGCTGGGTATTGGAATTGGAGGGTGCGGATTGAGCGTCCTCCAAAACCTGCTTGATGTCTTCTACCGGCATGGGCTCCGGCAGGAATGCGCGGGGAGAGTGGCGATTGCGGATAAATTCGGAATACTTATTGGTTGAAGTCATGCGCGCCACCCTACACTTCGTTGCACGCGTACGCCGTTTACCATGAGTAGCCAGCGATGATGGATGGAAAACAGAAAATCGCCCACCTAAAAGATGGGCGAAACGTGGAGGGAATGACGGGAATCGAACCCGCGTCTTCAGCTTGGAAGGCTGAGGTATTAGCCACTATACGACATTCCCACAGCGCGCTATTGAAACGCTGCGCCATACTTTAGCGCACGTGGGGGCAAAAATGAAAATAGGGAACTAGGCTGGCGCCTGAGTCGTTGTTATAAGCGGAACGGCCCTATCTATAGAAAGCGATGATCATAGTGGGAATTTTGCTCCTTGTGCTGGCAGTGGGCGGAGGCGCGTGGTTGATGTCCTCGCGCAACTCTCAAAAACGCCGCGAGGAACGAGAAGCACAGCAATTGGCCGATGCACAAGCCGATGCTCGCCGGTGGATTGAACGCCTGGGGGGCCAAGTAATGCAGATTTCAGGCACAGACTCTGCCTCCCAGCAGGCAATGGCCGATGCGTCCGAGCGTTTCACAGCAGCTAACTCGGCAATTTCGCGCGCCACTACCGCAAAGCAGGCGAACCTAGCGCGTGAGTCCGCCTTGGAAGGCATGCACTATGTGAATGCTGCACGCGAGATTATGGGCATGAACCCGGGACCAGAGCTGCCACCGCTCGAGGGGCAGCGCGCCGCCGGCAAGGTGACGGAAAAGCGCACCGTGGAAGCGAATGGCCAGCAGATCACTGCTTCGCCGTATGCCTCCGCGGATACCCCGAACTACTACCCAGGCGGAACCGTGGCCGGCCGTCCGGTTCCGGCGGGTTGGTATTCCCGTCCGTGGTGGGCTGATGCATTGCAGACCGGCGTGTGGATGGTTGGCTACTCCATGATGTTCAATGCCCTGTTCTCCGGCATGTCTGGCATTGGTTATTCCGCGGCCGCTGCTGAAAGCGGCGACTGGGGTGGCGGTGATGGCATGGGCGATGCCGGCGAAATGGGCGGTGACGCTGGCGATGCTGGTGACGCCGGAGACATGGGCGGCGGCGATGACGGCGGCGGCCTATTTGATGGCCTTGGCGATGGCGACGGCGGCGGATTCTTTGACGGAATGTTTGATTTCGATTTCTAGCCGCTAGGCTGTCAAAAGTGGCCTCTGTGCTGCGTTGATTCCATTAAGTGGGGGTCCGTTTAGGAGATTTAAACCGGACACGGTACACTGTCTCAGGTATGCAACGCAGCCAAGGCAACTTGGTGGCCTACATACGGGGCGTGGCGCAGTTTGGTAGCGCACCTGCTTTGGGAGCAGGGGGTCGCAGGTTCAAATCCTGTCGCCCCGACGTATGGGGGTCTGGAAATGCCCTAATAAGGATTTCCGGACCCCCTTTAAGTTTATGTACGTAAAACAATGAAGCCAGGGAGATTCACTCGTGAAGACCACCGTAGACAAGCTGAGCGATACCCGCGTTAAGCTCACCGTCAACGTTCCGTTTGCGGAGCTGGACCAGGAAATCGATCAAGCTTACGCGGCAATCGCGCAGCAGGTTTCTATTCCAGGTTTCCGTAAGGGCAAGGCACCGCGCCAGCTTATTGACGCTCGCTTCGGCCGCGGCCCCATCCTGGAGCAGGTTGTCAACGACATGCTGCCTTCCCGCTACGAGCAGGCAGTCAAGGAAAACGATCTGAAGGTCATCGGCCAGCCGGACGTTGACATTTCCAAGATCGAGGACAAGGACTTCGTGGAGTTCACCGCCGAGGTTGATATCCGCCCTGAGTTCGAGATTCCGGACTTCTCCAAGATCTCCGTTACCGTCCCGGCCCTGAAGGCTGACGAAGAGGACGTCGACAAGGCTCTGGAGGAGCTGGCAGAGCGCTTCGGTGAGCTCAAAGACACCAAGCGCAAGATGAAGACCGGCGACTACGCCATCATCGACATCACCGCTGAGATCGACGGCGAGAAGATTGAAGACGCTTCCACCGAGGGTCTTTCCTACCGCATCGGTGACGATGACCTCATCAAGGGTCTGGATACCGCCCTGCGCGGCATGAAGACCGGCGAGGATAACGAGTTCACCTCCACCATCCAGTCCGGCGAGCACAAGGACGAAGAGGCCACCATCAAGGTCCACGTTCAGCAGTCCAAGGAGCGCAAGCTGCCGGCTATGGACGATGAGTTCGCTCAGATGGCTTCTGAGTTCGACACCATGGACGAGCTGCGTGAGTCCACCAAGACCCAGGTGGAGGAGACCAAGAAGGCTGAGCAGGCTGCACAGATCCGCGATGAGGTTCTGAAGTCCGCACTGTCCGAGGTTGAATTCGAGCTGCCGCAGTCCGTAGTGGACGAGCAGGCTCACTCCCAGCTGCACCAGATCCTGGGCCAGCTGGCTCACGATGAGAAGGCACTGGCTCAGCTGCTTGAGGCACAGGGCACCTCCCGCGAAGAGTTTGATAAGCAGACTCGCGAGCAGGCAGAAGAGTCCGTCCGCACCCAGCTGTTCCTTGACGCTGTAGCAGAGAAGGAAGAGCCGGAAGTTTCCCAGCAGGAGCTGACCGACCACATCCTGTTCACCGCTCAGTCCTACGGCATGGACCCGAACCAGTTCATCCAGCAGCTGCAGTCCAACGGCCAGATCGCTAACCTCTTCTCTGACGTGCGCCGTGGCAAGGCACTGGCTGCCGCTATCTGCCGCACCACCGTCAAGGATGAAGAGGGCAACGACGTAGACGTTGACCAGTACTTCGGTGAAATCGAAGAAGAGGACGCTGCAGAAGCTTCCGAGGAGAAGTAATCTCCCGCTTGTAACGCGCTGCTGCCACATGTGTGGTGGCGAGCGCGCATGAAACCCCGGATTCAGGTAACTCAAGGATGAGCCTGAATCCGGGGTTTGTGTCATTGTGAACGCCCTCTAGGAGTCTTTGAGTACTTCGAAGAGGGCGTGATGTGTGTTGGCTGGGGATACCGCTAGCCGTTCTTGGCTCTAAAGGCCTCGTCGGTCAACTGCAGGAAGCGCATAACGTAATCCTTGACAAAGCCTGCGGTACGTTGATTGAGATGTCCGGACTCTTCGAAAAGGGTGGGGGATTGGCCCAGAAATACTTCGGGCTGACCAGGGAGCGGCATGTCGAAGTAGGACAGAGCGAGGCGAAGGTTCTTCTGTGAACTGTAGCCGCCCATGCGGCCTACAGAGTGGCTAATGATACCTGCGGGAAGGTTCTTCCATGCCACATCTGAGTTGGGTTTAGAGCCGATGTCCACTGCGTTTTTGAGGCAGGCAGGGATAGTGCGGTTGTTCTCTGGCGTAATGAAGAGGATCCCGCTCGAGTTCTTGATGGTCTCGCGAAAGGTGGTGTACTCAGCCGGAGTGGGCTTGTCCGTGACGGCGGGGTCATCGTAGTCGAAGTCATAGAGCGGCAAGTCACGGATTTCCACGATGTTTGCCTCGTAGCCTTCAGGGATCATCGTGAGCACCTCGTGTGCAATCTTGCGTGCAAATGACTCTCGGCGCAGGCTGCCGACGATAACGCTGATACGTGGGGTGGTCATGGTAAACCTTCTTTCTTAGTTGGGTGTAGGGAGACGTGGTCAAGGGAGAAAAGGCTTGCAGCCAAAGGCCGGTGGTGGGCCGGCAGCGTGGGCGGCGGTGAGGAAGCCATCTACTTTGTCTCCTTCTTCATGGCGGAAGTACAGATCGATGAGTCCTAGAAGCCCCCCGAGGACAGCCTCTCGTGCGGCGGATGTATTCAACAGCCGCATGGCTGCGGGTTGGTTTCCTTCGCGGATGGCTTCAAACAGCGCGATGGTCTCAAGCCAGCTTCCTTGGTCCGGTCGCGGAAAAGGTTTAGAAATCCCAGTCATCATCACTCGTTTCTTCAGCAGTACCAATGACATAGGAGGAACCAGATCCGGAGAAGAAGTCATGGTTCTCATCTGCTCCGGGGGCTAGGGCCGCGAGGATTTCTGGGTTCACTTCCGTTTCTTCGGGCGGGAAATAATCCGGGTAGCCCAAATTCATGAGTGCCTTATTGGCGTTATAGCGAACGAACACGGCTACATCATCCATGAGTCCCAAAGGCTCATATAGCTCGCCGGAATAGTCCAGCTCTAGTGCATAAAGCTCTTCGAGCAAAGAAATGGTGAAATCATGCATCTCCTTCTGCCGTAGCGGGGTCGTGGATTCCAGACCGCGCTGATATTTGTAACCCGAGTAGTAGCCGTGCACTGCCTTGTCACGCAGAATGAGGCGGATCATGTCTGCCGTATTTGTCAGGGTGGCGTGGACAGAAAAGTGCAAGGGAAGATAGAAACCCGCGTAGAGAAGCAGCGAGGAAAGCAACGTCGATGACACCTTGCGTTTGAGTGGATCCGGCCCAAAATAGTGCGCGAGAACTTTCTTGGCGCGTGCCTGGAGAAGGTCGTTATTCACCGCCCAGCGGTATGCTTCATCAATTTCCTTTGTACTGCTCAGGGTAGAAAACACTGAAGAGTATGAACGGGCATGGACTGACTGCATGAACGCGATGTTGGTATACACGGCCTCCTCGTGTTCGGTGCGGGCATCTTGAATCTGACAGATTTCACCCACGGTGGCCTGGACAGTATCCAGGGTGGTGAGTCCCGTGAACACCCGCATGGTGAGGTTGCGTTCCTCGGGTGTCATCTTCTGCCACGCCGGGAGATCATTAGAAAGCGGGACCTTCTCTGGCAACCAAAAGTTGGTGGTTAGACGGTTCCACACTTCAAGATCCTTGTCATCGCTCACCCGGTTCCAATTGATGGCGCGGATGCGGGCTGAAGGATCATGCCGGTAGCTCGGCGGAGTAACTGAAATGCTGGTTAGTTCAGCACTATTCGATGTTGACGACATAGCTTCTTTCTTTCTGAGTGAATGGTTGTGGACAAGGGGGAGGACCGTGCTCCTACAAAGCACAGGAGACGCAGCCTTCGACCTCGGTTCCTTGGAGCGCGGATTGGCGTAAACGGATGTAGTAGAGGGTCTTGATTCCGGCTTTCCAGGCATAGATTTGTGCCTTGTTGATGTCCCGCGTGGTGGTATCAGCGGTAAAGAACAAGGTCAGGGAAAGCCCTTGGTCCACGTGTTGGGTGGCCATGGCGTAGGTGTCGATGATTTTTTCGTATCCCACGGCGTAGGAGTCATCGAAATACTCCAGGTTGTCGTTGGTCATTTCCGGCGCGGGGTAGTACACGCGCCCCAAGCGGCCTTCCTTGCGTATTTCAATTTTGGAGGCAATTGGGTGGATGGACGCGGTGGAGTCATTGATGTAGGAAATTGATCCAGTGGGTGGAACTGCCTGCAAGTAGGCGTTGTAGATGCCGTCTTGCATCACTTGATTCTTGAGCCGTAGCCAATCCTCGCGTTGAGGGATCTGCACGCCTGCTTCGTGGAAGAGCTGTTTTACGTGTTCAGTGGCTGGCGCCCAGTCTTGGTCGATGTATTTGTCAAAGTAGGCGCCAGTGGCATAGGTGGATTCTTCGAAGCCTGTGAATCGTTGACCTTTTTCAACCGCGAGTGCATGGGATGCGCGGAGCGCATGGTAGGTCACCGTGAGGAAATAGATATTTGTAAAGTCCAGTGCCTCGGCGCAGCCATAAGGAATACGCTGTGAAGCAAGGAAGCCGTGGAGATTCATTTGGCCCAGACCAATGGCATGCATGGAAGCATTTCCGTGAGCGATGGAGGGAACAGCTTCGATATTCGTCAGGTCTGAAACCTTCGTGAGGGCACGCACTGCGGTTTCGACGGTCTCCCCGAAGTCCGGCGATTCAAAAGCCTTCGCAATGTTGAGCGAACCTAGATTGCAGGAAATATCCTGGCCAACAGTGGTGTAGTCACCCGAAGCTCCGTAGGTCGATGGCGTGTTGACCTGGAGGATTTCGCTACACAGGTTGGACATATTGATATGTCCTTTGAGGGGATTAGCGCGGTTGACCGTATCCTCAAAGAGGATGTAGGGGTATCCGGATTCAAACTGAAGCTCAGCCAGCGTGGTGAAAAACTCGCGGGCCTTAATGGTCGTGTGAGAGATTCGCGGATTGGCAACCAGCTCGTCGTAGTACTCGGTGATGGACATGTCAGACATGGCTACGCCGTACTCGCGAGCGATGTCATACGGGCTAAAAAGATGCATATCCTTGTTCTCTTTGGCCAGACGGAAGGTTATATCTGGAATAACAACCCCCAGCGAAAGAGTCTTGATGCGGACTTTCGCATCGGCATTTTCCCGCTTGGTATCCAGGAAGCGAAGAATATCTGGATGGTGCGCATGCAGGTAGACGGCTCCAGCGCCCTGCCGGGAGCCCAATTGGTTGGCATAGCTGAAGCTATCTTCGAGAATCTTCATGACTGGGACTACGCCGGAAGCCTGGTTCTCAATCTTTTTGATCGGGGCTCCGGATTCGCGCAGATTGCTCAGCAACAGGGCCACTCCACCACCGCGCTTTGATAGTTGCAGTGCAGAGTTCACGCAGCGGCCAATGCTCTCCAAATTGTCTTCGATTCGCAGGAGGAAGCAGGAGACCATTTCGCCGCGCTGGGCTTTGCCTGCGTTGAGAAAAGTAGGGGTGGCGGGCTGGAAGCGTCCGGTCATGATGTCATCCACCAGCTTTTCTGCGAGCTCTTCGTCGCCCTGTGCAAGGTATAAAGCTGTGGTGGCGACGCGTTCTTCGTAGCCTTCTAGGAATCGGGAGCCATCAAAGGTTTTCAGTGCATATGAAGTGAAGAACTTAAATGCGCCGAGGAAGGTGCGGAACTGATGCTTAACTCGATGTGCTCTGTCGTACATGGCGCACAGAAAGGCGTCATCATAAAGCTCAAGGAAATCCCGCTCGTAGTACTCGTTATCAACCAACCATTCCAAGCGCTGCTTGGTGGAATCGAACTGATGCATGCGGGGAGCGACATGGTGTGTGACATAGTCTTGTGCTGCCTGAATGTCCTTGTCAAACTGGATTTTTCCAGAAGCGTCGAACAAGTTCAGCTGCGCGTTGAGTGCGTGGTAGCTCTTGCGCTTGCCGACACCGCCGGCATTGTCTGCTGAAGCGGTGCGGGGCGTAGCGCCAATAGTCTGTGTGGGGGTGGCATCAAGAGGCCACATTGTGTTTTCCAATCTGTGTGATGCGGATGTGTTCTTCATCTTGTGGGGGATTAATGGGGTGTCATCGTTAGCTGCTTTTGCTGCTCCCAAAACTTCTGAAGGCCCTGCTTTACGGCGGCGATGTCCTTCTGGGTGCCGAGAAGCTCGAAGTGATACAGCTCCGGTACGTGGCACTTGGCGGAAATGATGCGTCCGGCGACGCAGTAAGCACTTCCGAAGTTGGTATTCCCTGAGGTAATAACGCCCCGGATAAAGGAGCGGTTGATTGGGTCATTGAGGAAGTCGATGACCTGTTTGGGGACTGCGCGTTTGAGCGAGCCGCCGCCGTAGGTGGGAACGATGAGTACGTACGGGTGTGAAACCTGGATCATCCCGGTTTTCTTGGGGCGCAGTGGAATGCGCACCGCGGGTCTATCTAAGCGTTCGACGAATCTTTTCGTGTTCTCTGAAACGCTGGAAAAGTACACCAAATCTGGTGAGTCTGACATGGCAATCCTGCTCATCCTGGCCTTAGCCATAAGTGGGGTAGGTGATATTCGAAAAGACTAACTACGTAATGCCGTAGTTGCAACTACGGTCTAACGTAGTTTTGAAAAGGGCAGGTGAGAGCAGGATTAATGCAAAGGGGAATGTCTAAAGGTTGTGGTGTGCTACAAACACTGCGTCGGTAGCTGGGCGTCCAAGTACTACCCACTGAGTGCCGCCGGCCACCTGTATTTCGAGAGAATCTGAAAAGGGCGCTCCCTCGCGCGTGCTAAGAACAGCCCCAGTGACAATGCCGCGCTCTTCAAGGAACTTCAGCAGTTGTGGGTCGGAATCAGAAATGCGTTCCACGGTCACCTGCGATTGTGCACCGCTGTCGGTGAGGCGATGCGCACTGGGGATGGTGATCTGTCCATCAACCGTAGGGATAGGATCGCCGTGCGGATCCCTAGTGGGGTAATCAAGGAACTTATCCACACGTTCTATGAGCATGTCAGACACCGCGTGTTCGAGATTTTCGGCTTCATTATGGACTTCGTCCCAGGTGTAGCCCAATGCTTGAACCAAAAAAGACTCAAGCAATCGGTGACGGCGCACCATGACCAATGCGTACTGCCTGCCAAGTTCGGTTAACTCCACAGAGCCATAGGGCGTGTGTGACACGAGCCCTTGCTTCGCCATTTTGCGCACTGCATCGGAAACCGAGGAGAGCTTGAGTCCCAGCTGTTTCGCTATAAGCGTGGCGGTAACGGGCTCGGATGACCATTCCTTTAGCCCCCAGATAGCTTTCAAATAGTTCTGGGTACTGGTGGACAGCTCGGAAACAGACATGAGTAAATGTTAACCCAGCTTCCGTGTGCGCCTTTGGCGCTGTGGCCCAACGCTCATAGCGAACAGGGGCCAAGTTTGAGAGGAATGCCGGTAAGGTGGGGCCAGTTAAAGCATTCTTCACTTGAAGGAGAACCACTAATGTCTGAGAAGATTTCAATGAACTCGTCGTCTACGGGTATGAATCTGAGCGATAGCGTGTACGAGCGCCTGTTGCGCGAGCGCATTATCTTCCTGGGAACCCAGGTCGATGATGAGATTGCGAACAAGCTGTGCGCCCAGATCCTCCTGCTGTCCGCCGAGGACCCCACTCGCGACATTTCGCTCTACATCAACTCCCCGGGTGGCTCTGTCACTGCGGGCATGGCTATTTATGACACCATGAAGTACTCGCCGTGCGATATTGCCACGTACGGCATGGGCCTGGCTGCCTCCATGGGTCAGTTCCTGCTTTCCGGCGGCACCAAGGGCAAGCGCTACGCTCTGCCGCACGCGCGCATTATGATGCACCAGCCTTCCGCTGGTGTCGGTGGTACCGCTGCGGATATCGCGATCCAGGCTGAGCAGTTTGCTCAGACTAAGCGCGAGATGGCCGAGCTCATTGCAGAGCATACCGGCCAGACTTTTGAGCAGATCACCAAAGACTCCGATCGTGACCGTTGGATGACCGCACAGCAGGCTAAGGACTACGGCATTGTTGACCATGTCATTGAGTCCGTTAACGGTCCGCTGAGCAACTAGGGAATAAGGAGAAAATCACTATGAATCAATCCCAGATGCCAAGTTCCCGCTACGTTCTGCCGTCCTTCATTGAGCAGTCCGCACAGGGCACTAAGGAAACCAACCCATACTCCAAGCTTTTTGAAGAGCGCATCATCTTCCTGGGAACCCAGGTGGATGATACTTCCGCCAATGACATCATGGCGCAGTTGCTAGTCCTGGAAAGCCAAGACCCGGACCGTGACATCACCATGTACATCAACTCGCCGGGTGGTTCCTTTACCGCGCTGATGGCTATTTATGACACCATGCGCTACGTGCGTCCTGACGTTCAGACCGTGTGCTTGGGCCAGGCTGCTTCCGCAGCAGCAGTGCTCCTAGCTGCGGGGGCACCGGGCAAGCGCGCAGCGCTGCCAAACTCCCGCGTGCTTATCCACCAGCCGGCGACCCAGGGTACCCAAGGCCAGGTTTCTGACTTGGAGATCCAGGCCGCCGAGATTGAGCGCATGCGTAAGCTGATGGAAACCACCCTGTCTGAGCACACTGGTCGTACCGCTGAGCAGATCCGCATTGACACTGACCGCGATAAGATTCTGACCGCTCAGGAGGCCGTCGAATACGGCATCATCGATACGGTCTTTGATTACCGCAAGCTCAATGCATAATTTGGAATAACGCTTTCCACGTGGCCCCTGCCGCGCAGCCGAATCCCGGTTGTGCGGCAGGGGCTTTTGGCATTGTGGGGCAGGGAAGGGGCAATTCCCTGCTAATTCTTGCTGCACCCGAATGGGGTAATGCTCTCTGCGCAATATCTGCAGGTCGTTAGGTTTATTTCTGTCGTGCGACACTAAACATATAATGGCCAATTTGTGATTTAGGCCTCCAAGTGGTCAGATATCTTCATGGAGAAACACACATCTGACGCGGCGGCCCAAGCTGCTGCGCCCACGCCGCAGAGCGGCGAACGTACATTCTTTGGCCACCCTTGGGGCTTGGCCAACCTCTTTGGCGTGGAAATGTGGGAGCGCTTTAGCTTCTATGGCATGCAGGCACTTGTCTTGCTGTACATGTATTACGCCACGACCGATGGCGGCCTAGGCCTAGACCGCGCAGACGCAACGTCCATCGTGGGTGCCTACGGCGGCTTGGTGTACATGGCCTGCTTGTTGGCTTCCCTGGTTGCTGACCGAGTCTTGGGTGCAGAGCGCACTCTGTTCTATTCGGCCGTTCTGGTTATGGCCGGCCACCTCGCGTTGGCGTTTATCCCCGCGGTTACTGGTTTGGCCATTGGACTTGTCCTCATTGCGATTGGTTCCGGTGGCGTTAAGACCACTGCGCAGGTTGTGCTTGGCTCTATGTACTCCCGCGATGACCCGCGCCGCGATGGTGGATTCTCCATCTTCTATATGGGCGTCAATATCGGTGGCCTTTTCGGACCGCTGATTACTACTGCGTTGTGGGGCTGGAAGGGCTTCCACTGGGGCTTCGGCATCGCGGCAATTGGTATGGCACTTGGCCTGATTCAGTATTCCCTGATGCGCAAGACCACCATCAAGGATGCGGGGCATGAGGTTCCAAACCCGGCTAGCTCGAAGCAACTGCTCATGGGCGGGGTTGTAGTAGCAGCCATCATTGTGATTATGGTGGTGGCATTGGCTACCGGCGCTATTCAGGTTGATTGGCTGTCCAATATTGTTACCGCGGTTGCTCTGGTAGCAGCAATCTATCTATGGGCGCAGATGTATACCTCGAAGTTGGTGACCCGCGAGGAAAAGAACCGCCTGTTGGGCTTTATCCCGATGTTTATTTCCGGTGTTTTGTTCTTCGGCATCTTCCAGCAGCAGTTCACCGTAATGACGATTTATGCGGATGTGCGCTTGGATCGCCACATGTTTGGTTGGGAAATTCCGCCATCACTGGTTCAGTCCATTAACCCGATCTTTATTGTTATTTTCTCCGCTATCTTCGCAACGATGTGGACGAAGCTAGGGAATAGGCAGTGGTCCACCCCGGTAAAGTTCGGCGTAGCCAATATCGTCATCGGCATCTCCTTGTTCTTCTTCCTGCCGTACTCGGGTGCGGCGGCGAACTCCACGCCGATGTATGTCATCATCCTCATCCTGTTCCTGTTCACTATGGCGGAGCTTCTCCTCTCGCCGGTAGGCAATGCACTGGCCACCAAGGTGGCGCCGGTGGCATTCCCGTCCCGAATGATGGCGGTATGGATGATGGCGGTGGCTATGGGTACCTCGCTGGCCGGCTCCTTGGCTAGCTTCTATAACCCGGATGATGCAGGAGCGGAGAATACCTTCTTTATCTCTCTCGGCGTTGTATCCATCGTGTTGGGCGCCATCCTGCTTGTTCTAAGCCGCTGGGTGGTAAAGAAGTTCTCTACTTTCCGCTAGGTGCAGTAAAACACCCTTAAATGGGAGGTATGTCGGCGTGATGTTGGCATACCTCCCTAAGTGGTTTTATCACTCGGGTTAAGCGGGGAAGGTGGGGGCATTTAATTGGCATTAGCTGGGGAAATTTTATCCCTTTGGAATCCTCTTGGGCTCGATTCTAAGCCCCCGCAGGTTAACAAAAGGTTAACCAAAGGGAATATTAAAGAAAATCAATTGTCTGTGGATAGGCGCAGGAGTAATCTGCATTTCGTCCACGACGCGTGAAAGCGTCGTAGGTGCGTACCGTGTTCATCTGTTTTCTTTCCAAGGGGCCAACGCTGTGACAGCGACTCTGATTATCCTCGGCATTGTGGTGGTAACCGCCCTTGCCTTTGACTTTACGAACGGATTTCATGACACTGCCAACGCGATGGCTACGTCCATTGCCACCGGTGCTTTGAAGCCTTTTACTGCGGTGGCAATCTCCGCAGTCCTCAACCTTGTCGGTGCTTTCCTTTCGGTCAACGTTGCTGCGACCGTGGCAAAGGGCATTGTTAACCTCGATTCCTACGATCTAACTGGAGCCGCCGCCGATACCGACGGCCAGGCGCTTTTGATGGTGGTCTTTACCGGCCTCATCGGTGGCATCATCTGGAACCTGTTCACCTGGTTGCTGGGCATGCCGTCCAGTTCCTCTCACGCACTCTTTGGCGGCCTCATTGGTGCCGCCTTCGCTGCGATGGGCTCTACCGGTGTGGAGTGGTCCTCCATTGTCGGCAAGATCATTATCCCAGCCGTTGCCTCGCCTATTATCGCGGCGCTGGTATCCGCATGTGCGACCTTCCTTATCTACTGGGTTACCAACACCATTCCCAACAAGGCGAAGAACGAGCACTTCCGCCACGGTCAGATTGTTACCGCTTGCTTGGTGTCCCTGGCACACGGCGCTGGCGATGCGCAGAAGACCATGGGTGTTATCTTCCTGGCATTGGTTGCTTCCGGGCATGCGGTTGCTGACGCCCGCATTCCTACCTGGGTTATCGTTTCCTGTGCTGTGGCTATCGCGGCCGGCACCATGTCCGGCGGCTGGCGCGTTATCCGCACCCTGGGCAAGGGTCTGGTGGAGATTGAGTCCCCACAGGGCATGGCCGCTGAAGCTACTTCTGCAGCGATCATCTTGACCTCTGCTACCGGTGGTATGGCACTGTCCACTACCCACGTGTCCACCGGTTCCATTCTTGGTACCGGCCTGGGTCGTCGCGGTGCTGAGGTTCGCTGGGGTGTTGCCATGCGCATGGTGTCCGCATGGCTCATTACCTTGCCGTGCGCTGCGTTCGTGGGCTTTGCTACCTGGTGGTTGGCACATGGCGTCTCTTCCTTTACTAACGTAGCAACCGGCGCCATCGTGGACTTCGTCTTGCTGCTGGCAATGGCCGCACTTATCGTTATCCGCTCCCGCATGAACCCGGTGGATGCTTCCAACGTCAACAACGACTGGGATCCAAACTCCGAGTCCGTGGATTCCTCCATGGGTGCGGGCTCTGACCGTAAGGAGCCGGTTGCTGCCGGTGCCGCACCAGTATCCGCAACCAAGGCGGAGGATGCCTCCGCGCCGTCTACTGCTCAAGAGGAGCGCTAAACCATGACTGCTGCAGAAATCTTCCAGTCCCTCATTCACGTTGCAGGCTTGGCGCTGGTCTTCGGTGCTGGCATTCCGCTCCTGTTCTCTCTGGGCATGCGGTGCATGACCGGTGATCCAATTCGTGACGACAACGGCGTTGTCGTGGGCGATACTCCGGCAAGTACGCAGATGAAGGTACTGGGCTGGACCGTCTATGCGGTGTTGGCCGTGGTCATTCTCGTGGCCATCATGTGGATTGCTCGCGATACGCTGGACCACTACTTCGGCTTTACGCCGTTCGGTGACCTATAAAGAATCCTCTTGCCTGAGGGTAAACCTTCCGTGTGATGCGCGGCAAACTTTCTTAAAGTTAACAAAAGGTTAACTTTAAGCGACCTAGGGGTTGCTTAGTGGAAGTGTGCCGCGTATATTCTTCTCTATCAAACAGAGAGAAAGCCACATGGAGGTGTGAGAAATGAACAAGATGCGTACTTTGCTCGACGGCATCGCTGATGCGTTCAAGGGCTCCACCACTGGTACCGGGCTGGACACTGTATTGGGTGCTCCGGTTCGTGCTTTGGTGGCAGAAACCCTGCTTGACGCTGATAAGACCCCCGCTACGACTAAGGACGTAGCAGAGGCGCTAGAAACCGTCACCGGTCATGCACCGGATGAACACGAGATGCTCGATGCGGAACTTTTCCTGCTCGACTTCGATTGGCTGCAGTAAGCAGCTACTGAATGAAATCCCCACGAGGCCCCTTGCCGCACAGTGTGTAGCAGGGGGCTTTGTGCTGCGTGGGGTACACGGGGGCGTCGGCAAGCGCGGCTAATCGCGCGGCGGCAGTATGGCCTCAGGGGTCTCGGGCAGAAGCTGGCCGCCATCGATAATTAGTGTTTGGCCGGTGATGTAGCCTGCCTCTTCCGAAGCTAGGAAGGCTGCTGCAGTGCCAATATCGCGCGGGGTGCCCAGGCGGTGCAGCGGTACCGACCGCGTCATTTGATCGAGGTACTCCTGGCCTTGGGCCTCGAGGCCCTCGGTGAGGATATTGCCTGGGAGGACCCCGTTGATGGTGATGCCATCGCGGGCCACCTCGAGCGCGGCCGAACGCATAAAACCCTGCTGGGCGGCCTTGGAAGCGCCGTAGTGGGCCCAGCCCGGAAAGCCCGTGTGCGAGCCGGTGATAGACGTTGTAATAACGATGCGCCCATAGCGGCGTTGCTTGAGGTAGGGGAGTGCCTCCTGGACCACCTTGAAAGTGCCGTGGGTGTTGATGGCAAACATCGCCTCCCACTTATCATCGGTCATCTCTGCCAGCGGGCAGTTGGGAAAGACGCCAGCATTGGAGCACACAATGTCGAAGCCGCCGTGCTCGGCAGTGACCTGGCGATACATGTCCTTAACCGAAGCGCGGTCGGTGACGTCCACGCGAATGGCGCTGGCACCCAACTCCTTAGCGGTAGCGGTGGCGTGGTCTAAGTCGATATCGGCGATGATGACGGTGGCGCCGGCCTCCCGCAGCGCGGCGACAATGCCGCGGCCAATGCCGGAGGCGCCGCCGGTGACAACGGCTACCCGGCCTGTGGGATCGAACATGATGCTCCTGTTCCTAAAAAAGGGGTGGAATGAGGGTGATTTCACCTTCTAGTTTAGGCCGCAGGAGCAGGAAGGGCCTGGGAAATTCGCCACGCGGGAGGGAATGAATGAAGGGCCTGTCGGGTTGATTTACTAAGGTAGAAACAGATGAAGATGAAGCCGCTCGGAAGGGTAGAATCGTCCTTCCAACTGTGGATAGCGGTACGAAAAGCGAGTGTGAAAGAACTTAATGGCACGTATGCAAGAAAGCGCTGACCTGCTCAAGTGTTCCTTTTGTGGCAAGAGTCAGAAGCAGGTGAAAAAGCTCATCGCCGGCGGCGGTGTCTACATCTGCGACGAGTGCATCGAGCTATGCAATGAGATCATCGAAGAGGAACTGGGCCAAGAGCAGGCGCAAGAATCCTCCGATGCAGAGGTGCGCCTGCCTCGACCCTCGCAGATTTCCGCCTTCCTAGACAAGTATGTCATTGGCCAAGACAAGGCCAAGCGTGTGCTGTCTGTGGCGGTCTATAACCACTACAAGCGCATCAAGGCCGAAGAGTCGGCCGCGTTGGAGGCCCGCCGCAAGAAGGCCGAGGGCGATGAAGTAGAGATCTCTAAGTCCAATATCTTGATGTTGGGCCCCACCGGTTCCGGTAAGACCTACCTGGCGCAGACCTTGGCCCGGCTTCTCGATGTCCCCTTTGCCATCGCCGATGCCACCAGCCTCACCGAGGCCGGCTATGTGGGCGAAGACGTGGAAAATATCCTGTTGAAGCTGCTGCAGGCCGCGGACTTTGACGTGGAGCGCGCACAGCGCGGCATCATCTACGTCGACGAGGTGGACAAGATTTCCCGCAAGTCCGAGAACCCATCCATTACCCGCGACGTGTCCGGCGAGGGCGTGCAGCAGGCCCTGCTGAAAATCCTGGAAGGCACCGTGGCGGCCATCCCGCCGCAAGGCGGGCGCAAGCACCCGAACCAGGAGTTTATCCAGCTGGATACCTCCAATATTTTGTTCATCGTCGCCGGCGCTTTCGCTGGGTTGGACCAAGTCATTGCGGATCGCGTGGGCAAGAAGGGCGTGGGCTTTGGCGCCAACCTGGATACCAAGGACGAGCGCGAAAAGGTTGACCTCTTCTCCCAGGTGCGCCCCGAGGACCTAGTGAAGTTCGGTCTTATTCCAGAGTTCATCGGACGCCTGCCTGTCGTGGCCACGGTGGATAACCTGGACCGTGAATCTTTGGTCAAGGTGCTCACCGAGCCCAAGAACTCCCTGGTTAAGCAGTACAGCCGCCTCTTTGAGATGGATGACTGCGAATTGGACATCGAGCCAGCGGCATTGGATGCCATCGCGGAGCTCGCCTTGGAACGCAAGACGGGTGCGCGTGGCCTGCGCGCCATCATGGAAGAGCTTTTGGTCCCAGTCATGTACGACCTGCCAGACCGCGAGGATATTGCCACGGTACACATCACGCGGGAGTGCGTGACCGAGGGCGCGGAGCCGCAGTTTAGCTACAAGGACGAGGCCAAGGAATCTGCCTAGGCCTTAGCTGCCACAGCGCCTACTGGCGGGCTGTGGCAGGGTGGGGCGTGGGCCGGAAGGCCCGCGCTAGTACTCCTCGCTGTAGATATCCTGCGGGGAGGCCTCGTCGCCTTCTTCGGTATCGAACGAGGACGAGGTGAGGTAGGACTCGTGGCCCGAGTCCGGAATATTGGCGGTCAAAAACGCCAGCACAGCATCGACGGTGAGCCTATGCATGCCGTCGATATTTTCTTGGGTATTGAAGTTTACGCCCAGCATGTTTTCCACCATCACCTGGTTGGTCACGCGGTAGACCGTCAACGAGGAAATCAGGGTGAAGATGTCATTGGCGGAAATGCCGGGGCGGAAGGCGCCGGCGTCTTGGCCCAAAAGCAGCAAGCGGTCAAGGTGGAGGGCCACCCCGGCGACGTCGGCAATAGCCTGCTGTGCCGGGTCCACAATCTGCTGATTACTTTCCCATACCAGCATGCGGATGGCCTCCGGGTTGGCTACTCGCTCGCGGAAGAGCCAATCCACCAACTTGCGCACGCCTTCGACCGGAACTGCGGTATCGATTTCCAGGGCATCCTCAGGCGGATTGAGGCGCTGCGCGGCGGTGCTCAGCGCACGCAGGTACAAGCCTTTCTTATCGCCAAAGTGGTAATGAATCATGCGCTTGGACATGCCGGATTTTTGGGCGATGGTCTCTAGCTTGGTTTCTGTAAAGCCAAAACGGGAGAACTGCTTGATCGCAACGTCCACCACGGAGTCAATGCTGACGGATTCCGCGTGGGCAGCGTGAGGAGAATCCGCCTGGTCTGCAGCCTGCAGTGGGTCAGTATTCTCAGTGCTCATTGCGTAAGTCCTTAATCCTTGCGGCGCGGCGGTGGCGCGGTGAACCGATGTCTCATAGTGCGGGAGTAGGAAATCCCTAGGCAATCTGGGTGTGCAGCGTGGGGGAGTGTCCCGCATTTCCTTTTCCTATCATGCCCGATTAATCACCCCGTGCGGGAGTTTCAGGCCCATTGGGGGCGCTAATTTTGAGGTAAATGGGGGTAATTTAACGCAAGTACCCTAGATTTTCCCTCCAAAAGAGGGGGCTAGATTCACAGCGCGGATGCTGGCGGTGGGGCTAAGCTCGGTGGTGGATTACATTCCGTGGCGGTGCGAGCACTCTGGCTTGCGTGTGCCGCCCATGTCGCAGCCATTATTGAGGAGGCTTTACACCATGACCCAGCCCGTCAAAATCACTGTCACTGGCGCCGCCGGCAACATCGCGTATTCGCTGCTGTGGCGCATCGCTGCTGGAGATGTGTACGGCAAGGACACCCCGGTAGACCTAGCATTGCTGGAAATTCCCGCTGCGGTGGAAAAGGCCCAAGGTGTTGCCATGGAGCTCAATGACTCCGCCCTGCCGTTGGTTAACTCCATTACGGTTACTGATGATCTCAAGGAAGCCTTTGAGAATACCTCCGCCGCCTTTCTTGTAGGTGCTCGCCCGCGCAGCAAGGGAATGGAGCGCGCCGACTTGCTGGAGGCTAATGGCGCCATCTTCACCAAGCAGGGCAAGGCCATCAATGACTACGCCGCGCGCGATGTCCGTGTGCTCGTGGTGGGAAACCCGGCTAATACCAATGCCCTTATCGCGGCGAATAATGCGCCGGATTTGGATAACTCCCAGTTCAACGCTTTGATGCGCTTGGACCACAACCGCACCCTGAGCCAGCTTGCGCTGAAGACCGGCAAGTCCACCACCGATTTCACCAAGGTGGCGGTTTGGGGCAACCACTCCGCCAGCCAGTTCCCGGATATCACCTACTCCAACGCCGAGGTGGACCAGGACTGGTACCGCGAGGAAATGATCCCCAAGGTGGCCAAGCGTGGTGCGGAAATTATTGAGGTTCGCGGTAGCTCCTCGGCTGCTTCGGCGGCGTCGGCAGCCGTGGACCACATGCATGACTGGATCCATGGCACCGAGGACTGGCGCACCGCGGCGGTGCCATCGGACGGATCCTACGGCGTCGACAAGGGCCTTATCTGCGGATTCCCCACGGTGAGCCGCAACGGCCAGTGGGAGATCGTGCAGGGACTGGAGCTCACCGAATTCCAAAAGGAGCGCATCGAGGCCTCTGTGGCCGAGCTGCGTGAGGAGCGCAAGGCCGTGGCGGACCTGCTCTAAAACCCGCTCGGTGCGCACCACATACTCGGTGCGCACCCTGCCTGGCTGAGCCGGTTGACGTGCAAGGTAGAATCGGCCAGGTGACTGAGCAAAATAATGAGCAATTAGTTGGTACCAACCGCGCCGATGCGCTGCCCAAGTCGTGGGAGCCGCAGGCCGTAGAGAAGGACCTCTATGAGGGCTGGGTAGAAAAGGGCTACTTCACGCCGGATGCGAATTCGGAGGCTGAGCCTTATTCCATCGTGCTGCCGCCGCCGAATGTGACCGGCCAGCTGCACATGGGCCACGCCCTAGACCACACGCTGATTGATTCCATTATCCGCCGCAAGCGCATGCAGGGCTACGCCACCCTGTGGCTGCCCGGTGCCGATCACGCCGGCATTGCCACCCAGACCAAGGTCGAGGCCAAGCTCAAGGAGACCGAGGGCAAAAAGCGCTGGGACTATGAGCGCGAAGAATTCATTGGCAAGGTCTGGGAATGGAAGGAGCAGTACGGCGGCACCATCCAGAACCAGATGCGCGCCATCGGTGACTCCGTGGACTGGTCCCGCGAGCGCTTCACCTTGGATGATGGCCTCTCCCGCGCCGTCCAGACCATCTTTAAGAACCTCTACGATGAGGGCATGATCTACCAGGCCAACCGCCTGGTGAACTGGTCGCCGGTGCTAGAGACCGCCGTCTCCGATATCGAGGTCGTGTACAAGGACGTTGAGGGCGAGCTGGTGTCCATCCGCTATGGCTCGCTGAACGACGATGAACCGCACCTCATCGTGGCCACCACCCGTGTGGAAACCATGCTGGGCGACGTCGCTATTGCCGTACACCCCGACGATGAGCGCTACGCCGACTTGGTGGGCAAGGAGCTGCCGCATCCGTTCCGCGATGACCTGAAGCTCAAGATCATCGCCGATGATTACGTAGACATGGAATTCGGTACCGGCGCGGTGAAGATCACCCCGGCCCACGACCCGAATGACTATGCGATGGGCACCCGCCACAACCTGGACATGCCTACCGTCATCGATACCACCGGCCACATTGCCAATACCGGCACCCGCTTCGACGGCCTGACCCGCGAGGAAGCCCGCGTGGAGATCCGCGAGGCGCTGCGCGAGCAGGGCCGCATTGTCAAGGAAATCCGCCCGTACGTCCACTCCGTGGGCCACTCGGAGCGCTCCGGCGAGCCCATCGAGCCGCGCCTGTCCCTGCAGTGGTTCGTAGACGTGGCCAAGATGGCCAAGGCCTCTGGCGACGCCGTGCGCGAGGGCGATACCACCCTGCACCCGCAGTCGCTCGAGCCGCGCTACTTCGAGTGGGTCGATGACATGCACGATTGGTGCATCTCCCGCCAGCTGTGGTGGGGCCACCGCATTCCTATCTGGTATGGGCCAGAAGGTGAGGACGGCCAGCGAGACATCGTCTGTGTCGGCCCTGATGAGGAGCCACCGGCAGGCTACGAGCAGGACCCGGACGTGCTGGATACTTGGTTCTCCTCCGCGCTGTGGCCATTTTCCACCCTGGGCTGGCCAGAAAAGACCCCGGACCTAGAGAAGTTCTATCCCACCAACGTGCTGGTCACCGCCTACGACATCTTGTTCTTCTGGGTGGCCCGCATGATGATGTTTGGCACCTTTGCCGGCAGCCACACCCCGGAGCTGTTGGGTGAGGGCACCGATGGCCGCCCGCAGGTTCCGTTCAAGGATCTGTACCTGCACGGCCTGGTCCGCGATGAGCAGGGCCGCAAGATGTCCAAGTCCTTGGGCAACGGCATTGACCCGATGGATTGGGTGCGCGATTACGGTGCGGATGCCCTGCGCTTTACCCTTGCCCGCGGCGCCAACCCTGGCGTGGACCTGCCGCTTGGCTCCGACGCCGCCGCGGCTGCCCGCAACTTTGCTACCAAGCTCTTTAACGCCACCAAGTTCGCGCTCATGAACGGTGCTGGAGTGGCCACGCTGCCGAACCGCGCGGAGCTTAGCGACGCCGACCGGTGGATCCTTGACCGCGCCGAAGAGGTCCGTGCCAAGGTGGATGACTACCTGGATGACTACCAGTTTGCTAAGGCCAACGAGCTGCTCTACCACTTCACCTGGGACGAGCTGTGTGACTGGTACTTGGAGATTGCCAAGACCCAGATCCCGCGCGATGGCGTAAGCGAGCAGGGCCGCAATACCCAGATCGTGTTGGGCCGCGTGCTCGACGTCGTCCTGCGCCTACTGCATCCGACCATGCCATTCGTCACCGAGGTGCTGTGGAAGGCGCTGACCGGCGGCGAGTCCATCGTCGTTGCACCGTGGCCTACCGTTGCCGATACCAATGGTGGCGCCACCAAGGATGAGGTGGCCGCCCGCCGCATCGAGGACGCCGATAAGCTCATCACCGAGCTGCGCCGCTTCCGCTCCGACCAGGGTGTAAAGCCTTCCCAGAAGGTGCCGGGCCGCCTCGACTTCGCCGCAGCGGATCTCGCCGGCCAAGAGGAACTGGTGCGCAACCTGGCCAATACCACCGCCCCAGGCGAGGATTTCGATCCTTCCGCCTCCATCGAGGTGCGCCTTTCCCAGGCCACCGTGGAGGTCACCCTGGATACCCACGGCGCGGTGGATGTAGAAGCCGAGCGCAAGCGCCTGGAGAAGGATCTGGCCAAGGCGAATAAGGAACTGGAGCAGACCGGCAAGAAGCTGGGCAACGAGAACTTCTTGTCCAAGGCACCGGAAGAAGTGGTCAATAAGATCAAGGAGCGCCAGCAGGTCGCCCGCGAAGAGGTCGAGCGCATCACCAGCCGTTTGGAGGGCCTGAAGTAGTGGCGGACAAGGACAAGGAGACTGAGGACTTCGAAATCGTCGATGCCCTCAAAGAAGGCACTGACGGTGGACCGGTGGAAATCACCGAGTCCGGCCTGACGCTCAACTTGGGCATGGGTAGCGAGGATGAGTACAACGAGGCCGCACCGCAAGAGGTGTCGGCCGAAGAGCTGCGCGCCCTCGCGGAGGTAGAAGAAGAGCTCAACGAGCGCTGGCCGGAGACCAAGATTGAGCCTTCCCTCGACCGCATCGAGATGCTCATGGATCTGCTCGGCCACCCTGAGCGTTCCTTCGATGTCATCCACATTGCCGGCACCAACGGCAAGTCCTCTACCGCGCGCATGGTGGATTCGCTCCTGCGCGCCTTCCACCGCCGCGTCGGCTTGGTGACCAGCCCGCACCTGCAGCGCGTCACGGAGCGTATCGGTATCGATGGCCAGCCCATCCACCCGCGCGATTATGTGCGCATCTGGCACGAGATCAAGCCTTTTGTGGAGATGGTCGATGCCCAGTCGGACGTCCCCATGTCCAAGTTCGAGGTCCTCGTCGGCTTGTCCTATGCCGCGTTTGCCGACGCCCCCGTGGACGTCGCCGTTGTTGAAGTCGGCCTCGGCGGCCGGTGGGATGCCACCAACGTGGTCAACGCGGACGTCTCCGTCATTACTCCAGTGGGCTTGGACCACACGGATTACCTGGGCGATACCCTCGCAGAGATTGCCGGTGAAAAGGCCGGCATTATCAAGCCGCGCGAGGACGCTGATGACCCGCTGACCCCGAATGAAAATATCGTGGTCATCGCCGAGCAAGATCCAGAAGCCATGCGGGTTATCCTGCAACAGGCCGTGGACGTGGAGGCGGGTGTGGCCCGCTCCGGTTCTGAGTTTGCTGCCCTCGAGTCCCGCATCGCCGTCGGTGGCCAACAGGTCAATATCCAGGGCCTTGGCGGCATGTACGAGGATATTTTCTTGCCCCTGCATGGCGAGCACCAGGCCAAAAATTCCGCCGTGGCTCTTGCTGCGGTGGAGGCTTTCTTCGGCGCCTCGGCCGGCCACCCGCTGGATGTTGCCACCGTGCGCAATGGCTTCGCGCAGGCAATTTCTCCCGGCCGCTTGGAGCGCGTGCGCACCTCACCAACGACGTTTATTGACGCCGCCCATAATCCACATGGTGCCAAGGCGCTCGGCGCGGCGCTGGACCGCGATTTCGACTTCGCCCGCCTCATCGGTGTGCTCTCCATTTTCGCGGATAAGGATTCCACCGGCATCCTCACCGCACTCGAGCCTTACCTCACCGAGGTAGTCATCACCCAGAACTCCTCGCCACGCGCCCTTGATGCCTACGACTTGGCAGAAACCGCACGCGATATCTTTGGCGAGGAGCGCGTGCACGTAGCCGATAACCTGCCGGGCGCCTATGCCCAGGCCGTGGAGCTTGCCGAGGACGCCGAGGTCCAATCCGGCTCCGGCATCATCATCACCGGCTCGGTCGTCACCGCTGGTGATGCCCGCGCGATGTTTGGAAAGGAACCTGCATGAGCCGCGATAATCACCACCCGCGCGGAGAGCACCAGCCTCGCCCGCCCCGACGCACCCGCGCCCGTGGCCGCGAGGAACAGGTCCCCGAAAGCGAGATCGGACCCCTCGGCATGGGCCAAGCCCCAGTCAAGGACCCGCTCAAAAGCTTCAACGGGATGGTCATTGCCAGCTCCCTGACCATGGAGGCGCTCGCCCTATCCTTCGCACTGCCGATGCTGTACAAGCTTTATGACGGCACCTTGTGGACCCCCTTTAACTACGGCTTTGTCATTGCCGCAGTGGTATTCCACCTCGTGATGATCGCGTTCATGAATAAGAAGTGGGCGCTGTCTGTCATCGTATGGGCGCAGCTGTTGTGCGTCATTGTGGGCTTTATGGTCCACTGGGCCGTGGCCGCCATCTTCATAATCTTTGGCTTGGAGTGGCTGCTGGCCGTCTACCTGCGCAGCAACCTCATCGCCCGCATGAAGCGCGGTTACCTCACCACGCAGCACCTCAACGAGAAATAAGGCTCGATACCTCCGGCGGGTGGGGCAGACGCGATAGACTAGCGCCCATGCGCAATCTCTATCTCGTCCTTGCCGCACTCGCCTGCATCGCCGCGGTGGTAGCCCGCGCCGCTACGGGAACGCCATGGCTACCGCTAGTCGCCCTCATCATTGGTGGCGTTTTTCTGGTTTTAGCGCTGCGGAGCAACTTTGAGCCGGCCAAAGAAGCCACCTTTGAGGATTTGGATAAGGAGCAGCGCGCGGAGCTGCAACGACTGTTGGGCAATGGGCAGTTTGGCGCCGCAGTAGGCCAGGTACGCCTGTGGTTCAGGGGGACTTCGCAGGGGCGCGCTGAAGAGATAGTCAAGCAGCTCGCAGAGCATTAGACGCCAGATTTTTACCCCAACGGGATACCCCAGCGCGCGACGCATGCGTGCGGTTTCGGTACAGTGTGGGGCATGACTGAACGTACACTGATTCTCATCAAGCCGGACGGCGTAAAGAACGGCCACGTAGGCGAAATCATCTCCCGCATCGAGCGCAAGGGCCTGAAGCTGGCTGAGCTCGACCTGCGCGTTGCTGACCGCGAGACCGCGGAGAAGCACTACGAGGAGCACAAGGACAAGCCATTCTTCGGTGACCTCGTCGAGTTCATCACCTCCGCACCGCTTATCGCTGGTGTTGTTGAGGGCGAGCGCGCCATCGAGGCATGGCGCCAGCTGGCCGGTGGCACCGACCCAGTCTCCAAGGCCACCCCGGGTACCATTCGCGGTGACTTCGCCCTGACCGTTGGCGAGAACATCGTGCACGGCTCCGACTCCCCAGAGTCCGCTGAGCGCGAGATCGCTATCTGGTTCCCGAACCTCTAAACTTCCGCGCACTTAGCGCATCATTCAGCCCGAGCCTGTAGGCTCGGGCTTTATTTATTGCTTGACCCATAAGCCCGGGCGTAGAGCCGCATACCGAGTATCCGGCCCTACCTTGAATAAGTATTGAAACGGCAAAGCCGCAAATACGTAGAGAAGCAGAACTGGAGCAGGGGTTTTGTTTCGGGGCTGAAGGTGCTTAACGCGGCAGATCATTGCTGAGGATAATGCACGCGAGGTCATTCACATCTCAGACTAGGACTGGAGTTCTCCTAATCGAAGGAGAGTAACTGGCGCAGTGTGCGGAAGGCTTCCTTTTGTACTCGATGGGTAACGGTACGGCCCGATTGTTGCTTGATTAAAAGACCGGATTCCCTCAACTTGCCGAGGTGATGAGATACCGTCGGTTGGCTCAGACCGGAAAGCGCGGTCAACTCCGTAACACTCATCGGGCCGCAGCCCTCGTCGCACAATATGGATAGCAGGCGCAGGCGGGCTGGGTCAGCAAGTACTTTAAATTGCTGGGAAAAGCGGAGGGAGTCGCCCTGGCTGAGCGGGCCACTACTCAGGGAACAGCACTGTGCATCCGGGGTGCTATCGGCGTTGCTAGGGGAGGAGTCCATGCACACAGTATAAGGAGTCTGCCTCCCACTCCGTTATATTGACGAGTATCAATATGGACGATTAAAGTACTGCTCGAAAGTTGAATTCCTCGTCGCACAAGGAGAGCCATGGCCGTTACGCAACGCCCAAAGTTGTCATTTCTCGATAGATTCCTTCCCGTGTGGATCATCATCGCCATGGCCTTGGGGCTATTGATAGGCCACTTCCTGCCAGGCATTGGAGAAGCACTGTCTGCTCTAGAGGTTGGCGGTATTTCTCTTCCAATCGCGCTGGGCCTGCTAGTTATGATGTATCCGCCCCTGGCTAAAGTCCGCTACGAAAAGACTCGAGAGATCGCTGCCGATGGCCGCTTGATGGTGGTTTCTATCGTGCTGAACTGGCTGGTGGGCCCTGCATTGATGTTCACCCTGGCGTGGATATTTCTGGCCGACCAGCCCGAGCTGCGAACCGGCTTGATTATCGTTGGGCTAGCCCGTTGTATCGCAATGGTCCTAGTGTGGTCCGATCTCTCCTGCGCCGATCGGGAGGCCACCGCCGTTCTTGTGGCCATTAACTCTATATTCCAGGTAGCCATGTTCGGTGTGCTGGGATGGTTCTATTTGCAGATTTTGCCAGGGTGGTTAGGGCTAGATACCACCTCTGCTGATTTCTCTTTCTGGTCTATCGTCACCGCGGTTCTCGTATTTTTGGGAGTCCCCCTACTGCTTGGTGTGCTCTCACGGGTCTGGGGTGAGAAAGTCAAAGGCCGCGAATGGTTTGAAAAACGCTTCCTTCCGGCAGTTTCTCCCTTGGCGATGATCGGCTTGCTCTATACCATTGTGTTGCTATTCTCCCTGCAGGGAGAACAGTTGGTAGCGCAGCCCACGGCGGTGATCAAGGTTGCGATTCCGTTGGTCATCTACTTTGTTGGAATGTTTTTCCTAGCTTTGGGCGTGGCAAAGGTCGTGGGAATGAACTACGCGCAATCCGCTTCCGTTGCGTTTACCGCAGCTGGTAACAACTTCGAACTAGCCATCGCGGTTTCCATCGGTACATTTGGTGCTGCGTCAGCACAGGCCCTTGCCGGAACCATTGGGCCGCTAATTGAAATTCCGGTACTTGTCGGACTCGTGTACGTAATGCTCTGGATAGGGCCGAAGCTTTTCCCTGGAGACAAAAGCTTGCCAAATTAACGCCGGCCCACTTGATACAAACAGCGAACCCCAGTCGGCGTGATGGTGATGGTCCACTTTGCGGGCGCGGTGCGCAGTCCCATGCGGCTCAGCTTCACCAGGTCCGCCTTTGCTAAAGCATCGAGCTGTTCGGATAGAGGGTCGAGGTCTACCTTCATGAACTTCGAGAGGGCAGTGGAATTAATCGTGTTTCCCTGCACCGCGCCGGCGGCGACGAGGGCGGTGAGGATGTCCGAGTGGGCGTCGGCAAGCTCCAAGCGAGCCTCCGTAACCCCGTCGAGCGGGTCTTTTTCCAGGATCTTGTTAATGCGGCGCCGGCCGATCCGGAAGGACTGGGAAAACATGCTCCAGATGCCCAACGGCAAGCCAAAGGCCCACCACGCGCCGGACAGCATCCCGGCAACGGGCGGGGCCAGCTCTACCTCTGGGAGCAGGCCGGCTGCGCTCAGTGGCGCCATGACCAATGGCGCAGCGATCGGGATAAACGGTGCGATATAGGCAATCGTGGGATAGTCACCATCACGGAATTCCTCTTGCGCAGCGTTGATGCCGCGCGGGTAATTGCGGATGAGGTGCACCAACCCCAGCACCGCAAAGACGGCAAAAACACCGGCTCCCATCAACATATAGTCCACGCCTGTGTTGGCGAAGCCAATGGCAAAGCCGGCCGGTACGCCAAAGTAAAGTGCGGAGCGTACCGGGACTTCATTGCGCTGTCGGTACTGCGCGAGTTCGCGCGCGGGGATTCGTGCTAGTTCTGCCACCCCGCCAACATAACACCGCCTGCCAGCTTGGCCGCGGTTCTGTGACACAATGGGGGATAGCGCGTACGAGACGCGGCATAACTTCATATCCCACAAACTTTTATAGCGCGCACTATGCCTCGTGCGGCGGCGGTACGGTCTTCGTCCGTGCCTGCGCCCGAGGCGGCGCCAAATACAGACGATGTACAGGAGTAAGCCCGAACATGGTGGCACAGAACTCTCAAGAAACAACTGAAAGCCTCAAGGCAGCGGCGTCTTTGGCCCAGAACCTGGAGCGCAGCCAACTCAAGGACAAGACCCGCGTGTATTCCCTAGCCAAACAGCTGGGGCTTTCCTCGCGCGAGTTGGTGGCACAGCTTAAAGACATGGGCTTGAAAAAGAGCGCGCAAAGCTCCCTTTCCCGCGAGGAAGCAGGCCAGGTGCTCGATGCTGTGGCGAATGCCGCTGCGGTTGCCGACGCCCCCGCGGGCGATACCACTGAAGCGCCGGCTGAAGAGCCGGAGGAGAAGGCTGCCGCGCAACCGGAAGAAAACCCGGACGAGGAACCGGAAAAGAAGCCAGCGAAGAAGCGCGCCAAGCGCGCCCGCAAGGCCACCCGTAAATCCGCTGCACCAGCGCCCGAAGAGTCGGCAGATACCGCCGAGTCAGAGGAAGGGGAGCAGTCCACGGAAGACGAAGAACACCTGCGCCACCGCGTGCGCAAGAACGTGGATAATGAAATCTCCCAGATCGAAGACAAGGTAGAGGCATCGCTGGCCCAGGCCGCAGCCGAAACTGGCGCAGCCGCCGAGGAGCCAGAGGACGCTGAAGCGGAAGTATCCGAAGCGGCAGAACCCACGGATGAGGCGGACGAAGCACCGGCTAGCGCGCTCGATACCGGAACGGTTGATGCGGCGAAGTTGCACGAGGCGCTGGCCGAGGCCGGCGAGGACTTCGAGGATGACTACTACGCCCCGCACATCGTCCCGCGCGCGGAATCCGAGGAAGACTCTGGACACTATGACTTTGCGCCTATCTTCATGGCCCCGCAACAGGACGAGGCAGGGGCATTCGCACCGGCTGTAGATGCAGCGGAGGAGGACTTCTCTGCAGACGACTCCGCACGCGACGACGATGAGGGCGCTGCGGATTCCGCCGACGAAAGCCGTGAGCGCTCCGGCTCCGGCTCCGACCGCGGTTCCGGAAAGTCTGAGGGCCGCCGCCGTGGGCGCCGTGGCGCATCCCGTGGACGCGGTGCCGGTGCGAAGCGTGAAGAGCAGGCAGACGAGCCCGAGCACATTGAAGAGCCGAAAGCCATCCGTGGCTCCACGCGCATCGAGGCGCAGAAGCGCCGCCGGGCCGAACTGCGCGAAAAGGGCCGCACCCGCCAGCACATCGTTTCCCAAGCAGAGTTCCTTGCCCGCCGCGAAGCCGTGGAGCGCACCATGGTGGTGCGCGATAAGGAGCGCGAGGACGGCGCCGGCATCATCACCCAGGTGGGCGTATTAGAAGATGACCTGTTGGTCGAGCACTTCGTGACCACCGAGTCCCAGGCCTCTCTCATTGGCAATATCTACTTGGGCCGCGTCCAAAACGTGCTGCCGTCCATGGAGGCGGCCTTCGTGGACATCGGACAGGGCCGAAACGGCGTGCTCTACGCCGGTGAAATCGACTGGCGCAAGACCAAGCTGCACGGGCGCGCCCGCAAGGTAGAAAACGCCCTGAAGTCTGGTGACCAGGTGCTGGTGCAGGTGGCTAAGGATCCCATCGGCCACAAGGGCGCGCGGCTTACCACCCAGATTTCCCTCGCTGGCCGCTACCTGGTCTACGTGCCGGGTGGGCGCAGCGCCGGCATTTCCCGCAAGCTGCCCGCCCCGGAGCGCAAGCGCTTAAAGGATATCCTCGGCCGCGTGGTTCCAGGCGATGGTGGTGCGATTATCCGCACCGCCGCCGAAAACGTCCCAGAAGAGGCAATCGCTACCGACGTCAACCGCCTGCACAGCCGGTGGGAGGACATCGTGGCACACGCTAAGAAGGAAAAGTCCTCCAAGGGCGCCAAGCCGGTGACGATGTATGAAGAACCAAATATGCTCATCAAGGTGGTGCGCGATCTCTTCAATGAGGACTTCACCGAGCTCATCGTCGATGGCAAGCGTTCCTTCAATACCGTCCGCGCCTATGTAGATTCCATGGCGCCGGACCTTGCGGACCGCGTGGTGCGTTACCGCGCCAAGGATCACGGCGGGCAGGATGCCTTCGAGGCTTACCGCATTGATGAGCAGCTGCATAAGGCGCTCTCGCGCAAGGTATGGCTGCCCTCCGGCGGCACGTTGGTCATCGACCGCACCGAGGCCATGACCGTCATCGACGTCAATACCGGCAAATTCACTGGTTCCGGCGGCAACCTAGAGGAAACAGTTACCCGCAATAACCTCGAGGCGGCCGAAGAAATCGTGCGCCAGATGCGCCTGCGCGATCTCGGCGGCATGATCGTCGTGGACTTTATCGATATGGTCCTGCCAGAAAACCAGGATCTGGTGCTGCGCCGCCTGAAGGAAGCCTTGGGCCGCGATCGCACCCGCCACCAAGTATCCGAGGTTACGTCGTTGGGCTTGGTACAGATGACCCGCAAGCGCCTGGGTACCGGCCTAGTGGAGACCTTCTCCACCGAGTGCGAGTGCTGCAACGGCCGTGGCATCATCATTCACCAGTATCCGGTGGACGAGGCTGAGGACGATCAGCGCTCCAAGCATTCTGGCCGCAAGTCCAAGGCACACAAGAAGCACCACCACGATCCGCAGCAGCACCCGACTGCGGTGGCAATGCATAAGCACGAGCTTGACGACGCCCCCGAAAGCTCCTCCAAGCCCAAGCGCTTCAAGAAAACCCAAGCGCCGGTCTACGGTACCGAGAATGATGAGGCCGCACGGGAATCTGCCAAGACGTCGTTGGAAGACCTCGTAGCAAACGTCGTTGTAGACGAGCGCGGTCCGGATGAGTCGCAGGCCGAATCGGAAGAGCACAGCGGAGACCACGACCGCAGCAAGGAGCGCGGACGTGGACGCGGTCGCCGCCGCGCGCGCAAGCGCACTCAGACTGAGGTATCCGATATCGAGGCCATCGCGTATGCCGCGGCGGATAATGCCGCCGAGAGCGATGAGGTGCAGGAGTTTAATTCCTACGTCCCCGATGCGGATACGGACGCGGACTCGGGTGCCGTTGCTCAGGCACACCCTGGTGCAGGTGCCGGCTCCAAGCGTGGCAAGAAGCCGCGCCGGGCGACGCGCCGGTCGAAGGCAACCCGCGAGGCTGTAGGCGGCGAGCAGAAGGCACCGGAAAAGGAAACTGCTCCGGATAAGGCAACTGATAAGACCTATGACGAGGCAGTAGCTGAGTTTGAGGCTTCCCCGCGCCGCAAGCGTCGCACGCGCGGCAATTCGCGCTCCGATAGGCACCCGCAGCCGCAGGACTTCGCGGTCTCTGGTGAGCAGGACTCTGCCAACGCCGACGAAAAAGTCAGCGGCACCGAATCCCAGCACGGGCAGCAGGCCTCGCGCGAAGAGCGCAAGGCTCGCGGGCGTGGCCGCCGTCGTTCGGTACGCACCCAGCAGGCCAAGCGTCGGACTACCTCGCGCGTGCCGCACGAGGTCAAGGAAAAGGCGCAGGAGCACGAACACAAGCAGGCGGGCGGGTCCGCCGAGCAGCGCCATGAAAAGGCAGCTGGCGCCGCACGCGCGGGGCGCGCCGGTGGCAAGGGCCGTGGGCGTCGCCGTGCCGTGCGTCAGGCCGCTCCTAAAAAGGCGGTAGCAGAGAATCCGAAGGTAACGAAGTCTACCCACGGTCGTTCGACGCAGGAGGATGGTTCGCCGGAGCGTTCCGGTGCTGGACAGCGGGCGGCCACGGGCGATACCAAGGTGCTGCGCCGCGGAAAGAAGAGGGCGGTGCGCAAGAAGGGGGCGTCGGCAAGCGCCAAGGCCCCAAAGGCGCAGGATGACGCAGGGCAGAAGCAGTCTTCTGCGAGTGGTGCGCACAAGGAAATGTCGCACGCAAAGTCTGGGCGCGGCCGACGCCGCGTAGCACGGCGAAGCACGTCTTAGGGCTACGCCACGCGGGCACAAAAAGCGTGGTTTGTATTTTGTGCCCGCTACGGGGTAGTCTTTGACAGTCGCTGTTTAGTACTCACGGCGCTGGATCAGTCCGACACTCACTTAGTGAGCTGTGCGGGCATGTTCGCGCGGGAACTAAACGCAATGTGTAAGTGTCCATTCGGAACGCGGCCTCCCCGGTTGCTTCCGAGCGAGTTTAGATAAGGGGTAACCCTCTATGTACGCGATCGTCAAGACCGGCGGCAAGCAGTACAAGGTTGCTGAAGGTGACCTCGTCAAGGTCGAGAAGATCGAGGGTGAGCCAGGCTCTGCCGTAGCTCTCACCCCGGTTCTGCTCGTCG
This sequence comes from Corynebacterium tuberculostearicum, assembly GCF_022347235.1. Taxonomy (GTDB): domain Bacteria; phylum Actinomycetota; class Actinomycetes; order Mycobacteriales; family Mycobacteriaceae; genus Corynebacterium; species Corynebacterium tuberculostearicum_F. The sequence goes on from NZ_JAKRDX010000002.1 coordinate 111,824, forward strand.
ATGGCGCCGATGTTAAGTCCAAGGCTTCCGACTTGGAGAAGGTTTCTGTTTCCGCAGAAATCGTTGAGCAGGGTAAGGGCCCGAAGGTCGATATCCTGAAGTACAAGAACAAGACTGGTTACAAGAAGCGTCAGGGCCACCGTCAGCCTGTGACCACCTTGAAGATCACCGGTATCAAGTAAGCCTTAACCGGCTGTAATTATCCCTAAAGGAGGGAAAACCACATGGCACACAAGAAGGGTGCTTCCAGCTCCAGCAACGGTCGCGATTCCGAGTCCAAGCGTCTCGGTGTCAAGCGCTTCGGTGGTCAGCAGGTTAATGCCGGCGAGATCATCGTGCGTCAGCGCGGCACCAAGTTCCACCCAGGTGAGAACGTAGGCCGCGGCGGCGACGATACCCTGTTCGCGCTTGCAGCTGGCTCCGTTGAGTTCGGTATGAAGCGTGGCCGTCGTATGGTCAACATTGTTCCGGCTGAAGAGGTTGCTGCAGAAGCAACTGCCTAACTAAGGCCGATGAGGTTAATCCTCGAGTCTGCCCCAGTGAGGGTGGCTCGAGGATTTTCTTGTTTTCTGGTCTAATCCCTCGCTCTAAAGGGGCTTCGGCTGTCGTGGGATGCCACTATTCGATACGGCCAGCTATCAAGCCTTGCAGGCGTCTGTGGGCGTTGCCTATCCGGTTCTATTAAATGGCACTTGGTCCACTGTCGTAGCCGTGGGGTTTAAGGATTTAGTGCGGCTTCCGGGGCTTGAAATCATTCCTGCGCACTGCACATAATTCACCGGCAGTATGATCTGCGGCACTAGGAAATTGATCTTTCCTTTCTTTAAATTAAGAATTCTTGCCCAGTTCTTAAATTAAAGGGGTTTCTTTATGTCCGGAAAGTCCGTTTGTTCGGCCAAGGGGGTAGAAGTCAAGGGCAACGGGGTTAATTTCAACCTTAAACTGTGTACCGTATAAAAATCGGATAAGTGCCAAAAGCCCTGCGTATAGCCTTGACGGTCGAAAGTTTCTGGCGTTATGATTGCGGGCGTACGAGCGAGGTTTAACGCAAGAAGCAGCGGAATCTTTCCCAGTTGAGAGTTTGAGACTATTTATTATTTGCCTGCATGGATGTCGGGGAAATTCCACGCCTAAGCACTCGCGTTCCGGGGAACTAGCCCCATTCCTTTTCAAGACCGCACTTTTTTAAGAGGAGCCTCTTACTATGTCCGATTCTCAAAAGCGCACCCGCAAGGGCTGGATCCTGCCCGCCTCCGTTGCCTCCGTTGCTCTGGTAGCATCCCTGGCCGCTGGAACCTTGGGCGCCTATACCGCCCAGATCACTAACGATGGCAACACTGCTGGTACCGGCAAGCTCACCATGTCTGAGTCTGAAATCGTTGATGGTCAACCCACCAAGACCAAGGACACCTCCGAAGGTCAAAACAACACCATCTCCGTGTCCGATATCAACAAGTACGGCGGCAATATGAAGATGGTGCCGGGGGATAGCAAGACCACCACCGTTCAGTTCAAGAACACCGGCTCCGTCGACGCCTCCGCTTTCACCTTGAACTTTGGTAACTGCGCCGTAACTGGTCAGGATGCCGGCGAGAAGTCCCTGTGTGATGCGCTCAAGGTTACCGTTAAGTCCGGCGGTGCCACCCTGGCAGATAACCAGACTCCGACGGCTCTAGCCGGCAAAACCTTCAACATCGATGCTCCTATGGCCGTGGGGGCGACGAAGAACTTCGATATCACTGTGACCTTGCCCAAGGAGACCACGGATACCTCCATCATGGACCAGCAGATCTCCCAGAACCTTGTCTGGACCCTGACTGCTTAAGTCCTTCCTGTGTCCTTAAGGAACACGCTATAAAGGAGCGTTATTACGCCCTAGAATCACGCCAGCTCAGCAGCCACAACGTCGGGAGATGAGTATATGCAGGCACGTCGCCGTACTCTCGCCACCGTTGTGGCTGCGGTGGTTTTAGTCCTCGCCATTATCTGTGGTGGTTTCTACTTGGCGGGTTTCCGGGCGCATTTTCTGACCACGCCGTCGATGGGCACGCAACTTCCAGTCGGCTCTTTGGCCATAACCAAGCCGGTAGATATTGCTGACGTGCAGGTGGGTGACACCATCACCGTGGATAGTGCGAATGGCACCACCCATACCCACAACGTGGTTGAGCGCGCCGGCGATACTGCTATTACCCAGGGCGTACTCAATGGCGCGCCCGACGCGCTACCGGCTACCGCTGACACGTTAAAGGGCAAGGTTGTCTTTTCTTGCCCCGCGTTGGGGTGGGGCGTGCGCATTGCGGGCATCATGGCCGCAGGCTGGTTGCTGATGCTGCTGGCGTCCCTGCGCATTGACGATGAACTGCACCGCCGCCGCTACCGCAATACCGGCGTCTTTTTGGGCCTTGCCATTGGCATCATTATCGTGCGCCCGCTGCTCGGCGCCTATCTGCTGGGTATGAATGTCAATGGCACCGGCGAAGAGGCCTACGCGCAGGCGCATGTGGTCTCCACGGGTCTGCTTCCAGTCAAGGTTGTTCCGCTTGGCGAGGGCGGGGGAGAAGACTCCGCCATTATGAGCCCCACCGGCACCGATTCCTTCGCTATCGATGACGCCCCAAACGAGAAGGGCGACTTTGTCTTCCGCCCAGTGCCCGCGTTGACCTGGCCGTGGATCCTCGGACTCATTGGCTTGGTGCTTTCGCCCTTTGCGTGGTTTTATGCCCAGTATCGCCGCGCGCTCAAGGAAGAGCAGGAGCTTGCCGACGCCACCTTGGAAGCCCAATCCAATGCCGATACCACCGAGTTTGAGGCGGTGAAGCCCAATGCTTAAAAAGGAACGGATTCCCGTCGTGGCCGCCGCCGTCCTAGCCATCATTGTGCTGATTTTGGCCTTTGCCCTGCAGCCGACGTTGGGCAGCTGGAGCGCCCGAGTCACCAATTCCCGCAATGCGGCCGGAACCGCTGAGGGCGTAGATGCCCTCAACTGCTACGAAGAAATGCAGCAGACCACCAAGAAATATGGGGGCTACCTGTATCATTTCCATACTCCGTACGCACAAGCCACGAATGACTCGCTCAATCAGACGGCTTGGACTCTGAGAAACCGCAGGCCAATCAGCCCGAATACCAACTGGGTGTATGACGGAAGCCAGCAGGCGGGGGAAGAGCCATGTGTGGGGATCGAAAAGCATGCATACTTCAAAGGTGACAACTCTACGGATGGAGCCCTAGCTACCGCTCGCCTTAATTCCACCAAGTCGACTATTACGGCTAATGCGAGTGCATTTACGATGCCCGAGCAATTCACCACGGAGACGTGGATTAATACTTCGCAACCCCAAGGCACGGTGGCGGTAAATTCCATTTTTGGCAATTTTGAGCGCCCGGTATGGCGAATCCAAGTACTTAGCGATGGCACCGTGGGGTTCCAGGTGCGCCAAGCTCCTCTAGGTATCGACCGGGTTTATGATCAGGTCAAAAGTACCGAGCGCATCGATGATGGACAGTGGCACCAAGTGGTAACGACCTGGGATTTTTCCACTAATGAAATGGGGCTCTACAGTGATGGACAGCCAGAATCTTTTAAGACCTCATCGTCTTCGCTGTATAGATTCACCGGTGGCGGCGAGGGCTTTGTACGCTACGGCTACTCCGGTAATCATGACCGCTGGCCGGAGCTTAGCCCCGATAACTTTGTGGGGTACATGTCTTTTGCCGCAATTTACCCCACGCGGTTGACCGACCAAGATGTTCGACGCCACTGGGACGCGCGCACTGTTTCTGGAAAAGCGTGGCCAAAATCCACCGTGGGCTAAACGGTTGGAGTCCAGCCCAATACACGCATTACACTGGCGGGGACAAAGATTTAACAAACGGAGGGTTTGACCATGGCACGTTTTATTGACCGCGTCGTCCTGCACCTGCAAGCGGGCGACGGTGGACACGGCTGTGTGTCTGTCCACCGCGAAAAGTTCAAGCCCTTGGGTGGCCCAGATGGTGGCAATGGTGGCCACGGCGGCGATATTGTCCTCGAGGTCTCTGAGCAGATCCATACCCTGATGGATTTCCACTACCGCCCGCACATTAAGGCCCAGCGCGGCGGCAATGGTGCCGGCGATATGCGCAACGGCGCCCGCGGCGAGGATCTGATCCTTGAGGTTCCTGCCGGCACGGTGGTGCGCAATGAAAAGGGCGATACCCTGGCTGACCTGACGGTGCCTGGCACCCGCTTTGTTGCTGCGGAAGGCGGCTTCGGTGGCCTAGGCAACGCCGCGCTTGCTTCTAAGAACCGCAAGGCACCAGGCTTTGCCCTGCAGGGCGAGCCGGGCCAAGCGCACGATCTAATCCTCGAGCTGAAGTCCATGGCGGACGTCGGACTCGTGGGTTTCCCTTCGGCGGGTAAATCTTCGTTGATTTCGGTTCTTTCTGCCGCGAAGCCAAAAATTGGTGATTACCCGTTTACCACCTTGCAGCCCAACCTGGGCGTGGTGGATATGGGCGATAGCTCCTTCACCATCGCGGATGTGCCTGGCCTTATTCCCGGTGCAGCCGATGGCAAGGGCCTCGGCCTGGATTTCTTGCGTCATATCGAGCGCACGGCGGTGCTGGCGCACGTAGTTGATACCGCCTCCATCGAGCCGGGTCGCGATCCGGAATCCGATATTGAGGCCCTCGAAAACGAGCTGGCCAAGTACCAAGAGGCGCTGCAAGAGGATACCGGCCTGGGGGACCTGCGCGAGCGCCCACGCATCATCATCCTCAACAAGGCTGATGTACCAGAGGCTGAGGAACTCGCGGAATTTGTCCAAGAGGACCTCAAGGAAAAGTTCGGCTGGCCGGTCTTTATTATCTCTGCTGCTGCCCGTAAGGGCTTGGAGCCGCTGAAGTACAAGCTCATGGAGATGGTCACTGAGCATCACAAGGCAAGCCCGAAGCCCAAGCGCGATCCGAACCACACGGTCATCCACCCCAAGGCACAGGGCCACAAGAAGAACACCGGTTCCTTTGCGGACTTCACCGTTTCCCGTGACCCAGAGGTGCAGGGCGGCTTCATTGTCGAAGGCAAGAAGATCGAACGCTGGATCTTGCAAACGGACTTTGAAAACGACGAGGCCGTTGGCTTCCTGGCGGACCGCCTGGCCAAGGCGGGCGTGGAAGACGAGCTGCGCGAGCAGGGCGCAGTAGAAGGCTGCCCGGTAACCATCGGTGGCATCACCTTCGAGTGGGAGCCGATGACCGGCGGCGATCCAACGATGGCAAGCCGTGGCGAGGACGCCCGCCTGAAGGGCACCGGCCGCGTTTCCGCCGCCGAGCGTAAGCGCGCTTCCCAGGCGCGCCGTGGCCTTATTGATGAGTACGATTATGGCAATGATGAAGAGGTCACCCGCGAGGGCGCTAACCGCGATAGGTGGCAGGGCTAGTCCCCGGACCCCCTATTCTTGGGGTGTGCTGGAGGGTGGGCTTTGTAAACTCGGTTGGCATGTCTTCTGATGAACAGAAAGAACCCATCCTTCCGCTTCCGGTAGAGCCTTTTGACGGACCTACCGCTGATACCCCTTTCCCGGAGCCGCTCGATGAAAATCCGGTGGCGTCCGGTTTTGAATCGGATCTCCGCCACGACATCGCGCAGGCAAAGCGCGTGGTGGTCAAGATTGGTTCCTCTTCCCTCACGGATGAAAATTTCCGCGTTTCCCAGGAAAAGATCGATCACATCGTTGATGCCGTCCACGCGCGCATGGGCCGCTCCGATGTCATCATTGTCTCTTCCGGTGCGGTTGCCGCAGGTATGGGCCCGCTCGGCCTGCACCAGCGGCCCACCGATTTGGCTACCAAGCAGGCCTCCGCGTCCGTCGGCCAGGTGCATTTGGCCGCTGTGTGGGGCCAGTCCTTTGCGCGTTATAAGCGCACTATCGGCCAGGTCCTCCTCACCGCGTCCGATACCGGCCACCGCGACCGTGCCCGCAATGCGCAGCGCACCATCGATCGCCTGCGCCAGTTGCGCACCATCCCGATCGTGAACGAGAACGATGCGGTGGCGACGTCCGAGATGCACTTTGGCGATAACGACCGCCTCTCCGCGCTGGTGGCCAACCTGGTGGGCGCGGACGCGCTCTTCCTCTTCTCTGACGTGGATGGCCTCTACGATAAGAACCCAGCCGAGCCGGATGCCAAGTTCATCGATGAGGTGCGCACCGGCAAGGACCTGAAGGGCGTTGTTGCTGGCGATGGCGGCAAGGTCGGCACCGGCGGCATGGCCACCAAGGTCTCCGCGGCCCGCCTGGCTACCCGCGGCGGCATTCCAGTGCTGCTGACCTCCACGGATAATATTGGCCCCGCGCTTGCCGACGCCTCCGTGGGCACCGTCTTCCACACCCGCGAGGAACGCCAGCTATCCGCCTGGAAATTCTGGGCGCTCTACTGCGCCGATACCGGCGGGGCCGTCCGCCTCGATGAAGGCGCTAAGGAGGCCGTGACCAAGGGCGGAACGTCGCTGCTGGCCGTCGGCATTACCGATGTGCAAGGCGAGTTCACCAAGGGCGAAATCATCGACATCTTGGGTCCGAATGGTGAGGTCATCGGCCGCGGCGAGGTGCGCTTCGACTCCGAGGAGCTACACTCCATCAAGGGCAAGAAGATGGAAGAGCTTCCCGAGGAACAGCGCCGTTCCGTTGTCCACGCGGACTACCTCTCCAACTTCGCCTCCCGCATCTAAACCGAGGGCGGAGATTCCCCGTATGGTTGGGGCATGAAGTATTTCATGGGACCGGAAACCTGGCAGCCGATGGTAGAAGACATCGAGGCTGCTGGGCACCAACGCGTAAGCAACATCGAGGACGCCGAGGTCTATATCAATAATGCGCCCAACCCGCGCCGCATTCCGGAGATGCCGGCGAATATCGGCTGGGTGCAGCATTGTTTTACCGGCGTCAATCAGCTCATCGATGCAGGCGTCATCACCCCAGACGGCGTGCCATGGTGCAACTCCGCCGGCGCTTTTGCCCAGCCAGTGGCCGAGTCCGCACTCGGGCTGGCCCTTTCCCAGGCGCACCACCATAAGGCTTTCGCCCAAGCCGCTACCTGGTCGGTGGCCAAGGAGCTGGACGAGTCCCAGGCCTGGCTCTATGACCAGCAAGGACCGAAGAGGGTAGCGATCTTTGGCGCTGGGGGCATCGGCAAGCAGCTCATTAAGCTCCTGCAGCCCTTTGGCGTGCACATTACTGCGGTCAATCGCTCCGGCCGCGCGGTGGAGGGCGCCGATGAGGTCGTGCCCATGGACCAGGCCGAAAGCGTGTGGGGTGAAGCGGATTTTATTTTCTGCATTCTGCCGGCCACCAAGGACACCGAGGGGCTTATCGATGCCGCCACCTTCCGCGCCATGAAACCCTCCGCCATCTTTATCAACGTCGGCCGCGGCAGCACCGTGGTTACCGATGACCTTGTGGAAGCCTTGCGCAGCGGCGAAATCGCCGGCGCCGGCTTGGAGGTTATGGATCCCGAGCCGCTGCCCGATGGCCACCCGCTTTATGACCTACCCAATTGCACCATGACGCCGCACATGGCCGCCTCCGCGCACGTGGCGCAGTACCACCTGGGCGCTATCTTTAACGCCAATGCCGCGGCGTGGGAGAGGGGAGAGGCCATGCCCACCCGCGTCGATGCGGAGGCTGGCTACTAATGAAGTACGCGATGCTGCCCACCCCGTGGGAGGAAACCCTGCAGGCCCTCGATGCTGCCGGCCACGCGCGTGCCCCGCTGGAGGAGGCCGAGGTGCTCATCTTCAACGGCGGTCCAGATGATTTCCCACAGCCCCTGCCACCGAACGTGGGCTTGGTGCAGGTTCCTTTTGCCGGGGTGGACCATCTGCTCGAGGTCATGCGCGATACCACCGCTCGCTGGTCCAACGCGGCCGGGCTTTATGATGCCACCGTGGCCGAATCCACCATTGCGCTTCTGCTCGCGCAGTTGCATGCGCATAAGCGCGTGGGCACGAGCTGGAATAACCGCGATGAGGTGGAGGCGCACACCAGCTTCCTTTTTGAGGACAAGACGGTTGCGGTGGTGGGTGCCGGGGGCATCGGCAAGCGGCTTATCCGCATGCTAGAGGGCTTTGGCCCGCGCATCATTGCGGTCAATCGCTCCGGCAATCCGGTGGAGGGCGCCGATGAAACCTTCGCCACGGCCGACATCGAGCGCGTGTGGCCGGCCGCCGACTATTTTGTGGCGCTTGCGCCGCTCACGGACCAGACCCACCAGCTATTCGACGCCGCTGCCTTCCGCGCCATGCCGAACCACGCCGTGATTATCAATGTCGGCCGTGGGCCACTGGTGGATACCGATGCGCTGGTTGAAGCCCTGCGTGACGGCCACATCGCCGGCGCCGGCTTGGATGTCACCGACCCCGAGCCGCTGCCCGACGGGCACCCGCTATGGGAGATGCCCAACGTAGTCATCACCCCGCATCTGGCCAATCCGCCGTATTCGGTGCGCCGCCGCATCGGTGCGCATGCTGCAAAGGTCATGGAGCGCTTTGCCGCCGGTGAAGCAATCTCCACGGAAGTAGATATTGAAGCCGGCTACTGATGGATAGCCCCGGTAGCCGCGCTGACGATGGCCAGCTCAACCCCACCGCGGCTGAGGTCGCTGAAATGCGCGTGGCCTTTCGTTAGGCTGGTATGACATGAGCAACACTGAACGCGAAGAAGTTCTGTCCAAAGCCCGTGCTGCTAAGGACGTAGCGCCCGTCGTAGCGCAGCTGTCCACGCCGCGCAAGAACGAAATCTTGCAGCGCGCAGCCGAAAACCTCATTGCCCACACCGAGGATATCCTCGCCGCTAATAAGCAGGACATCGAAGCTGGCCGCGAGCGCGGCATGTCCGAGTCCCTCATTGACCGCCTGTCCCTCGACGCCGCGCGAGTCGAAGGCATCGCCGGTGGCCTGCGCCAGGTAGCCGGCCTGCAGGACCCAGTAGGGGAGATCCTGCAGGGCCGCACCATGGACAACGGCATTCAGATGAAGCAGGTGCGCGTTCCGCTCGGTGTCATGGGCATGGTCTATGAGGCCCGCCCGAATGTCACCGTGGACGCCTTCGGCCTGGCCATTAAGTCCGGTAACGTGCCGCTGTTGCGCGGTTCCAAGTCCGCACGCAACTCCAATGCCAAGCTGGTAGAAATCCTGCAGGATACCCTCACCGAGTTCGACCTTCCGCGCGAGGCCGTGCAGCTTCTGCCATGCGAGACCCACGATTCCGTCCAGGACCTCATCACTGCTCGCGGCCTGGTGGACCTGGTCATTCCGCGCGGTGGCGCCAAGCTTATTGAGGCCGTCGTCACCGGTGCCACCGTCCCAGCCATTGAGACCGGCACCGGCAACTGCCACTTCTACGTGGACGCCTCTGCGGACCTGAACAAGGCCATCGACATGGTCATCAACGGCAAGACCCGCCGCACCTCCGTGTGCAACTCCACGGAGTGCGTGCTTATCGACGCCGCCTTGGACGACTCTGCCAAGCTGCGCATCGTCACCGCGCTGCAGGAGGCGGGCGTGACCATCCACGGCGACGTCGCCGAGCTCGAGGCTTTCGGCGTTAAGGATGCCGTGCAGGCCACCGATGAGGACTGGCGCGAAGAGTCGCTGTCCATGGATATCTGCGCCAAGGTGGTCGACGGCGTCGACGGTGCCATTGCGCACATCGCCGAATTCACCACCGGCCACACCGAGGCCATCGCCGCGCAAGACGCCGACGTCCTAGTGAAGTTCGGCAACGAAGTGGATGCCGCTGCGGTCATGCTCAATGCCTCTACCGCCTTTACCGATGGCGAGGTCTACGGCATGGGTGCGGAAATCGGCATTTCCACCCAGAAGCTGCATGCCCGCGGCCCGATGGCACTTCCGGAGCTGACCTCTACCAAGTGGATCCTGCAGGGTACCGGTCAGACCCGCCCCTAGTAGTGCGACTATAATCACCACCCATGACTAGCCCACAGCGCATCGGCATCATGGGTGGCACTTTTGATCCCATCCACAATGGCCACTTGGTAGCGGCCAGCGAGGCTGCACACCGGTTTGCCCTCGATACCGTCGTCTTTGTTCCCACCGGCCAGCCGTGGCAAAAGTCCCACCGCGACGTCACCGCGGCCGAGCACCGCTACTTGATGACGATGGTGGCCACCGCATCCAACCCGCGCTTTACCGTCTCGCGCGTAGACATTGACCGCGAGGGGCCTACCTATACCATCGATACGCTGCGCGACCTGCGCGAACTCTTCCCGGAGGCGGAGTTTTATTTCATTACCGGTGCCGATTCGCTGGCATCCATCATGAGCTGGCATAACTGGGAAGAGATGCTGGAGATGGCGCACTTTGTGGGCGTTACCCGCCCCGGCTATGAGCTAAGCGCCGATATGCTGCCCTCCGATGCGCAGGAGGATATCGATCTTATTGACATTCCCGCGATGGCTATCTCTTCTACCGCTTGCCGCGAACGCGCCGCTCAAGGCCAGCCCGTGTGGTACCTCGTTCCGGATGGGGTGGTGCAGTACATCACCAAGAATAATCTCTACGGGCCCAACCCAGATAAGCCTTTGTAGAAACTTCCGCGGCCTTCCCAAGATTTTGGGCACGGGCCTGCTAAACGTGCAAGAATAGACTCTCAATAGAGATAGTTCATACCGAATATACTCAGACGCGAAAAGGGAATTTTTACACATTGTCTACTTCTGATCTCGCCCGCCGCATGGCAGAAACCGCGGCCCACGCCGCGCAAGAAAAGCTGGCCACCAATATCGCGGCCATTGATGTCTCCGATGTCCTCGCTATTACCGAGGTCTTCGTGCTCGCTTCTGCAGACAACGAGCGCCAGGTGGGCTCCATCGTGGATGAAGTCGAAGACGAAATGACCAAGCAAGGCTTCGAGCCGCAGCGCCGCGAAGGCAACCGCGAGAACCGTTGGGTGCTGCTGGATTATGGCAATATCGTCGTCCACGTTCAGCGCAATGACCAGCGCGAGTTCTACGGCCTAGACCGCCTGTACCACGATTGCCCGGCACTGGAGATCGAGGGCATCGAGGCCCCAGAGCGCCCGGGCGAATGGACCAATGGCGTTAACCCGCGCGAAGTCGATTCCATCGATGAGCTCCCACTGGCCGATAAGGTCCCTGGTGAGGACGAGGAGCTTTAAGCCCGCATGAGCCGCCGCCTGATCCTGATCCGCCACGGACAAACTACCTATAACGCCACCGGCCGCATGCAGGGCCACTTGGACACCGAGCTGTCCGAGCTAGGCTATGAGCAGGCCCGCGCCGCCGGGCGCCTGCTGCAGGATCAGGGCGTGTCTAAAATCGTCGCCTCCGACCTCCTCCGCGCGCGCGAAACTGCGCGCGTGGTCGCCGAGGCCCTTGGCGTGGAATTCACCACGGATGCCCGCCTACGCGAGACGCACCTAGGCCAGTGGCAGGGAAGAACCTCCGCCGAAGTAGATGCCGAGTTCCCTGGCGCACGCGCCATTTGGCGCCATGACCCCACCTGGGCGCCGCCGCAGGGCGAATCCCGCGTGGATGTGGCCGAGCGCGCCCGCCCCGTCATCGATGAGCTCATGGCAGACTTCGCCGGCTGGGACCACGGCCCCGTCCTCATCGTGGCCCATGGCGGCGCTATCTCGGCGCTGACCTGCCACCTGCTGGGCCTGGACCATGCGCAGTACGGAATCCTTTCCGGCCTGAAGAATACGCACTGGTCACAGCTGACGGCCCGCCCTGATTTCAACCCGGAAACCCCGCTGTCCTCCTTGGAGTTCACCCCAGACAATGTGGGCAGCGCCCAGTGGTATTTCGACGGCTGGAATATGGGCGGCGAGGTCACCGGGGACGGCGGGGCGGATATCTAGTGGCGGTTCGCGTCATTACGGATTCCTCCGCGGGCCTGCCGCCTGAGCTGGCGGAGCAGCTATCCATCACCATCATTGACCTGCACCTTATGGAAAGCCACGGCAAGGATGGCCTGGAGCGCTCCACCTCGGGCTTGAGCGCGCTGGAGTTGGCTGCCGCCTATGGCCGCGAAATGGAGCGTGCCCAGGATGATGGCGTGGTGGCCATTCACCTGTCCAAAGAGCTATCTTCCACCTATTCCGCCGCGGTATCCGCCTCCGGCGTCTTTCCGCACACAGTGCGGGTAATTGACTCCGGTTCGGCCGGTATGGCCATGGGCGCGGCCGCCATGTCCGCGGCTAAGCTCGCCTCCCGCGGCGCCAGCTTGGACGAGTGCTACGCCGCGGCCATCGATACCCTCTCACGCGCGGCTACCTGGGTTTACCTGCATTCCACGGAGGACCTGCGCCGCTCTGGCCGCCTTTCCCCGGCCACGGCTGTGCTGTCTACGGCGCTGTTGGCCACCAAGCCGATTATGTCGATTACCCGTGGCAAGCTGGAGCTGGTGGGCAAGACCCGCACCCAGACCAAGGCTTTTACCAAGCTGGTGGACCTCATCGCCTCCCGCGCGGACGGTGAGCCGGCCTTTATCGCCATCCAGCACAACCAGGCCGAAGACGCGGCCGCCAAGTTGGAGGCGCTCCTTGCAGCGGCGCTGCCGCAGGGTTCGTCCTTCATTTGCACTCCGCTTAACGACGTCCTCTCTGTCCACGCCGGCCCCTCCGCCATTGGCGTCTCCGCCGTGTTTAGCTCCGAGCCGCCCACCGAACCGGCACATTCTCACACACGTGGTCGACCCCGCGCCTTCCCGCCGCGCCGATCTGTGGATAACTAGGCCCACCGCGCCGGGTTCGTGGACGCCCACAACAAGTTATCCACAGGCTACCTTCGCTCGACCTACCGCTTAATTGCGCCTGCGCTTAGCCTCAGCGCCATGGCGGCACCCAAGATCAGCGAACGACTCCGCGAATTTACCCAACCCACCGGCGAGGAAGAGCTCCTCGCCGTCGATTACCCGCGCCCGCGACTGCGCATCAGCCCTTGGCAGGCTTGCGCCGTGGCGGTCATTCTCGTTATCGGCGTGGTGGTCTGGCTCGGCATCAATGCACGCTCGGACGAATCCTCCGGCATGCCCGAGCCCGCGGCATTAAGCGATGCCCCTAGCGAGGAGCCCAGGGAAATCATCGTCTCGGTCATCGGCGAAGTTGCAGAGCCCGGGCTGAAAACACTCGAGCCCGGCGCGCGTGTGGCCGATGCCCTCGACGCCGCCCAGCCGCTACCAGGCGCCGAGACTATGGCTCTCAACCATGCGCAGCGGCTTTCCGACGGCCAACAGCTCCACATTCTGCCCTCCGGCGCCGCCCCAGCTCCCGCACCCGGCGAACCTACCCCAGCCGGGGACAACCCCAGCAGTCCCGGTGGCAGCGCTAGCGGCAGCGGCGTGAGCCTCAATAGCGCCACCGCCGAGGAGCTCACCGAACTCAAGGGCGTCGGCGAGGTGACCGCGCAGGCCATCGTGGCCTACCGCGAGGAGCACGGCGGTTTCAAGGATGTAGAAGAGCTCCTCGAGGTCTCCGGCATCGGCCCGGCGAAGCTGGCGCAGCTCAAAGACCAGGTCCAGCTCTAACCCGAGCTCGAGCGTGCGATGCGAGAACTGCGGCTCGTCCCCGGCGCGGCCACCGCTTGGCTGGCCGTCATCGCCGTGCTGCTCGCCGGCCGCGGCTGGGCCATCGCACTCATCGCGGTCGTCGTCGCGCTGTGCCTCATTGCCCGTCAATGGGGCCAAGCGCTCTTTTGCGGGGCGGTCGCTGGGGGTGCGGCGCTCGTCGCCGCGGTGCGCCAGGCTCGCGCCGCCGCCTTCGACCTCGGCAGCGAAGTCACCGGGCGCCTTGTCACTGCACCAACGCAGACCAGTACGGGCGGCTGGCTGCTCAAGCTCAAGGTTCCGGGATACCCGACCCAGCTGCCGGTCTTTAGCCCAGAACCAGTCCCAGCGGCCGCTGGCACCGAGGTTACGGCCAGGGTAAGGGTAGGGGAGTCGGATAGGGCGGGCGTCGGAAAGCTTAGCGCCAATGCCACCGACGTGCAGGTAACCGCCGAACCCGAAGGCCTGGCCGGCTGGGCGGCCGAGGTGGCCGAGAATTTCCGCGCGCTGGTACTCGATACCGTCGGTCCTTCCAGCCAGGGCCTTATCCCCGGCATGGTACTCGGCGATACCGCGCTGCAAGATACCGCCGAGCGTGACCTGTATATCGCCACCGGGCTCTCCCACTTGAGTGCTGTATCCGGCGCCAATGTGGCCATAGTCTGCTCCGCCGCGGCCGTGGTCTGCGCCGCCTTCGCGCTCGGGCCCCGCGCCCGCGTGGCCGCTTCCCTGTGCGCCCTTGCCACCTATGTTCTGCTTGTGGGCTTCGAACCCTCCGTCCAGCGCGCGGCCGTCGCCGGGGTAGTGGGGCTGCTTGCTGTGCTCAATTCCACCCGCATGGAGCCCATCCATGCCTTAAGCCTCGGCATCATCGCGCTGCTCTTTGTGGATTCCGACCTCGCCGTGCACTTCGGCTTCGCCCTATCCTGTGCGGCGACGCTCGGCATCGTGGCGCTGAGCCCGCTCATCTATAAGCACTTGGCCGTGACCGGCTGGCCCGCCATCTTCCTGCGCGCGGTTGCCGTGGCCATCGCGGCCGATATCGTCACCCTGCCGCTGGTAGCACTCATGTCCGGTGAGGTATCCGTCGTTTCCGTGCTGGCCAATATCCTGGTCGAGCCTGCCACCGTGCCGATTACCATCGTGGGGCTTTTCGCCGCCATCTTTGCCCAGCTCGGCCCGCTCGATGTGCTGGGCGCCGGCCTGCTGCGCCTCATCGAGCCCTTCTCCTGGTGGATTAATACCATCGCCCACGGCGTGGCCCACCTACCCGTAGTCACCATCCCCGCCAACCCGCTTTTTACGCTGCTTGCCTACGCCTGGATCATCGCCGGCCTCCTCTATCACCGCCCGTGGCTCACCTTGGCGCTGACGCTGGCGGGCATCGCCTGGCTCGGCCTGGCCGCAGGCTAGAATGGCGGGCATGCCTCCAGTACACCTCATCCTCGGCGACGATGAATTCCTCACCGAACGCGCCCGCCTGCAGATTCAGCGCGCCGCGGCCGAGGAGAGCGGCCCCACCGGTGCTCGGCCCGAGCTGACGAAGCTCAAGGCCTCCGAGGTCTCTGAAGGCGAAATCCTCGAGGCCACCAGCCCGTCGCTCTTTGGCGATAACCGCGTCATCGTCATCAGCGACTGCGAGCGCGCCGGCAAAGAAGTAGTCGATATCATCCTGCGCGCCTGCGCCAACCCCGCGCCGGGCATGACCATGGTCATCATCTACTCCGTGACGGCCAAGACGCTGAAGAAAAAGAAGAAGCAGCCCGAGCTCGTGGCCAAGCTGCGCAAGATTGCTGAGGTCCACGAGGTCTTCTCGCTCTACCCCAATGAGCTGGGCCAGTGGGCCACCCGCGAATTTTCCAGCCACGGCGTGCGCCCCACCCCGGACGTTATCCACGCCGTGCTCGAGGGCGTGGGCTCTGACCTGCGCGAGCTGGCTTCGGCCATCTCTCAGTTGGTCTCCGACACCGGCGGCAACGTTACCCGCGAAGCGGTGCAAAACTACTACGTCGGCGTGGCCGAGGTGGCCAATTGGGACATTGCCGACGCCGCCGTCGCCGGCCGCGTCGAAGCCGCCGTATCCACCTGCCGCCGCGCCCTCCAGCTGGGCGCGAGCCCCGTGGCGATTGCCGCCGCGTTGGCCAATAAGGTCGGCGCCGTCGCCCGCCTCTACTCCGCGCGCGGGGACCAGTATTCGCTGGCGAGCCAAACCGGTCTGGCACCCTACGTGGTCAAAATGACCCAGCCCGTGGCCCGCCGCTGGTCCGCCGATAATGTCACCAAGGCGGTTATCCTCGTCTCCGAGCTCGATGCCGCCGTCAAAGGGCAAGGCGGCGAGCCCGAATTCGCCATAGAGGCGGCCGTCAAACGCGTCGCGGAACTGGCGCGATAAGCTAGAAACCATGTCTGAGACGCAAGTGCAAGAATTCGCCGGTCGACTCTTCGACATGGCGCGCGAGGGCAACCTGGACCTCCTCGCCTATATCGACCACGGCGTAAATATCGACCTCGTTAACCACGAAGGCCAGTCCTTTATTATGCTCGCTGCCTATCACGGCCACGCCGAGCTGGTTACCGCACTTGCCCGCGCCGGCGCGGACGTCAACCAGCTCAATGACCGCGGCCAGTCCCCACTGGCCGGTGCCATCTTCAAGAAGGAAGACGCGGTTATCGACGCCCTCCTTTCCGCCCACGCCGACCCCGCCGCCGGCCATCCCTCCGCGCTGGATTCCGCCCGCATGTTTGGCCGCGACGACCTTCTCCCGCGGCTCGAAAGCGAGGCGGGGGAGTGACCTGGACATCCTTCTTCACCCTGTTGCTGATGAACCTGGTGGGCGTCGCCTCGCCGGGACCGGACATCATTTTGGTGACCCGCTACGCCACCCGCTCGCGCCGCCACGCCATTGCCGCGGCCGCCGGCATCCAGATCGGCGTGCTCTTTTGGAGCGCCGCCACCGTCTTTGGCGCCGCCGCGCTGCTGACGGCCTTCCCGGAAATCCTCGGCGCGGTCCAGGCCATCGGAGGCTGCTTTTTGGTGTTTATGGGAACCCGCGCGTTGCGCAGCGGCATCGCCCAGCGCGCCAATCCACCGGTAGACCTTGAAGACGCCGCCGCCCAGCTCGGCCGCCTGCGCACCGCCTTCAAGGTCGGCCTAGCCACTAATATGTCCAACCCAAAAATCGTGCTCTTCCTCGCCGCGATGATCGCCCCGCTGCTTCCGGCTAGCCCACCCATCTGGTTGGCCATTGCGCTGACACTCTCGCTCTCGCTGTCGGCCTTCCTCTTCTTCCTCGTCGTCGCCACGGTAATTTCCACCAATGCCGTGCGCCGCAAGCTCATCGCCGCCGGCCCGTGGATCGACATCGGCTCTGGCCTCTTCTTCATCATCGCCGGCATCGTCCTCATCATCTCCGGCGGGCAGAACCTGCTGGCTTAAAACAGGCGCGGCGTACCCTCAGCTACCGTGTCCAGCACCCACTGGGTCCAGCGAGCGACGGTGGAGGCGCGCCGCCGGGACGTCGCCAAGCTCAGCCCCAGCCCCTCCATGGCCGCACAAATCTCCGCGGTGCTAGCCACCGCGCCGCGGGCCAAGCTGAGCTCCAGCACCTCGCGGAAAACCCGCCGCGCCGCCAGCGCCCGTATGAGCGCCGCATTCCGGGCGTCGCGCTGCGGCTGCTCGATAACCCGCCGCCCGTGCTCCGTCGGCTCCCACGTGTCCTCCACCGGCTCCGCCAGGCCCAGGTAGCGCGCGGCGTTGGCATAATAATCCGCCTGGCGCGGGTCGAAATCATAGCGCTGGGTAATCTCCGCCTTGCTCAGCGGCTGCAGGGCGATGAGCTCCAGCAGGTTGACCACCCGCTCGAAACTATTGGCCTGGGGGAAGGGCACGGCCGGCTCGGGATCGGGCTCCACCGCCCGCACAATGTCGAGCGCCGCCTGCGCGTCCAGGGTCGAGGCGGACAGCGCGTAGCGGGCACTATCAACCAGCGCAATGCTGCGAAAATCCGCCGGGTCCCGAAATTCATAGCGGTACAGGTGGAAAATACCATTGGAATACACCAGGTAAACCGGCACGACATCCTTGGCCAGGCGCTGCTGGAACCGGCGATACGGAAAATATAGCTGCCGGATATTGAAATCGTCCGAAAGGTGGTTCTTCGCCTCCACCAGCACCAGGTGCTCGAGCGATTCGAAGCCGCCGTCGATCTCCATCTGCGCGCGGTCCACCGCCACATCCACGCCCAAGTCCGGCAGCCGCACCTTAAGCCCGCGCGTGGACATGCGCCCGGCCACCGTCGCCTGCAATGGCCCGCATCCCAAAAAATTTTCCAGCATCCCGCTTGCCGACGCCCCATTTAACGCCACCGCCTCCGAGCTCACCCCCTCCAACGAGAGTGTGTCCAGACCTGCCGGCAGCTCCAGCGTGCGTACCTCGCCGCGCTGCGTTTCTGGAAACCGCTCGTAGAGGTTGAACCGGCCCACCAGGTATTCGCTGCGGCTGACCGGCACGATTCCCAGCTGGAGACGCTGAAAGATCCACGGCCGCGACGTAGAAAAATCATGCTTGGCCATCAGCCGCGGCTGCCGGCCCGAAAGCCGTTCTAGCTCCCGCGCGCCGATATAGAAATACCCGCGCCGCTCCAGCTCCGCGTCGTATCCTGCCGCCAGGATGCGCAGCCAGCCCCAGTCATTGACGCCGAGCTTCACCGTTTCTGGCACACCAAAGCGCGCCCGCAGCTCCTGCGCTTCCGGCCCGCTAGTCACCGCGGACCTCGTAGTTGCGCACCAGGACCTCGTCGACCTTGCCCCGCTTCGAACCAACGGAGTTAATCGCCCGCGTCGCGCCCACGATGCCTACTTCATAGTCCGCATAGAGCTCGCGGATGAACTCGGTGGCCGAATTAGACAACAGGAACTTCACCCCGCGCCTATCCAAGTCATCGCAGACCTCTTTGAGGCGCTCTTGCTCCGCACGGTCAAAGCCGCCCTTTTGGTAGCCGGTAAACGAACTCGTCACGTTCACCGGGTCATAGGGCGGGTCAAAGTAGACAAAATCTCCTTCGCGCGCCTCTGCTACCGCCGCGGCGAAATCACCCTGCGAGAAGGCCACATCATTGTCCGCAAAATAGCGGTGCACCGCGCGCAGCGTGTCCTCATCGCAGATGGTGGGATTCTTATAACGCCCAAACGGGGCATTAAATTGGCCGGCCGCGTTCACGCGGTACAGGCCGTTATAGCAGGTGCGATTCAGATACAACGTTCGCGCGGCGCGCTCGACGGGGGAGAGGGCGGCAAACCTGTGGGCATCCCGGTCCACTGCGCGCAGCGCATAGAAAAACTCTGCCTCATTGGGGTAGCCCGCGAGTTCCTCAATGAGCTCATCGACGCCGCCGCGCACCACCTCATAGAGGTTGATGAGCTCACCATTGAGATCGTTGACCCGTGCGCTGGCCGGTTCGAGAGAGAAAAGCACCGCACCGCCACCAATGAAGGGTTCATAAAATCGCCGCGGGGCCTCCGCCGGCAGGGCGGCGTGGATATGCGGCAAGAGCTGGCGCTTCCCGCCCGCCCATTTCACCAGTGGCTTAACGTTTTTCATCGTTGACTCATCTTAGCCGCCCCACCGGACACGAGCACCATCGGGCTTTCGAACGCACGAGCGGATAAGGTGTGGGACCGGCCGCGCGAGCGTGGCGGCCTGGTTGTCCAACGTCACAGTTTTCCTGATTAGTGCCATGACGGGCGCAAACTCGCCGCCGCGTAGGCGGGGAATTCCCGCGAAGCGCATGGCGGTTTCCCTGACCGAATATAAGGTAATAAAATCGCCCCAAAATCCCTTAGTTTGTAGGCAAAATAGAATTTCCTCACAATTCTTTAGGGAGAAAGAAAAGATACTGAAGCTTAAAGGGCGTCGGGACAGAAAGGGGCATTTATGCCGCGTATATCAAAAATCCGAGTCGCTGCGCTCAACCTCGTCATCCAGAGAGGTTATGACGGGTTCACCATGGAGGAACTCGCACACGAGGTAGGCGTTTCCCGCCGTACCCTTTTCAATCACATAAAAGACAAAGAATCGGCAGTTTTAGGCCCCGAATTTTCGGAGGAAGTAGAGAGCCAATTCCAGAATTTCGCCGCCGGATTACCCACCGGAAGCCTGCGCGAAGATTCCGAAATCATGGCCATGGCCGAATTCAACCGTGCCGTAGGCAATGAGTTCTTCCCCGAAATTTCCCAGCTCACGGCCCAGGCACTGGCAAAGGACACGAAGCTGCGCGCCCTGTACTGCCAGCGCAATAGCCGCATCATTCAGCGCGTCCGCCAGGCGGTACAGGCCCGTGAGGGTTGGAAGTCCTCCGATCCGCGCCTCACGCCGACCGTCAACATTATCTACACCCAGTTGCTGACCGCCTATGAGACCTTTGTGGAAACCCGTGGCGGCACTTCGCTTGCCGACGCCTTCCACAACGCCGGCGCCATCTTCGAAGACTACTTCAACGACGAACTGGCCTAAGCGCCCCGCCTAAGTCTCACCGGCCCTGCCTGCCGGTTCCGCCGCCCAAAATAAGCTAAGAAAATCCCCCGGGCGCGCTCCGTAGAGCGCGACCGGGGGATAATCTGTGCAATGGCTCTTAGTCCATCTTGTTGAACGCGGAAGCCATGCCGGACTTCTTGTTGGCTGCGGTGTTGCGGTGGAAGACACCCTTGGACACGGACTTGTCCAGGGCGCGGGATGCCACGCGCAGCTGCTTCTCAGCAGCAGCCTTGTCGCCAGCGGCAACGGTCTCGCGGAACTTGCGGATCTCGGTACGGACGGCGGAGCGAACGGACTTGTTACGCTGACGTGCCTTCTCGTTGGTGATAACGCGCTTCTGCTTGGACTTGATATTTGCCATGAAAAATACCTCTTAGTAATCGAAAGTGATTGACATAGAAACCGACCTACTCGGACTACTCCCGCGGCCAGCATTCACTGGCGCTCGGCGCTGGTATTCGAAGAGCGAACCCAAGGTCCTGCCCGCCCCGACCAGTGCGCCCGGCAAGTAAGTAACCAACACACAATAGCAGTACCGAACCCGACCTGCCAAAACTCTCCCCGTGGCCGCCGGCCGCGCGGCGGCTAGGCCCAGTGGTAGCGCGCCCGCAACCTATTCGCGATTCGTTCGAATCTGCGTTCCGGAAAAAGCGTGCCTTGCCGGCGCACCTGCTCCTCGGATACCTCGAGCAGGCGGTCGAGGCGCACCCAGCAATCGCACCCGGACTCGTCCCACTCGCCGGAACCGATTTCCAGCCAGGCGTCGTCAAGCGCATGCTTTGGGTTGGGGGAGATAAGCAACCCCATCACCGTGGTGCGGGTGCGGCCCACGACCAAAATGGCGCGCTCGCGCGGCGGAGACTGCTTTCCCTCGGCCGGCACCCACACCCAGACCACCTCGCCGGAATCGGCCTGGCCGTCCATATCGGGGGAGAAAAATATGGAGCGGGGGTGGGAGGCGGTGGCCTCTACCCGGATATCGGCGGCCTTGCGCGGCTCGTGGAACTCATCCGACCTATCCAGCCCCAACCGGGAATTAATGCGGCTCAGGCCGGTGTCTATCGGCTCGCGCTCGCTGATTCCCAGCGCTTGGCGCAGACGGGTGAGCATGGCGCTTTTCATGTCGACTATTGTAGACGTATGTCTGAAAACTTTGCGGCCACGACGTTTACGGATCCCGCCCGAATCCGAAACTTCTGCATTATTGCTCACATCGACCACGGCAAGTCGACGCTGGCGGACCGCATCCTGCAGCTATCCAAGGTGGTTGCGGAGCGCGATATGCGTGACCAGTTCCTCGATAATATGGACATCGAGCGCGAGCGCGGCATCACCATTAAGGCGCAGAACGTGCGCCTGCCGTGGGTGCCCCAGTCCGGCACCGCGCAGGGGGAGCAGATTGTCATGCAGATGATCGATACCCCCGGCCACGTGGACTTTACTTACGAGGTCTCCCGCGCGCTCGAGGCGTGTGAGGGCGCTATCCTGCTTGTCGACGCCGCCCAGGGCATCGAAGCCCAAACCCTCGCTAACCTCTACCTGGCGATGGAAAACGACCTGGAAATCATCCCGGTCCTCAATAAAATCGACCTGCCGGCCGCCGACCCGGAAAAATACGCGCTGGAAATCGCTAATATCATCGGCTGCGAGCCGGAAGAGGTGCTGCGCGTGTCGGGCAAGACCGGCGAGGGCGTGGTCGAGCTGCTGGACAAGGTCTGCGAGCTAGTACCGCCGCCGTCTTCTGAATTCGACGCCGATGCGCCGGCCCGCGCCATGATTTTTGACTCCGTCTATGACACCTACCGCGGCGTGGTGACCTATATCCGCATGGTGGACGGCAAGCTCACCCCGCGCCAGAAGGTCACCATGATGTCGACCAACGCCAACCATGAGCTGCTGGAAATCGGCATCGTCTCGCCCACGATGCAAAAGTGCGAAGGCTTGGGACCTGGCGAGGTGGGCTACCTCATCACCGGCGTAAAGGACGTCCGCGAGACCAAGGTGGGCGATACCGTCACCTGGTCCAACGGCGGCGCCGAAACCCCACTCAAGGGCTACAAAGACCCGGACCCGATGGTCTACTCTGGCCTTTTCCCCATTTCCCAGGCCGACTTCCCGGACCTGCGCGATGCCCTGGAAAAGCTGCAGCTTAACGACGCCTCCTTGACCTTCGAGCCCGAAACCTCCGTCGCCCTCGGCTTTGGTTTCCGCTGCGGCTTCTTGGGCCTGTTGCACATGGAAATCACCCGCGACCGCTTGGAGCGCGAGTTCGGCCTCGACCTGATTTCCACCGCGCCATCGGTAACCTACCGCGTGGTGGCTGAAGACGGCGAGGAAAAGTGGGTCCACAACCCGTCTGACTGGCCGGAAGGAAAGCTCAATGAGGTCTATGAGCCCGTGGTGAAGATGACCGTCATCGTGCCCGAGCAGTTCGTCGGCCCCACCATGGAGTTGTGCCAGTCCAAGCGCGGCCAGATGGGCGGCATGGACTACCTTTCCGAGGACCGCGTTGAGCTGCGCTACACCATGCCGCTCGGCGAAATCATCTTCGACTTCTTCGATATGCTCAAGTCCCGCACCAAGGGCTACGCTTCGCTGAACTATGAAGAGGCCGGCGAGCAGCTCGCGGACTTGGTAAAGGTCGACATCTTGCTCAACGGCGACCCGGTCGACGCCTTTTCTGCCATTGTCCACCGCGATTCCGCCCAGTGGTACGGCAATAAGATGACCAAGAAGCTCAAGGAGCTCATCCCGCGCCAGCAGTTCGAGGTGCCCGTCCAGGCGGCCATCGGCTCGAAGATCATCGCTCGCGAAAACATCCGCGCTATGCGCAAGGACGTGCTGGCTAAGTGCTACGGCGGCGATATCTCCCGTAAGCGCAAGCTGCTGGAGAAGCAGAAGGCCGGTAAGAAGCGCATGAAGACGCTGGGCTCCGTCTCGGTGCCGCAGGAGGCCTTCGTGGCCGCGCTGTCTACCGACGCCGACGATTAATCCACCCAAGCACGCCGAACCCACCTCGCAGCCGCGCCTTGGTTGCGAGGTCGAGTCCAGCGGTAGTCTTCTGCGGCAGGCTTGAGCGCCCACGCCGCACCCACGCCGCGCCCGGCCCGTACGGTCGGTTTACTGTGGTCGGTTTCCGCGGCCGGGATACGCGGCTGGGATACGTGGTAGGACTGGGGCTTTAGGCGAGTAGCTAGGTTGAATCGGCCCAGGGCGGGACCCAGACTATTCGGCCCTGCCGGCGCTCCAGCCGGCCGCGCACCGGCGGCGCGTGCGGATCGTCGTCGTTGACGCCGTTGTGATACGGGCACGCCACACTGAGATTCGCCATATTGGTCTCCCCGCCGTGCTTCCACGCCTGCAGGTGGTGGATCTGGCACTTATCCGCCGGATAATTGCACTCGGCCCACGGGCAGGTGGGATTTTCCGCGCCCGCCATGAGCCGCTGCTTTTCCGAGGCATGCCGCGAGGTGCGATACAGGTTTACCGCTCCCTCATAAGGATGAACGAGGGTGACGAGCCCGCATTCGGCCAAGCGCTTTTCCACCAGCTTCGCGCCGCTGATTTCGGCACCATTGGTCAGCCGCAGCGTGATTTCCTCGCCTCCACCGCTTAAGATTTCATCCAATTCATCGAGCTGGATGATGATATTCGTCGTGGCAGTAGGCCGCGCCGTAGCCCCACCGCGGAAGAAGATATTCTCTACGGAATCAAGCGGCTTTTCCTCATTGATGCTGGCGTGCAGGTCAGCAATGAAATCGGAATCGCCGGTAATCGAAAGCGTCGACGGGCCGCCCTTGCGCCGCGTCATCCGCACACCCTTCTCCGGCTGCTTTCGCGGATACAGCTCCTTCAACCGCGTGCGCGCGAGCCGCTCCACGTCCTGGTCGGTCGCGCACAATTCAGCGCGCAGCGCCCACGCATCCCGCTTGGATTTCGTGCGCGAGACGTACTTTTCGATGATCTTCAACGTCGCCAAGCAATGCTTGGTTGCCCGGCACGAGCGCTGCCGGCGGGTGAAGGGAGTGGGGCCAAAATAGACGTCGGCAAGCGCAAGCAGGCTCCGGGCCTCCTGCCGGGGAAGCCCCAGCCGGCGCAGGTCGGCCTCGCGCGCGCCAGAGACCTCGCCGAGAAGCTCCATCGGCGAGGCAAGTTGGCGGGCGTAGTCCTGCAAGCGGGTCATGCCGGTGAGCCTAAGGCACCCCGCAAGCCCGCGGTAGCCCACCCGCGCCCGCCTGTGGATAACTCGCCCCACCCGTCACACCAACCCCGAACCCGCCGGGCGCCCTGTGGATAACCTGCGGTACCCTCGAATAGGAAAGCGAGAAAAGGAGCTCCCCATGACTGACCCGACCAAGCGAATTCGCCCCACCAACCCCGGCCGCCTGGCCGCCCCGCGCCAGGCCCAGCAGCTGCCGCCCCTGCCGGTGACGCGGGCGCGCATTGGTGAGCGGGTAGCCACCGAGGTATTCCAGGAAATGGGCGAGGGCATGCTCGAGGAGCTGCAGAATTTCCGCCGCGACCTGCACCGCAACCCGGAAATCGGCCTGGACCTACCGCGCACGCAGAAGAAGGTCCTAGAAGCGCTGGAGGGCCTGCCGCTGGAGATACACGTGGGCCAGGATTTGAGCTCGGTGGTGGCTGTGCTGCGCGGCGGCCAGCGCGGCGAGCGGCCGGTGTCGGTGCTTTTGCGCGCGGACATGGACGCCTTGGAGGTGCGCGAGCAGACCGGCAGCCCGTTCGCGTCGACGAATGGGTACATGCACGCCTGCGGCCACGACTTGCACACCGCCGGCCTGGTGGGCGCGGCGCGGATTCTGTGCGAGCACCGCGAGGAGTTGCACGGCGATGTCACCTTCATGTTCCAGCCCGGCGAGGAAGGCCCGGGCGGCGCGCTGCCGATGATTGAGGAGGGCGTGCTCGACGCCGCTGGCCGACGCCCCATTGCCGCCTACGGCCTGCACGTCGGCCCGCAGGATCGCGGCACCTTCCACTATGTGCCGGGCCCGATGATGGCCAGCTCCTCCAACCTGACCATCACGGTGTTGGGCAAGGGCGGGCACGGTTCCCGCCCGCACGATGCCATCGACCCGGTGGCGGCGCTGGCGGAGATTCAGATGTCGCTGCAGACCGCGCTGACCCGCCGCTTTGATGCGCTGGAGCCCATCGTGATTACCGTGACCAACTTGTGGGCGGGCGACGGCGCATATAACGCCATCCCGGAGCGCGCGGCTCTGGGCGCGACGGTGCGCGTGCTGCGCGATGAGAAGATCGACGCCGTGCGGCAGATGATTACGGAGGTCTCCAGTTCCGTCGCTGCTTCGCACCGGTGCACCGCACAGGTGGATTTCGAGATTTTGTACCCGACCACCAAGACCAATGCGCGCGAGAACCAATTCGCCGCCACCTTGTGGGGCCAGATGTTTGGCGCCGAGAACGTCCAGCCTTTCGACGCCCCGATGATGGCCTCCGAGGACTTCGGCTACGTCCTCTCCCAGGTGCCGGGCACGTTTATGTGGATGGGCACGGCCAATCCGGAAAAGCCCGAAAATCAGCGCGAGTGGAATCACTCGCCGATGATGCGCTTTGATGATTCCGTACTCGGCATGCAGTCCGCGGCGCTGGCGGCCGTGGCGTTTGAGCGCCTGGCTACCGAGAACGAGCATCCGTCCGCGCAGACGAAGGCCATGCGCGATGCGGCCGGGGTGCAGAAATAGATCATCCCTAGGGACTATGGCCGCGGGCTTAAGCTTGGGGCCATGGTCAGAACGAAGTGGAGTACGGCGGGCATTGTTGCCGCCTGCGCGGTGGCGAATTGGCTCGTCGGCATGGTGCTGATGAACCTCGATATTGAGGAGTACTCGCCGACATTTGAGGAGTACGGGCCCTATATCTGCACCGGGTTTGCGGTGGGCGTGCTGGGTATTATCGCCCTGCCCTTTGCCCTGGAGCACCAGCCGCGCGAGCTTTCCGACGTCGACTATGCCGGCTCCACCCGCAGCTTCATCGCCGGTTGCATCGTACTGCTGGGGTCTAGTTCCTATTTCGGCGCGGTCAGCGGAGTTGTGGCTTTTATTTCCATGGTCTCGCGGCGCTCGACCACGCGCTCGGTGGTCGCGGTGGCATGCTTTGTACTGGCGTTTGCGATAGATACTAGCTTTAACCCGTACCTAAGTTGGGACGAGATCGGATGGGTTGGGGCCATCTTCGTCGTGGTCGTGATGGTCGCGGGCTTGCTTGCAGGCCAAAAGCGCGGCAACCAGCGCGAAAAGCGGTGGCGGGTGGAACAGCAAGCCCGGATGAACCGCGAAGAGATGCGCGCCAAGGTGGAGCATGCGCGGCGAGAGGAGCGCGAAAGCATCGCGCGGGATATGCACGATTCGCTTTCGCATCGGTTGAGCCTTGTGGCTATTCATGCGGGAGCGCTGAGCTATCCGCGCGAGGGTGTGCCGGAGGAGTTTACGGAGGCTGCGCGCACCATCCGCGCTGAAGCCCAAAACGCGGTGGAAGATTTGCGCACCGTCTTAAGCGCCTTGCGCGAAGACCTTTCCCAGGACCCGCGCACCGGTGTCGAGGAGCTGGTCGCGAGCGCACGGGAGGCCGGCGCAGAGGTAACGGTGGCCTACGCGGACGGTACCGACCCGGACGTTTTCGCCGGACTATCCACGATGGCGCAGCACGCCGTGCACCGCGCAGTACAAGAGGGCCTGACGAACGCACGCAAGCACGCGCCCGGTCAGCCGGTAAGTATCACGGTGCGCGAGGCGGCCGGCGCGGTAGACATCGAGATGCGAAACCCAGTCCCGCGCGAGAAGGCAGGAACCGAAACGGGCAATGGCGCGGACACCACAGGTGGCTACGGTCTAGTGGGACTGCGCGAGCGTGTGGAGCTTTCCGGCGGGCGCATGAGCATCGCGGCTGACCAGGGAAGTCCGGAAGGAAACGAAGGCGAGGAATTCAGATGGAGGATCCAGCTACCGCTAGCGCACAAGGAGGCCACACGATGAGCGAGATGAGCTGGCAACTGCGCCATCCCGAATACGGGCTCATGCGCATCGACCTAGAAGAAACCACGGCCCGCGAGGGGTGGACGGGAAAGTACTTAGACTTTAAGCGCAGTCTTTTTATCTCCACCGTCAACGGAACCTCGCGCAAGCTCAGCTATACCGATACCGATGACTCGGCCTATAGCCTGGAATTCCTGCGCGGGCACAGCGACGATAACGCGCCCAAAGACGCAGACCGCATCGAGCTGGTGGAGCGCCGCGGTTATGTCGTGCCGGAGTTTCGCGGGCAAGGCGCGAGGGTGCTGTTTGCGGCGGTGGGGAAGCCGGACGTCGATAAGCGGCTGCATCGGGTAAGCCTATGGACGTTGCTCCTGCAGGCTGCGCTGACATTCATCGCGGCCACACTAGTCATCGAATTTTTCCCCAAATTCTTCGAAAAGCTAAACGATATTCTCGTGCCCTCGTTCCTCAATGGCGTAGTGGCGGGCCACGCGGGAATCGTGCCCGTAGCGCTGGCGGCAGTGGTAGCGGTTACTGTGGCTTATACGCCCGTCGCATCGCAGTTGTGGCGCGCGCGGTGGAATCAACCAGTAGGAAAGGGAGCATGATGGCCGATGCCCTGCGCGTAGTGCTCGTTGATGACGAGGAACTTGTCCGCAGCGGCCTGCGTCTGCTGCTATCCAACGCGCCCGATATCGAGGTCGTGGCCGAGGCGAGCAATGGCCGGGACGCGGTGGCTACGGTGCTCGACGCGCAGCCCGATGTGGTGCTGATGGATATTCGCATGCCGGTCATGGATGGCATCGCGGCCGTGGAGAAGATTCTGTCCGTTCACGCAGTGCCGATCATCATGCTCACGGCCTTCGATACCGATTCCTTCATCCTGCGGGCTCTGCGTGCCGGGGCGGCTGGGTTCCTGCTGAAGTCGACGCCGCCGGAATCGCTCATGGCGGCCGTGCGTGCGGCCGCGGCGGGGCAGCCGTTGTTGAGCCCGCAGGTCGTCGACAAGCTGGTAGGCATGCAAGGCCCCGCGCTTGACGACGCCCATTCGCACCACACCCGCACCGCTCGCAACCACCTAGGTAGGCTTAGCTCCCGCGAGCGCGAAATCGCCGAGCTGGTGGCCCAGGGCTTGAATAATCAAGACATCGCCGACCAACTGGTGGTGTCCATGGCCACGGTGAAATCGCATATGCAGCATATTCTGAAAAAGATCGGCGGTACCAGCCGCGTGCACATCGCCATTATGGTCTTAGAGGCGCGTGGCTGAGGACGGAGAATCCTCCCTGCGGGGGATACCGCAGGTGCGGCGGGTCGGCTTAGACTGGTGCGCGTTATGAAGTTATTCCGAAAATCCGACGAGATGCTCCAGCGCCCGCTGTGGCAGAAGCTCATCATTGCGGCGGTGGCAGTGATAGGCGATTTTGCCGTCTTTTCCGTCCGGTTTAGCGAGAGCGACGGATCGCCCGAAAGGCTGTTTATTTTTTTCGCGGCGACGATCGGAACGTGGATCTTATTGCCCTTTGCTCTCCGCCATGCTGCGCGGGAGCGTGACCCGCGTAGCACCCAGCCCGGCCCGCGCAGCGCGTTGGTAGCCGCAACCATTATTTCGGCGACGGTGACGATTGCTGAGCCCCGCCCCTCGGTATTTATAGCGGCGTTTTCTGTGGCCTCGCGCCGCAGCCGGTTGTGGATGGCGACGGTATGTGCGGCCATGGTGGCCTCGAAGCTGGTCACTCTCGATCTATCTCGAAGCGAAGGGCTTAATGCTCCCGGGAAGCTGGGATTTTTCATTGCCATCATCCTCCCAGCAGTAGTGGTTTTAGTCGTCGGGTTGGTTCGCTCGAACCAGAAGGAGCGCACGATTGCGCTGCAGGCGCAGGCGGAGCTCACGCACGAGGAAATGGCCACGCGGGAGAATTTTGCGCGGCAGGAAGAGCGCGACCGGATCGCGCGGGATATGCATGATACGCTCTCGCATCGGCTGAGCATGATTGCGGTCTACGCGGGCGGGTTGGCCTACCGGCAGGACTTGGATCCGGAGGAGACGCGGCAATCCGCGCGCACGATACGCGATGAAGCCGAGGCCGCCGTGGGAGATCTGCGCGAGGCGCTGCACTCGCTGCGCAGCGAAGGACGTATTGATCCGCGCGAAGGCGTGGAATCGCTGGTGGAGCGCTCCCGCCAGGCGGGCATGGACGTGGAAGTGCGCTACCAGCAGGGCGCGGGGCCGCAATCGCTGGAGGAGCTGAGCACCATGGCCGGCCACGCGCTCAACCGCGCGGTCCAGGAGGGCCTAACCAACGCCCGCAAGCACGCGCCGGGGCAGCCGGTCACCATCACCATCGCCACGCTTGCCGACGCCCTGTCTATCACCATGTCTAACCCCACCGCCCAGACTGGGGAAAAGACAGGTGTGCACAGTGGTGGGTACGGGATCGTCGGCATGCGCGAGCGCGCTAGTGTGGTGGGCGGATCGCTGCAGGTAAATGATGAGGACGATAGGTTCTCGTGGACTCTGCGCCTGCCCAGGAAGGAAGTACAGTGAGTGAGATTCGTGTGGTGCTCGTCGATGATGAGCCGCTGCTGCGCCACGGCCTGCGCATGATCTTGGAAGGCGCGCCGGGCATCAGCGTCATCGGTGAGGCCGGAAACGGCAAGGAGGGAGTGGAGCTCATCCTGGCCGAGGAGCCGGACGTGGTGCTGATGGATATTCGCATGCCGGTCATGGACGGCATCGAGGCGACGGCGCAGCTGCATTCGCTGGCCGGCGCACGGGATATCCCGGTGGTGATGCTTACCGCCTTTGATACCGACGAATTCATCCTGCACGCCCTGCGCGCTGGGGCGGTGGGCTTTTTGTTGAAGACGACGGCGCCGGAGGCGCTGGTGGCGTCGGTAAGAGCGGCGTCCCAAGGCCAGCAACAGCTCAGCCCGAAGGTGCTAGAAAACCTGGTGGGGCTGGCGGCCACACCAACGCCGCCGGAACAAGAGATGATTCAGCCTAGCGGGCTGGCCGAGCTGAGCGAGCGCGAAAATGAAATCGCCCAGCTGGTGGCCCAGGGGCTGAGCAACGCCGAGATTGCCGAGCAGCTGTTTATCTCCCTGACCACGGTCAAGACGCACATGAAGCACATCCTGGCCAAGATCGATGGCACCAACCGGGTACACATCGCAATTGCGGTGCTCGGCGGCTAGTCGCGGCTGGGCTGGCCTGGGCAACTAAGGCCGGCGGAAAATGGCGGAGGCTAGGCCCACCAGCGCGATGACGCCGACGATAAGGGACGCCACCGGCCAGTACTGCGGGAAGTACTTGAGCGTGTAGCCGAATACTTGGCCGTCATCGAACTGCTGCCATAGCGCGAAGGGCATCCACCACAGCTTGGTTAGCGCCAGGATGGCGCCCACCAAGCCGGCGGCGACGCGGCTGCCTCCGCGGAGGAAGAAGCTCGCCGCAACCAGCAGTACGCCCGCAATGGTCAGGGCGAATAGGAGGGGAGTTTCGGTGCCCAGCGGAGAGCCGCGCAGCAGGAACTCGTGGTCGATTGCGTGTTGCTCAATGAGGGTATAACCATCGAGGACAACGTCGTCTGGGATTCCCATAGGTTAATTCTCCTTAATTGTGCCCGGAGCGGCTGGGGCGCCTGAGGTGGCATAGGGAAGGCCGACGGAAACGCGGAAATCTGCCACCTTAAAACCGGGTTGTACGTCAATTATAGACAATTCTGTCTTAGAGGGCGTAGTCTGAAACCCTTGACTCGATGCAAGGAGACAGTGTGAGTATTACCGGACTTCTCACAGGCATCGCCTTCGGTGCTGTGTTGCAGCGCGGGCGCTTCTGCGTAACCGGTATGCTGCGCGATATTTTCCTCAACAAGACCTGGCGCGGCTTTACCGCCCTGCTCATTTTGATTTCCGTGCATGCCTTTGGCCTGACTCTGTTGACAGGCACGGGCGTGCTTTCGCCGGAGATTAGTGATTTTAAGCCGGTAGCCGTCATCGTGGGCGGCTTCATCTTTGGCCTCGGCATTATCTTGTCCGGTGGTTGCGCTTCCGGCACGTGGTACCGCTCGGCCGAGGGCCTGGTCGGCTCGTGGATTGCGCTGCTGTTTTATGGGCTTTCGGCCGCGGCCATGAAGTCCGGCCCGCTGTCCGGTGCCAATGACTGGTTCAAGCAGTGGAGCCTCCCAGTTACCACCATCCACGGCGCGCTGCATATCTCACCGTGGATCCTGGTGGCGGTCCTGTGGGTCGTGACCTTCCTGCTGTGGCGCCACTACCACGCCAAGGACGCCGGCCGCCCCAAGGTGGACCTGGGGCAGTCGTGGTACGCCAAGCCGCTGAACATGAACATCGCGGCCGTGCTCGTTGGCATCATTGGCACGGTGGGCTTTGTGCTTTCGGCCAACGCTGGCCGCAACGGCGGCCTCGGCATCACGACGCCGACCGCGGACATCGTCCGCTGGACCGCCACCGGCGATTCCGCGCGCATGAACTGGGGCACCCTGTTGGTTATCGGCCTGTTGGTGGGCGCGTTTATCGCCGCCAAGTCCGCCGGTGAGTTCCGCGTGCGCGTGCCCGATGCGCAGACCGCGACCCGCGCCATTTGGGGCGGCATCATGATGGGAGTTGGCGCGTCGCTGGCGGGCGGCTGCACCGTGGGCAATGGCATGGTGGAGACCTCCCTGTTTAGCTTCCAGGGCTGGGTATCGCTATTCTTTATGGCCCTGGGCGTCGGCGCGGGCGCGCGCCTGTGGCTCAAGCCGAAGAACGCGCAGAGCCGTGAGCCACAGCAGCCGCAGACCTACTCTACCGAGGAATCCGTGGATAACAAGGTGGCTTCCGCCGAGGATAAGGTGCTGCCGAGCTTTGCCACTGCCACCGGGGCGGTAGCGCTCAAGACCAAGCCTGAGGCGAAGAACAAGGCCCGCGCGCTGGGCGGCGGGCGCTATGCGCTCGATACCCTTGGCGCGGTGTGCCCGTTCCCGTTGATCGAGGCCAAGCAGGTCATGGCGGAGCTGGAGACTGGCGAGGCGCTGGTTATTGACTTTGACTGCACCCAGGCCACCGAATCCATTCCGCAGTGGGCGGCCGATGAAGGCCATGAGATTCGTGATTTCCATCGCTCGGGCGATGCTGGTTGGCAGGTCACGGTGGTCAAGGGCGGATAATTACATCATTGTCAGCTACTATGTGGAGGCAGAAGAATCGAGCGTGATTCTTGTGCCTCCTTTGTGGTTTGAAAGAAGTTATCGCATGCCCGAGTTTGATGATAATTCCACCGCTGTAGCGGATATTTTGCATGCCTTCGCCGTCTTTGAGCGCGAGGAAGAACACCTGTTGGACGCGGAACTGCGCCTCAACGTCTATGCCAGCTAGGCCATGATCCGCGTCTTTGCTGCACTATTGCCCTCGGCCGCCGCGCGCGAGCATTTGGTGCATACGCTGCGGCCCATCCACGCGGCAACCACCAACGAGCTGCGCTGGACGGATCCGGATAATTGGCATGTGACCATGGCGTTTTATGGAGAGCAGCCCCATGATGCCGCGGCGGTGCGCGAGCACCTAGCCCACGCGGTGGCTGGGCGCGCGGCGTTGGATGTGCACCTGAGCGGGGCGGGGAGCTTTGAGCAGCGCACGTTGTGGGTGGGCGTCGGCGGGCAGGCGCGCGGTGTGCGGGAGTTGATGGCGCAGTGCCAGCTTGCCGACGTCCCCTTTAACCACCACCGCCCCCACCTCACCGTTGCGCGTGCCGGCCGGCGCACCCGCGAGCCGTGGGCGCTGGCGGATTATGTGCGTGCTTTATCGGTGTATCGGGGGCCGGAATTTCGCGCGGACCGGGTGTGCCTGATGCAATCGCACCTCGGCGAGGGCCGTGGCGGTGGCCCACGCTACGAAGTTATAGAGGAGTATCCGCTGTTTTAAGCGGCGCGGGCGGTGCGGATTTCGCGGACGAGGGAATCAAGCTCCGCGCGGGTGGCGGTGCGATCCGGGTGGGTGGTGCAGAAATCTAGCAGGAAGTAACCGGCATGTTGTACGGCAATGTGGCGGGCCCAGAATTGGCGCACGGCATCGGGGTTATCCACGGCGAGGGACTGGATGGCGCGGCGCTCCGAGAGCAGCTCGTATTGCAGGTCGCGGCGGGCGGACAGTACGGCATCTGGGGTATTGACAAAGAGCAGGCCGAGCAGGGTAGCCATGGACTCCATCGCGCGGACCTGCAGGCGAGCCTGATTGCGCACGGGGGCGCTGCGCTGCCACAGCCATAGCACCGCGGTGGCGATGAGGATGGACAAGATGATTTCGCCGCAGCGGGCCTGGATGGTCGGCCACAGGGGACGGGTGGCGGAATTGCCCATGAGGAGGGCGAGCGGGGTGGAGAAGATAACGCAGATGGCGTAGTTCTTAGCCACGAAGATTTCGGCGCAGAATTGGCACGCGGCCAGCGCGAGCAGGAGCGTCCACCCTTGAATGCCAAAGTAATGGAGGATAGAAAACAGCAGCACGCCGACGACAGAGCCGAGCATGCGGTGGATGCCGCGGACGGTGCCCGGCACATGGTCGGGTCCCCATTGCAGCATGAGGAAGGCAGAGACCACGCCCCAGTCCGGGCGGTCGAAGCCGAGGGTAAGGCCCACGAGCACGGTAATGGCCGCGGAAAGGACCACCTTTTGCGTGGTGACCATGGCGTGCGAATCCCGGACCGCGGCGCGATACAAGCGGTAGCGGCCGGTGGGGCGGGTGTGCGGGATGGCGGTCCGATCCGGATCGACGTCGGTGACATTATCGGTGAGCTGATCCGAATCGGCGCCCAAATCCAAGGCGCGGTTATGCGCCACGATGGTGTGCTGCGCTGCGAGGGTGCGCTCTACTAGGTGGGCTCCCTGGGAATCGATGATGCGGCCGCCGCGGATAATGCGGGCGTCGGAAAGCGCCTGCCAGGCAGCAAAGAGCGCGGTCTGCGCCTGGTGGTGGCGGGTCAAGGAATCGTCGCGGTCATCTTTGAATGCGGCCGCGGCCTTTTCCAGTGCGGCGACCGCGCGGCGCTCGGGGCCGTGGGAGTCAATAAGCGCCGGCGCCATGCCGAGCACGAGGCTGGCTATCATGCCGGTCAGCGCCCAAAAGAGCAGCTGGCCCACGGTGACGTCGGTGCGCGCGAGCATCACCGAACCGCCGCCGACCATGACCAAGAAGAAGGTGCCCGGCGGCGGCAGGCGCAGGGCGTTTTGGGCAAAGCCGCACACGGCGGCCAGCGCTGTGGTGTACAGGCCCGCCAGCAGCAGCCACCAATGGCCGTGGCCAGGCGCAAAGATGAGGTGGCCTACCAGCACGCCCACGGCCGCGACGGTAATGAGTGCGGTGCCGGCGGTGAGCATGACGCGCGGGCGGGTGCGATAGGGGTGGCCCTCGCCAAAGATGACGGTGAACGCGCCGGTGGAAATGAGCAGGATGGCGTAGTCGTGGCCGGTCAGCAGCGCGATGGCGCCGGGCAAGAGAATCGCCAAGCCCGCGCGCAGGGCACTGGGCCAGCGCACCGAGGCGCTATTAAACGCGGTGAGCAACTGGGTGGTGCTGGGGCGCTGCGGGATGGGATAGTCAAGCTGGGTGGCCACGGAGCAGCAGGATCCTTTCTCGGCGGAGTTATCTGACCCGACTACCTTACGCCCGAAGCCGCCCGCTTTACATGTCGGCGGCCGCGATGAGCCGGCGCGTGTAGTCCGTGCCGGGCGAGGACCATATGGAGTCGGTCGCTCCGTGCTCGATGAGCCGGCCGCGGTCAAGGACCGCAACGCTATCGCATAGGTGGCGCACCACCGCGAGATCGTGGGTGACAAAGAGCAGGGTGAGCTTGCGCTTGGCGATGACCCCCGCCAATAGCTCCAGCACCTGCGCGCGCACGGACATATCGAGGGCGGAGACGGCTTCATCGGCCAGCAAGATATCCGGCTCGCCGCACAGTGCGCGGGCGATGGAAATGCGTTGGCGCTGGCCACCGGAGAACTCGTGCGGGAAGCGATCGAGGCTCTCGGCCGGCAGGCCGACCTCCTCAAGCGCGGCCGCGGCGCGAGCGCGCTTGTCGGCCTTGCTGGGACTGCCGGGGATGGCCTCTGCGATGGATTTCCAGACTTTCAGCCGCGGGTTAAGCGAGCCCTGCGGGTCTTGGAAGACCATCTGCACGCGGCCGCGGACGTCGATGTCACCGCTCGTGGGCTGGTCGAGCCCGGCGATGAGCTTGAGCAGGCTGGTCTTGCCCGAGCCGGAGCCGCCCACGATGCCGAGGCGCTCGCCGTGGTGCACGCGCAGGTCGATGCCATCGAGCGCCGCATGTGCGCCGTGGACCTTGCTGACCCCGCGTAGCGTCACTATCGCATCCTCCTCCGCCGTGGCCGGAGAAAGGCTCAGCTCCGGCGGCCGCGAGGAGGCGATGAGCGTGCGGGTATAGGGATGCTCGGGGTGGACAAGTACGCGCTCGGTGGGACCGGATTCCACCACCGCGCCCTGGTGCATGACCAAGACGTTGGGGCACATGCGGCGGATAACGCCCAGGTCATGGGTGATAAAGATCAGAGCGGTGCCGTGGGCCTTGGTCACCCGCTCGATGACGCGCAGCACGCCGTCCTGGGTGGTGGCATCCAGCGCGGTGGTTGGTTCATCGCAGATGAGGAGGTCGGGGCGCCCGGCCATGGCCATGGCGATGAGCACGCGCTGGCGCTGCCCGCCGGAGAGCTGATGCGGGAAGCGGGAGGCGACATCGGCGGCTAGGCCCACCTCGTCGAGCGCGGCCGCGCAATCGCGCACCCCGGCCTGGGAGAGCTGGGTGCCTATGCGCATGAGCGGATCTAGCGCGCTCATCGGTTCTTGGAAGACCATCGCCATGGTGGACCCGCGCAAGGGGCGGATGCGGGCATCGCGCGCGCCGATCACCTCGGTCCCGTCCACGGTCACGGAGCCGCTCGCTCGCACCCCATCGGGCAGAAGGCCCATGATGGATAGCGCCGTGAGGGACTTGCCGGAGCCGGATTCACCAATGATGCCGAGCTTCTCGCCGGCCGCGAGCTCGATATTGATGGGGCCTAGCAGGGCAGTGGTGGACCCGGTGGCGGTAACCGTCAGGTCATCTACGTGGAGCAGGCTCATCGCGCGGATCCTTTCAGGCGGGGATCGAGGAGGTCACGGAGGGCGTCGCCAAGCAGGTTAAAGCCCAGCACCGTGGCAGCAATGGCAAGGCCAGGCCAGAAGGCCTGCAGGGGAGCGGTGCCCAGCAGCGACTGGGAATCTTGCAGCATCCGGCCCCAAGAGGCCGCCGGTGGGGCGGTGCCTAGACCGAGGTAGGACAGGCCGGCTTCGGCCAGGATGGCAAGGGCGAAATAGACGGAGGCCTGCACGATGAGCAGCCCGGTGAGGTTGGGAAGGATATGGCGCAGCGCCACCTTCCAACCCGGCACCGCGGAAATGCGCGCGGAGGAAATAAAGTCCTGCGTGATAACCTGCAGCGTGCCTGAACGCGCCACGCGGGCGAAGGAGGGAATGCCGGCGATGCCGATGGCAACCATGGCAGTCAGCGTCGAAGGGCCCCACACCGCGCCGGCAATAATCGCCAACAACAGCGCGGGGAAGGCAAGCAACAGATCCGCGCCGCGCATCACCAGGGCATCTACCCATGTGCCGCGGCGCATGCCGGCCAGGATGCCCAAGGGCACGCCCACGAGGGCGGCGATGCCCACCGCCACCAGACCGACAAAGACCGTAATCTGGGCGCCCGCCATGATGCGGGAGGCGGTATCGCGCCCAAAGCGGTCCGTACCCAGGAGGTGCTCGGCGCTGGGACCGGCAAGGCGCACATCCGGGTGCGCCAGCGTCGGGTCATAGGGGGTCCACACCAGCGAAAGTAGCGCCACCAGCACCGTGGCGGCAACGAGGAAGGCGCCCAGCCAGCCAGAAAAACGCAGCTTCATTACTTCTCACCTGCCGTGATGCGCGGATCGATGAATCGGTAGGCCACATCCGTTAAGGCATTAACCACCAAGGCGAAGGCGACGAGCAGCATGACCAGGGTTTGCACCGTGGTCAGATCGCGCACCGATACCGCGTCCAAGAGCATGGAACCAATACCGGGGATGACAAAGACGGATTCGATCACCACGGCGCCCACGACCATTGTGGTTATTTGCACGCCGGCTACGGTAAGCACCGGCAGCGCCGCATTGCGCAGGCCATGGCGCTTTAGTGCCTCCCACGGGGACTGGCCGAGCGCACGGGCGGTGCGGATATAGTCTTGATTCAGTACATCAAGCACCGCCGAGCGCACGTAGCGCGTCAGCATTGCGCCTTGCACCAGGGCCAGTGCAATGACCGGCAAGATGAGGTGGCGAATAAACTCGCCCGCGCCCTGGTTGGGCGGCACCCAACCATTGGCGGGCAGCCAGCCCAGATGGACGGCAAAGATAGCCACCAGAATGATGCCGAGGAGGAAGCTTGGCACCGCAATGCCCAGCTGCGTGCCGGCCGAAACCACATCCGCGCCGCGGGTACGGTTGCGCAGTGCCAGCCACATGCCCACCGGGATGGCCCCGGCCAGTGCGAGCAGCATCGCTAAACCAATCAGGATGAGCGTGACCTGGGCGCGGTCTAGCACCAGCGGCGTAATATCCTGCTGCGAGGACAAAGACTGCCCAAAACTGCCGGTAAATAGGCCTTTTACCCACTCCCAATATTGCGTAAGCAGCGGGCGATCCAGGCCCAACTCAGAGCTGAGCTTGCCGACGGCCTCTTCTGTCGCATTCACCCCCAGCGCCACCCGCGCCGGGTTGCCCGGCACCGCGCGCATGAGCGCAAAAATGATGATGGAGGCTACAAAGAGCGTCAACGCAAAGCGCAGCAGAGGGCGCACGATGGCGCGCCCCGTAGTGCGAAGGGAACTCATCGGGCCTCCTTTTCGGTGTTATCTGCGGCGGCAGCTTTGGCGTCCGCGTCCGCGCCCGTGCCCGCGTCAGTATCGGTGTCGGCAGAAGTCAGGTCGCGCAGGATGAGCGCGTCGGTGACCTGATCCGGATGCAATCCGCGCACGCCGGCGCGGGTGAGCACGATATTGGGCATATTCATCAGTGTCAGCGCGCCAGCATCCGCCATGATTTGATCCACGGCCTGTGCCATGAGCTTGGGGTAGTCCTTCTCGGGTGCGGAATCGGCCTGGGCCAAAAGCTCGCGGGTGCGCGGGGAATCGTAGTTGAGGTAATAATCCGGATCGCCGAACAAGGTAGGCACATCGCGCGGCTCCACGTGGGAGATGAGCGACATCTGATAGTCCTTAGCCCCCATCACCTGGCCTAGCCACACGGCCGGGAATTCGGCGGATTCCAGCGTCACCTTAAAACCAACCTCAGTAAGCTGCGAGTACAGCAGCTCGGCGACGGTCTGGGCGTAGGGCAGCGTCGGCGTGGTCAGTGTAATTTCGGCGCCTTCCGCGCCGGCCTCCGTGAGCAGCTGGCGGGCCTTATCTGGGTCGTAGTTGTAGTAGTGCTTGCCCTCGAACCACGGATCCGTGGGCGGGATCGGTGCGCCGCCGGTGTCCTTGGCCATGCCATTCCACAAAATGTCATTGGCCGCCGAGCGGTCCACGGCATAGGCCACGGCCTGGCGCACCCGTGGATCGTCGAAAGGCGCGCGGGCATTATTCATAGACAACAGCACCTCACCATTGGTGGTGCCGACCTCGGTAGCGATGCCCTCCTTGACGTCGTCGAGAAGCTCCGGGTTTTGCACGCCCCAGACCACGTCCACGCCGCCGGCCTGCAGTGCATTGACCGAGGAGATGGTATCCGGGAAATAGCGCACCGTGACATCCTGCGCGGCGGGCCTTCCCCAATATTCGTCGCGAACGTGCAGCTCAACGAATTCCGAGGGCGCAAAGCGGGACACCTCATAGGGGCCGGTTCCCACTGGCTGCGCGGCGAGGTTATCCATGCCGTGTGGCGTCATCATCGCGCCGGTGGCCGTTCCCATGGACCACAGCCAGCCATTTGAAGGCTGCTTGAGGTGCACTTTTAGCGTGCGTTCCTCGGCTGCGGTGACCTTGTCTACCGGATCCATGGCGGCGGCGATTCCGTTGGTCCACTTCTCGCGCACATAGTTAATGGAAAAGGCTGCGGTCTCAGCGTTAAAGGCATCGCCATTGGAAAAGGTGACGCCCTTGCGCAGGTGGAAAGTATAGGTACGGGCATCGTCACTAATATCCCACGAAGTAGCAAGTCCTGGGGTAATGGAGCCGTCTTCATCGATGCGCACGAGGGTCTCGTACACGTTGTCCATAAGCACGGCGGGGATGGCGGCGCCACCGGTGGTGGTGAAATCCAGCGAGGTGGCGGCAGAGGTGGAAGCCACGGTGAGGGCAGAAGGTGCGGTGTCGCTGTCTTCCTGGGTGGTATCGACCACCGCGGTATGGCCCGCGGAACACGCCGAGAGGGTTCCTACAGCGGCCGCCATGGCGAGGCTGCCCAGCGCCCTACTGGCGCGAAATCTTCTCATAGAAAGCAGGGTAGCCGGTGGGTTTAGCTGCCGTGAAACTTATGCAAAATTTCCCGGAGTGGGGATAACTTCTAGGGGTGAAACGCCCCCGCGCACGCTATTCATCGCCAGCTTCATGCGGTCCGCGCGGTAAAGATAGACTGCCAATTCCACTGGTTCGCCGGAGTGGTTGGAAATCTCCATCTGCAGCCGCCACAGCGGGGTACCCGTAGCCACGCTAAGCGCTTCAGCATCCTCGGCATTGGCTTCCTCCAACGTGAGTTCGCGGCGCACATTATCAAAGTCCACGCCGCAATCGCGCAGGTGCGCATGAATGGATCCGGCATCCGCATCGAAGTCCAGGATGTGCTTTCCCACCACCATGGGGAAATACATGCGCTCGATGGCAATGGGGTGGTCCTCGGCATAGCGCACGCGGTGGACAAAGACGACATTTTGTTCTGGGTCTACGCGCAGAAAGCGGGTGATGTCTCGCGGCGCGCGGCGGCGAGCCAGCCACAGGGTGTGCTGCTGCGGATCCACGTCATATTCGCTCAGCCAGCTGGAAATGGAGTAAATCGATTCAAAAAGCTCTGCCTGGGTGGAGGCCAAAACGGTGGAGCGGCGCCCGCGGCCAGAGGACACCAGCCCTTCGGCCCGCAAAGCCGCTACCGCTTGGCGCACGGGTCCGCGGGAAGAAGAAAACTTCTCGCACAAGTCTGCTTCACTGGGCAGGAAATCGCCTGGTTGCAGCACACCGGAGCTGATCTGTTCCCGCAGGTAATCAGCGATCTTCTTATGCTGCTGTTTATCGCGTGGGCTCATTCAACCTTTGTCCTTAGTTTCTCCGGGGCCTTTCCCAGCGGAGCGAAACACAGTAATGCTATTCCATTTTGCAAAGGCGCGCTAATGGAACACCGCCACTGAGAAGACAACGCGTTGCCCGAGTGAAGGCGTTCAAATAATAAACCACGCGCCGTTCGACCAGAGCCGAGATGCTAGGCGAACACGCTAGGCTAAGTGTCCGTGGACGAGAGCACCGAAACGATTGAAGTACGCGCGGCCAGCGGCAGCGTGCGCCTAGGCAAGGCGGTAACGGTGGCGGTCATCATCGCCGTTGCCCTGCTTGTAATCGGCGGGGTGCTTATTTACTCGGCGCTGCAGGAACCGGCTGGTACGCGCCTGCACTTCGTTTATCTCATTGCCGCGCTCATGCCCCTAGGCGGGGCGTTGTGCGCCATGTTGGCGGTGGTGGCCTCCGCGCGACGCCGGGCGCGTCCGGTGCTGTGCATTGGCGAGAAAATTTCCTTGCCCCACCAGCGGACCAGTTTCGCCGCCTCTGAGCTAGAGCGCGTGCAGTTCTATTCGCTCGAGTCGGATCAGAATTTCCTTGCCCTGATCCCAGGCGGGGTGCGCGTTTCTACCTTGGCAGAAGCCCAGCGGTATTCGGCCCGCCTGCCGGAGCAGGCGAACCTGGGCCAGCGAGAGCTCGAGGGAAAGCTCCGGGAACGGTTTCCCGGCGTTCCCATCGACCACCTGGGTCAAGTGCGGGCCGAAGACTAGCTCGGGGTGCCGGCTACGCGTGCCGGATCGAGCTGCCAGCCCTGCGCGAGCAGCTGCATATTCTTGATTACTTCCTCGTGCGAGCTGGACTGCAGCGAGACCATGAGCTCATCGGCCTTGGCGTGCTCTTGGAAGGTATCGAGGTAGGCGGCCACCTCATCGGCGGTGCCTACGGCGGAGTACTTCAGCATGTCTAGGATCTGCTGGCCCTGGTACGAGCCGACGATCTGCTCTACCTGCTCATCGGTGAGGTGCTTGCCGCGGCCGGCGAAGGCCTTGACGCGGTTGAAGCACACGCGCTCGTATTCTTCCTGTGCCTCTTGGGTGGTATCGGCGGCAGTGACGTTGACGCCGGCGATGACATAGGGCTTGCTAAAGCGCTCGGAGGGTTGGAAGTGCTCGCGGTAGTAGGTGGTGGCTTGCTCGAGGTGCTGCGGGGCAAAGTGGGAGGCAAAGGCATAAGGCAGGCCGAGCTTGGCGGCCAGCGAGGCGCCGAACATGGACGAGCCCAAAATATAGATCGGCACGTTGGTATTGGCACCTGGAACGGCGCTGACCCCCGGGATATAAGACTTGCCCTCGAGATAGGAGTTGAGCTCTTTGACGTCTTCGGGGAAGCGTTCGGCAGAGTGGGCGTCACGGCGCAGCGCGCGGCCCAGGGTATTCATGTCCGTACCGGGGGCGCGGCCCACGCCCAAGTCAATGCGCTCGGGGTACATCTCCTCCAAGGTGCCGAATTGCTCGGCGATGACATAAGGCGAGTGGTTGGGCAGCATCACGCCGCCGGAGCCCAAGCGGATGCGCTCGGTCTTCGCACCGATGTGGGCGATGAGCACGGCCGGGGAAGAGGACATGATGGACTTCATATTGTGGTGCTCGGTGTACCACATGCGGGAGTAACCCAGCTTTTCTGCTTCCTGTGCCAATTGCACGGAGCGGGCGATGGACTGTGCTGGAGTTTCGCCCTCATAGATGGTGCAGAAGTCCAAGACGGAAAGATGCGCGCGTTCGGTCACGGGGGAGCCTTCCTTTTGCTTTCGGAAAATTCTGTCTAAGTTCTCTTCTTCCAACGGTACGCGCCGCCTGACTATTCCGGGCGAGGTGATACCGCATCGCCGCCGGGACCTGTTGACATAAAAATCCCCTCCGCCTCGGCACCGTGGTGAGTTGCGGAGAGGTGTTCCTATAGGGGGTGTCAAGTTCGTGGGTGAGGTTGTTGAGGGGCGTGAGGGGCTTCTGCTTTGCTTTGTGGATGTTGTTTTCGGGCATCTTGAAGAGGCGATTGGGCTTGCTGTGCAATCGCCTTGGGATGAGGTTCTGTTGGTTCTAGGCTGCTGCGGCCTCCTGGATTGTGGAGATGTCTCGGTAGAGCTCGCCGTTTCGCATCATGGTAAAGAGAACGTTTAGGCGTCGGGGTGGGAGTTCGACGACTGTGGCGTTGTGTCTTTTGCCTTCTTTGTCTTAATCACTGGGACTGGGTAGACAAGGTTGGTACTGGCATCCACAAGACTGTGAGGCCTCATGCCGCCTGGGTTGGGTCAGGTTCTTATTGGCAGTTTGAGCATGCCGCCCCAGAGCATTTTAAGACAGGGACAGCATTAAGCCATACCGAATCCAGTGACTAGTTCCAGCGTCCTTTCAGAGGGGGGAACGGAAATAAACATAGCCTGCCCAATCGGGTGGACAGGCTATGAATCTTCGGTGCCCTAAGGGGAACCGCTAACAACGTAATGGGCTGTCTCTACAAGCGTGGGTAAGCCTATTTCTACTTGGCCACGCCGAGGTTAACTAGCGTTTTCTTTGCCACCTCAGGGTCATTGCTTTGGATCGTGTACTCAACAATTCCTTGGCTATCTGGGAGGATTTCCGCGACGCTCGTGAAAGAATCCAATTTCTGGGCCTTGAACGTTGATCCGCGCGTTGATTCTGCCGGAATCTCAACGGTATCGAGGAGAGGCTTGCCGTCACGAACAGCGGCGGTGGCGGAAGGATCGTCGGTAAAGAGTACGAAGCCAACCTCAGGTGCCTTCGCAGTATCCACGCCACAGTTAGTGCCCTTCGCCTTTGGAGCAGGTGAACCGTCCGCACCGTAGTAGTTAAACTGCACGTCATAATCAGTGCAGTACTTCGCGAAGTCAGCAATCGGTTCGGGTGCGTGGTCGGCAGGAGTAAAGTCGCTCAGTGTGTCGCCCGTGGTATCTCCTCCGGTCTCGTTAGTAGCGTTATCGTCGGCGAAACCGGAATTAGCGGGTGCGTCAGCAGCGGGCTGT
Source organism: Corynebacterium tuberculostearicum (assembly GCF_022347235.1). Lineage (GTDB taxonomy): Bacteria > Actinomycetota > Actinomycetes > Mycobacteriales > Mycobacteriaceae > Corynebacterium > Corynebacterium tuberculostearicum_F. The sequence continues at coordinate 155,270 of NZ_JAKRDX010000002.1, forward strand.
TCCGGAGGAGCGGACTCTTCGGACTTGGAACCAAAGAGCGCGTCTTTGGCTGCGAAATAGGCAATCACTACCACAACGATGACGGCTATCACTACCGGAACGAGCAATAGCTGCTTTTTGGTGCTGAGACCTGGCGACCCGCCATTGCCGCGAGCGTCTGCCGCATTCGCTGGAGACGCACCTTTACTTGGCAACGACCCGTGCTCGATGTATCCGCGATAGGTATTCTCCGCTTTCGATGAGGAGCGCTTGATGTGTGACGTATCTTCTGCCCCATTAAGCCGGTCGGGCGAACCGGGGTATGCAAGTCGGTTCATTATTCAGTCCACCACCGTGAATCAATGTCGGAATATAGGGAACGCATCGACTCAACATGCTCTTCCAAGCTATTGCGGTTGAGTCGATCCTTGTTATCTTTCCATCGCTTGAAGAGCTCCGTGGAAGACACCGAGCGCGAGGCTTCCGTCCGTGTTTCCCTGCCTGCTGTCAGAGCCCACTGGGCAGCAAACTGTATACGTTCTGCCGCTTTTTCAGTGAAACCACTCCACACTTTGTACGTGTCGTAGAGCTGTGCCACGACCGCCCAACCGTCTTCGTAAGGCAGGGCAATGACGTTTCCGAGGTTGTCAAGCTCAAGAAATTCAAAATGAGATGGGTCTTTTTTGTTGCTGGATACTAGAATCCTTCGGTTGGTGACAAAAGCAGCACCGTCCACCCCACTGGCTTTAGTAGTGGCGGCTTCCAGCACGATCTCGTCGACACCAAGGCCTTCCACAACGGCCACGGCGGCAGCGCGCAAGCTCTCGGAATCGCCGGCACGTTCAAGTGCAGCACCGAGGTCTGGTCGGTCGGTCAATGCGGTTTGGGGGTCTGTCATGCAATCGAGGTTAACAATCCAACTAAATTTGCGGCTTGGGAGTGTCAAATTAGCACGTAAAACAACCCAAATATGGGGGTACTCTCGGAGGATCCACTGACTCTAGGCTAAATTCTCGGTACTTTGTTGGGTTATGAGCCCAACGTTCACGCCCGCAAAGTTTGATGATTCTACGCCCTACATGCTTGCCAAATTCCCATGGCCGGAACCGGAGCCAAGCGCAGATGAGGTACGCCGTCACTCGTGGGGGATGGTGTATAAGGAAAATAAATCGTTTGCCACTCCGTTAGGGGGCAAGGAGATCGGCAAGGTGACGGCTGAGCAGTACAAAGAATTCCTTGAGCAAAGCTATGGGGTAACCGGTGTGCAGGAGGCTCATCAGGTTATTGATCATTTCCTCGAGGGGGGCCAACATGTGGAAAATGATTTTCTATTACCGCTTGCTTACGCCGTGAAGGATGTTCCAGAACACGAACTTGCGGCGGAAATCGAGGAAAAGGTCGAGTTTCTCAAAGATTTCTTCGCTGGAACGGGTGTAGATACGCGCGGCGGAGAACATAAGTTCCGTCATCTCGTTCGGTTATTGCGTTCGGAAAAATTTGTCTCGGCAACAGCTCCGGCACTCCCCACGACTACTCGTGCATGGGACATTATCCGAGTCCACAACGTCGGCGGACCAGCAACGGAGTTGGGATGGATCTCGCCAGAAGAGTTTCTGCAGATTTCAGATAAGGCCGTGGCGGCGCTGCAGCACCACTTCGTCTCGTGGGCCGACGTCGCCGCGAGCTTCTGGTGGGGAAGAATGATCTGGGCATGTGATGGCGAGCCCGACGTCGCCACGGCTATGAAGCAACAAACAGTACGTTTCACCGAGCTACTCGCCAAAAGTAAATCGCCTTGGGTGCGCGTGCCCTTGCATGGCAACTCGGCCGAGGAGCCATTTTCATCCTTAGACGGTCTGCGCTAGCTTGTTGTTTCCGCTTTTTGCGTGGCGATAGCAGCCATCGGTGACACGAGTTTGGCCCTGAGTCTAGAGCCGGTCAGCGCCTCGACATCGGCGCCGAACGCGCGATAATCGGCGCCCAGTTGCATGGCTTGGCCGCGCAGAATGTGGTCCTTCGGCTCTCGGCCCGATGTAGTCGAAAACTACCAAGCGGACGTCGCGATTGTTAAACCTACTGTGGACGGGGCGCTCGTAACCCAAACCCAGTGAGGACATCAGCGGCGTACACTGTCCCCATACCCCGAGGCCGCGCGATGCACCCAAGAATCTGCTCGACCGCGGGTTCTGGGTGCATACGTCCCAGTGGGGGTAAGGCAGGACTAAAAGACTAAGCCTCAGCGAGGGCATCGGCCTCCGCCGGCTCTGCCGCCGGCGGGTTGGCAGCGGCGTGCTTTTCGCCGGCCTTGGTGGCGATATCGACAACGAGGCCGATAACTGCCGCGATAGCGGTAGGAACAATCCAGCCCAAGTCCACGGACTGGCCGGGCGCCAGGCTCAAGAGGGGATCGAGTGTGTCGGCGCCCCAGCCCTGGGCGGCGATGACGGACAGAGCCGACCACAGCACCGATACCCACAGCGCCAGGCGGTAAGTCCAGTAAAAGACGACGGACTTTTTCACCATCGGCTGGATCAGAGTGAGAGCGATAAGGGAGATGGCTGGTGGGTACAAGAAGGTGATGAACGGAACCGCGATAGACAGAACCGTATCCAGGCCCTGGAAGGCAAAGAGGATGGACAGCGCGGTAAACAGGCACGCCCATACGTGGTACTTGACCTTGGGCATGAGCATCTCAAAGAAGGCCGAGGTGGAGGTGATAAGGCCCACCGCGGTGGTCATGCAGGCCAGGATGACGATGGCAGAAAAGACGGCCTGGCCGATGGTGCCCATGGTGAGATTGGCGGCGTCGGCAAGCAGGGGCGCTCCCGACTCATAGGACTGGCCATTAGGGATAGTTTGGCCCACCCATGCCAAGCCCAGGTAGATTGCGGCCAGCAAAAAGCCCGCAATAAGCGCGGCGGTGATGGTGCCGTTGACCAGGGACTTGCGGGTCTTAAAACCCTTGGAGCGCAAGGACGCAACAATCACGATGGAAAAGGCCAAGCCGGCAATCGCGTCCATGGTGTTATAGCCCTCGAACAAGCCGGTGACCATGGGGGAAGAAGAATAATCCTCAGTAGGGGTCTGGGGATCGCGGCCGTTGCTAAAAGCGGCCAAAGTGATAAGGACGATCAACAGCGCTACCAGGGCTGGGGTAAGGAACTTGCCCAAGGTATCGATGATGGTGTTCGGGCTCCAGGCCAGCACTAAAGCGATAAGGAAGAAGACGATATTGAAGATGCCATTGGCCATCGTTCCTTCCCAGCCCAGAAGCGGGGTGATGGCGGTTTCCATGGACACGGCGCCGGTACGCGGCAGGGCGTAGAAGGCACCGATGGCCAGGTAGGCCATCACGGAAAAGACCAGGCCGAAGAGGGCGCCGCCGTTGGAGCTCAAATCGCGCACGGAGCGGCCAGAAATGGCAACGGCAACAATAGCTAGGACCGGAAGGAGCACGCCGGCGGCAAGAAAGCCGAGGACGGCGGGCCAAAAGTTGGTGCCGGCCGAAACGCCCACCATGGGCGGGAAGATGAGGTTGCCGGCGCCGAAGAACATCGAAAACAGCATCAGCGACGCAATTACGATGGTGGCGCCGGGCTTAGAGGTGCTTGACGCAACTGGGGTAGCCATTGTGGCTCCTTAATTTTCCATGTACAGCTAGAATGCGAGGAAGCTTCCCCATTCCGCCGAGGGTGGTGGCGGAGGTGGGGTACCTCTTCGTGGTCCGAGGTGGCGGGTCACGCCTGTTCGTGTAATGGGACATTACCGCCCACATGGTGAGAAATCAAAGCGTGGGGGTGACGCAGAATACATGGTGGTCCCAGCTGGGCCGGCCTAATCGAGGTCCGCGAAGGCGCGCTCCATGCGGTCGAGCGCTTCTTCCAAGATTTCGCGCGAGGTAGAAAAGTTCAACCGTGCATGGCCCGGGCCGCCAGTGCCGAAGGTGTCGCCCTCATTGAGTGCCACCTTGGCATTCTCGCGCAGCCACTTGGCCGGCTGCGGATTGCCACCGATGGCGGTATCGGCAAAGTCCAACCACAGCAGGTATGTGGCATCCGGTTTGCTGGTCTTTAGCCCGGGGATGCGCTTGGGCAGCTCCTCCACCAACCAATCGCGAGTCTCGCGCAGGTAGGCCACCTCTTCATCGAGGAAATCGCCGCACTCGCGGTAGGCGGTCTCCGCGGCCAACACTCCCAAGGTGCCCGTGCCATCCTTGGCCACGCCAGAAAGGCAGTTCCAGGTCTGAACATCGGCCGGGTTGGAGAAAATCATCTGCGCGCACTTGAGGCCGGCGGTGTTAAAGGCCTTAGACGTAGCGGTGACCGTGATGGTGCGCTCCGCGGCCGCCGCGCCGAGCGAGGCTACCGGGATATGCCGGCCCTCATAGACCAGCGGGGCATGGATTTCATCGGCCAAGATGCGCGCGTCATACTTCTCCGCCAGCTCCACTAGCTCGGTGAGGAACTCCTCATCCAAGGCGCGGCCGAGCGGATTATAAGGATTGGCCAGCAAAATGGAGCCCGCGCCCGCTTGGAAGGCGCGCTCAATATCGTCGAGCTCCAAGCTGGTTTCGATCTTCTCGCGGCCCGCGGTGCGTGGCAGCTCCAAAAGCGGTGGGTAGGAAGGAACTGGCACGATCACGGGGGAGTCCTCGCGGGTGAAGTACTGTACGCCGAGCAAGAGGCCGCGCACTACATCGCCGATCCAGACAATATGGTCGGAGTTGGGGCGCCAGCCGTAGCGGTCGTTGTAGAAATCGGCCACCGCTTCGCGCAGCCCCGAGGCCTTGGGCGCTGGGGTATAGCCAAAGGATTCCTTATCCACCATGTCTTCCAGTGCCTTCTTTACGGCGGGCGCGGTGGGGAAATCGGACTCCGCGATCCACAGCGGCAGGACGTCTTCCTCGAAGACGGTCCACTTGCGGGTTCCGCGGGCTTGCAACTCTTCTAGGCTAGGAAACTCCATGGCCATAACCATAACGCGAAGCCCGCGGCCACCCCAGCGCTTTTATGCGCTTTTATTCATCTGCCTTGTCGGCCCACCGGGAGTCCTCCTCCTCGTCTTCGGATTCGGAGGCAGGGCCGGAGACAAAGCCATACTTCTTCAACCGGCGGCGGTCCGCGGCCGAGGTGGATTGGGTGAGCTTGAGTAGCTCGGCATAAATGCCACCGGATTGTGCCAGCTCGGCCGGCGAGCCCATCTCATCAATGCGACCGCGATCTAGGGTGATGATGGTATCGACATCCGCAATGGTGGATAGGCGGTGGGCAATAATCAGCGTGGTGCGGTCCTTCATCAGCTCATCTAGGCCGGCCTGCACGGCGCGCTCGGACTTGGTATCCAGCGCCGAGGTGGCCTCATCCAGCACCAGGATGGGCGCATCCTTGAGCATGGCGCGCGCCACGGAAACGCGCTGCTTCTGCCCGCCGGAAAGCTTCAGACCGCGCTCGCCAATGACCGTGTCATAGCCGTCCGGGAAGGCTTGGATGAACTCATGGGCATTGGCCCGCTTGGCGACGTCCACGATTTCCTCTTCCGTGGCACCCGGCTTGCCATAAGCGATGTTCTCGCGAATGGTGCCGGAAAAGAGGTAGGACTCCTGGAAGACCACGCCCACTGAGGCGCGCAGGCGCGAGGCGGTGAGATCGTCTACTCGGTGCCCCAGTACATCCAGGTGTCCGGCCGAGGGATGGTAAAGGCCTAGCAAGAGGTTGACCAACGTGGACTTGCCGCCGCCGGACTCGCCCACGAGCGCCACCTTGTGGCCCTCAGAGGCGGCGAAGGAAATATCCTCCACCACGGGCTTGCCCTCCTCGTAGGCGAAGGAGACGTGATCAAAGGAGAAGACCGGCGCGCCGGGTGTGGGCTCCAGCGGGCTGACCGGGGTGAGGTCGAGCTGCGGGGTATGCGAACCGGTGGTGGCCGCAACCAGCTCGCGCGGGGCGGTGGGCTCGAGCTCTTCTTCCATGACCTTGAAGTAGTCCTTGGAACCGGCGATGGCGCGCTGGGCGGTATCGACAATCCAGCTCATCATAAAGACCGGCTGCTTTGCGCTCGAAACCATCTGCAGCAGCATGACCATATCGCCCAAGGAGAAATGCCCCTCGAGCGTGCGCCAGAAGATAACGCCGTAAATGCCGAGGAAGATAACCGCCATGGCTAGGCCACGGAAGGTATCCATCATGTGCCACCAGCGCGACTGTGGCTTGGTGGTATCGACCACGGTGCGGTAGCGCTTGGCAAAGTGGGAGAGCTCGCGGGTTTCGCTCACGAAGGACTTAGCCACCTTGACCTGGCCGATGACCTCCGCGAAGCGGCCGTTGGCGACGTCGATATTCTCGTTCTTGACGGCCTCAAACTTCTGCCAGCGCTTCGAGGTGAGCGCGGTAAGCCACATATAGACCGGAAAGAGCAGCGCGAGCAGGATAGCCAGCGGCCAGTAATACCACGCAGTAATGGCCAGCACCGCGAGGGTCTGGATGATCATCGTGAAGAAGTTATTGGCAAAGGACTGCACGAACTGTGTGATATTGGCAATCGAGCGATCCAGCCGGGCGATGATCGTGCCGGTGACCTGGTTATCGTAATAGCCCTGCGGGAGGGCTAGCAGCTTGGCAAAGTAGCGCGTGGACAAAATCTCGCGCAGACGCGAGACCATGACATCGCCGATATAGCCGCCGATATTGCGGAAGAGGGCATTGGCGGCGTCGGCAAGAAAAAGCGCTACTGCCAGCAACAGCACCGTACGCAGCGCATCGCCCAGCGGGGCGTCGTTCTGCAGGGCGCCCACGATGGTATCGGTGGCTTCGCGCGTCAAAAACGGCGAGACCAGTGCAACGACCGCCGTTATCGTGGCGGTCAGCAGCACGCCTAGATAGTAGGGCCACAGGGCAGAGGCACTGCGGGTAATGCGCAAAATGGAATTCATAAGTAGACCACACTCACTTCGAAACGGCGGTTAGTGCGCGGAATTAGGGAAAAGGAGGGAGAGATTTAAGCGACTGCCCAGTATGCCACATGCGGCGTTAACGAGCGTAAATACTTAAGTTCAGGGTGGTTTAGGCTAAGGTACTTGTGCAGAAATACAACAATCTTCGCGTGCAAAGGATCCATCCACGGTGAAAATTTCCCACACACTCGGCGCGGGCGTAGTCAGCGTACTCGCCGTGACCCTGACCGGATGTAGCGTTCTCCAGCCGGAAGAAACCGGGCTGGGGGACCATATCACCGTCTCCAGCTCCGAAGAGGCCCCGTACGAGGCCAAGGACACCGACGATAAGGAAGTCACCTCTAATCTGGGCGAGCCGGTAGAGGATAAGGGCCTTGGTGTGAGCTGGGAGTTGCAGGGTGTGTATACCGATAGCAACACCGGTGGCACCGTAGTGACCATTCTGCTCAAGAATAAAAACGATGTGCCCCTGCCTGTCGACGCCTTTGAGGACCCCACCCTGGAGCGTGCCGACGGCAACGGCGGCTGGGCCAAGATCAACTCCTTGCCCTATGACAAGGAATCTGCCCCAGACGTGGAGCCCCCGGGACTCGATCTCCCGCTGGGTGCAGGCGCTTCGGTCAACCTGCAGTACCGCTTTGACGTGACGCCTGGCAACCTGTGGAATGCGCGCTTGCACATTGGCAACGTGACCTGGGTAGGAGACCTTAATCTATGACGGAACTTGTAGTCTTGGCCTCTGCCGAGGGCGAACCCATCGGCACCGCTCCCAAGGCCGAAGTTCATACCACTGATACCCCGCTGCACTTCGCCTTTTCTGCCTGGTTGACCTGCGGTGGCAAGGTGCTGGTCACCCGCCGCGCCCTGAGCAAGCGCACCTGGCCCGGCGTGTGGACCAATGCCTTTTGCGGCCACCCCGCACCCGGCGAGGAGACCGCGGATGCGGTGCTGCGCCGCGCTTCCTTTGAGCTGGGCATTGCGCCGGCGGATCTGTCCGCCCCGCGGCTTATTCTGCCGGACTTTTCCTATCGCGCGGTGGATTCCTCCGGCACGGTAGAAAATGAAATCTGCCCGGTATATACCGTTGAGCTTGCTGCCGACGCCACCTGGGAGCCCAACCCTGACGAGGTAGATTCCTACCAATGGGTCGAGCCAGAAAACCTCTTCGCCGCCGCCGATGCCATGCCCGGCGTCTTTAGCCCGTGGATGATTGACGAGCTCGCGGATAGCGCGCTGCGTGCCGCGTTGTAATTTTCGGCGCCCGCTACACCCCAAGCTCGTCGTCGTTATAGAAGGCCGCGGCCACATAGTCCAAGGTGGCATAGGCTAGCCGACGCTCGCCCGTATCCAGGTTGAATTCCAACACCTGGTGGTCATCGCCGTAGCCGGGGAATCCGGGCTCTCCCGTGGTGGCATAGTGGCGCAGCCACTCGTTGAGCTCGCCGGCCGGGGAAGCGTCGGCCTCCTCGCCTCCGCTGCCGCCAAAGAGCGGGTCCAACTCGGCGCAGTGCACCGCGGGGGCTTCGGTCCGGGTAAATTCCATCATCCAGGTCGGGCCTGGAGCCTCCTCGGCTACCTGCGCGGTCCAGCGGCGCACGGCGGCATCACCAATGAGCCGGCCCATCGGCCGCTGCGGATCGACGTAGTGTGCCAGCTGCCGCCACTGTTTGAAACGATCGTGTGACATCCCGAACTTGGGCGAGAGGTAGCTGGTAATAAAGCCGGCAAACGCCATCTTGTCTATGCGCTCGGCCGCGGGCATGGTGTAGAACTCATCGCGGGTGGAGGTCACCACGATGGGAATATCCGCCAATTCTTCGGCGCGCAGTGGCGCAGGGCCCAAGGCGACATCGAAGCGGTACTTCTTGCGGAATTTGGCATAGCCCTTGGCCAGCGATTCAGGATCCATCTTTTCCAGCGCCTGGCGCGTGACCGGCACGCCGAGGGCCCGGCGCAGGTCGGTGATGCGGTGTTCAAAACGGTCGCGCGGGAATGCCGGCGAGAGCGCCAGCACGCGGCGGAACCCGCCCCGGAAGTGATCGCGGCGCGCCAGCCACAGGCTTATCGCCGCCCCGGCGGATTGGCCCACCAGGGTGATATTGGTCTTATCGCCGCCGAAGGCTTCGATATTGTCCTGTAGCCACTCCAAAGCCAAGAGGCAATCATCAATGCCGCGGTAGCGGTCCGCCTCGTCGCCGTCGAAGCGCGCAAAGCCGGCCAAGCCCACCCGGTAACCCACGTTGACCTGGATTACCCCGTGGCGGGCATTCTTAGTTCCCGTAAGCCGTGGGTCCTCGTGCGAGCCATGCTCAAAGCGGCCGCCGTGAATATAGACCACGACGGGGCACTCGGCGGCGTCGGCAGGCGCGGTAATGCTCAGCGCAATGTCATTTGGGCGCGGCTCGCGGGCATCCTGATCAAGGGCGCCATCCAGCGGCTCGGCAGGCGAGTAATCACTGGGGATGGTGCTATAGCGCACCGAGTGGAAGTAGTGCAGGCCATCGCGGCGCACGCCGGTGATCCGGCCGGAGGCGGTGGCGACGGTAACGGGAATCTGGGCGCTCGACATGTCAGCCAGATTACCGCGAGCAAGTAGGATAAGTAGCCATGGAGTGGTTGACGAGCTTGGGCAGCACGCTATCGCAATTGTTGGTGCAGGCGCCCGTGTGGATTCAAATGGTCATCGTGGTGGCCATCGCCGTGCCGCTCATGGTGGTCATAGCGTGGTGCCTGATGTGGGCGGTTGACCGCGTGGCCAATCGGGCCGCCGGAGTGATTTCCCAGCAGCGCAGCCGCAGCACTAAGGTAGACCACCATGGCTGAGGAAAATAACGAGCGCGCGCGGCAAGAGCGCGCCGAGCTGCGCGCCAACCCCCGCGAGGGCCTGTGGGACCCCGAAGCCAAGCGTGCCGGCCAGTCTTCCGCCTCGGCAACTAAGCCCGGCGCCCAGCCGGCAAAGCGCAAGCGCGCCCTGCCCAAATCCCGCGTCTCCCTCACGCTGTGGACGATGATCGCGCTGGTCATCGTCGTTGCCCTCATCGGCCTGTGGACCTAGACGCGCCCACTGCGCGCAGAGGCCTAGGCCCAGCGCTAGTCCTTCCTGCTGGTGGTTGCTAAGCGCTGGAAGAATTCCACCTCAGGAAGATCCTCGATGAGCAGAGCGGTGCCGTTGGTATCGCATAGCGGCACGCACCAATTGGGGTATAGCTCATGCGTGGTGCCCGGCTGGTTTTGCGCGCGCACATCGCCCACCATGTCCACCAAGCTGGTGCAGGCAAGCGCCGAAGGCGTGCCCGCAATATAGCGGTGCAGCGCCACAGAAATCTCTTCCTCCGCGCCGCGGGACGCGCGCTCGGCCGGATCCACCAGGTAGTCGCGCTGCGGCAAGAGGCCTCGGTCCGCCACGGTGCCGAGTACACGGGCCTGCCACTCGATGTCATCGCGCTGCTCGTCCTCCACCGAGCGGGTCAGCACGCCTAAGCGCGCGCGGAGCGAAATATGATCGCCGCGCAGGTATGCCAAGGTTGGCGGCAGATCGTGGGTATTGACTGAGGAAAGCGCCAGCTGGCGGTACTTGTCCTGCGGCAGCGGGGAGTAGTCATCATCGTCGCGCTCAAACCACACGATGGAGGTACCCAGCACCGCCTTCTGCGCGAGCACGTCTTGTACCCACGGCTCGACGGTGCCGAGGTCCTCACCGATGACCACCGCACTGGCGCGCTGCGCCTCTAGCGCCAAGATGCCCACCATGGCTTCAAAGTCATAGGAGACATAGGTGCCCGTCAGCGGGCTGGCCATGCGCGGGATCCAGTACAGGCGGAAAAGCCCTAAGATGTGGTCCACGCGCACGCCGCCGGCATGGCGGAGCACGGTGGAGAGCATCTCGCGCCACGGGGCATAGCCCGCGGCGGCCAGGCGCTGCGGGTGCCACGGCGGCTGCGACCAATCCTGGCCCTGCTGGTTATAGTCATCCGGCGGGGCGCCTACCGAGCACTGCGGCGCCAAATACTCAGTGAGGTTCACGGCATCGGCGCCGCCTGGGTGCACACCCACGGCAAGATCAGTCACCAGGCCCAGGCGCATGCCGGCATCGAGCGCGCGCTGCTGCGCGGCGGCCAGCTGCTCATCGCACAGGAACTGCAGCCAGGAATAAAAGCGCGTGAGCGTGTCCATGTCCAGGCCTTCGGCATGGCGCTGGCCCGACTGTGCGGCGGCGTCTTGTTGCGCACACCAATATGCGAAATCGCGCAGACCGCGGCCTTCCTCGCGGGCGTAGCGCACGAAGGCCTCTTCGCGCTCCGGGGAGGGCTGGTAGTTAAAGAGCTCGCGCAGCACCTGCAGCTTGGCCTCAAAAATGGTGTCGCGGTCAATCTCCTCGGCGCTGCGATTGCGCTGGCGAAACTCCTCGGCCAGCTCGCGCACATCATCCTGCAGGTCCTCCGGCAGGAGCTTGAGCTCCGGGATGGATTCGATGTGCAGGTAGAGCGGGTTGATAAAGCGCCGCGTGGTGGGCAGGTACGGCGAGTCCTCCACCGGCGGAAGCGGCTCGGCCGCATGCAGCGGGTTGACCAGCAAGAAATCCGCGTGCGGGGCCAACGTTTCTGCCAACTGCCCCAAATCCTGGAAATCGCCGATGCCCCAGGAGGACTCCGAGCGCACCGAATACAGCTGCGCCATCACGCCGCTAATGGGGCGCTCCACAAACTCATCGGCCGTGGAAAGCCGCGCCGGGGTGATAATCAGCGGGCAGGCATGCTTGCCGATGCCCCCAGACTCCAACACCAACTCGTGGTACCCCATGGGCAGATCGCCGGGGATGTGGAAGCTCGCCTCGCCCCACAGGGTGCCATCAACGTCAGCATCCGGGGCGTCATTGGGGTCTTGGTAGACCTCGCGGGTGCCTCCTTCCTCCAGCTCAATGTGTACGTTGGCGGCATCGCCCGCGTGCACGTGGACCACGAACCCGCGCTCTTGGCCCTGGGGTGCGACAACGCAGTGGGGGAGGGGCTGGGAGGAGCGGTCCAGGTAGTCGTCGTAAAGCAGCTGCGTCAGTGCGGCATCGTCTGGATTGTCATCGATGGCCACGCCCAAGGCGCGCAGGGTATAGGCAATAGTGTCTTCAGCGACGTGGACGGGGAAACCAGACTGGGAGGTATAGCTGGTGGCCACGCCGTGGCGCTGAGCGAGTTCTTCAAGCAAGTCGCGGGTAGTCACAGGCCACATTGTGCCACGGGGACAACGCACCTGCTGGGGAACAGATTGGTACAGTAGGCGAAGATTAATAATTAGCTGTTCGAAAGGACACCGCGTGACCCTGCAAGAAGTGCATACCCCGGCGCAATTTACTATCGAGCCGGGCGAAACCTGCCTGACCGCCCTGATGGACACTGCGAAGCAGCGCCCTCACGGCGTCATGTTTACCCGCCCGGCTAACTACGAGTGGGTCAACGTTACGGGCAAAGAATTCATCGATGAGGTCTTTGAAGTAGCCCAGGGACTTATCGCCCTGGGTGTGCAGCAGGGGGATCGCGTCGCCCTCATCTCTGCCACCCGCTATGAATGGTCCCTGCTGGACTTTGCCATCTGGGCCGCGGGTGCCGCCTCCGTGCCGGTCTACCCGTCCTCGTCCGCCTCTCAGGTGCGCTGGATCATCGAGGACTCCGGCGCCGTGCTCGCCATCACGGAAACCCGCGAGCACTCCGAGCTGGTAGAAAACCTGGTGCTGCAAGAAGACGGCGAGCCCAACCTCAAGGGCTCCCCATCGCAGCTGCGTCGCGTGCTGGAAATTAACTCCTCTGCCATCGATACCTTGAAGTTCGAGGGCCGCGGCGTGGCCGCCGACGAGGTATACGCCCGCATCAAGGCCACCTCCACCGATGATCTGGCTTCCTTGGTCTATACCTCGGGTACCACCGGACGCCCCAAGGGCTGCATCCTCACCCACCGCAACTGGCTAGCCCAGACCCGCGGCCTGTGCACCAACCCGATTGGTATCTTCGCCGTCCCGGGCAGCCATACCTTGACCTTCCTGCCGTTGGCACACGTCTTTGCCCGCGCGGTATCCATTGCGGTGGCCCTGCGCGGCGCCTCCCAGAATCACTGGTCGGATTTTTCCACCATCAACATCGAATTCGCCCGCTCCCGCCCGAATGTCATCTTGGGCGTGCCGCGCGTCTTTGAAAAGGTGCGCAACTCTGCCGCCGCTAAGGCGGCCGATTCCGGTATCAAGACCCTGCTCTTTGAGCAGTCCGAGAAGGTAGCCATCGAGTACTCCAAGGCTTTGGATAAGCCGGAGGGCCCGGACCGCCTCCTGAAGGCCAAGCACAAGGTCTTTGACAAGCTGGTGTACTCCACCATCCGCAATGGCGTGGGTGGCAACGTGAACTACTGCATTACCGGTGGCTCGGCCATGGGCCATGACCTGCTGCACTGGTACCGCGGTATCGGCATCCCGGTCTATGAGGGCTACGGCCTGACCGAGGTCGCCGCCGCGGCCGCAGTGGACTTTGTGGATCAGTCCATCGGCACCGTTGGCCCGCCGATGGGTGGCGTGACCTTCCGCATCAACGAGGAAGGTGAAATCTGCATCAAGGGCGATATCGTCTTCCACGGTTACTGGAATAATCCGGAGGCCACGGCCGAGGCCCTCGAGGATGGTTGGTACAACACCGGCGACCTGGGTGAGATTGATGAGGACGGCAAGCTCGTTATCACCGGCCGCAAGAAGGACCTCATTGTCACGGCCGGCGGCAAGAATGTCTCGCCTGGCCCGATGGAGGATATCCTGCGCGGGCACCCGCTTATCTCCCAGGCCATGGTGGTAGGCGATGGCAAGCCCTTCGTTGGCGTGCTGCTGACCCTGGATCCGGATATTTTGAAGCGCTGGAAGCTGGACCACAACATTCCGGAGAATCGCTCCATGCGCGAGCTGGCTACCGATCCGACCCTGCGCGCGGAGCTGCAGGATGCCATCAACCAGGTCAATGCCACCGTCTCCCACGCGGAGGGGATTAAGAAGTTCTACATCCTCGAATCTGACCTTACCGAGGAAGAAAACGAGCTGACCCCCACCATGAAGGTCAAGCGCAACGTGGTTTCGCAGCGCTACGCCGCGGCCATCGAGCACCTGTACAAGCGCTAGGCTGCGCGGTGGGTACACCCGGGGGAATTCCCTCGGGTGTTTCTTTTTGCCCTGCTTGCCGACGCCCCCCTTCTGCAGCTCACCCCACCATCCTCACCCCAGTGCGGGCGAACCTGCCATAAACCTGTGAATGGCTTCGGAGTGTCGCGCGCTCGCGGCGGCGGATCTCGCATAAAGTCGTGAGGCGTTACAGCAAACCTCAACCTCTACTAGAGGTTAGAAATGGGATCGTGGAAGGGAGTGGCTCGAAGCCAATGCACAAAATCGCCGCCGAGCTGCGCCACCGCGAGCTTACGCAAGAGATTTACAATATCGGCGACGAAGTCGCAGAGTACCTCGAGCACCTCATTGAAGCCATCGAGGATTGGGACGAAGAGCTGTGCATGGATTGCCTAGCTGAGCTGGGCGATATCGTCGAAGACGCCCGCGTTGACTCCGGCCGTTGCGTAGGCGAGCTGATGGGCCTGCGCCAAGCCTTGGTCTCCGGCGTGCGCTCCGGCACCATTTCCGCTGCTTCTTCCGGCGTGAACGACGTGGAAGAGCCGGAACAACTGACCCCGCGCCTATTGGATGAGCGATTCCCCATCTCCAAGCCCATCGTGGTACACGAGCTGGCCGAGTCCCTACGCTCTCGCACCCAGGCCGTGGCAGATTACCTGCGCGAGGTAGTTGAGTACGTGCTTGCGCAAACCGACGCCGTAGCCCGCAACCTCGACATGGTCTCGCTGCCGCACTTGTACAAGCGCACCGGCGAGTCCGCCCTCATTGCGGTCCAAGCGTGGAAGCACACGGTGCTTGATACCCACCCGGCCTATGTCCGCACGATGCGCGGGCATAACCCACCGCAGTTCCTAGAAGAGCGCGCCCGGGTTGCCGCGGTGGTGGAAAAGGTCCGGGCTAAGCGCGAGGCGGCCCGCCGGGCTACAACTGCATAAACCACATAGACTTCCTTGTTTCACGCAAGGGGATGTTCACGGCCACCGAGATTCCCTCTCTCGGTGGCCGTTGAAGTTTTCTGCGCTAGGGCGCCCCGATTCGGGGAAGCAGTTAGGGAAATTTTAGGTTAACAGCCGTTCCATATAATTTCTGTTATGCCTGTTCAGTGGGTTGGGTTGTGTATCCAGCGGTATTGTTGCTGGATCAACCTTAAAATCTAAGTAGAAAATACTCTCAACGCGCTGTAGGGTAATTCCCGTCCAAGCGAACGCCGTGACCTAGCAGCATCCACACGCGGCGCGCGCAATCACATTCTTTAACCACATCTACAGGGAGTTAAACCATGGGCGCACGCCGAACTTCTCGCCTCATTGCCAGCGCAGTGGCCGTAGCCACCTTCTCTTCCATCACTGTTGTGCCTAACGCCGTCGCCGCCGACGACACCACCTTTGTCGAGGAAAAGACCACCGACGATACCGTTAGCCTCAACGGGATCGAATTCGATGAGAACGGCAAGCTGCTCGAGGAAAACAACGCCGGCGATAAGGCGATGGAAGAACTCGACGCAGAAGAAGACGCCGCCGAGTCCATCACCCCGTACGCCGTAGACGGCGCGGAGGAGACCGCCGAAGCTCCGGCTTCTGAGGAGTCTGCAAAGCCGACCACCCTCGAGGAACTCGCACAGACCGAGGCCTCCAACGGCGACGTCAATGTCAAGGTGGTCAAGGATGAGCAGAAGGACAAGCTCGTCTGTGAGGTAACTGATGCCCCTGACAAGGAAGGCAACATGCTTGACCTCAAGCTTGCCTTGGCTAAGGCCTTCTACGATGGTGGCGAAAAGATCCTCAAGACCGTCTGGGAGATCATCCCGGTTGTCGGCGACCTCGTTCCGGCTGATTTCATCGATAAGATTTCCGGTAAGACCTGGGACGGCATTGCCAAGCTGGTCAAGGAAGGCGAGAAGGACAAGACCGTTACCTGGGATCTCTCCCGCGCCCAGGGCATGGCCATCGGCCGTATCGATAACGCCGATGCCGACGTTGATATGAATAACCCGGATGGTGCTAAGAAGACCGTCTCCGGCCTGCTTAAGTTCGCCGACGGCGCCTTTGGCAAGGGCACCAAGGTTATCTTGAAGCTCTTTAATGCAGCCGTTACCATCGCCGGCCTGGTTCCAGGTGCGAGCGTCGCCGGCGACCTGAAGCTGAGCAAGGACCAGCAGAAGAGCATCGAAGACTCCTTGAACAACATCTCCACCGCAGCTTCCGATCTCGCGGCCGTCAACGCCCCGGCTGGCCAGCTGTGCTCCGATATGCTCAACGGCAAGAAGACCAAGGACCAGCCTGCCGAGGAGAGCCCTTCCGAGGAGCCTTCTTCTGAGGAGACCACTTCCGAGGCTCCGGCTTCTGAGGATGCTACCTCTGAGGAGACCACCCCGTCCGAGTCCGCAGAAGAGACCTCCACCGAGGAGACCTCCACCGAGGAGACCTCCACCGAGGAGACCTCCGCTGAAGAGACCTCCATCGAGGAGACCTCCGCTGAAGAAACTTCCGCTGAAGAGCCGACTTCTGAGGAATCCACCGAGCCTTCCACTACCGAAGCTGCGGTCGTTCCGGGCAAAGACGGCCAGGACGGCGTAGATGGCAAGGATGGCCAGGATGGCCGCGACGGTCGCGATGGCCGTGACGGCCGTGACGGTAAGGATGGCGAGAACGGCCGCGATGGCCGCGATGGTCGTGACGGCCGCGATGGCGAAGATGGCCAAGACGGTAAGGACGGCCGCGACGGCGAAGATGGCCAGGATGGTCAGGATGGCCGTGACGGTCGTGACGGTAAGGATGGCGAGAACGGACGCGATGGACGCGATGGTCGTGACGGCCGCGATGGCCGTGATGGCATCAACGGTAAGGACGGCAAGGACGCAGACATGTCTTCCGTCGCAGGGTTCTCCTTCCTGGCTGCGCTCGTAGGCGGCGGCACGGTGCTGGGCATCCTGTCCACCATTGACTACCTCTACACCCACGGCATGCTGCCGAAGAACAGCGTCCCATGGCGCATCAACCAGTAAGACCTTCCCGTTGAGGCAGTAGCTGGAGTCATTGGAACCTCCGCGAGCATATGCTCGCGGAGGTTCTTTCTTATTGCGGCGAAGTCTCGGTGGGTTCTCTTGCGAGGCATTCGCCATCGGCCTCCCTTCGCGCTCACCGGCGCAGTGGATTCCGCGGCGAAAGCACCGCTGGTGAGCGCGAAGGGCGGCGGGGTAGAGGATGGCGGGAGGCAGGAAGCGTGGACTTAGGCAGAACGGGCGGCCTCTTGTCTGGCGGAGATGGTGGAAATGAGGTCGGTCAGGAAGCGAGTGGGGTGGTCGATGAGCTGTCGCGGGGTATAGCAGAGGACGGTGAAGCCGGCCTCGCGCAGACGTCGGTGGCGCTCACGCTGATGGGGAAGTGCCTTCGCAGGGATGATGTCGATGAGGTAGGCGCTGTTGATGCATAGGGCGGTCGTGATGCCAGGCAGCGCGGTGAACGGCGCCTCGAAGAACATGGGCCAGGGGAAATCGGCCTCAATGAGGAGGGCGCGGGCGAAAGACTCGTAAGGAGAGCGGGAAAGGGAAGAGGCGTGGTGGATTACGGCGCGGACGATGCGGCTATTGCGCACCCGGCCCATGCGGGCGAACTCTTCCTTGAGGTCTTCTCGGCTCAGGCCGGAGCGCAAAGCCGAGTCGGCGGCGATGAGGCCGTCGGTGAAGCCGTGGTAGCGGGCGACGTCGATAACCGCGCGGGCCTTGGAAACGCAGCGGGTGCCGTCCACGAGGATGGGCTCGGGAAGTAAAGCCTTGCGGTAGATGCGCTCGGGATGGCGGCGGTCCTTGTGGGGAAGCGTATTGGTGGGAAGGGCCATTTCAATCTTTTCCTCGGCCGTGGCGATGACCCACAGCCCGTGGACGCGGGCGGCGGACTTGGAGATGAGCACCGCGGTATAGGCGCTGCGGGCGGCGGCGATGGCGCGCAGGCGCAGCTGGGAGGGGAAGTCGAGGCAGTGGTAGTGATCGCGCCGGACTGCGATGCGCGGTGCGAGTTTGAGGTAGGTGCCGTTTTTCAGGTCGGTCCAAAAGGTGGGGTGGTTGGTGCGGATGGAGTCGATATTGGTCAGTGGTGGTGTCATGCCTCCTAGGAAAGGGCACGTTGCCGGCCGGCGCGAGGAGGTGGCGGCCGGGCCTGTGGATAACAAGGCTGCAGGGAAAGGCGAGTGAGCGAAGTGGCGGCTGGGAAAGTTACGGCCACAGTTATCCACAGTCGGGGGAAACACCCCTTGCGCACGGGTGCGAAAACGGCAAAGCCCGCGCCGGCCGCAATGAAGCGGGCGCGGGCGCGGGTGCGGGGAGAACTAGACGGCCGGGGGAGGGGTGACCTTGTCTAGCTGCTCGGTAATCTGCGGCCACAGCTGGCCCATGATGTCGTCCCAGGTGAGGATCCACACGGCGTTGTCCTTATCGGCCTTGCCCACCATGACGAGCTGCTCATTGCGAGCGCGCATGTGGTCCAAGGTCTTTTGCACGGTGGTGGAAGAAGACACGGACAGGGCAGGGCGGGAGAACTCGAGAACCGGGGTTTCTGGTTCTGCCAGCAAGGTATCGCGCACGTGGACCACGCGGGGGACGCGGGAGTCCTTAGGGAAGACCAGCACGCGCATGATGTTCTTGCGTACGACGAGGTCTTGGAGGTCGTCCACGGTGGCGTCGGAAGGCAGGGGCACTACCTCAGAGCCGTGCTCGCGGGCCATGGCGCCCACAGTGGAGTTTTCCAACTCGATGACATCAGAAATCTGGTTGGCAGACTCATCATCCAGAGCACCGGTCTCGCGGGAGTGCTCGACCAAGGTGCGCAGAGTCTCAGCGTCGTAGCCGGCCGCACCGGCGCGGTCGACGGGTTCTTCGCCAGCCAGGGACACCATTTTGTTGGCCATGACGTTGATCCACTTCAGCAGCGGGCGGAAGATCCACACGAAGCCACGTGCGGGGACCGCGATGAACTGCAGGGCGGTCTCCGGGTGGGTAATGGCCCAAGACTTCGGCGCCATCTCACCGAGTACGAGGTGGAGGAAGGTGACGATGAAGAGCGCGAGGAGGAAGCTGACGACGTCGGCAATGCCCAGCGGCAGGCCCGCGGCCTCCAGCGGAGCCATGAGAAGGTGGTGCACCCAGGGCTTGGTTACAGCACCGAGCACAAAGGTGGCGGCGGTAATGCCCAGCTGCGCGCCGGCGAGCATGATGGTCAGCTCATTGAGCGAGCGCAGGCCGGCGCGGGCGGTGCGGGAGTTTTCCGCATCCTCTTCCAAACGGTTGCGGCGAGCGCCCATCAAGGAGAACTCGATAATCACAAAGAAGCCGGAAGCGGCGATGATGAGGAGGGTAACGAGGAGGTTAAACCACCACGATTCGGTCATTATGCATCCTCCTTCTTATCGGCATCATCGGAGTGGTCGGAGTAATCCTCCACCAACTCGATGGCAAGCACGGACGGTACGTGGCGATCCACCTCTTGCACGCGCAGGCGGAGGGAGCGGACGGGTGCTTCATCGTGGTCAACCCAGTCATCGGGTTCGGCCTCGAGCTGGATGGTGTGTTCCTCGCCTACCTCAGGCAGCGCACCGGAGTGGGCAATGACGAGGCCGGCGACAGTCTCAAAGTCGCCTTCAGGCAGGTCGTGGCCGATGGCGCGCTCGATCTCATCAATCGGCGTATCGCCGTCGACCAACCAGTGGGATTCGTCCTGCTCGGTGATTTCCTCGGTTTCTTCGATATCGTGCTCATCGGTGACATCGCCCAAGATTTCCTCGGCCAAGTCCTCCATGGTCACGATGCCCACGAAGCCGCCGTACTCATCGATCACGCACGCCATCTTCTGGTCGCTATCGCGCAGCTCTTCCACCACATCCGGCAGCGGCATCAACTCAGGGACCACGACGGCCTCCTGCATGATGCTGGTGGCCTTGGTGGCGGCGGGCAGGTCGCTTCCCAGGACGTCGATAAGATGCACCACGCCGATTGGATTGTGCTCATCGTCGATGACGGGGTAGCGCGTGTGGTCGGTAGACATCATCTCGCGGACCTCACCGAGGGTGGTGTCCGGGTCAATGACGTCCACGCGGGAGCGCGGAATCATGGCGTGCTCCACGTCGTGCTCGGGGAAGTCCAGCAGGCGGTCTAGCACCATGTAGGTATTTTCATCCAGATCGCCAGCCTCGTGGGAGGAATCCACGATGGATTCCAAGTCATCGGCGGTGGCGGAGGAGTCCACGTCTTCTACCGGTTCGATGCCAAAGACCTTAAGGATGGCATTGGAAGAGTACTCGAAGAAGTGGATGAGCCAGCCAAATAGCCGCAGGTAAAGCTGCGTGGAGGCGGCCAGCCAGCGCGCCGTCTTCATCGGTGCGGCGATGGTGTAGTTCTTGGGGAAGAGCTCTGCAAACAGCATCGTCGCAATCGTGGAAATGAAAAGTGCCGCGATGGTACCAACGGTGACTGATACCGCGGACGGAACGCCGACGCCGCCGAGCAATGTACCCAGTCCTTGGCCCACGAGCGGCTCGGCCACATAGCCGATGAGCAGGCCGGTAATCGTGATACCGAGCTGCGCGCCCGAGAGCATGAAGGAGGTCTGCTGAGTAATAGCCAGCGCGCGTTGGGCTGTCTTATCCCCCTCAGCAGCCTGGGTCCGCAGCTGCGTGCGGTCCACGGACATAAAGGAAAATTCTTGGGCCACGAAGTATGCGTTCGCGACGATGATGAGGCCAATGACTACGAAGCCGACCAGGATCATCAAAATAGCCGATAACATGATTTACTCCCCACCGCCTAGAAGGAGGTAGGGACATCGACTCGGAGGTTCCACTGAGGGTGCCTTTCTACTTGGGAAGATGGAAACATACTACATGCTCAACCCCGCTTTCGGCCATTTTGTTCCCGGCCTATTAGGGTTTTATCCATGACTGAACCCTTCGGGCTGTATATCCACGTTCCTTTCTGTGCCACTCGTTGCGGGTATTGCGATTTCAATACCTATACCCCGGGCGAGCTTGGCAGCCCGCGCGATCTCACTGGGCCATACCTGGATGCCTTGGACCGCGAGCTGGAATTGGCGGCCGCGCGCGTGGGTCGCCCGGCCGAGACCGTCTTCATTGGCGGCGGCACGCCTTCGCTGCTGGGCGGGCAAGGCCTGAGCCGCATCCTGAACACCGTCCGTTCCACCTTCGGCCTAAAACCTGGGGCGGAGGTCACCACCGAATCCAACCCGGAGTCCACCTCACCGGAGTATTTTTCCCAGCTTGCCGACGCCGGCTATACCCGCATCAGCCTCGGCATGCAGTCCGCATCCCCGGGCGTTCTCCAAGTCCTCGAGCGCGCCCACACACCCGGCCGCGCCTTTGCCGCCGCCCGCGAGGCCCGCGCCGCCGGCTTCGAGCACGTCAACCTGGACATGATCTATGGCACGCCCACCGAAACCGATGACAATGTGCGCGAGACGCTCGACCGAGTGCTGGAAACCGGCGTAGACCACGTCAGTGCTTATTCGCTCATCGTAGAAGACGGCACCCGCATGGCGCGCAAGGTCAATAAAGGTATCCTGCCCGCCCCCGATGAGGACGTGCTGGCGCGGCGCTATGAGATGATTTCCTCTACCCTCGAGTCAGAAGGCTTCGAGTGGTACGAGGTCTCCAATTGGTCCAAGCCCGGCGGCGAGTGCGAGCACAACCGCATCTATTGGGTAGACGGTAATTGGTGGGGTGCCGGCCCAGGCGCCCACTCGCACTTGGGCAACGAGCGCTTCTTTAACGTCAAGCACCCCTCGCGCTATATCGAGGCCCTCGGCCGCGACGAGCTGCCCATCAAAGAAACCGAGACGCTTACCGACGCCGACCGCCACATGGAGAAAATCATGCTCGGCCTGCGCCTGCGCGAGGGCATCCCAGAGGCCTGGCTCGATGCCCACGCCGCGCCCGCCCTCGAGCGCTTCATCGGCCGCGGCCTGCTCGAGCGCGGCGGCGACCGCGTGCGCATCACCAAGCCCGGCCGCCTGCTAGCCGATGGCATCATCACCGATCTCCTCGTCGCCGAAGAAACCTAATCCTCGTTCCCAGACCTTTAGACTTAGTCCAGTAGAAACCAAACCAGTTAGTTTTGACTCAGTCGATGAGAAACCTGTTATTCCGCTATTTTCTTGTTAGTCTTTTGCCGTGACTGGCGGACTGGTTCCTTCAGGCGCAAGCTTCTTCCAAGCTCGCTGGGATCGAGCTACGCCAGCTGAAAGAGACTATCTCAGTGCCATGGCAGCCTTAGGCGATGGTTCAGCGGAAACGAAAGAAATCGGTGAACGTCTGGGGAAGGATAATAAAGCTCTTGGTCCGGTGCGGGCTAAGCTCATAAACAAAGGTCTCATTTATTCCCCTGAGCACGGTAAAGTCAGGTACACCGTCCCGAACTTTAAAGAATTTATCATTCGCCGAAGCGAATAGGAGCGCCATAGTGTCTACCTCAACCGATGCCCGCCGCAAGGAAGTCCTGCGCGCCATCGTGGCGGACTATATTGCCTCCCAGGAGCCGGTTGGCTCTAAGTCGCTCTTGGAGCGCTACCAGCTGGGAGTTTCCTCGGCCACCATCCGCAATGACATGGCCGTGCTCGAATCCCAGGGCCTTATCTCCCAGCAGCACGCCAGCTCAGGCCGCGTGCCCACCCAGCAGGGCTACCGCCACTTTGTCGACTCCCTCCACGAGGTCAAGCCGCTGTCGGCTCCAGAGCGCCGCGCGATGCTCAACTTCCTGGAAGGCGGCGTCGACTTGGAGGATGTGCTGCGTCGCTCGGTGCAGTTATTGGCGCAGGTGACAAAGCAGGCGGCCGTCGTCCAGCTGCCCAATCTCAAGGTATCCCGCGTCAAGCACTGCGAGGTCGTGGCGCTCTCCCCAATGCGCCTGCTGCTGGTGCTTATCACCGATAACGGCCGCGTGGACCAGCGCAATGTGGAGCTCGATGAAATCATCGACCAGGATCAGACCTTCCGTCTGCGCGATATCGTCAATAGCGCGCTAGTGGGCAAGACGCTTACCGACGCCTCCGTGGAGCTCGCCCACCTTGTCGATGACGCCCCATTGGACATCCGCCACCACGTGCTCAAGGTGGCCACCACGCTCATCGAGACCCTGGTGGAACAGCCCTCCGACCGGCTGATTATGGCCGGTGCCTCCAACCTCACGCGCGTGGCGCGCGAGTTTCCGGAAGGTTTGCCCAAGATTATTGAGGCACTAGAAGAGCAGGTCGTCGTCCTCAAACTGCTCGCCCGCGTGCCCGATTTGGGCAACGTCTCCGTGGTTATCGGTGAGGAAAACGAGGAAGACCAGCTGCGCCAGGCCTCCGTCGTGGCCACGGGCTATGGCCTGGGCACTGGCGATGAGGTGGCTACACTCGGCGGCCTCGGCGTGGTGGGGCCTACCTTTATGGATTACTCGGGAACAATTTCTAAGGTCTCTGCCGTTGCACGGTATGTGAGCGAAATTTTGGCCGGCGAGCAGTGCGAGTAAACTGGCTGGCCGCGAATATTTTTTTCAAGTTAACCCCAACAAGACGAATTAGAAGGAATATCTCTTACAGTGGCTCGTGACTATTACGGCATCCTCGGTGTTGATAAAAACGCAACTGACCAGGAGATTAAGAAGGCCTACCGCAAAATGGCCCGCAAGTATCACCCGGATCTGAACCCGGATGATGAAGCCGCCGCGGAAAAGTTCCGCGATGCCGCGCTGGCCCAAGAGGTCCTGCTGGATCCGCAAAAGCGCCAGATCGTGGACATGGGCGGCGACCCCATGGAGCAGGGTGGCGGCGGTGCCGGCGCCGGTGGCTTTGGCGGCTTCGGTGGCGGCGGCCTCGGTGATATCTTCGCCGAATTCTTTGGCGGCGGTGCCGGCGGTTCCCGCGGCCCGAAGTCCCGCGTCCAGCCGGGCAATGATGCCCTGCTGCGCACCCGCATCACCCTGGAGGAGGCCTACACCGGCCTGAAGAAGAAGGTCACCGTGGATACCGCGGTGCTGTGCGATAGCTGCGGCGGCACCGGCTCCGAGTCCAAGGCCAAGCCGGTTACCTGTGATAACTGCAATGGCATGGGTGAAATCCAGGAGATGCAGCGCAGCTTCTTGGGCAACGTCATGACCACCCGCCCGTGCCCGAAGTGCCAGGGCTTCGGCGAGGTCATTACTGATCCGTGCAACCACTGCGCCGGCGATGGCCGCGTGAAGAAGCGCCGCGATCTCACCGTGAATATCCCGGCCGGCATCAATGATGGCATGCGCATTCGTATGGCCTCCCAGGGCGAGGTCGGCCACGGTGGTGGTCCGGCCGGCGACCTCTACGTCGAGGTCCACACGGAGGAGCACCCCGTATTCCAGCGCAACGCCGATGACCTGAACCTCACCGTGCGCGTGCCGATGATTGACGCCGCCTTGGGTACCAACTTCACCATCGACCAGCTCAATGGCGAAGAGCTCACCATCGACATCGAGCCGGGCACCCAGCCGGGCGAGTCCATCAAGGTCGACGGCGCCGGCATGCCGCGCCTGCGCACCGATGGCTACGGCAACCTGTTTGCCCACGTGGACGTCGTTGTGCCGAAGGACCTGGACCGCAAGACCCGCGAGTCCCTGGAGAAGATCCGCAACTCCCGCGACGAGGGCGCGCGCGTGCGTACCACCGGCGACGGCCAAGAGGAATCCTTCTTCAGCCGCCTCCGCGATAAGTTCCGCCGCTAATGTCGCTGCCCGTCTTCATCCACCCGGATCTTTCCGCCGCACGCACCGGCGAGGCTTTCAGCTTTTCCGGCCCGGAGGCCCGCCATGCCGTGACGGTCAAGCGCATGGGGGAGGGTGAGCGCCTCGAGCTTATCGACGGCACCGGTACCCGCCTTACCCTCACCATCACCGCTACCTCGGGCAAGGACTCCCTGGAAGGCACGGTCGACTCCATCGACACCGCGCCCGATCCCACCCCGCGCGTGACCGTGGTGCAGGCCATCCCGAAATCCGAGCGTGCCGAACTCGCCGTGGATCTCGCCACCCAAGCCGGCGCCGACGAGATCATCGCCTGGCAGGCAGACCGTTGCGTGGCCAAATGGGACGGCAAGAAGGCTCCGAAGGCGGTGGCCAAGTGGCAGGCGGCCGCTGATTCCGCGGCCAAGCAATCTCGCCGCGCCCGCATCCCCCAGGTGCACGGTCCGCTGACCACTTCGCAGCTCGTTCAAGAGCTCACCGGTGGCCGCGACGACGCTTCCTCCAACGCCCCCACTGTGCTCGTGTTGCACGAGGAAGCAACCGTCTCCATCAAGGATGTGCCGCTGACGGACGATGTCGTCCTGCTCGTAGGCCCCGAGGGCGGCATCGGCGACGCCGAGCTCGATCGCCTCAAAGAAGCCGGCGCCACGCCCATCAAGCTCGGCCCGGAAGTGCTGCGCACGGCCAGCGCGGCAATGGTGGCGCTGGCGGCAATCGGCATGCGCACCGAGCGTTGGTAGGCGGCGCTGGTAGCCTAAAGCACGTGCCTATCATCACGAAGAAATGTGAGCTAGATTCCGCCTACGTCAGCAGCGTGCTGGGTAGTGCGGACGATAACCTGCGCGTGCTCAATAACCGCCTGGATGCGGACCTTTTTGCCCGCGGCAATGTCGTTACCGTCACCGGTCCCGATTATGAGGTGGCCCGTGCCGCCAAGATCCTCGATGAGCTCGAGGCCATCGCCCGCCGCGGCCACGCCGTGTCCACCGATACGGTCAAGCACACCATGGACATGGTGGCCGTGGAGGCGCCGCAGTCGGTCTCTGCGGCGCTGGCGGCGGACATCGTTAAGCGCCGCGGCAAGGCCGTCCGCCCGAAGACGGTGGGCCAGTCTGAATACGTGCAGGCCATCGACGATAATACGGTGGTCTTTGGTATTGGACCGGCCGGTTCCGGCAAGACCTACCTGGCGGTGGCCAAGGCCGTGCAGGCCCTGCAGACCAAGCAGGTCTCGCGCATTATCCTCACCCGCCCGGCCGTGGAGGCAGGGGAGAAGCTCGGCTTCTTGCCGGGCACGCTCAATGACAAGATTGACCCGTACCTGCGCCCGCTGTACGACGCCCTGCGGGACATGCTCGACCCAGAAATGATTCCTAAGCTCATGGAAGCCGGCATCATCGAGGTCGCCCCGCTGGCCTATATGCGCGGCCGAACGCTCAATGATGCCTTTGTCATCCTTGACGAGGCCCAAAACACCACGCCCGCGCAGATGAAGATGTTCCTCACCCGCCTGGGCTTTGGCTCCAAAATTGTGGTCACCGGCGATATCTCGCAGGTAGACCTTCCGCATGGTCAGGTCTCTGGCCTGCGCATCGTGCGCCGCATCCTGCGCAACGTGGACGATATCCACTTTGCGGACTTGGGCTCTAAAGACGTGGTGCGCCACCAACTGGTCGGGCGCATCGTCAATGCCTATGAGACCTTTGATAATAAGAAAGCCGCAGAATACGAGGAAATGGAATGAGTATCGAGTTTCTCAATGAATCCGGCTTCGAAGGCGTCAACGAGGAGATGCTGATTGACGTCGCCTCTTATGCCTTCGGTGCGATGGACATCAACCCCGATGCCGAGTGCACCATCACCTGTGTGGATTTGAAGACCATCGAGGATCTGCACATGCGCTGGATGGATCTGGAAGGCCCCACCGATGTCATGAGCTTCCCCATGGATGAGCTCACCCCTGGCGCCATCGCCGGTGGCGGCCGCCCCGATGCCGCCGACCCAGGCCCGGCCATGCTGGGCGATATCGTCCTGTGCCCCGAGTTCGCCCTGCGCCAGGCGGAGGCCGCCGGCCACTCCCTAGGTCACGAGCTGGCCCTGCTTACCGTCCATGGTTGCCTGCACCTGCTGGGCTATGACCACTCCACTCCGGCTGAGGAGAAGGAAATGTTCGGCCGCCAAAACGAACTGCTCGCGGATTGGTACGACGATGCAGCCGAGCGTGGCGTTTCCTATCAGCCCAAGCCTTCTGGCCCGAAGGCTTTTCCTGACGCCGCCGAGCGCGCCAACCTGGACAAGCAGGTTCCCGGTGGCGGAATCCCTGCGGTGGGCGAGCCACAAGATCGCCCGGAGGAATAATTTTTGTCTTTTCCTTGGTGAGCGCGCGGGCAGCGTAGCACAATGGGTAGCTATGACTATCCTTTCCATCCAGTCCCACGTCACCTACGGCCACGTTGGCAACTCCGCGGCCGTCTTTCCCCTGCAGCGCGCCGGCCATGAGGTATGGCCGGTCCACACGGTGAATTTCTCCAACCACACCGGCTACGGCGACTGGGGCGGACCGATGATTCCAGCCAGCGACGTCACCTCCATCATCGACGGCATTGAGAAGCGCGGCGCCTTCCCGCAGATCGACGCCATCCTTTCGGGCTACCAGGGCGGCGCCGACATTGCCGACGCCATCGTGGAAACCGTCCGCCGCATCAAGGCTGCCAACCCCAAGGCCCTCTACGCCTGCGACCCTGTAATGGGCAATGCCAAGTCCGGCTGCTTCGTCTCCGATGAGATCCCGCCGCTTTTGCGCGACCGCGTCGTGCCCGTCGCCGATATCATCACCCCCAACCAGTTTGAGCTGGGCTACCTCACCGATTCCGAGGTCGGCACACTTGATCAGACCCTCGCCGCAGTAAAGAAGGCGCAGGAAATCGGCCCGAAGACCGTTCTGGTTACCTCCGTCAAGCGCCCCGAGACTGCCGACGACCAGATTGAGATGCTCGCCGTCGACGGCGACCGCGCCTTCCTCGTGTCCACCCCGCTGCTGCCGTTCAAGCGCAACGGCTCCGGCGACGTCACCGCCGCCCTGTTTACCGGCCACTACACCGAGACCAGCGACGTCAAGGAATCCCTGCGCCGCACCGCCTCCTCCGTCTATGACCTGCTGGAAAACACCTATGAGGCCGAGTCTGCCGAGCTCCGCCTCATTCAGGCGCAGGACGTCTTTGCGCACCCGCGCATGCAATTCAGCGCCGAGGAGCTCTAAACCCTGCGCGGCCCGCGTTCTCGCGCGTGGGATCCCGTTAAATTGGGCCTCCTAAAGTTAGGTCCATTCTGATCGGGCCGATCTGAGGAAAACTACCCCTCAGATCGGCCTTTTCGCTCTCAATTCAGCCTGATCTCTTTCGACTTTTCTCCTCAGCTCCCTCAAGCACCCACACCTACGCCCACCCCAAGGTCCCAACCCCCAACACAGCAGCAAAGAAGCATCAGAACTAATCGGAGATCTTGACTCCGTGGGCTATTATTGCGGGTAATGAGTTCTGATTTTGATGCACAGTTTGATGCGGCATTCGAGGGCCTGCCAGAAGACCCCGATGATGCCGTGCCGGAAGGCGCCGAGAATACGGCAGCCCCGCTTGATTATTCGCAATACACCGATACCCCGGAGGGCTTCCGCTCTGGTTTCGTATCCTTTGTGGGGCGTCCGAATACCGGCAAGTCCACGCTGACTAATGCCCTGGTGGGGCAAAAGATTGCGATTACCGCAGACCAGCCGGAGACCACCCGCCATACCATTCGTGGCTTGGTCCACCGCGATGATGCCCAGGTCATCGTCGTGGATACGCCGGGCCTGCACCGCCCGCGCACCCTGTTGGGCGAGCGCCTCAACGAGGTAGTCAAGGATACCTACGCTGATGTGGACGTTATTGGCCTGACCATCCCGGCCGATGAAAAAATTGGCCCTGGTGACCGCTGGATCCTGGAAAACGTGCGCAGCATCGCCCCAAAGACCCCGATCATCGGCATCGTCACCAAGCTGGATAAGGCCAGCAAAGACCAGGTTGGCGCCCAGCTTCTGGCCCTGCACGAACTGCTTACCCAGGAAGATCCTAATGCGGTAGTCATCCCGGTCTCCTCCAAGGAGGGCGTGCAGCTTGATGAGCTGGTGCAGGTCATCGTGGACCACCTGCCAGAAGGCCCGAAGTTCTACCCGGATGATCACATCACCGATGAGGGCCAGGAAAAGCGCATCGAGGAACTCATTCGTGAGGCCGCCCTGTCCGGTCTGAAGGCGGAGCTGCCGCACTCGGTGGCGGTGCAGGTTGATGAGATGCTGCCGTCGCGCACCCGTGAGGGCGTGCTGGATATCCATGCCATTTTGTACCTGGAGCGCCCCGGCCAAAAGCGCATTATTGAGGGAAAGGATGGCCTGCGCTTCCGCCGCATTGTGGGCAATGCCCGCAAGGAGATCATCGAGCTGCTCGGCCACAACGTGTATCTGGATCTGCGAATCAAGGTGCTGAAGAATTGGCAGTCTGACCCGAAGTCGCTGGGTAGACTCGGGTTCTAAACCACTATGCGCGAGAACTATCGTGACCGCGCAGTGGTCATCCGCACCTACGACTTTGGTGAGGCCGATCGCGTCATCGTCCTGCTTACCCGCGATCACGGCCTCGTGCGCGCGGTGGCCAAAGGCGTGCGCCGGGCAAAATCACGCTTTGGTTCGCGCCTGCAGCTCTTCGTCAACCTTGATGTCCAGCTGTATGTGGGCAAGAATCTAGCCACCATTTCTCAGGCGGATACGGTCGACTACTTTGGCGCGCGCCTCATCGAGGACTATGAGCGCTACACGGCCGCGTGCGCGGTGCTGGAATCGGCCGAGCGCCTTGCGTTTGCCGACGCCGCCCATGACCCCTACCTCTACGAATCCGTCACCGCGACCTTGGAGCAGCTGCAAACCGCGGATCC
Source organism: Corynebacterium tuberculostearicum (assembly GCF_022347235.1). Classification (GTDB taxonomy): domain Bacteria; phylum Actinomycetota; class Actinomycetes; order Mycobacteriales; family Mycobacteriaceae; genus Corynebacterium; species Corynebacterium tuberculostearicum_F. The sequence goes on from NZ_JAKRDX010000002.1 coordinate 185,054, forward strand.
GACCATGGCGCTGGATGCCTTCTTGCTCCAGGCGATGGCGCATGCCGGTTGGGCGCCGAGCCTCTTCAACTGCGCCCAGTGCAACCGGCCCGGCCCGCACCACGCTTTCCACCCGGCTGCCGGCGGCGCGGCGTGCCACGAATGTCGGCCGCCAGGTGCTGCGGAGGTAGACCCGGAAACCCTGCACCACCTGTGGCTTTTGGCGCATAATCACCCGACGAATCCGACGAATGCGCAGAAGCAGGAGGGGCACCGCCTAGCGCGGGCGCACCTGCAGTGGCACATGGAGCGCAATGTTTCCGCATTGCAGGTTATGGAGCAGTAGAATATAGCCCGTGATTACGCCAGACCCGAACCGCACTTTGACCCCGCCGAATATTCCGGATGAGTTCATGCCGCGCCATATTGCGCTGGTCATGGACGGCAACGGCCGCTGGGCCCAGGAGAAAGGTATGAAGCGCACCGAGGGGCATAGGCGCGGAGAAGCCGTGCTTCTTGACGTCGTCGATGCCTGCCTTGCCGCCGGCGTTCCCTACCTTTCGGCCTATGCTTTCTCCACCGAGAATTGGCGCCGCAGCCCTGAAGAGGTCCGCTTCCTCATGGGCTTTAACCGCGACGTGCTGCGCCGCCAGCGCGAGTGGCTCAATGAGCGCGGCGTGCGCGTGGTGTGGGCCGGCCGCCGCCCGCGCTTGTGGCGCTCGGTTATTAAGGAGCTCGAGGCCGCCCAGGAGCTGACCAAGGACAATACCAAGATGACCTTGGCCATGTGCGTGAACTATGGCGGTAGGGCAGAACTGGTGGATGGCTTTAGGGACATCGCCAAGCAGGTGGCCGCAGGCGAGCTCAACCCGCGCGATATCAAGGAAGAAACCATCGCGCAGCATCTTTATGACCCGAGCATGCCGGACGTGGATCTCTTCCTGCGCCCGTCCGGTGAGAAGCGCACCTCAAACTTCCTGCTCTGGCAGTCCGCCTACGCGGAGATGATTTACCAAGACAAACTCTTCCCGGACTTCACTCCGGAGGACCTCTTCGCCGCCATCGAGGAGTATGCGCGGCGCGACCGCCGCTTCGGTGGCGTGAAGAAGTAGCGCAAAAAGAAAAACCTCAGCCGCCGGAAACTGGAGGCTGAGGTGAGGGGGAGTGGCTGCGCGCGAGGGCGTGCGGCCGTTTAGGCGGAGGCGGCGCAGTCGCTGCAGATGCCAAAGACCTCGGCATCGTGGCCGGTGAGCTCGAAGCCGTACTCCTTGGCCACGGAGGTGGCCCACTTTTCAATGGGGCCGCCGTCGATTTCCTCGGTGCGGCCGCACTTGGTGCACACCAAGTGGTGGTGATGGGCGTCGGTATCGCAATGACGGTACAGGGTTTCGCCATTGGGCATGTGGAGAGCGTCCACTGCATCGATATCGGTCAGGGACTGCAGGGTGCGGTACACGGTGGTCAGGCCCACCTTTTCCTCGCGCTCCTGGAGCTCGTGGTAGATCTCCTTGGCGGAGGCGAATTTCTCCATTTCCCGCAGTACCTCAACCACTGCGGTGCGCTGTTTGGTATTGCGCGCGCCTAGCTTGGGAATACTGTCGTGTAAAGCCATGCCCTCAATATTATCAGTGCTTTTTCAATAACTGCACAGTCAGGCGGCTTTTTATGCAGGAGGGGAGGGGCTAGGAGGCGATCTTGGCGGCGTCGGCAAGCAGGTCCAAAACCCGCGGCGCAATGAGCGAGTAGGTTACCTCGCGGCCGCTGCGCTCGGAGTCCACGATGCCTGCCTGCTTGAGCACGCGCAGGTGCTGGCTGATAAGGGGCTGGGACTTGCCGGTGGCCTTGACCAGCTCATGGACAAAGTGATCGCGCTCGGCCAAGCGGGAGATGATTGCGATGCGTAGGGGCGAATCAAGGGCAGCGATAACGCCGGCAGCCGCAGAAGTATTTGGGGCCTTGTAAGTGGTCGTCATAGGGAATGTCACCTTCAATTAAATACCTATTACCTGTCGGTTACCCTTATATTACCCGATACTTGCAATACGTTGTATTTATTTCAGATTAAATTCATGCCCCAATCCCACCGCCGGGAAGCGCTTCGGGTTAGACTGAACGAGATTGTCAAGACTGTCCCCTACCAGAGGAGTCCGAAAACTTATGGCATCCGTCATCGATACCGTTGTAAACCTGTGTAAGCGCCGCGGCTTGGTCTACCAGGCAGGTGAAATTTACGGCGGTTCCCGCTCCGCGTGGGACTACGGCCCTCTTGGTGTAGAGCTCAAGGAAAACATCAAGCGCCAGTGGTGGCGCCACATGGTGCAGTCCCGCGCAGACGTCGTGGGCGTAGATACCTCCGTCATCCAGCCGCGTCAGGTCTGGGTATCCTCCGGTCACGTCGAGGTCTTTTCTGACCCGCTGGTGGAATCCCGCCACACCGGCAAGCGCTACCGTGCCGACGACCTTATTGAGGCCTACGAGGAAAAGCACGGCCACGAGCCAGAAAACGGCCTGGCAGATATCAATGACCCAGAAACCGGCCAGCCGGGTGACTGGACCGAACCGAAGGCCTTCTCCGGTCTGCTCAAGACCTTCCTGGGCCCGGTGGACGATGAGCAAGGCCTGCACTACCTGCGTCCGGAAACCGCACAGGGCATCTTCGTTAACTTCAAGAACGTGATGACCTCCTCGCGCATGAAGCCGCCGTTTGGCATCGCGAACATCGGCAAGTCCTTCCGCAACGAGATCACCCCAGGCAACTTCATCTTCCGTACCCGCGAGTTCGAGCAGATGGAAATGGAGTTCTTCGTCAAGCCGGGCGAGGACGAAGAGTGGCACCAGTACTGGATTGATGACCGCTACAACTGGTACGTGGACCTGGGCATCAAGGAAGAAAACCTGCGCCTGTACGAGCACCCGAAGGAAAAGCTCTCCCACTACTCCAAGCGCACCGTGGACGTGGAGTACGCCTTTGGCTTCAAGGGCTCCAAGTGGGGCGAGCTGGAAGGCGTGGCCAACCGCACGGACTATGACCTGTCCGTCCACGCCAAGGGCTCGGGCGAGGACCTGTCCTACTACGACCAGGCCAATGACGAGCGCTGGATTCCGTACGTCATCGAGCCGGCCGCCGGCCTGGGCCGTTCTATGATGGCCTTCCTGGTGGATGCCTACGACGAGGAAGAGGCTCCGAACGCCAAGGGCGGCACCGATAAGCGCGTCGTCCTGCGCCTGGACCGCCGCCTGGCACCGATCAAGGTGGCCGTACTGCCGCTGTCCAAGAAGGAAGAGCTCTCTGAGCCCGCCCGTAAGCTGGCCGATAAGCTGCGCGCACACTGGAACGTGGACTTTGACGTCTCCGGCGCCATCGGCCGCCGCTACCGCCGCCAGGATGAGATCGGCACCCCGTTCTGCGTCACCTTCGACTTCGACACCCTCGAGGACGATGCCGTGACCGTGCGCGAGCGCGACACCATGGAGCAGGAGCGCGTGAAGCTCGATGACCTCGAGGCTTACCTCGCCGCTCGCCTGATTGGGTGCTAGTAATGCATTACACCAGCTGGGATCGCTCCGATCGCGCAAAGCCCGTGCTCTTGGCCGAGGAAGGCCCGGAGCAACTGGGCGTATTCTCGGAGCATTCCGCGGAGGTGGACGGCCACTTCTGGCGTACCGAGGTCAGTGACCTTGGCGCCTCTGCCACACTTGCCGACGGCTCCATTTACCGCCTCGCCGGCCGCCCCGGCCGCGACAAGCGCCTAGAGGTATCGCTCAACGGCCGTACCTTCACCTTCATCAACGAAAACAGCGGCGACTGGATCATCGATGACGTCGATGATGAAAAGGTAGGGCAGTTCACCGCCCGCAATTCCGGCGTGCGCAAGGCCATCCTCGAATTCGAGCACGATGCCGAGGGCCTGACCACCGCGGAAATCGCCGGTCTGAGCTGGTTTACCCGCGTCATCCTGGATGCCAATACCCAGGGCAAAGCCTGGGCGTGGATCATCACCTTGGTCCTGGCGTCCATCGTCGCCCTCGTCGCGCTATTCGTCCTCTAATGCCTATCCAGTGGACCTGGCGCGCGGGCGCTCTCACCAACGCCGAGGGGTACGAGCTTGCCTCCGTGCGCGACGGCGTGCTTGCCACCGCGGCCGGCGAGCGCCTCACCTTAGAATCCTCGCTGGATTCTTCCTCCCCGCGGTTCTTCCTGCGCGCGCAGACCGCCGCGGGCGAGGACTTCTCGGTCACCCAGGCCGGGATTACCGTCACCCGCCTGCGCGCGACCTGCGCCGACCGCGAGTACCTTCTCGAGCGCCGCAACCCCTTCCGTCGCGAGCGCCGCATTGTGGCCCGCGGCACGGGCGCCGAGGTTGCCAGCACCGCGCCGGCCGGCGATGGCCTCCGCGTGAGCGTGGGCGAGCTGCCGGAGCTCGACGCCATCTTCTTGAGCTACGCCTGCGCGCTTCTCGACGCCACCCCGCGCTCCCTCCGCACCTAGCCCAGCGCCCCGGGAAGTCGGGCCACGCGCGCGAGCCTAGAGCCGGGCTGCCGGTCCGTCTGGCGGGCTGCCGGGCCGTGAGGCGGTCTAGGCGGGAAGGGCGGGCTAGAAGGAGCCGCCGCGGAAGCCGCCTCCGCCGCCACCGCCGCCGAAGTCTCCGCCGCCAAAGCTGCCTCCACCGAAGCCGCCGCCTCCGAATCCACCGCCGAAGCCGCGGCCGCCGCTGAGCATCTGGCCGAGGACCATACCGGTTACGACATTGCCGGCGGCGTTGCCCATCTGCTGGCGCTGCTGACGGCGGCGGTGTTCGTCGATGTCCTCCTTGGCGCGCTGCAGCGCCGCCTGGGCGGCGGCCACCGCCTCGCGGGAGGACTGCAGGGCGGCGCGGATATCGCTGCGCTCGGTGTGGAGGGCTTGGGCGTGGAGACGTTTGGCGTCGGCAAGCGCGGTGCGCGCACCCGAGCCGATGATGCGCCCGCGGGAGGAAATGAGGTCTTCTGCGGCCTGGATATTGGATTCCGCCACGGAAATCTGCTGGCGGAAGAGGTCTAGCTGGCGCGCGTGCGTGGAGGTCTTCTCGCGCACGCGGTCGAGCGCCTCATCTAGCTCGGTATCGATGGAGGTCAGCGCGGTGTGCTGGCCCAACGGATCCTGTTGGCCGTGGGCCTTGGCCTCATCTACGGCGCTGCCGGCGCGGCCGAGCAGCTCTTCGAGTTTGTCCCAATCCGCGGTGGTTCCCTGGGCCTTGCCTTGGCGCTCGAGCTCGCGGGCCTCGTTGATCTCGCCCTCGACCTCGGCAATAAGCGCCTCGAGATTGCCGCGGGCGGTGGCGATATTCTCCTCGGCGTTTTCCACGCCGGAAATGAGGCGATCCGTCATCTCGCAGGCGTGCTCGATATCGCGAATAAGTCCCACCAGCGGACCCTGCTGGCCGGCCGGCTGGGCCTGGACCCCTCGGGCCTTGTCGAGCAGTTTCTCGGCCTCATCGAGCGAAGCGGCGGCAAGCTCGGGGTTATCGGCAATGGAGGAGAGCACGTGCTCGTCATAGTTGGACTTCAGGCCGGCCAGCGTGGACTCGGCCTCCGGCAGGCGGGCGCGCAGGCCCACGGTGCGCTGGGTGAGCTCGTCCAGCTTTTCATCGGAGTGGATGAGCAAGTCGCGCATCTTGGCAAACTCCTCGGCCTGCGCGTCGAGGGCGTCATCGGCCTGGCCGCAGGAGGAGACGATTTCTACCAGCATTTGGCGGCGCTCGGCCGGGGACTCCGGCACGGCATCATCCAGGCGCTGGCGCAGGTGGAAGGCCTTTTGCAGGGTAGAGGTGGAGTGGTTCATTGCCTTGGTAAAGGGGCGCACGCGCTCGGGGCCGAACTCGGAGAGCGCGATATTGAGCTCCTCCTTGCCGCGGCGGATGGACTCATCGGTAGAGACCAACTCCTCCTGGGCCAGCTGGTCCAAGGCTTCCAGAGGCAGGCGGTTTAGCTGATCGGTATCGCCCGGGGCGATCTCGCGGGCAGACTCCAGCGTCTGCGCATTAGTTTTCTTGGTGTTGCGGCGCGAGTAGTACATGATTCCGCCACCGGCGGCGACGATGGCGGCCGCGCCACCGCCCAGCCACGCCAGGCCAGAGGAGTCGGAGGAATCGGAGGCGGGGGAATTGCCCAAGGCGGCATCAGCAAGCGCGAGGGCCGAAGCCCCGTACTCGTCGCTGGCCAGCTCGTCATAGGCGGCGTCATACATCTGATCCAGCCGGCCCTTGGGCCACGCATCGCCGGTCTGCACACCCATCTTGCGATCATTAATGGAAAGCGCATAGACCGCGGAATTCGGCCCCTTGTCCTTGACTGCCGCTGCGGCAAAGGTTTCCGGATCCGTGCCCAACTCATCGGTGATGTAGACGAAAAGGGTTCGGTGCTCGTCTTTTTGCAGCTGGCCAATCTTCTCCCTGAGCTCGGCCTTTTCTTGGGTGCTTAATACGCCCGCATCATCGGTAACCTTTTCCGTGAGGGTTGCCGTACCGGTGCCCTGCGCCACCGTGGTGGTCTCGGCGGCGAAGGCAGACCCCGCACCGACGGAGGTGCAGCCCAAAATGAAAGCGGCAATGGCCGCGCGGCCCAAACGTGCACTCAAATTCATGCCCACCACTTTACCGGCTTAACTTAGCGCTCTGGCAGGTAATGTAGTGGGGCAGTGAAGTACGCAATTGTTTTAGGAACCGCCCAATACGATGGCCGCCCCTCCCGCATCCTGGCCGGCCGCCTGCGCCATGCCGGTGAGCTCGCCACCGCCGAAGGGCTAGAGGTCATTACCGTGGGCGGCAAGCTGCCCGGGGATAGGTTTACTGAGGCAGGTGTTGGCCGCAGCTACCTGCGCGAGCACTTCCCGCACCTGACCGTGCACGCGGTGGAGGAGGGGATGGATACCCGCAGCTCCCTGAAAGCGGTCAAGGAAGCCTTCGCGCTTTCCGACGCCACCATCATCACCGATCCCCTCCATCGCCCGCGCACCGCACTCATCGCCCGCCAAGAAGGACTGAAAGCCACGGTGTCCGGCACGCCGTACTATCCGGCCGCGCGCTTTTCTAAACCCTGGTGGCGCTACCTTGCCCACGAAACGGGTGGCGTAGCCTATGCGTTGGTGGCCGGCCCTTTGCCGCCGCGCGGCGCTGCGGCGCTGCGCAATGGTTTCTACCGCGTGGAGCAAGTGCTGCGGCCCAATCAGAAGCTGCGGCATCAGACGATTCAGCAGGAAGACGACCGCGCTTAAGCCACGTTGCTCACCCACAAGGCCTGTTGGCGGAATAAACTTGGCGCCGTGACCTATTCTTATTCCGCCGCCGACTTTGCCCGCCTGGCCGATGAAAAGCCGAAGGGCTCAGCCTTCCACCCCGTGGAGGAGCACCGCGGGCTCTTCGCCCGCGACCGAGCCCGCGTGCTGCACTCGGCCGCGCTGCGCCGGCTAGCGGATAAAACACAGGTCGTCGGCCCGCGCGACGGCGATACCCCGCGCACCCGGCTGACCCACTCGCTGGAGGTGGGCCAAATCGCGCGCAGCATCGGCTCCGGGCTCGGCCTCGATCCCGATCTCTGCGATATGGCCGGCCTGACTCATGACATCGGCCACCCGCCCTATGGCCACAATGGCGAGAATGCGCTCAATGAGGTTGCCCTCAACGGCTTTGAGGGCAACGCCCAAACCCTCCGCATCCTCACCCGCTTGGAGCCGAAGGTCATCGTGGACGATGCCCGCGGCGGACCCCAAAGCTTTGGCCTCAACCTCACCCGCGCGGCCCTCGACGGCGCCTGCAAATACCCCTGGACCAAGACCAACCCGGATGGCACCACCAACCGCAAGTACGGCGCCTATGACGAAGATGCGCACCTTTTAGACTGGCTGCGTGAGGGCCATACCGATAACCGCAAGTGCATCGAGGCCCAGGTCATGGACTGGTCCGATGACATCGCCTACTCCGTGCACGACGTGGAAGATGGCATCATCTCCCGGCGCATCTCATTGAGCGTGCTCTGGGACTTGGTGGAGCTGGCCCAACTAGCGGAAAAGGGTGCGAAGGCCTTCGGCGGCACCGCCGATGAGCTCTTGGAGGCGGCAGATAGCCTGCGCAACTTAAGCGTCATCAACGCCATCGGCGATTTTGACTATTCCTTGCGCGACTATGCCAACTTGAAGAAAATGACCTCGGAGCTCGTCGGCCGCTATGTCGGCGCGACCGTGGGCGCCACCAGCGAGGCCAATGCCGATCTCATCGCGTCCAATGGCCTTGGCCGCATGCATGGCGACCTCGTCGTGCCCAAGCAAGCCGAAGCCGAGGTCAAGTTGCTTAAAACCATCGCCGTCCTCTACGTCATGGACGAGCCTGCCCATCTAGCCCGCCAGGACCGCCAGCGTGAGCGCATCTACCGCGTCTACGACTACCTCGTTGCCGGCGCCCCCGGCTCCCTCGATGCCACCTTCCGGCTGTGGTGGGAGCAGGCCGATACCGACGCCGCCCGCGACCGCGCCATCATCGACCAGATCGCCTCCATGACCGAGTCCCGCCTGGAGCGTTTGGCTCGGCGGAGCGCGGAGCTGTCGGGCTTCCTCAGCTAAACCTGGCCCACCCGCACCGTTTGAGTTAGGTCGAAACTCATCAGGCCGATCTGAGCGCGAAAAGGCCGAATTGAGAGCTCACAACCCTCAATTCGGCCTGATATCTATGGACCTAACGCCCCATCCCCAGTCCCAGGGCCCGACTCGCTAGCGCACCAACTTCACGCCCTGATCCTCCAAAACGGTGGCAACGCCCTCCAGCTCAGCGTCCGCGATTTCCATGTCGGAGGCAATGATGACGGTGGTGCGCTGCTCGCGCAGGAAGTCCGCGAGGTCATCGAGGTTGCGGGGTCCGCAGTCCTCGCAGCCGCGGGTGCGGCCAAGCGCGTTGAAGAAATCCGCGCGGGTGCGGATGTGTTCAGTAATGAGGATGCGTTGCATGATTACTCCTCCGCGTCCGGGATAGAACAGAAGCTTTCATAGTGGTCATCGGTGTAGTACCACACGTCCGGGTCGGTCTCGCTGCCGCCGCCGGTGATGATGCGGCGGGCGCCGCGGTTCTTGCTGCCCGGGGTTTCTACCGTGTATTCGCGGTAGTAATTCTTGTCCTGCTGCGGCAGGCGTCCCTCGTAGTTGCCAAAGCGGGCGTTGTCATTATCCGGGTAGTCATAGGGGCCACCGGCCAAGATATCGTCCGCGGTGTCCTTGGCCTCGGCGGGGAGGGAAGACATCTCGCAGGTATCGGCGTTGCCAGCCTTAGCGCCACCTGCGGACTCAGACGGCGAAGAAGAAGAGGAATCATCGTTGCCGCCGAGGTCGAAGCCGAAGTAGCCTGCAACGACGGCAAGCGCAAGGCCGCCGAGGGCCACTGGGAGCGATTTCTTAGACGCTTGGGACTTGGGCATACCTTTATTCTTGCAGGTGCAGCGGTGAATACCGAAATCGGCCGGCGCTGCCAACAAGGCCAAAAATTCCCCCGTCACGGGGGTAGGTAAAGGCATGCGGAATACACCCCATCAGAGGGTAATTTCCGCCCAAACCGTGAACCCACAGGCACCATACCATCCTGGCCCAGCCATTTGAACATTCCCGCCGCGCGCGGGGTAGTCTGTACGCATGGCAAAAGGCAGAATTCCGGACAGCGACATCCAAGCTATCCGTGAACGCGCGCCTTTAGAAGAGATCGTGGGCGAGTACGTTCAGCTCAAGCCCGCCGGACACGATTCGCTGAAGGGGCTCAGCCCCTTCAAGGATGAAAAGACCCCGTCCTTCCACGTGCGCCCGCAGCGCGGTTACTATCACTGCTTTTCCACTGGCAAGGGCGGCGATGTCTTTAGCTTCCTGATGGAAATGGAACAGGTCTCCTTCCCAGAGGCAGTGGAAGCGGTAGCGCAAAAGATCGGCTACCACATTAACTACCAGGGCGGTTCCACGGGCGCGCGCAATGAGAAGCCTGGTACCCGCCAGCGCCTCATCGCCGCGAATAAGGCCGCGCACGAGTTCTACCGTCAGCAATTGGAGACGCCGCAGGCGGCCACCGCGCGCGATTTTCTGCTGGATCGCGGCTTTTCCCGCGAGGTCATCTATGACTTTGAGTGCGGCTATGCGCCGGAGGGCTGGGACACCGCCACCAAACACCTGTTGCGCATGGGCTTTTCCTTCGAGGAGCTGGAGGCCGCCGGTATCTCCAAGATGGGCAAGCGCGGTCCCATTGACCGCTTCCATCGCCGCCTGCTGTGGCCCATCAAGGACCTATCCGGCAATGTGATTGGCTTTGGTGCCCGCAAGCTTTTCGACGACGACAAGCTCGGCAAGTACATGAACACCCCCGAGACCATGCTCTATCGCAAGTCCAAGGTGCTCTTCGGCCTCGATTTGGCCAAGCGCAATATTGCCGATAACCACCAGGCCGTGGTGGTGGAGGGCTATACGGATGTCATGGCCATGTATGCCGCAGGCGTCAAGACCGCAGTCGCATCGTGTGGCACCGCCTTTGGTGGCGAGCACCTCCAGGTGCTACGCCGGCTCATGCTCGATGATTCTTATTTCAGCGGCGAGCTCATCTATACCTTCGACGGCGATGAGGCAGGGCAGAAGGCCGCCATGCGCGCCTTCGATGGGGAGCAGAAATTCACCGGCCAGTCCTTTGTCTCCGTGGCGCCCGACGGCATGGACCCGTGCGATCTGCGCCTGCAAAAGGGCGATGCCTCCGTGCGTGAGCTCATCGCGGACCGCATCCCCATGTTCGAGTTCGTCATTCAATCCGTCATCGCGGAGTACCGCATCGATACCGCGGAAGGGCGCCTGCAAGCCCTGCGCCGCGCAGTCCCCGTGGTGGCGCAGATCCGCGATCAGCCCTTGCAGCGCGAGTACGCCCGCCGCCTTGCCGGTTGGGTGGGTTGGGCCAATCCGGAGGAGGTTCTCCAGCAGGTCCGCGCGGAGGCGCGCAAGCCCAAGAAGGCCGAAAAACCCACCATCCGCCGCTTCGAAAACGCGAAGCAGCAGCCGGCGCAGCAGGATGTGCCGATGATCCATCCGCCGAGCCCCAAGGAAACCCACCTGTGGCCACAGCGCGAGGCCCTCAAGCTGGCCTTGCAGATGCCGCAGGTAGCAGGCTCGTACTTCGATGGCATTACTGCCGACGCCTATACTAACGACGCCTACCGCCTCGTCCGCCAGGCCATTTCCACCGCCGGTGGCGCCGCCCAGGGCGCGTCCATGCCGGCCGTGGAATGGATTGCCGCAGTAGCCGGCGAGATGCAAGATCTCACCGGCCGCAATTTCGTCTCCGAGCTCGCCGTCGAAGCAATCTTGCCTACCGACGTCGGCCCCGAAAAATACGCCGACTCTGTACTTTCCCGCCTGCAAGAAACTGTGGTGGGCGATCAGATAGCCCAGCTTAAGGCCCGCCTCGGCCGCATGCGCCCCTCCGATGATGAGGCCAGCTATAACTCGCTCTTCGCCGACCTCGTCGCCCTCGAGCAGGCCCGCCGCGAGCTTAATGACCGCGCCTTCCGCGGCACGCCTCCCCAAGCATAAGAATCTCCCCTCGGCACACGACCAAATCGTCGTCGCACCGAGGGGAGAGGCCTACAGGCTAGCTTGTTACCGACCTAGTCCTCATCGGGCTCATAAATGCGGTCCGCATTATCCACCTGCGATCCGCGCAGCCGGCCCTTGCCCTTGCGCTTGGAGGACAAATCGCGAACCTCGCGCATGCGCGGTTCTGGGTCCAGGCGATTAGCCACCGCCTTGCGTGCCGAGGTGACGGCAGACTTAGTCACGGGGGAGTTGACGGCCTTTTCGTAGGCGCCCTTGATCTGGTGGTAGCGCTTGCGGCCAGCCTTAGTGCCAAAAACGTATCCTGCTGCGGCGCCGAAGACGAATTGGATCATTATCTAGCGTGTCCCCTTATTCCAGTCCGAGTAAAAGTTCCCCACTAGCCTACCGCGAAGCTTTGGCGCGCGCCGCCAACCACGAGTGAGGGGTGGCGCTAGCCCCGCATTGGACTAGCACTTTTCATGGCGCGCAATACGCGCTAGTTTGAATGTGTGGAAAATAACAAGCGCAGGGATTCGGCGGCGGCTTCAGCAGTGGCGCTGGCCGCGCTTTTTACCGCGAGCATTTCTGCGGAATCTTCCGGCCACCAACCGGATACCGCCGCGGCGCACCAAGGCCCCAATTGGCCTGAAGAGTGCTGAGCGGTGACCGCAAAGGTCTACCCGCCACTCCGCGATTGTGCATGCGAGTTTAGTGTCGCGTTCACTTCCCCTTAACTTTAGCTAGATATTATTCGTAGGAATTTGATGCTAGTAAAAGGTTTCTACGTTGAAATATCGGAATAATTTTCGCCCCGCAGTCCGTGGGCTCGCCCTGTGTGCGGCTACTGGGCTGACTATAGCCCTCGCACCGTCGGCCACAGCCCTTCCCGTAGCCGTGCCCCAGCTGCGTGAGCCTGTCACCCAGCAGACCACCGGCCCGGCCCCAGTCCAGCACCCCGGTGCGCCGGTTCCTGAGCCGTTTAGCACGGACTATATCGCGGGCTTTGAATCCGATGTCTCGTCTTATCAATTTGGCAACTATTGGCAGGTAGTCCAGCTTTTTGATCACATCAAGGCCCAGCCAGAAATCCGCCAAGAAAATATGGACAAGGCCGTGGCCATCAATAACGCCGCAGCCGGTGACCCCGCTTTGATCCGCCGCGCGCAGGCCGATGCCAAGGCCAGCTCCACCAGCGTGCTCAACGCGGTTTCTGATTCCATGGGCAAGAACCTAGGCGATGCCTTCCGTGCCGCCTTGGCCGAGCACCGCCTGCCCAAGACCGAATACCTCCTAGGAAATGGCTATGCGGCCCGCGCAGGCGGACTGGCCAATTCCACGATGTCTGAGAAGTACTACTTCAACTATCAACGCCCGTACCAGCGCGCGCCGCAGGCGATTAAGCGCTTTGACGATGGTTCCAAGGATCTTTATCCCACCTCGCCAGCTTTCCCTTCGGGCCACACTAATCAGGCAACGTGGATTACCACGCTGATGTCCTTCATGCTGCCTGAGGTAGGTCCACAGCTCATGCTGCGGGGCGCGGAGGCCGGCAACCACCGCGTGGTCCTAGGAGTGCATTACCCGCTGGATGTCATCGGCGGCCGCATGACCGGCCAGGCCGCCGCAGCCGACCGCCTCAATGACAAGCGCATGCGCCATGCCCTATGGGAAGCCTCGATGGAAGTGCGCAAGGAAATTAAGTGGCGCACCGGCAAGACGGTGGAAGAATTGGTGGCCCAGGATAGGGCAGAGGGTACCGACTACCGCTCCACCCAGGACGCGGTAGCCGAATATTCGAAGTTTATGGACTATGACTTCGCCCCGCGCTACCGAACCGACGCCCCGATGGTCGTCCCACAGGCAGCCCCAGTGCTGCTTGCCGCATCCCATCCAGAGCTCAGCTGGGACCAGCGTGCCGAGGTGCTACGCCAGACTGCGCGCCCGGCCGGCAATCCATTGGATTGGCAGGCAGAAGGCGGCTCCTGGCAGCGCCTCGACCTAGTCCGCGCCATGGCGGCCAAGGTGACCATCACTCCAGACGGCGGCGTGAGTGTCAGCGGCTAACGATTCCAACAAGCCGCGTGGGGTACAACGCTCCCGCACATGGTTCAATAAAGAAGTATCCCCATCAACAAAAGGAAATGAGTAATGACTAAGCCCAAGGTAATGACCATCTACGGCACCCGCCCGGAAGCTATCAAGGTGGCACCGGTCATTAAGGCGCTGGATAAAGATGAGCGTTTTGAATCTATCCCGGTCTCTACCGGCCAGCATAAAGAGATGCTGGAGCAGGTCAACACCATGTTTGGCATCCAACCAAAGCACGATCTGGGGCTCATGAAACAGGGACAGGGGCTTAACGAGCTTGTCTCCCGCGCGATTGCGGGTCTGGATTCCATCCTTGAAGAAGAACAGCCGGATGTCATTATCTCCCAGGGGGATACCTCTACCGCCATGGCCGCAGCGCTCGCCGGCTTCCATCGCGGGGTAAAGATCGTTCACCTTGAAGCAGGTTTGCGCACCGGCGATATCCACTCGCCGTTCCCAGAAGAAGCCAACCGTAAACTCATTGGCCAGGTAGCCGAGCTGCACTTGGCTCCTACCGCTGGGTCGATGGAAAACCTGCGCCGCGAGAACGTTCGTTCCAAGGATATCGTGGTCACTGGTAATACCGTCATTGACGCTCTCTTAGAAGCAGCCTCGTGGGACACGAAGTTCGAGGACCCTGCCCTGCAGGAGGCTGCAGATTCCGACAAGCGCCTCGTCGTTGTGACCACCCACCGTCGCGAAAACCTGGAAGCTATGAAGGAAATCGGCGGCGCAGTCAAGGATCTCGCTGAGTCCTACCCGGAGATCAACTTCGCTCTGCCTTTGCACCTGAATCCTAAGGTGCGCGAAGCAGTTCTCCCGGAGGTTGAGCACCTGCCGAATATTATCATTACCGATCCACTGCCGTATGACCAGTTCACCCAGCTGCAAAACCGCGCGACCATCATCCTTACCGATTCCGGCGGAGTCCAGGAAGAGGCTCCCGCGCTGGGCAAGCCGGTTCTGGTTATGCGCCAAAACACTGAGCGCCCCGAAGCCGTTGTCGCCGGCACCGTGAAGCTGGTGGGTACCAACCGTGAGCTCATCGTGGCTGAGGCTAAGCTTTTGCTTTCCGACGACGCCGCTTTCCAAGCCATGGCCAACGCCGTTAACCCTTATGGCGATGGCAAGGGCGCGCAGCGCGCCGTCGCCGCCATCGCGGAGCTGACCGGAGTAGGCGAGCGCGTAGACGACTTCCTGCCCGAGGTTGATTCCTCCAAGGCCGCCCAGAATAAGAAATAACCTGCGCATGGGGGAGATATAGCGGATATAATAGAGGTATGAAACCGCTGGATATCCGTTGTAATCACCAAGAGCGCATGAAGGCTGCAGACATCCTGGGGGATGCGCTGTCAGCCGGTCAGATCGACCTCGAGGACTTTGAATCGCGCTCGGCAGCGTGCGTGGACGCAACCACCCGTGCCGAGCTCATCGAGCCCCTCGCAGACCTTGTGGAGGACCCAGAAGTCCTTCTTTTCGGGCAAGAACGCCAAATCGCAAAAGCATACTCGGGGCACCAAGAATCCAACGCGATTGCCAAAGTAGAACAGGCTATCCAGCAAGTGCAGCCCAACGTGGACGCTCCACGTTCCCTCGCGGTGGGTCTGTTTGGGGGTTCGACCGTTAGTGGTGGGGCAGTAGCACGTACTCTCACGGCCTTGGGCGTTTTCGGTGGCGTAGACGTCGACCTTGCAGGAGCGGCGCTGCGCAATCGCACCACTACCATTAATGCCGTGGGGCTTTTCGGAGGCACCGACGTCTACATTCCAGAAGGATTCCGTGTCCGTGTTGACGGCTTCGGCCTATTTGGCGGTCACGACCTCAAGGTTGAGCACGGCGCCATCCATCCAAATGACCTTCCGATAGACGCGCCAGAAATCGTCGTCAACTGCATCAGCCTCTTCGGCGGCGTAGACGTTCACGTGGGGCGCCGATACGGTGGTTAAAGAGGACGATAGGAGCTAGAGGGCGTATCTGGAATTAGCGCTTGTCTTCAGACACTCTGACAACACTTTTCCGGCCCCCTCGAGCCAGCTTTGGAAGACCCACGGCAGTCTTCGGCCTACAAGGAGCATTTAAATTGCTCGGGGCGCACTACACATCTAGAAGCCGGTCTAGCGTGGTGGACAACGGTACAACCACGCGTACCGGTGTTCAGCCGCACGGGGGCCGCTGCCTCCTGCAAGGCTTGCCAATGCCAAAGACATCCGACTTCAATTAAAAATAGATTTGAAGCCGAGATCTGCAGGGCACATTTTAAACTTGACTAACAACTCAGAACTTGGCAGGGCAGTCTAGCCCGGCAATATCGCGCAGACCATCAAAGTCGCCGGCCAGGTGGAGACACGAAAAATCTACGACAAACCAATCCAGGATTCTCCTCAACACTGCCGTCCGGTGGCTTCAAGGATTCCAGTTTGGTTCTCTTACTTAGCTGTCTTCGGGCTTAATGCGCTTGTGTATAAGCAGTACTTGCACCACAGCGTTTAAAAATTGAATTTCTGAAGAAATATAGACAAAAACGCAAATAATCCCGCTTAGTGCTACTAAGCGGGAGCTTTGCTCCTCCAACTGGGCTCGAACCAGTGACCCTTCGATTAACAGTCGAATGCTCTGCCAACTGAGCTATGGAGGAATAAGATCGTCGTTTTGAGAGGTGCTATGCGCTAACCGCTCTGTGCGACGTTTAGTAACTATATTAGTGGGGTGCGTTCAAGGCAAATCGCCAGGTGATCGCCTATTAATCTTCGTTTTAAAGCCTTCGAAATGTCGTGCACGGAAAGCAGAGAAATCTAGCTAATCTAGGGTTATGCCTAGTGAAATTTGCTTCGAGCCGTTGCGTTGGGATTCAAAAGCCATCGTGCTGCGGACGAACCTGACGTATCGCAAGTCTGTATCAGGGCGTTTGATGCGGGCGGTCCGGTCGCGCCTGCCGGAGCGACGTCTGGATGTGCATTTTCGCTTTAGCAGGCCATTAGAAGTCAGTGGGGATGCACTCGCATTGGCAGCCTCCACTTTGTGCGGAGCGGCGTTTGAACGGATTAAGTTTGCATTTCCGGTTGCATCGGGAACTCAACAAGCAATCGAAGCTTGGACTAAATCGGAGGTTGAGGCTCAATCGCACGTGGGGACTAGCGAACCCTCCCTGAGGGATGTTGGCCAGTCAGAGTTGCGTAACAAGGTGATCCTGAATTTTTCAGGTGGTTTCGATTCACTGGCCTCCCGCTATCTTTTGCCCGCAGACCACCAGCTGGTCTCCCTTGATTTCGGGGGACGGTTTGCGCGGGAACGACAGTTCTTCAAGAAGTTTGACCCACTGGTCATCGAAACGAACATTACAGAGACCCCACTACGTAAAAACTCCTGGTCCTTTTTGGGCCTGGGAAGTATTTTGGCCGCCGACTCTTTGAACGCGGCCTATTGCTCGTTTGGTGCCATTTTGGAATCGACACGACTGCAACGAAACACTCCCTATGAACGCAATTCCACCTTCCCTCCGTTTGCGGCAGCTGGTCTGAGAAATGCGCCAGTGGCGCAGGGGCTATCGGAAGTTGGAACAGTCAGGGTCTTGGAACAGTTCGCGCCAGAACTTATCGCGGAATCTTTTAGTTCTTTGGCAGGACCGAGAGAAGAAAAACACGTGCGAAAGTGGGCTCTTGTGGAGGCGTTTCGTACTTTCGAAGGTCTAGACAGAGAGCCATTACCGACGCCGGTTCATCCCGAAGTGCCTCAGTACAAGGTAGGCCAAAGGTTTGTTGTTGACTTAAGTGCGCTCACCGTTGCCTGGCTTGGGCGACCAGACCTTGCAACCTGCATGGTGAGCGGCGCTGAAAACAAGCTACTGCCAGCAGCGCGTGAACTGGACTTGGGATTCATGCTTCGCGCCGATAAGCGCCTTTATCGCAACTATCCAGCTCCGCTCATGGCGCGACTTGAGGAACAACTACGTGCGGCGGGCATTGAACGGTATACGCCGAAAGACGAAGAAGCCTGCGAAGACGTTCGTCAGTTTGTTCTCGGTCTTGCTCAAAGCGAGTAAGTAGTCGAGAACTCATCGTCGGCGAAGAACTCCTCCCATTCACCGTTTACAGCGATAGCAAAGTCGATTACGCCTTTGAGGACGTACAGTGGTGGAGAAGCGTGTCCATCGCCCCAATCGCCAACAAGGAATCGTCGACGTTCGGCGGAATCTTCCGTGGCTTGAGCCCAGGGGGCTAGGTGGTGGCTGTTATGGAACTCATCCTTCTCGTTGGTGAGATAAGCGACGTAGTTAGGAAACGACTTCGCGTAAAGGGGCACCAGATCTGTTGTCGCGAGGGCATTAGAAATATCGTCACTCTTCCAGACTCTTTGTGCGTATTGCTTAACAGCGGCTTCGTGATATTCGGCGATGTTTGTTTGCGGGTTCGATACCACTGCCAAAGAATTAGGGAATTGGTGCGAATAATACAAAGCTGCAAAGCCACCGGCCGAGGAGCCGTAAAAGATTAGGTTCGATGCATCGAGATCCTTTTGCACTTTTTGAAGGATTGCCACTAGCTTTGCTTGGAATTTACAGTCATTATCTCCTGTAAACCAGCCAATTCCGCAGCCACGTTCGAGCATGGGATCGGAAACAAACACGATGTTTGCCTCCGATCCTTCAGTAAGGCGCTCGCCAGTAAACAGCGGGAGGGACGTCTGTGAGAGGTCTGCTGCCGCATGAAATACGACCAGAGTAGTAGCGGCATTGCGATCCTGAATATGCAGCTCTAATAGCGTCTGTCCACAATCGATCACATTAATTCCGCTACGGACGGGCTCGTCGAGGAATGCGTCGAAATTTCGATGCAATACGACGTTGACTGAGTAGCGTGAATAATTCCTTACGAAAGCCATGTCACGAATCTTAGTGCACACCTCTTTGCAGAAGGGCTATGGTTAACAGGGCCTATCTTGACGAGAATTGAGGTAACACAGGCACCATGAACGTTAAGCAGCTGCGTACCGCCTTTTGGCACTTTCGGCACGGTGGCTTAGGCCAACTGAATCGATACCTCGAGCTTGAGGAGCGTAAGCGATTGGAGTCCTCAGAGAACGAGGAGGACCGCGTGGCACTTCAGAATGTTGTGCGCAGCGAGCGTCGGGGACTTGATCCGCTCGCTTTTCCCGAATACACGGTAGATGCCCGCCGAGAGAAGCCCTTCGAGGCTGTGACCGTGGGAGTTATTCTTGATGATTTCTCTCATTTGGCGTGGGGAAATGAATTCAGCACCGTAGATTTGCAGCCCCAGAAGTGGCGCGAGCAAGTCGAAACTGGAATCGATCTTTTGCTTGTCGAGTCGGCTTGGCAGGGAAATAGTGGTGCTTGGCGGTATCAAGTTGTCGGCAGCCAAGCTCCCTCGGATGAGCTTCAGGAACTAGTTGCAGAATGCCGTAGGCGCGCTATCCCGACGGTGTTCTGGAATAAGGAAGATCCAGTTCATTTTGATGACTTTATTGCGTCAGCGAGGCTGTTTGATTTCGTCTTCACCACAGATGCAGACAGTGTAGAAAAATATCGAGAAGAAATTCCAGATTCTTATGTCGATGTTATTCCTTTTGCGGTACAGCCTGCTATTCATAGTCCTATCCGCGACGGTGATCGTACGAAATATGGGCGTGGTTCCGTATGCTTTGCTGGCACCTATTTCCGCGAAAAGTTTCCTGAGCGCGGAGAGGCACAACGGCTTATCCTGAGCGCTGGAGCCGAGGCCTGCGAAAACCTCAATAGCTCCCTGACTATCTACTCCCGCAACGAAGACGTCGATGAGAAATATCAGTTTCCGGCGCCCTTGACGGATTGGGTGGTCGGTGCATTGCCTTATTCCAAGATGCTGTCGGCATATCGCGCTTTCAAGGTATTTCTAAACGTCAATACCGTTACTGACAGTACAACGATGTTTTCGCGTCGTGTTTTAGAGATCGCAGCCTGTGGTGGTCAGGTAATTAGTACTCCCGCGCAGGGCATCGATTCTTTTTTCCCGCATCAGGAAATTACCACCGTCAATGATACACAGCATGCTGCAGCCGTCATCGAAAGCGCGGTGCGTTCTGACTTGGCTCGTGCTAAGCAAGTTCATCGAGCGCAGCGAGTCATTTGGGATGCACACACATATACGCATCGAGCCGCCAAGATTCTCAAGGCAGTGGGAATTACGGCGGATACTCGTGTAGTTGGTTCTGTTTCTGCAAGTGTCATCATCTCGACTAATCGGCCTGAACGCCTTGCCGGAGCATTAGAGCAAGCGCTTGGGCAAAGCGAGGTGGATTACGAAGTATTGGTACTCACGCATGGTTTCCACGCGGAGGACGTAGTGGATGTAGATGGCTATGGCGCCGTACGCTTCTTTTATGCGCCTTCGACTGAGTCTTTGGGGTCATGTCTAAACCAGCTTGTCTCGCATGCGCACGGCGACATTGTCGCGAAGATGGACGACGATGATATTTACGGGCCGTACTACCTGCACGATCAAATTAACGCACTGCGGTTTTCCGGAGCGGATATCGTTGGCAAACAAGCCGCTTATCTCTACCTCGAGTCGACGAACGAATTGGTCCTGCGTAAAGAATGGAATGAACACTCCTGGGTAGAACTTGTCCTTGGAGCTACGCTGACCGGATGGAAATCGGTATTTGAAGCTCACCCGTTTGCGGAGTTGGGTAAGGGCGAAGATACGCAGTTCTTGCGGGATGTCCAGGAGTCTGGTGGTCGGATTTATTCAGCTGATCGCTTCAATTACATCCAATACCGAGGTAAAGGCGCTCATACTTGGGACATTAACGACGACGCGTTGAAGCGCAGCGGGCGTGTCGTTAGCTACGGCTGTCACGCGGACCACGTGTTGGTGGGAAAGGAATAAAACGTGTTTTTTATCGGCCGCACTCGATTCAGCCAATGTTTGCCAGAAACTAACTCGTGGCATCTTTCGGCAGGTGAAGACAGCGTTAATGCCTATAAGAAGAAGCTCTATGATCCTGAACGTCTGCGTACGCGTGAGAAACTCTTTACTGAGTTAACTTTGGCATCTCTTAATGATGCTCGTATCCAAGCCGGGATCGATTTGATTCATGTGGTGTCCTATTCGGAATCGCTACCTGAACGTTTTAAGAAGGGACTGCACGAAGCGGCTGAGCGTTTCCCCTTCGTTTATTTGGATGAGCAGCCTGACGGTAATTGGGGCTGCAGTTTAGAGGAGATTGCACAGCAGCATGTGGCTGTAGGGGAGACGTACGGACGCTATCGAATTGATGATGACGACGTCGTGGCCCGAGACTATTTCAATAACGTGGCGCCTTATATCGCTGAGCCATTTGCCGGAATGGTAGTCAGCCTTCCACTCGGAATCGAAGCAATTTATGATTCCGAGGAGATCTCATTTTTACGCGTTTCCCATTGGCCGATGTACTCGCTCGGATTGCTCGACGTTTGCCGTCGCAGCGAAGACGGTCGGTTGATTGAGCCTCGAAGCGGGGCACATAACATGGCGGACCGGCGAGGGCCGGTCATTCTGGATTCGCGTGCTCTGAGCTATGTGCGTTTGAATCACGTCGGGCAAGATAGCGGATTGCGTACCGGCGGAGAACAATCCATGTCGGAAATTATGAACTCTCTGGCCCGGTTGCCGGAGGTTAGCGATTTAGACTTTGTGGAGCAGCAATTCCCGCATGTGGCGGCGATAATGCAGCAAGGAGAAAGGCAGGTCATCCAAGGGGAATCTCGGCGCGTTGTTTTGCCATATAGTCTGGAAATTCCCGTTCCTTTACGCAAAGTTCGATTGGTAGTGGAACATGAATTTTCCACTCGCTCGGCCTCACGGGCTGCTGTCGTGTCCTTAGACTTGCGGGATGAAAATGGAAACGCGATTCCACGTGACCTACGCATTAAAGGCATTGGTAATTCTCGCTGGAAAATCATTGGCCACTATTGCTATCTGGAGTCGGTTCCTGGACTTTCGACCACGAATATTGATTTCTTCTTGCCTGAAGGAGTACGGCTTCACGGGCTGAAATTTCTGCCATTTGGTGCGCACAGCATCCCTTTTAAGGTCCACAGTGTCGCCCTCATCAAAGAAAGATAGAAGAGCGCTCCGTGAGTTTAGGAAAGCTAGTAGACCGTCGTAATCGCGTACTGTCAGTAGCGGCTCTGATATACTCGAGCGAGTTTCGAGTGCCGCAAATATAACAATGGAGCGAGGTGGGAATCATTAAGATCCTAGTTCTCTCCCAGTATTGGTTACCTGAAAATGGTGTACCTCAGCGGCGATGGGCGTGGTTGACTCGAATCTTGCAACGCAATGGTCATGAAGTGGTGGTTGTCTGCCCGCCAGCTCATTATGAGCGTTCAGTTTCCATACGCGAATGGTTGCAATCGGCGCGACCGTGGAACCGCTTTAAACTTGAAAAAGGACCCAACGAGGAGACGGTTGTTCGAACTGGGTACTTCCCAGTTGGGCGTTCTTTGAGCAGTCGTATTCTCAACCAGGCCGCAGTCGCATTGTCGATGATGGTGTTTCCGGTTCGTATTCCTAGAGAACTAAAACACTATTCTCCTGATTTGGTTATCGGCACAGTCCCAGCTTTGCCTACCTCGGTGGTGACTCGCGCAATTGCGAAGAAGTACCGAAAGCCTTATGTCATCGATCTTCGTGATGCGTGGCCTGCGCTCTTAAATGTCAGCGATGATTGGAATTCAGCCACTGGAGCACCTTCACTGCGAGAACGAATCGCCCGCCACGGATTTTTACAGTCGTTGTCTTGGCTTACCGAACAAGCAATGAACCGTGTGCTGAAGAAGGCTGACGGAATCATCACGACCTCGGAAAGGCTCGAAGAATGGCTCCGCATCGAGCACGAGTCTTCGACGCAGTCGATGACAACGATCCGCAACGTGTTTCCACCACGTACGACTTATAGAAAACGAGGCGTACAAGAAAACACCGAACCTCTGCGGGTCCTTTACGCAGGGACGCTCGGCCGCGCCCAAAAACTCGGCAATGCTCTTGAAGCTGCCCGTTTGGCACAAGATACTGGAGTGCCAGTAAAGCTCAGGTTTGTTGGCGATGGAGCTGCATGGAATGAGTTGCACGATCTAGCCGAGAAGCTCGGCGTGGACGTGGAATTTAGGCACCGCGCCGCAGCAGAGGATCTTGAAGAACACTATGAATGGGCGGATACGGCACTTGTTCATCTGGCAGGGTGGGAGCCGCTTACTCGTACCATTCCTTCAAAGACCTATGAGCTCATGAGTATAGGATTGCACATCTCTGCTGCAGTGGAGGGCGAGTGCGCGGACCTAATTGAGGACTTGGACGCCGGCCACGTTGTTACTCCTGAAGCGCCGGAGGAGCTTGCTGAACTGTGGGCTCACTTATCGGCCGAGCGCTCCCTGCTAAATACAAACAGGGCAGGGAAGAACTGGGTAAAAAATGAGCGCGATGAAGTCGTTCCACAACGGCTACTTGACTTTATCGCTGGCATCGCAAGCGAGGACTAATGCGCATTTGCTCAATGAGAGAAACCGAGGTTATTCCTACAGAACAACACGTATGGCTCCTCAAATTCGATGATTCACTCGCAGTCCACTTAGGGGCAATCGGAAGCGAGGTGAGTGTACTTTCTTCCCCAAATGATGTTCCACATTCACCCAAACAGGGAGACCGACTTCTCGTCCTAGGCTCTGGCCCTTCGAGCATTGACGGGCATCCCAATGATGAGGCCACGAAGACGGTCGAAAGATGGCTAAGCACTAGCGGCGTGGATGCGTATTGGCTCCTGCCCGCCGCAGGGCCCGCAACTGCTGGCATCTTAAATGCCGCCCTCGCACGAGAAGATACCCTTGTCATTTATGGTGCTTCTCGAGCAGGAGACTGCGTATGGCTCAAACTGGAAAAACACACTACATGCTCTGAAGACATGGCAGATACACGCGAAGAAATTCTCTCTCAGTCGCTACAGTTGTTCCACTCTCCTTTCAGAGAGCAGCAAACTAGTGCCTGCCAGGGCAGGGGCACTGCGAACCAAGCAGATGCGCTCCCGAGCATTAGAAGTCAGCTCATCTTGAAGATTGCCCCTCTGGCCAAGCCACTCAAGCAACGTCTGCCAAAGCAGGTCGTGGTTACGCTGTACAAGATTCTGGAGAAAATTCGATGACCCGTACACCAGGGATCAGTCTGATTCTTCCTTCCTATAATAATTCCCAAACCCTTGCTCGGAGCCTCGAATCCGTTGCGGCGCAGACCTTGTCTGATTCACTCATTGAGCTTATCGTCGTGCTAAATGGCGCAGCCGATCGTTCGCGCACCATCGTGGAGAGCTTTCGGGCAGCGCATCCTGAAATTGAAGTTGTGTGCGTAGTTTCCAAGCGCAATGGGGCGGGTCGGGCCCGCAACCTCGGTCTGACACTCGCGTCCCGTACGTATGTAACTTTCCTCGACGATGATGATGCGCTGGAGTCGCAGTATTTAGAGCGAGCTTGGTCTGCGTGTGGACCTGCGGCCATTGCGGTTGTAGGAATTCAAGACGTCGATTCGGACGGTACCGCTCTTGCTTCAAATTCTTTGGATGCTCGAATCATGGGGCTGCGAGGAAAGACTGCCCCTCTACACGCTGCTCCGTGGTTGCTGGGGTTTAATGCTTCGAAAGTGTTTCCCATCGAGGTCGCCACTCGTTTGCGTTTTGCAGAAGATCTTCGGTCAGGGGAAGATGTCGTCTTCTTTGCCCAGTTCCTTGACTTTCCTGCACTCGCATTCCGGATTCCTTCAGACCTTAACGGTGCTCGCTATCTCCGCACGATGACTCCGAATTCGGTGTCTCGCCAAAAAATCGACTTTGACTTTGCGGTGCGGCAAAGGCTCGAATGTATTTCTAGGATTCGTCCGGCGGCCCGTCCTTATGACCAATCTCCCACGACTGTAGCGCGCAATGCGCTTGTCGACGCCCAGTTTTCGTTTGTCAGAGACTATCTGACGCGCTTTCCGGAGCACACTGGCGATGCGATCAAGCTGGCGACTGAGCTTGGGGTATCTGGACTTCCTTGGGCTGGGTTGCGCGCGGAAACTGCATCCCGCGTCGTGTTCTCTTATTGCTTCCCGCCGTTTGCAGATACTGCCGGCAATGTTGCTTCAAAGCGAATTCGTGAGCAAGGCGAGCTCGTGGATGTCTTCTCTGCCAACATGTCAAAGGTAAGAAGCATTGACTCCAGCTCGTTGTTGATGGTGGAGCAATTCATTGGGCATCGCGAAGTCCTAGACGTCACGCCGTCGTTTAGCAATTGGTTTTTGATTTGCTCGTTTGCCACTTACGCAGCTCGTCGTGCTTCTAAGCTTTCGCGAAAGCAAGGTGGCTATCAATCAATGTATTCCCGGTCGATGTGGTCGGGCTCCCATGCCGCAGGCGTTTTGTTTAAGCTTAGGCATCCGTCTGTTACTTGGGAAGCAGAGTTTTCAGATCCCATGCGCCTTGACGCACAAGGGCAGCAGCGCAAGGGAAAGATCTCTCCGCATCCCGTAACCATGAGGTTGCGACGACTAGTCTCGCGCGCTGGAATTGATACGCAATCGCTAGATTCGCATTTTGCTTTGACTGAAGCTGCAACGTTCATCGCTGCCGATACCTTGGTCTTCACCAATGAAATACAGCGAGAACTGATGTTGGCACCGTATCCACAACACTTGAGAGAGCAATTCCTCTCTAAGTCGACGGTCCTGGCTCAATCGCAGCCCGATTCCGGCTTGTACGAACTTGTGCAGCCGGAATATGAGCTGGAGGAGCACCGCGTACATGTGGGATACTTCGGATCCTTCTATGAAAATCGCGGTGTTGGTGACGTTGTGAAGGCGATCACAGCTCTACCTGAAGATCTCCGTCAGGTTGTTCGTCTGCATATCTTTTGTCCGAATCCAGAGAAAGCGCAGGCACAGCTCTGGGCATTAGGGGCACCAGAGCAAGTAATAGTCAATGCGGCTTTGCCGTACTTGGAATTCCTAAACCTTGCACAGAAATTCGACGCTCTACTTGTTAACGACACTGATGTATCAGGCACTGATTTTGCGGTAAATCCGTTCTTGCCTTCGAAGTTTGCAGATTATTCGGGCGCCGGAGTTCCAATTTGGGGAATTCTTACTAAAGACTCGCCGCTTTCGAAGCAACAGATGCGTTATCGCTCAGGAGCCGGTGACTTTTCCTCGGTCGTTAGTGCGCTGCGAACCATCATCGAAACGGGGATGAGTCAATAATGCTTGCGGTTAGGCCTAAGCTAACCCTTCGCGGGTATCATCTTAAGAGTTCTATCAAGTGCGAGCACGGATCGTGCATAGTCGACCCCTACAACGAACGAAAGGATTGGTGACGAATGAAGCTCAACCTATCCAATTCGCAGCGTTCGCGTCAGGCCGAAACTCAGCAGCGAATTAAAGATATCGAGAATCACGACGGCCCAGTAATTATCGTTGATAAGGGGCGACTGACACCGCTTCAGACGCGTCCATCGCTGAAAGACTATGTGCTCCAGCTATGGGAGCGCCGACATTTTATCTGGGCAGATGCTCGTTCAAAGGCGCTTCGTACGACGCGTGATTATCGTTTGTGGAAGCTTTGGCTAGTTATCAACCCATTGCTTAACGTTGTCTTTTACGGCTTTTTGTTCGGTGTCCTCTTCAAGACATCACGCGGTGTGCCTAACTTTGTTGGCTACTTATTTATTGGCACTACTTTTATGCCAATGATGTCGGGCCTGCTGTCTCAAGGCACAAGTTTGCTTCCCTCAAATCGGGCTATGATCCGTGCATTCAACTTTCCAACAGCTTCGTTGGCGTTTTCGCAAACGCTTCGTTCAGCAATCGATAACCTGATTCCTGCTGCTGTTTCGATTGTCGTCGCATTGCTACTCCAATGGCATACGGTGCCTTCTTGGAAAGTGATTTTCGTTGTTCCGTTGTTCTTAATGATCCACATTTTCGGTTGTGGGTTATTGATGATAGCGGCCCGCGTGGGCGCACAAATCCCTGATGTTAAAGCAGTAGTGCCACTGGTTACGCAGGCTTGGTTCTTCTTGTCAGGCGTCATGTTTACGCTTGACCGTTTTGACCATGTGCCTACGGTGAAGCAGATCATGAGTCACAATCCGGCGTATGAGTTCCTAAGCGCAGTACGTAACGTCGCTATCTACGACACCATTCCGTCCCTTAGCGAGTGGGGTTCGCTGTGCGCCTGGACCTTTGGACTATTTGCAGTTGGGTTCCTGTTCTTCTGGCAGGCCGAAGACCGATACGTCCGATTGACCTAGAAAGGCACCTCGTGGATATCAGTTACATTGAAGACGCCAACGTAGTTGTTAATCGGGTAAGCAAGCGATACGTGATTTCGCAATCGCGTTCGGATGATGCCTCTGTTGTGCGTACACGCAAACAAGACCAAGTTGTCGATGCTCTGGTCGATGCTTCCTTGGTGGTAAAACCGGGCGAATCTGTTGGCATTATTGGCCTAAACGGTTCGGGTAAATCTACGCTCCTTTCAATCATCGCGGGTGGCCAAGCCCCGACTTCAGGACAGGTGCTTACTTCGTCTACGCCAACGCTGATGGGGGTGGCTCCTGCACTGCAGGGTGGCCTTACCGGTGCACAGAATATTTACGTGGGGTGTCTGGCTCTGGGAATGACCCCGGAGGAGGCTAAAGCGCAGATTCCCCTTATTGCCGAATGGACGGAGCTTGGGGACGCAATTAATCGTCCAAAGTCAACCTATTCGTCGGGTATGGGCGCGCGCCTTGCTTTTGCAATTTCCACGGCGATTAAGCCTGAGATTCTTCTCATCGACGAAGCACTCTCAACCGGCGATGCCGCCTTCGCAGCAAAAGCTTCGGCTCGTATGAGCGAATTGCTTGATCGCGCTGGCAACCTCTTTTTGGTCTCACACTCGATTTCAGATGTGGAAAAGAACTGCAAGCGATGTATATGGATTAATAAAGGCCACATCATCGCGGACGGTCCGACCGACGTCGTCGCGCCGAAGTATCACGAATGGGCTCGGTTGATGGGCAAACCTGACAAACAACCAGGTTTTGACTATCTAGAAGAAGTTATTGCTGCTTATGATCCACCCCGAGTGCTTCTTGAGCAAACTAGAGCACCGAACCAAACCGCGCGAGCTGTGCAACCTACTAAATTGAATCAAAGGAAACGGTCGCCAAAACATCGCAGGGATAAACGATTTTACAGGGGCGGGAGACACCGCTAACAGTTGCAAGGGCAATGTGTAGCGAAGAGACTAAGGCTTATGAAATTCGGTTCTTCATGCTGTGTTGCTATTGCAACGGCACAGGAAATAGAGCTACTTGGATTAAGTTTCGCCTTCTGGCTTTTCAAAGATACTGCCCAAGCTTTCTTCGATGGATATTGCGCTTACAAGTGAGCGAACACAGGTAGCTTGTAGTAAAATTCAAGTCATTCGTGCTTTACGTAATGCTCCTTTAATTCGGAACAAACCATCTAAATACTGCCGAGATCTCTGAGGGTTACATCTGAATTGGCAGAAATGCTTCCGGTGAAAACGGTAAGCTGGCTTGGATGGTTTTCTTCTATGAAAGAACGTTGCGTTGACTATCTGCGAAAATGCAGGCGAAAGACGACACTATCGTTGGGGTAGGACGTAGAGAGGTCGAAATGAAAAAAATTCTTTTAAAGCAACAGCTCCAAATGCTTATTGCTGTGTCCTTGGCACTAGGGAGTGCTATGGCAACAGTAGGCTATTTGCTTACCGGTACACATTGGCTGCTACTACTTTGCGTAATTTTCTATTCAGCAACGGTGCTTGGGATTTTTCTTGTTGCGATCCGTGGAATGAACGCATCTATTAAGGCGGTACACACTGCATCGAGAAGCGAGGCCGTCCTTCTGGGACAAAGTAGCCAAATTTCCGATTCTGCTCGTAAAATCAAGCTTCTAAATCCTATTATCAGAAATACTGCAGGCTCCGTTGGAAAAATGGCGCCTAATGTACGCAAATTGGTTGAAAGCGGTAAAGTCGCTCAGCCGGCTGCTTCGTCGCAGGCACCGAAGGTTGAAAATCCTCCGCAAAAGTTGAATTTTCCACCGATCCCTGAGCCCGCTGACAAGTCAGATAGATTCCCGAAAACCGTAATGGTAATCGCTGACGATTTTACTGCCAATGCTTTTTCTTTTGAGTGGAATCAGATTCAGCCGACCAAAGAAAACTGGTTGAAGCAATTAGACGAAAATGACGTTGATCTTCTCTTTGTCGAAAGCGCTTGGGAAGGAAATTCCGGGGAGTGGCGCTACCAGCTAACAGGTTCTCTGGCGCCGCGACCAGAGATTCAAGAGCTAGTAGCAGAATGTAAGAAGCGTGGTATTCCAACAGCTTTTTGGAACAAGGAAGATCCGCCACACTTCGAAGACTTCCTGCGTTCTGCAGCATTATTTGACTACGTATTTACTACGGACGTCAACAAAATTGATGACTACAAGAGAGAGCTCGGGCACAACCGAATTAAAGTGCTTCCGTTTGCAGCACAACCCAAAATTCATAACCCAGCGCATGTGAAAGGAGTGGAGCGTTCGAGGGACGTAGTTTTCGGTGGTATGTACTTTAGGCATAAGTACCCTGAACGTCGCGCCCAAATGGATTTCTTGCTCCCAGCGGCATCCAAATTTGGACTAGATATTTTCTCTCGACAACTGGGGACAGATCCCAACTACCAATTTCCATCGCCTTATGATAGTCACGTGAGGGGATCACTTCCGTATCCTTCAATGCTTACGGCATATCACGCGTACAAAACCGTGCTGAATGTTAATTCGGTAGTTGGGTCACCCAGCATGTGCGCTCGCCGAATTTTGGAAGCCACTGCCTGCGGTGCTGCAGTCGTCACGCCTTATACTCCGGCAATTGAAATGTTCTACCCGAATGAACAAATTACCGTTGTCCGCGATGAACAAGAGACGTATCAGAAGCTCAGGATTTTGATTCGCTCCAAAGATTTTCGCGAAAGAAAAGTACATGTGGCGCAACGAAATACGTGGAAGAACCATACGTATCGTACACGCGCTGTCGAAATCCTTAACACTTGTGGAATCGAAGTCAGCGAAGTTCCAGAGCGAATCTCTGTGATAAGTCCTACTATCCGCCCTGAGAATGTAGACAATATTTTCCAAAATTTTGCACGGCAGTCTTTCCGTGATAAGGAACTATTGGTTGCTTGCCATGGATTTGCTTTATCAGAGACTGAGCTGCAAAACCTTAAGCAAAAATACGAAATCGAGGGCGTTGTTGTACTGTCAGCCCCTGCAGAGGCTACTCTTGCTGACAATTTAAACGCTATGATCAACGCTGCCACAGGCGATGTCATCGCTCGCATGGATGATGATGATTGGTATGGCGAATATTATCTCGAGGACATGTATAACAGCCTTCAGTTTTCCCAGGCTGATGTGGTCGGAAAAGCAGCGTCATATATCTATTTCCAGGGCAGCGACATGACCGTTTTGACAATGCCAAATATGGAACATAAGTATTCACAATTCGTTCGTGGCGCGACAATTATGGGGCGTAAAGAAACATTTGTCGACACCCCATTCCCGAACGGTAAACGAGGGGAAGATAGTGACTTTTTGACTGCGATTCTCGAGAAGGGTGGAAGAATATATAGCACAGATCGATTCAACTTTTCTGTAACTAGGTTGGCCGAGAAAGAAAGCCATACTTGGGCGGCTTCCGATGATTTGCTCTTTGGTACAGGCGAAATGAAGTATATCGGTCAAGCGCTTGACCAAATTTCCGTGTAGGTTCATAAAAGGAAAAGAATGAAAACGCTCTTTATTGGTCAGACTAGGTTCTCGCTTTACATCCCAAATTCAATGAGTTGGAATTTGGCTCGTTCAAAGTCCGAGGACGAATATATGAAGGCTCTTTATGCTGACGAGCGATTAGGGCCGAGAATGGACATTTTTGAGAACTTGTCGGTTCCACAGCTTGCTTTAGCTGCTGAAGACCATCATGTGGTGCATTTTGTTCAGTATTCAAGCTCCCTACCAGAAAAGTATCAGACCCGCCTCAGAGCTCTAGCCGAGAAATATGATTTCTTGGAGCTTTACGTAAACGATTCTCAAGTTCAACATTCTGAACTTATTAATCGAGCGGCTAAAGAGCGCCTAGAAAACGAACGTGGCTTGGTTTCTTTTGCCTGGTATCGTCTCGATGATGATGACATTCTCGGTAAAGATTTCTTCAAAATGGCTGAGCCGTATGTCACCCCTGAACACGCTGGTTATGTATTGTCTTTCGGTCGGGGATATACCACGGTGTATATGGACGGTTCGTTGTGGGACCTGCGTGAACTGTACCGGCCAAAAACCTCAGTCGGTCAAATGTATATTTGTAGTTTCGATTCTGAATCCGGTCGATTTATCGAGCCGCCGCGTCAAGATCATGCCCAAATCGACAAGTGGGCGCCGACGATTTTGGACAGTCGATCGACGAACTTCATTACGATGTTGCACCCGAACCAAGACGGACATCAACGAGGTGGCTATGCCGAGGCAATCGGACGTATTTTTCGTGAGCAGCAACAACTTCCATTAGCTTCAAGCACTGGTGCATTCTCTGACGCGTTTCCCGTAATTGCGCGCTCCCTTCAGAAAGAAGAGGACGTCGTGTTTGATGCTCGAGGAATGAGTGAAACTCAAGCTACGCAACTTGGTACCGAAATTACTGAACTCGAGTTCCGCGGAGGCGGGGAGTTCAAAGAAGTTGAGTTTGCTATCCGATTGCCAAACGCGGTTCTTGGCGAGCGCGTATTCATGGGCCTGCGCTTTGACGAAGGTATCCCGGGAGATTTCGACGAAAGCAAGTCTCGCTGGAAGAAATATGGCAAAGACATTTTGGTTATCGGATTCCCCGTTAAGGCATTGGTTCAACAGCGCGTGGTGGTTGAACCGGAATTGACTCAAAGAGAACCAAAGTTGATTTTCTGGCACTCGAAAGGACTTGCTAACGAAACTGTTCTTCTCGAGTTCGTTAAGACACGAGGAGCTAGTCTAAGTGCTGATTAGTATAAACAACCTAGCTCGCCAGAAGTTTGCTTCGAAACAGACATATGATTTTACTGTTGCCTTTGAATCTGGGCTTGAAGTCGACCTGCGTTTAGTATGTGGTTTGTTTGATCGTGAGCTTCCTCTGTTTGTCAATTTGAACGGTGCGGTCGATCGCACACGTTCTGCGTTACCCATTTTTCAGCGTTCTTCGTGGGCAGAGGAACTTGGTTATCATTCATTGTTTATTTGCGATCCAACATTGCGCTTCAGCGACGTAGCGGGCCTTGGTTGGGGTATTGGTTGTGTTGAGCAGCACGGAATTCAAGCTATGTTGCAATGTGTTGACGCGATTCGCGCCGGACTTAATGCAGCAGAGGCTTTGATTGGGGATAAGACACTCTATTTCGGAAGTTCGGCTGGAGGTTTCCAGTCAATCCTTCTGGCTACCAAGGATAGGAATTCTGCAGCTTTAGCTATTAATCCTCAGATCCGAATTACTGATTTTTTTGAACGCGCAGTTGAAAATGCATTATGGGCCGGACTAGGCACTGCGAGCGTTGAAGAAGCTCTGGAGAAATATCCGGAGAGGCTCGACGCGTTAGTGATGATGAGTTTAGAGCAACGGACTCCCGAGTGTTACGTGCTTATGAATGCATCATCTCGTCAGGATATGTTCAGGGATTTTAATCATCTGACCGCATGTGTGAAGGGCAGCCTAGAGTTCAAGAATCCGTTCGAGATTTGGCTATATTCAGACTCGAAACTCGGTCATAACCCTCCTACCAAGGAAGAGACGCTGAGATATATCCGTAAGTTCGTAAACGCTGCTTCCGTCTAGTCGGGGTTTAACGGCATAAGTTTAGGGCTAATTGACAATCAATTAGCCCTAAACTTATGCCTGCTTTTCTTCAATGTAGAAGATACGACTTAACTAATCACGGTCAGCTATCGCCACAGGCCTTTTGTATCGACTACCTTCTTGCCTTCGAACTGGTTATTGGTAAGCGCCTTGAACTCCTTGTGATCGACGAGCAGGACGATGACGTCGGCCTGCTCGAGAGCGTCGGTGTAGTTGGTGAGTTCGACGTTGTCGAAGCCCTTGAGTCGCTTTGGCAGCTCGCTAACGTTTGGCTCGACAGCGAGAATCTGCTTATCCTCGAGCTCTTCTGCAAGATCGACGGCGATGTTGAGAGCAGGGGACTCGCGCAGGTCATCGATGTCAGCCTTGAAGGCCAGGCCGAAGACCGCAATATTGGAAGCGTTGGATTCTTCCACTGCCTTCTTGACCTTGTCGATAACCCAAGTGGGCTTGCTGTCGTTGACGTTGCGAGCGGTGTGGATGAGCTTAGAGTTCTCCGGGTCAGCGGCAACGATGAACCACGGATCGACCGCGATGCAGTGGCCACCGACACCCGGGCCAGGCTGCAAGATATTCACGCGTGGGTGGTGGTTGGCGAGGTTGATGAGCTCCCATACGTTGATGCCAAGCTTGTCGCAGATGAGCGAAAGCTCGTTCGCAAAAGCGATATTGACATCGCGGAAGGAGTTCTCGGTGAGCTTTGCCATTTCTGCAGTTACGTCGTTGGTAGCAAGTAGCTCACCCTTGCAGAAGGTGGCGTAGATTTCGGTTGCGCGACGAGTAGCCTCAGCGGTTTGGCCGCCGATGATTCGGTCATTGGTACGCAGCTCTTCCATTGCATAGCCCGGAAGAATGCGCTCAGGGCAGTGCGCAAAATAGATAACGGGTTTGTTGTCTGGATTCTCAGCACCATCTGCAACGAGGTCAGGTCGGCACTTCAAGATGCGCTGTGCCATCTTTGCAGTGGTTTGCGGAGGAGAGGTGGACTCGAGGACGATAAGTTCATCGCCGACCAGCTGAGGAGCGATCGCTTCTGCGGCCGAATAGATGTACTTCATATCGACGTCATAGTTGTCGGTGAAGGGGGTAGGGACTGCAATGATGTAGGCGTCAGAGTGAACCTGTTCCGTGGTGGCGCGGAAGCGGCCAGACTCGAGCGCTGCAGTGAGTTCTTCCTGCAGACCTGGCTCGACGATTGTGACTTCACCGCGATTGATCTTTTCTACATTCACCGTATTGACATCAACGCCGACCACGTTCACCCCAGAGTTGGCCATGACGACTGCTGTGGGCAATCCGATATAGCCAAGGCCGACGAACGCCACATTAAGACTGGACATCAATACTCTCCTAAGGGGGACTGGTTGGGTTGAAACTAAATATGATTGTACGAGGTTTGAGGGATTCGGGATCTAGTTTGCAATGAAAGTAGCGGGAATAAACTATTCTAACCAATTGTTCAGTGGGTCACACCGCTGAGCATGTACTTTCGGGAGGCAATGCCTGGGGAGGCAACCTCGAGGCAATGGAATTGGCCACGAATAGCCTGATGTAGCATGTCTTTAAAGCGTCGGCTTGCTCGGCGTTTGGGGGCTATAGCTCAGTCGGTTAGAGTCGCGGACTCATAATCCGCTGGTCCCGGGTTCGCGCCCCGGTGGCTCCACAACATCTTTCATTGACCTCGTTTGCCCATTGTTCGAGGTCTAAACGTGTAGGTTTAGCGTATGGAAAAATTGGAGCACACTGACACCGCTGTTCAACCAACGACGAAAACAGCGGGAATTCGAACCGTTGTCGTCCCCGCTGCAGGTATGGGAACGCGATTCCTTCCAGCAACGAAGACTGTTCCAAAGGAGCTTCTTCCTGTGGTTGATACGCCTGGTATCGAGATGATCGCGGAAGAAGCCGCAGCGACAGGCGCTTCGAGGCTGGCGATTGTGACGTCGCCGAGCAAAGACGAGGTTATGCGTCACTTTGATGAGTTCCCTGAGCTCGTTGAGATTCTCCGTGCACGGGGCAAAGATGAGCAGGCGGCGAAGGTAGAACGTGCGGCGAAAATTATCCATCCAGTTGCAGTGACTCAGGAGAAGCCTCTAGGCCTAGGACATGCTGTAGGTTTGGCCGAGTCTGTTCTAGATGACGATGAAGACTTCTTTGCTGTCATGCTTCCAGATGACGTCATTGAGCCGACTGCAGCTATGGGCGAAATGATTCGGGCACGTCAGGAGAAGGGCGGTTCCGTTCTGTTGGCAGTGGAAGTGGACCCTGCACATGTATCTAATTATGGCGTGTTCGATATTGAGGCTACTGACGACGCCCGCGTAAAGAAGGTCGTAGGCATGGTGGAAAAGCCAGCGGCTGAGGACGCTCCGTCGAATTTGGTCGCTACTGGTCGTTATCTGTTGGATCGCGCGATTTTCGACGCCCTACGCCGCATCGAACCAGGCAAGGGCGGAGAGCTGCAGCTTACGGATGCGATCGATCTGCTCATTTCCGAGGGACACCCCGTCCACGTCGTTGTCCACGATGGCATTCGCCACGACCTTGGTAACCCAGCAGGCTTCATCCCTGCCAGCGTTGAATTCGGCCTCCGTCACCCGAAGTATGGCGCGGCGTTGTTCCATGACCTGGAAGCGATTATGGAAAAGTACCGGCCGGAGTTGGGCTAACGATTAGTATCGAATCACTGAATCATTTGAGCTGCAGCACATTTAATCGAACTTTTTGTACCTGGCAGACACGTCCTAGGATCGTCTGCAAGGTTCGACACAAAAAGGTGAATTGGCTCGAGTGAAGGCGCGGAAGCGCGGGCAATCTCGATTTCAGGATTGGGGTAGAGCGGTGAGCAGAGGGCGTCGCCAAGCGCCCGCCCCTTTTAGCCCAGTCCGAACGAACTCCTGCAGCATTACTGTCTTCGGTGAGACGGTGCCGTAGCGCTCGTGTGGGAAGCGGTGGGGTGGTGTCCGAGTGTTCAGTGGCATGGATGCCTTGCTGAAGTTGTGAATTTCCGATTCATCGACGTTGGTCTGCTCCACGCGGGGGTGGGGTGGTTAGGTGGGGCGTCGGCAAGCAAGGCGG
>NZ_JAKRDX010000030.1:0-14844 GCF_022347235.1 Corynebacterium tuberculostearicum
GGAGGGGGTTGAGGAAGGCGTCGATAAGCGCGAGCTCTTTGCGGGTAGGGATGGGGGAGAGATCGTGGGCGTCGGCAGGCATGGCTACGCCCGGGGCGCCGCAGCGGAGGAACAAAAAACGCATGCGGTCAATGCTACGCGGGCTTTTTGCGCCGGGAAAGTGTAAAGTTGGAGAGTATTTTGGCTTCAATAATGAGGAAGTGACTAAACAATGGCAGCGATCGTCATTGTCGGCGCCCAGTGGGGCGACGAAGGCAAGGGCAAAGCGACCGACATCCTCGGCGGCAAGGTTGACTACGTGGTCAAGCCGAACGGCGGTAATAACGCCGGCCATACCGTCGTGGTAGGCGGCGAAAAATACGAGCTGAAGCTCCTGCCGGCCGGCATTTTGTCCGAGAACGCCACCCCGGTGCTGGGCAATGGCGTGGTGATCAACCTTGAGGCGCTCTTTGATGAGATTGATGGCCTTGAGGCCCGCGGCGCGAACGCCTCGCGCCTGAAGATTTCCGCCAACGCGCACCTGGTGGCGCCGTACCACCAGACCCTGGACCGCGTGCAGGAGCGCTTCCTGGGCAAGCGCGCTATCGGCACCACCGGCCGCGGCATTGGACCGACCTACGCCGATAAGGTTGCGCGCATTGGCATCCGCGTGCAGGACATCTTTGATGAGTCTATCCTGCGCCAGAAGGTGGAATCCGCGCTGGATATCAAGAACCAGATGCTGGTGAAGATGTACAACCGTAAGGCCATCGAGGCGGATCAGATTGTGGAGTACTTCCTAAGCTACCGCGACCGCCTGCGCCCGATGGTTATCGACGCCGAGCTGGAGCTCAACCAGGCCCTCGAAGCTGGCAAGCACGTGCTTATGGAGGGCGGCCAGGCCACCATGCTCGACGTGGACCACGGCACCTACCCGTTCGTGACCTCGTCTAACCCGACCGCCGGTGGCGCTTCCGTTGGTTCCGGCATTGGCCCAACGCGCATCAAGACCTCGCTGGGCATCATCAAGGCTTATACCACCCGCGTGGGTGCCGGCCCGTTCCCCACCGAGCTCTTTGATAAGTGGGGCGAGTACCTGCAGACCACCGGCGGCGAGATTGGTGTGAACACCGGCCGCAAGCGCCGTTGTGGTTGGTATGACTCCGTTGTGGCGCGCTATGCCACCCGCGTTAACGGCTTTACCGATTACTTCCTGACCAAGCTGGACGTTCTCACCGGCATCGGCGAGATCCCGATCTGCGTGGCTTACGACGTCGACGGTAAGCGCTACGACGAGCTGCCGCTTACCCAGTCCGAATTCCACCACGCCGAGCCCATCTTCGAGACCATGCCGGCCTGGGATGAGGACATCACGGAGTGCTCCACCTTTGAGGAGCTGCCGCAGAAGGCGCAGGATTATGTCCTGCGCTTGGAAGAGCTGTCTGGCTGCCGTATCTCCTATATCGGCGTTGGTCCGGGTCGCGACCAGACCATCGTGCGCCACGATGTAATGGAGGACCAGTAAGGCGTAATTCCTACCGCCGTGGTGTAAGGGTCCCGCGCGCAGCTGGTGCTGCGTGGCGGGACCCTTAGTTTGTTCTCTGCAATCCCTGTCTAAAACCTGTGAACCATAAGAAATTGCGGAAGTTTTTAGGGAAGCGAGGAGGGGCTTTGAATTGACACCAATGTAGGTTTTGACTGAGAGTGATCTGGGAAAGGGTTAAGTAAAAAATTTGCACTGACCTGCATGTTTATTTATCGGCAGAGGGGTGGCCATGCTTAAATATTAAAGTGTGGTAATTCACATTCGCCGCGATGTTAATATTAGTAACATTCTTTCTGCAGCTCAACTGTATTGAAAAACTCACGATGTTGACAGCGAATCCTTTAAAGGAACTTTCAGTTCACAGTACGCTAACCATAATTTTCGAAACCGGCTACTATCGCACATGAGCTACTCGGTAGGTTCTCCCTAACTTCTTACATTGTTTGTTGAGCTTTCGGTTGCTTGCCGCTTCTTGGAGGAAAGAAGCGAGGCATCCTCGTGCATAGCTGCTTGCCTACCTCGCGTGGCTTTTTATGTCTTTGTGTCTAAGGAAAGGACTTCTTGGCATGAACAAGAAGGAAATTAAGCGTACTGCTGTACGTCGCCGCGGCGTTACCGTTGCCGCGGCCGCTCTCTCTGTGGCCCTCGTTGGCCCGTTTGTTCACCCCGTTGTAGCGCCGCAAACCGCTGCCGTTGCCGCCGCTGCTGAAATTACTGATGCAGACGGTAACTACATTCCGGCGGATACTGGCCGCATTTACGATAACGGCGACTCGGATGGTGTGCGTTATGTTGGACTCATTCCCGAGTTTACCGACGCGCAACAGAATAACCCGCAATACGTCTTTAAAGTGCCCCACCTGAGGAAGGCAGGTTGGAACGGTGGCACTACTCCGAAGGGGGATACGGACGCGAATAACCAGTTCATCCGATTCCATGATGAGGCCCTGTATTCCCAGATTGCTCGCATCGAATTGGTCGGCACAGAAGGCGATGCGCAGGGCTCGTTTACCAAGCGCGATCCGAATGGGTCTGAGTGGGGCCTGAATTTTGATGATACGCCGAACTTCCCTGGTGCCGCTGCTAAGGCGTATGCGTCCTACATTCAGATCTTCCTCAAAAATGGGCAGAAGATTGAAAGCCTCAACCTCCCCGCAGAAGGTTCGCAGGTTGACTACTACTGGGTTCGCAAGGACGGCCGAATCGCCAATAACTCCGTGCAGCACGTCAACATCGTTGACCAAAAGAAGCTCGCTAATGAAACGGGCGTGCCGTCGGAAACGTTTACCGGGCCTGGTGAGAACATCTACGACAAAGGTATCTCCAAGCAGCTGAAGTACGACCAAGAGAACCGGACTATCAAGTCCACCACCACCGCCACGATGGGGGTGAGGAATTACGGTGGCAACAGCTACTGGAACTGGATTCTCAACGAGAACATCAGCCCGGATGTTGCCAAGCACATTACCGACGTCACGGTCTACAAGTCTGACATGGAAGGCAATCCGCTGTCGGGTGCGAAGAAGTGGAAGATGGACTTTGATAAGGAAACCGGGTTGGCGACCACCGGTACGCGTCCTGAGCTGTCCTATCTGCCACACGAGCCCGGCATTGATGCTAAGACCAAGGATCAAGTGTGGGCAAATATGGACGATATCGTGGGTATCGCGGCTGGCGCCACTGGTAGCTACACCATCGAGTACCAGCTCGAAGAGGGTGCTGAAAACCTTGCCAACTCTCCGTACGGAAAGCGCATTGACACCCGTTCGTGGATTTCCGTTGACTTTACCGATGCTTGGCCGAAGTCGTTCCCTAACGATGATAAGCAAGACGGCGGCGCTGAGCCGACGCTGCTGAACAACACTATCAAGTTCGATTACCTCAACATCGCAGATTCCGATGGGGATGGACTCACCGATGACTATGAGCGCGACTTGGGTACTGATCCTTCGGAGGCTGACTCTGATGGTGATGGCATTCGCGATGACGTCGAGGTTCTGACAGACAAGACCGATCCACTGGACCCGAAGTCCTTCAAGCCCGCTGCCCCACAGCCGTCTGAGAAGACCGTCGTGCCGCAGCCGGAATCTTTGTCGGGCACCATTAAGCGTGAGCAGGATAAGGACTCCCAGGGCAAGGATATCCCGCTGCTCGATGTCACCAACGCCGACGCCGCGCCGGTCAAGATCGTGGCAGTTCCTACTGAGAAGCTGAACGAAGACGCAGACGGCAACCTCAACTATGAGGCTACAGATGCTATCCACGTGGCAACGCTTGACGACGCCGCCGCCATCGAAAAGGGCGAGTTTAAATCCGGCAAGCTTGAGCTCGAGGACGGTACGGAGTACACCCTCGTTGCGGAATCCCCGAATGGTGAGCGCACCAAGGGTGGCGCTTTCACGGCGACCTCGGATGCCCCGACGGAAGCGACAGAGACCCCGTCCATCGAGCCAGTGAAGGCCGGTGACAACAAGGTCACCGTCAAGGCTCCTGCCGGCAGCGAGGTGAAGGTCACCCTGCCATCCGGCACGGAGGTTACCGCCACCGAGGACCCGGATAACCCAGGCACCTTCACTGCAGATATTCCTGCAGATGAAGAGCTGAAGGAAGACGATGAGGTTAAGGCTATTGCCACCGAGGCCGGCAAGAAGCCGTCGGAAGCTGCAACCGCCACTGTCGCAGCTGCTACAGCCCCGGATCCGGAGACTCCAGAGGCCGATAAGACCTACGGCGTTGAGTATCCAGCACTGGAGAACTTGGAAGTCGATGGCGATAAGGCAACCTCTAAGGTTTCTCCGAAGCTGACTCTCAACGGTGAGCCTGTGGATTCCCTTCCTGAGGGATCCGAGTTCAAGGCAGATACCGCTAATGCGCCTGAAGGCACTGAGGTGACCTTCGATGAGAATGGTGCTGCAACCATTACCGTTCCGAAGCAAGAGCCGGGCGCTCCGGCTAAGGTTTTCGAGCTGCCGGTTACCGCTACTATCAATGGCGAAGAGCACACCGACACCATCGTTGTTCAGGTCCCAGCGGGTGATGAGAAGCCAACTGCCCAGGATCTGGTCGTCGACAAGATTCAAGGCCAAGAGTCTTGGTCTGATGAGGAAATCGATCCGATTCAGGTTTCTGCCAAGACGGCTGACGGTGCGGATTTGACTAACCCCACCTATGAGCTTGTCGACGCCCCCGCGGGTATCTCCATCGATAAGAACGGTAAAATTACCGGTATCCCTGCCTACAACAAGGACACCGCTGACATGGTGACCGACGATGGCGAGGCAGTCTACAACGTGACCGTGAAGGTTACCGATGGTGACAGCACTGGTACTCAGACCTTCCCGCTCGTGGTCAAGGACGCCACCGCAGACTCTGACAACGACGGTCTGACGGACAAGGAAGAAGCTGAAAAGGGCACCGACCCGAAGAAGGCCGACACCGATGGTGATGGCGTCAACGATGGCGACGAGGTTAAGGCCGGTACTGATCCGACCGTGAAGGATGAAACTCCTGAGGAGCCGGCTAAGGATTCTGACAATGACGGTGTCACCGACGAGCAGGAGGAGGCTGACGGTACTGATCCGAATAAGGCTGACACTGATGGTGATGGCCTGAGCGACGGTGAAGAGAAGGAAAAGGGTACTGATCCTCTCAAGGCGGATACCGATGGTGATGGTGTCAACGATGGTGACGAGGTTGCCGATGGCACTGATCCGCTGAAGGCTGACACCGATGGCGATGGTCTGTCCGATGGCGATGAGAAGGAGAAGGGTACTGATCCTCTCAAGGCGGATACCGATGGTGATGGCCTGAGCGATAAGCAGGAGCTGGATGGTTCCGAAAACGGTAAGTACAACAATGAGCCGACGGATCCGGCCAAGGCTGACTCCGATGGCGATGGTCTGACTGACCGTACTGAGATTGAGATTGGTACCAACCCGAACAAGGCTGATACCGATGGCGATGGCGTCAATGACGGTGCCGAGGTCGAGGCTGGGACTAACCCGACTGTGAAGGAGGAAACTCCTGAGCAGCCGGCTAAGGACTCCGACAACGACGGTGTCACCGACGAGCAGGAGGAGGCTGACGGTACCGATCCGAACAAGGCTGACACTGATGGTGATGGCCTGAGTGACGGTGAAGAGAAGGAACACGGTACTGATCCGACGAAGGCCGATTCCGACAATGATGGTGTTGAGGACGGCCAGGAGGTCGAAGACGGTACCGATCCGAAGAACTCCGATTCTGATGGCGATGGTCTGTCTGACGGCGAGGAGAAGGAGAAGGGTACTGATCCTCTCAAGGCTGACACTGATGGTGATGGCCTGAGCGATAAGCAGGAGCTGGATGGTTCCGAAAACGGTAAGTACAACAATGAGCCGACGGATCCGGCCAAGGCTGACTCCGATGGCGATGGTCTGACTGACCGTACTGAGATTGAGATCGGTACCAACCCGAATGAGGCGGATACCGATGGCGACGGCGTCAACGATGGCGACGAGGTTAAGGCCGGTACTGATCCGACCGTGAAGGAGGAAACTCCTGAGCAGCC
This sequence comes from Corynebacterium tuberculostearicum, assembly GCF_022347235.1. Taxonomy (GTDB): domain Bacteria; phylum Actinomycetota; class Actinomycetes; order Mycobacteriales; family Mycobacteriaceae; genus Corynebacterium; species Corynebacterium tuberculostearicum_F. The sequence continues at coordinate 6,075 of NZ_JAKRDX010000030.1, forward strand.
GGCTAAGGACTCCGACAACGACGGTGTCACCGACGAGCAGGAGGAGGCCGACGGAACCGATCCGAACAAGGCTGACACTGATGGTGATGGCCTCAGCGACGGCGAAGAGAAGGAACACGGTACTGATCCGAAGAAGGCCGATTCCGATGGTGACGGTGTCAACGATGGTGACGAGGTTGCCGATGGCACTGATCCGCTGAAGGCTGATACTGATGGTGACGGCCTGAACGACGGTGAAGAAAAGGAACTTGGCTCTGATCCGACTAAGGCCGATTCTGATGGTGATGGCCTGAGTGACTCTGAGGAAAAGGAGAAGGGCACCGATCCGACTAAGGCTGACACTGATGGTGATGGTCTGAGTGATAAGGAAGAGCTCGACGGTTCTAAGAACACTAAGTACGACAACAAGCCGACGGATCCGGCTAAGGCGGATTCCGATGGTGATGGTCTGACTGACCGTACCGAGATTGAGATCGGTACCGACCCGAACGTGGCGGATACCGACGGTGATGGCGTTAACGATGGCGATGAGGTTAAGGCCGGTACCAACCCGACCGCTAAGGACGAGGATGCTGCCGAGCAGCCGAAAGTCTCTGTCGATGGTGCTGATAAACCGAATACCGTCGAGCCGACTGATGATGAGCAGTCGACCGGTGTGAAGGTGGAGAACCCGACGGGTAAGACCACTGTCACCGCCAAGGACGAAGACGGTAAGAGTATTCCTGCCACGATTGATCCGAAAACCGGAGAGATTCTCGTTACACCAGGTGAGCGTGTTGACGGCCCGATCACTGTGACTGTTAAGGATCCTTCCCTGGATGAACCTGTCACGGTTGAGGTTCCAGTTAACGGCCACGAGAAGGGCCAGGATGATAACGGCTCTGAGGACACTGGTGTTACCCCCACCGACCCAACTGACCCATCTGATGAATCTGCAAAGGACTCTGATGGTGATGGTGTCACCGACGAGCAGGAGGAGGCTGACGGTACCGATCCGAATAAAGCTGACACTGATGGTGATGGCCTGAGTGACGGTGAAGAGAAGGAACACGGTACTGATCCGACGAAGGCCGATTCCGACGATGACGGTGTTGAGGACGGCCAGGAGGTCGAAGACGGTACCGATCCGAAGAACTCCGATTCTGATGGCGATGGTCTGTCTGACGGCGATGAGAAGGAGAAGGGTACTGATCCGCTCAAGGCAGACACTGATGGTGATGGCCTAAGCGATAAGAAAGAACTCGACGGTTCCGAAAACGGTAAGTACGGCAATGAGCCGACGGATCCGACGAAGGCTGACTCTGACAACGACGGCCTGACCGACCGTACTGAGATTGAGATCGGTACCAACCCGAACAAGGCTGATACCGATGGCGACGGCGTCAACGATGGTGACGAAGTTAAGGCCGGTACCAACCCGACCGTGAAGGAGGAAACTCCTGAGCAGCCGGCTAAGGACTCCGACAACGACGGTGTCACCGACGAGCAGGAGGAGGCCGACGGAACCGATCCGAATAACGCTGACACCGATGGCGATGGCCTGAGCGACGGCGAAGAGAAGGAACACGGTACTGATCCGACGAAGGCCGATTCCGACAATGATGGTGTTGAGGACGGCCAGGAGGTCGAAGACGGTACCGATCCGAAGAACTCCGATTCTGATGGCGATGGTCTGTCTGACGGCGAGGAGAAGGAGAAGGGTACTGATCCTCTCAAGGCTGACACTGATGGTGATGGCCTGAGCGATAAGCAGGAGCTGGATGGTTCCGAAAACGGTAAGTACAACAATGAGCCGACGGATCCGGCCAAGGCTGACTCCGATGGCGATGGTCTGACTGACCGTACCGAGATTGAGAACGGTACCAACCCGAATGAGGCGGATACCGATGGCGACGGCGTCAATGATGGCGACGAAGTCAAGGCCGGCACCAACCCGCTCGATAAGGGCGACTTCCCGGGTAAGGACAACGGTGAAGAGACCACCAAGCCTTCTATCGATCCGGTTAACGAGGGTGATAAGGACATCTCTGGTGAGGCTAAGCCTGGCTCGGATGTGACTGTCACCGTCGAGGACAAGGACGGTAATAAGAAGTCTGAGTCCAAGGGCACTGCCGATGATGATGGTAAGTGGACTGTTGCTCCGGAGGAGCCGGTCAAGGAGGGTGACAAGGTTGTTGTCACTGACCAGGATGGCAATAAGGAGACCACCACTGTTGGTTCCAAGACTGATGATGGTGCCACTGCTACCAAGCCTTCCATCGACCCGGTCAACGAGGGTGATAAGGATATTTCCGGTGAGGCTAAGCCTGGCACGGATGTGACTGTCACCGTCGAGGACAAGGACGGAAATAAGAAGTCTGAGTCCAAGGACACTGCCGGTGATGATGGTAAGTGGACTGTCACCCCGGAGGAGCCGGTGAAGGAGGGTGACAAGATTGTTGTCACTGACCAGGATGGCAATAAGGAGACCACCACTGTTGGTTCTAAGACTGACGATGGCTCCGAGGCGACTAAGCCTTCCATCGACCCGGTTAACGAGGGTGATAAGGATATTTCCGGTGAGGCTAAGCCTGGCACGGATGTGACTGTCACCGTCGAGGACAAGGACGGTAATAAGAAGTCTGAGTCCAAGGGCACTGCCGATGATGATGGTAAGTGGACTGTTGCTCCGGAGGAGCCGGTCAAGGAGGGTGACAAGGTTGTTGTCACTGACCAGGATGGCAATAAGGAGACCACCACTGTCGGTTCCAAGACTGATGATGGTGCCACTGCTACCAAGCCTTCCATCGACAAGGTCACCGAAGGTGACAAGGAGATCACCGGTACCGCTAAGCCGGGCACCGAAGTCTCCGTCACTGTGACGGATAAGGACGGCAAGAAGACCACCAAGACCATCACCGCCGATAAGGACGGTAAGTGGTCCGTAACTCCGGGCGTCGACCTGAAGGAAGGCGACAAGGTCACCGTCAAGGACCAGGATGGCAACGAGGAAACCGTGACTGTCGCTGGCCAGGATGCTCCGACCGTACCGGGCGGTTCCGCTCTGCCGGGCCTGTCTTCTGGTTCTTCCAATGTTGATTGGAAGCGCTGTGCGCCGGCTGCTGCGGGTGTGGGCATCCCGCTGCTGTTCCTGCTGCCGATTGGTCTGGCTTCCCAGATGAATATTCCGGGCTTCTCCCCGCTGGTAAAGCAGGTTTCTGCTCAGATTGATGGCATCAACCGTCAGCTGGGTGCGCAGAATACTGCGCTGCAGAAGCAGCTGGGCATTTACAATGGCCCGCTGGCTCAGCAGGCCAACCAGATTAACCTGATGCTTCAGAAGTCTGAGGCGGGCCGCGTCGGCGGTGGCATTGCACTGGCTGCTGCTGGTGCGCTGGCTCTGGGCTTGGTGGCTAATGCCTGCTCCCCGAGTGCTGGTTCTTCCAGCTCCTCCAAGTAGGCAGCTAAGGTCCCTATTCCCTAACTAGCTCCCCGTCCCCCTAGGGGAGCTAGCCCTCACCAAGCAAAAAGCGCCCGGGTCCCGTCATTGAGACGGAGCACGGGCGCTGTGGTGTTTCAGCGTCCCTTAATCGCCCACAAGACCATGGCATGGTGAATTAAGGCTTTCCCTGTTGAACGTAACCCGATACTAAGCTAAAGTTAAGTCTGCTTTAAGTACAGAGAGTTTTCAGCCATAGCGGGCCCTATTCCCGCGCATTACCACACAGGGAGTTACTTCAATGATCATCAAGCTTGTGAGCGGCCTGCTTGCCACCATTATGGGATTCTTCGGCCTGGGCACCCCGGCACAGGAGGCTGCGCCGGCACCTGAGCAGGAGCAGGTTGCCGTTGCTGAGCAGGGCAACGACGATGACGTGCAGGCGCTTATCGACGCCGCCCATGCCGAAGCCGGCTACGACTTCATCAGCGTCCGCTACGAGGGCAACACCGCCAATATTGCCCTGAACCCGGAGACCTACAACCCGGATAAGGATGGCGATACTTTCGAGGCAGTTTCCCAGCTCCTGCAGGAGAAGGGCTACCGGGTTACTGCCGTTCTCTAAGGCCTAATTTATTCCAGGATCCGCACTGCGGCCTCGGTAAAGCATCCGCTTGCCGACGCCCGTGCGGATTTTTCTTTGCCCAATTCTCCCTCACTCCCTGTTCGAGGTTTCTGAGTGTGATTGTGACGACCCTAGGCAGAGTTTTTGCTCACACATCCCTTCTTAGAGATGAATGGCAATAGGGTTAATGTTTACGACATTTTTGATACATCGAACGTTTGCGCACCCGTAGGAAATGTTCTCCAGTCACACCTGCAACACCAACTTTCTATGGATAATTCCGGAGTGATGCGATGAAATTGTATGCAAATCGCCTCCCTTGAATTTGCATGAAATTAGATAAAACGCAGCGTACAGAAGTGTTTACACGGGTCTCGTTAAATCCAATCTTAGTATTGGTTAAGCTATCGGTTTGGGTCTTTAATCTTAGAATATGCCTAGCGGTCGTCGAACATATGTATTTAACACTAGGTTGCCCGTGAAAATAAGTACATCTACCTGCGGTTAAGGAATTAGAAATCCTGCATAACGTGCAGTTTTCTAAAGCTTTCTGGCTGGCGCCTTAAATTTTCCCGTGATATTATCCTGAGAGCACGATAAGAGTTAATCCAGATTCGGGTTCAAAACCCTGATTAACCGCAGTGTGTTCAAGTCTCAATTTCAGGTTCTGTTCAGCGAAAACACTCGCTGTGCAGGAAAACGAATGTAAGTATTTGTACCGCTCGAAGAGGAAAGAATGAGTAAATTAAGAAACATATCCCGAGAGGGGTGGATGGTCTTTACCGCAGTGCTTGCTGCAATTGCGGTAATCGCGGCCATGGTCACCGTTCCGGGTGGCAAGGCGGAGGCTGCTGAGCCTACGGACTATGGTCCAAATACAGATTTGGGCAATAGGGATCTGATTGCAAGTAAAGGTGTTGATGATAGCTGGGGTCCGTTGGTGTGGGCGGGTAAACCGGCGGGCACAAACAATATCGCGAATGCTGACAATGATGCGGGTTGGGGCTGGTGTATAGATCCAACCTCTCCCATCCCGATGAATCAAAAAGGCGTCCTTTACTCCCAGAGCTACGCGAAGAAGTTGCCGATTATCCGGGACGAGGGGATGGCTTCACGGGACGATAGTGACCAGGACTATCGGAACGCAGTTATCAACGTAGGAACTGAACTCAAGAAGGCAGTCAAAAGCGGGGATAAAGTTGCTGCGTCAAAGTATTCCGTCTACCTGACGGCACTTGTGGGGCGAACTACATCCGGACGTGCTGCAGCTGCATCTACTATTACCGGACGTGATTACAGTTACGGCAATAATTATGGTGGCGCTTGGTATCCAGGGTTTAATGGTGGAAACGGCGGAGGTCCAGAAACCGTTGAGGAATTTCGTCAGCTGACTGGTTACAAAATTGTCAGTGATTTTGATCCGCCTAAGTATTCTCGTGATGAGTCAGTGGTGATTCCAGCCGCTCCTGACTCCGCATTTATAACGGTAATTCACCCGCCAAAGTCGGCTTCAGGTTTCCCTCAGCGCGTTGTTCCTGTAGATCAGCCTGGTTTGCCTGACAATGGTGGTGGCTCTGAAGAGCCGACTACTTCTCCAGAGAATCCAGATACTGAGAAGAACACGACCGAAGAGACTACCTCTGAGAATCCGGAGGAGGAGACTTCTTCTAGCGAGACGACTACCGATTCTGAGCCGTCCAATACTGAGGAGACCACTCCTAAGGATTCCACTACTGAACCGACCTCTCCTGAGGAAACCACTACGAAGGATAGTGACGAGCCGACTCCGGGTACGACTACTGATGTAGTACCTAACCCTGACCCGACTCCAACTACGGAAAAGCAGGAGAAGAATCTCGAGCCAAAGATTGGCACCAAGGCTTCCTTTGATGGTGATAAGCAGCAGGTTGTTGCTGGCGCCACCGTTAAGGACAAGGTTCACTACGAGGGCCTTGTTCAGGGTAAGAAGTACACCCTGAAGGCTGAGCTGCGTAACAAGGCTGCTGACGAGAACGGCGAGCACGCTATTCTTGGTACCGGTTCTAAGACCTTTGAAGCTAAGGGTGAGTCTGGCGATGTTGAGGTAAAGATCAATGTCGATGACAGTGTGAAGAACCCTGTTGCTGCAGCCGTTGCTTATGAGAAGCTGTACTCCCACGAGGTGGATGAGAACGGCAACGACGCTCCGAACGATTCTGAGGACGGCAACCTCATCAAGACCCACGAGGACATTGATGATGGGGCGCAGACCGTCAATACCAAGTGGAACCCTGAGATCCGCACGGAGGCCAAGATCAAGGATGGCAATCGTGTAGAGAAGGGCGCCACGGTTATTGACACTGTGACGTATAAGGACCTTGTTCCGGGTAAGAAGTACACCCTGAAGGCAAAGCTGATCTCCAAGGCAGATGGCAAGACCGAACTGGGTGAAGGCTCTGCGGAACTGACTCCGAAGGAGTCCGCCGGTGAACAGCAGGTTGAGATCACCGTCAACGAGAAGGCAGATCCTGCTGTTGACGCTGCGGTTGCCTTCGAGAAGCTGTACTCCCACGAGGTGGACGAGAACGGCAAGGACGCCCCGAACGATTCTGAGGACGGAAACCTCATCGAGACCCACGAGGATATTGATGATGAGGCGCAGACCGTTAACACCGAGTGGAACCCGTCTATCAAGACCAAGGCTGACTTTGACAAGGCTGCCCAGGTAAAGGCTGGCGTTACCGTCAAGGACACCGTTGAGTACACCGACTTGGTGCCGGGTAAGGAATACACCCTGAAGGCTGAGCTGCATAACAAGGCTCAGAATGACAAGGGTGAGCACGAGGTCGTCGGCAAGGGCGATGTAACCTTCACCCCGGAGAAGTCTGCCGGTGAGCAGGTCGTTGACATCAAGGTCAACGACGATGTTAAGGGCGTCATTAAGGCAGCCGTCGCATTCGAGGACCTCTACTCCAAGCAGGTCGATGAGAACGGTAAGGAAACTCCGAACTCTGATGAAGAGAAGAAGATTACCGATCACCGTGACATCGACGATGAGAAGCAGACCGTAATCTCCGAGATGGAGCCATCCATCGGCACCAAGGCTGAGAAGGCCGAGGGCGATGAGATCAAGGCTGGCACCGTCATTACCGATACCGTCGAGTACAACGACCTGGTTGCTGGCAAGGAATACACTCTGAATGCAGAGCTGCGTTCCAAGGTCAAGGATGAGACCACCGGTGACTACCCGGTAATCGGCCACGGTAAGAAGACCTTCGTACCGAAGACCTCCAAGGGCACGGAGAAGGTAGAGATCACTGTTGATGAGGGTGTTACCGAGGCTGTTGATGAGGCAGTTGCTTTCGAGTACCTGACCTCCACTGCTGTTAACAAGGACGGCGAGGATTCCACCACTGGTGAGAAGAATGACATCGCCGAGCACACCAATATCGAGGACGAGGATCAGACTGTAAATTCTGACAAGCCTTCCGAGACCACCACTCCGGAGACCACCACCTCTACCGAGGAGATTCCGGATAAGCCTGGTCACGGTGGCGAGGTAGAAACCTCTACGCCTTCCTCCTCTGAGGATTCCTCTACCCCGACGACTAGCGAGACCTGCGAGTCTGAGGAGCCGGGTAACTCTGAGAGCGAACAGCCTTCCGAGTCTGAGGAACCGTCTGAGTCTGAATCCAGTGAGCCTTCTGAGTCCGAGTCTGTAGAGACCACGTCCTCTGAAGCTTCCGAGACTTCTGAGTCCGATAAGCCTTCGGATTGCGGTTCGACCACTCCGGCGAAGCCGGACGAGCCAGGTGAGCCATCTGAGGAGAAGACTCCGGAGATCTTCACCAAGGCTGAGTTCGGAGATGATTCCCACGAGGTAATCGCTGGCGCTAAGGTCAACGACACCGTTGAGTTCCACAACTTGGTTCCGAATAAGGAATACACCCTGAATGCCGAGCTGCATAACAAGGCTGACAAGTCTGTAGTCGGTGAGTCTAAGGAGCCAGTGAAGTTCACTCCGGAGACTGCTAACGGTGAGGTCGAAGTTGAGATCACCGTTAACGATGATGTGACCAAGCCGGTCCAGGCAGCTGTTGCGTTCGAGTACTTGACCTCCACCGAGGTCAACGAAAACGGCGACGATGAGCCGACCGACGAGGACACCCCGAATGACATCGCCAAGCACGATGACATTAACGACAAGGCCCAGACTGTAACCTCCAAGCCGCGCATTTCCACCAATGCGGACTTTGCAGACGGCTCCAAGGAAGTTGTTGCTGGTGCTACGGTCTTCGACACCGTCGATTACTTCAACCTGATTCCGGGTAAGGAATACAAGCTCAATGCTGAGCTGATTTCCAAGGAGGGTGGCAAGACCGTTCTGGGCAAGGGCGCGGCTACTGTTAAGCCTGAGTCCGCTAATGGTCAGGCCAAGGTTGAGATCACTGTTTCTGACGATGTGAAGAAGCCGGTTGAGGCTGCGGTAGCGTTCGAGGAACTGACCTCCACCGACGTCAACGACAAGGGTGAGGACACCCCGGATACCACTCCGGAGAACCCGAACGACATCGCTGAGCACAAGGACATCAACGACAAGAACCAGACCGTAACCTCCCACAAGAACGCGATTGTTTCTACGAACGCGGACTTCGAGAATGGTTCGAAGGAAGTTGTTGCTGGTGCCAAGATTGTGGACCAGGTTTCCTACGAGGGTTTGGTTCCGGGTAAGGAATACTCCCTGGATG
>NZ_JAKRDX010000031.1:0-13742 GCF_022347235.1 Corynebacterium tuberculostearicum
CAAATTCTCATGACCGCTGGCGATATGTCCGACTTTCCGTCAGTCGGGCACCTGGCCTCTTACGCTGGTTTATCGCCCCGAACGAATCAGTCCGGAACCTCGATCATGTCGAACTCACTGAACCGAGCCGGCAATAAAAAATTAAAGAACGCCCTATGGCAATCATCTTTTGCATCGATCAGATTCCACGAGCGTTCCCGGCAATTCTATGAACGAAAGCGCCGTGAAGGCAAGAGACATAACGCCGCAGTAGTAGCACTAGCCCGCAGACGACTCAACGTCCTCTACGCCATGATGCGCAACCACGAGCACTACCACGATCCCACACCATCACAGGAAGACCTAGCCGCCTAGACACTAAGAGTAAAGATAGCCGACCGGGTAAAATCCCAGTCGGCTAGCAGCCATGCCCGAAAACAACACGACCAAACAACCCCGCAGAGAGAATCCGCCCCCGATTTCTCCACCCTCGAGGTTGACAACCTATATAGGAACACCCCCGCTTGCCGACGCCGCCCCTCCCCTGCCCCGCGCGGCCTACTCCGCGACCGGCTCCACGCCGGTCGCTACGATGGCTTGGCCTTTCTTCGGCGCATCGCCGCACGAGGAGACCACGCCTTCTACCTCGCGCTCCTCGAGCGCCACGCGCCAGCGCCGGCCGTCAGCGTGGCTGACCTCGCCGCCGTCGGTGGCGGTGAGCTGGCCATAGGAGAGGTCCTCGCCGGCGTCAATAAGCGAGCGGGCCACAGCCAACTCCGCCACCTGGCCGCGCGGGCCGAAAATACCGCGCCCGCGATTTACCGGGTAGAAATACTTCCCCTTCGCCGCCGCCGCAATCATCTGCGCGGCGGCTTCTTTATTCATGCGGCCAAAGGAATAGGCCCATGGCATGAGCATGACCGACGGCGCGAACCGGTGCCCCTTGGTGTGCGAGGTCTCCCACACCATATCTGGGTAATCCGCCACCAGCTCTGCCGCCAGCGGCCGGCCCTTGACCGCACAGCACGTATCGCGCTTCGCGTGCGTACACACCAGCACCAGCGGCGTATCCAAAGCGCCGCCCCCATTGCGGCCAGGCCCGGTCAGGTCCAGATCGAGGATCTTCTCCGGGCCCGTCAGCAGCACGAGCTCCATCACGCCCTGCTCGGCCCACACCAGGTAACAGCGGTGCATCTTGCCCACCTGGCGGCCGTTGCGGCCCGGCCGGCGAATAAGCTGCAGCCCCGCCATGCCCTTCAGCTTGGCCTTGAGCTGCGCCGTGAGCTCCGGCCCAAAGGTATCGCCGTCGAGCACGTCTCGCGACCATCCGCCCGGCCACTCGAAAAGCACATAGACGGATTCCTTCTTCGCCGTGCCCGGCAGCGGCTCTACCTGGATATCTGAACAGAACTCGGTCATATACCTAAGCCTAACCTTTCTGCATTCCAGCTCACACCCTTGGCAACGATTCGGCCACGAAGTACCCCCTCAGCTATACAGTTCACGGCCGAAAATATAACCTAGGGGACATGTTGAAAGTCCGTCTCGCCGCAACGCTTCTCGTCGCTGCTTTTCTCAGCGGCTGCGCTGCCGACGAGTCGGACCCCACCACCATGGCCGCGTCCGCGGATAGCTCCCAGCTCAATCCGCTAGGCCAGGCCAATATGGAGATGAAAACCCTCCGGCCGCAGGCTCCCTCCGAGCTCACGGTGACCGACGTGCGCATCGGCCGGCACGAGGGTTTTGAGCGCGTTGTCTTCGAGCTCGATGGCGGCGGCGCTCCCGGCTGGTTCGTGGATTACGCCGACACGCCCACACAGCAGGGTTCCGGCAAGACCATTGACTACTCCGGCGAGACCGCACTCAACGTCAATATCGACGGCGTGGTCTACCCCTTCGAGGCAGGCAAGGACGATCCCCGCATCGGCGTGGTGGATGCCCCTACGGAAGGAATTGTCACCCAAGTGGTCAATGGCGGCACCTACGAGGGCCGCTGCCAATTTGTCATCGGCATGACCTCTCGCAAGCCTTATTCCGTGCAGGTGCTCGATAACCCCACCCGCCTCGTGGTCGATATTCGCGATTAATAGGTCGCCTCAACCCGCCAGCGACCGCCGGACCATACCAACAGCCAGGCCCGCTGATGCTCTTCGTGGTCGGATTGGCCCACCACCTGCAGGCGCGCTACGTGTTGCGGGGTATCGGTCCACCACTGCGTATCCACCGGCCACGGCCCGGCCCAGCCCAGCACGCGGAAGCGATGCGCGCCCCAGCCCAAGGCCACCGGCACCCCGGACAAGAGGGCCTCGGCGGTAACGAAGACGGGGCGCCCGGCGGCGTCGATAAGCCGAATGCGCGCGGCCGGGTGGTTCGGCCCACCGCCCAGCCGCGCGGGCAGGGGCGCGGGAATGCGGCCGGGCCACTCGCCGTCCGGCGGGGCGTCGCGCTGTTCGCCATAAGGCACGTACTCGATGCGCTCGGCCACCCCACGGCCGCCCACCGCCCGCGGCTGCAGCACGCGATCCACCCCCAGCTGCGATTGCACGCGGGCGATCACGCGCTTGACCTGCTCCTGCGAGCTCTCCCCGCCCCAGAGACCTGCAGCGGACGGGGCGGCGACCTCCACCGGCTCCAGCGCTAGGCGGCGAATGGCCGCGCCCTCACCAGTAGCGCGCGTGAGCCAGCCATCGAGCTGCCAACGCACGCGGTCCGCGGTGGCCTGTTCCGTCAGCGCTTCCTGTGTGCGCCATACCCGCGCCAGCTCCTCACCGGTGCCAAACTCCGCCACCACGCGCAGCCGCAGGCACACCTTGCCGGCCTCTTCCAAGCGGGCATGCAGCCGGGCCGCGAGTTGGCGGGCCGCGAAGGCGGCCGCGTCCACACGCTCGATGCGCTCTTCCATCTCCACCGCCAGATCCGGGCGCGCCAGCTCTGGGGCCACGCGCCTATCCGCACGGGCCTGGGCCAGTTCGTGGGCGCGCCGGCCAGGCTCGCCAAACCGGGTGGCTACCTGCTTAAACGGCAGCGCGGCTAAGTCGCCCAGGCGTCGCACGCCCAGCTTGTCCAGCTGTGCGATAAACCCAGCCTCAAAGCCCAAGGCCTCATCGGCTGCCAGCACGCCTATGGGCTGGGTGGCCAAAAACTCTCGCGAGCCGCCCTCTGGCACCACCGCGCCCACGCCGCGGTGCCGGGCCGCGATGACGGCCGTGGCAATCTCATCGGCGACGCCGAGGGTGGAGTCGAAGCCGGCGTACGAAGAGGCGTCGACAAGCATCTCTAGTGCTTTTTGCCCGTGGTAGCGCAGCGCCGCGCCCGCATCCACAATCGCCAGGCCCGGGCGCAGCACCTCCACCGAGGACGCCACCGCATCTAAGCCGGCCGCGACCTCCGCAAACGCCGCGCCATCCCGGTCCGGATTGGCCTCCACCACCGCGGCCTCGGGGCACAGCGCTTGGGCCTGGCGCAGGCGCATCCCCCGCCGCACCCCCGCCCGGCGCGCCTTCCTATCGCACACCGCCACCGCGTGGTTGCGCGCAATAACCATAGGGCCCTGCCCGCCGGCGGCCTGGATGGGCCAATCCGGAAACCACACGGCCGCTACCCTCATACGGCCTCCAACCGGCGGCGCTGCCCCACCGTGAGCACCCCGCGCGAGGCACCCTGCTTCGAGGTCACCTGCACGTCCATGTCCACGCCGCGAATGCGCCCACTGCCCTTGCCGACGCCCCGGTAAGCACTCACCCGTGCCCCTATCCCCACCGCCGTGCCCGGCAGCCGGGTGCCGACCGTAAGCACCGCCGCGCGCCCACCGCGCACCTTCGCCAGCACCGGCCGAGCCTTGGTAGGGCTCACCTCGCCGGGCGGCCCATGGTGGACAACAAGGTCCAGCCCTTCCGCCAATACTCCCGTCACCATCCAGGATTCCAGGCCCGGATCCGGCACGGTTACCACGCGTTCGATAGCGCCTTCCTCGGCCACTTGTGCGAGTAGCAAATCCGGCCACCCCACCACTCCCACATACCCGCCACGGGCGGTGAGGTGACAGATAAGCTCCACCACCAGCGCCGGGCAGCTCGCACAGTGCACCACCTGCCGGCGCGCCAGGCCACCTGCGGGAAGCAAGCGTGCCAGGCCAGGGAGCGTATCTACCAGCTCTTCTTCCGGACCGCACTCCATAGCGCGCATGCGGGTACGCAGCATCGCCACGCGGTCCGACCTACTTAGCCCGGCCACCGCTTTCTCTAGGCGAACGCTCGTTTGACTCACCCGAATAGTATGAACCCTCACCCGGACACATGCAAGTATATGTTCGAATGGTAGCCTTAGCGGCATGAACTTCAACGCTGCCTACGGCGCCATGCGCGAGCACACCACTCCCATCCCTACTCCGCCATGGGTGCGCTTGGGCTCGTCCATCCTCATCGGTGCGGCCGTGGCACTCTTGGCAAGCCGCGCGCATATCTTTGCCGCACTGGTTGGGGCGCTCGTATGCCTCGTGGCGGCCTTCGTCCTCGTCTTTGCCCACCCCTACCGCCGCGCGATGCGTTCCTATGCCGACAAGCGCAATGTCGCTCTAGTTCCTACCATCGCGCAGCTCGTGCCACTGATGATTCTGTGGCTTATGGTGATGCTCGCGCCCATCGTGTCCCTGCCTGCATGGGGTGCCGGCCTGGTGTGGCTCGTGGTCTTTGGGCTGAGCTTTTTCGTCTTCCCCCATGTGGATGGCACGCGCCGGCTCGCGTTTGCCTAATCTAAACGACACTTTTTGAGGTTATCCACAGCTTTTCGGCCCGCGGCGGGTGTGCGGGCCGGGTTATCCACAGAATCGGCCGTAGCGGTTGCGCCGGCCGTGCGCCGGTGTGGGTGCGCGCCGTAGCGTTGCAGGCATGAACGCACTCGAGACCTACCTCACCGCCTTGGGCCCTGGCATGGACATCATCGCCGGGTGCCAAGGCATGTCCGGGTCCGAGCTCATGGACCGCGGCGCGCCCGATGCCATCGCCGCCGATCTGCTGCTTTTGTGCGAAAGCTACTTCGGCCGCACCAAATTTACGCGCCTGCAGCGCCGCGCTATTGCCGACGCCCGCCGCAACACCCACTCCATCGCCACCCTTGCTGCCCTAGAACGCATTGTTAACCGCGCGCCCAGCAAAAAGCAGGCCTGGCAGCTGCGCGCAGAATGCTGCGCGATGACCGGCTCAATGAGCCACATCCTTAAACACGCCCGACGGCGCCTGCGGGAGATGAAAGACGACACCGTAAGCCCAGGCGTACGCACCTACCGACGCCCCAATGATTACTGGACGCTTGCCATCACCGGAACCTCTAGTTTCATCGCGGATCTCAACGCCGCGCTGGCCGCGACTGGAAAGCAATCGCTCGAGGCAGTAGAAAAGATCTTCTTTGACCAAGCTGCGGCCGCGCGGGCAGAAGTGGTGACCAATGCCATCGTGCCGTTAGACAAATTCATCCGCATCCGCGACGGCCATGGTGATGATATCGAGCTTGATCTGACCAATGGCGCCACCATCACCGGCACCGAATATCTGCGCCGCGTGCTCAACGACGTCGGCTTTTCTGGCGATAAAGAAACCGGCTACGTCACGCTTGTGCACCCCGAAGAAGGTCCGGTCAATCTCTACCGCACGGCGCGCGTGGCCAATGACAAGCAGCGCATTATGGCCGCTGCAGAAAATCCACGCTGTGCCTGGCCGGGCTGCAACCAGCCGGCCGACCTCTCCCAAGTCCACCACCTTAAAGCGTGGAGAAATGGCGGGGAGACGAATATGAAAAACCTGGTCATGTGCTGCGCCTACCATAATGGCGTCAACGACGATGACCCCAACGCCCCACCTCGGCGCGGCCGCCTCGAGCGGGTGGGCGGACGCGTTGTGTGGCGGCCACCGTTTACCCCGCGCGAGTAAGTGCCGCCCGCTAAAACGAGCGAAAAGGCGCTCAGCACTAGACTGAGCGCCTTCTACGCATGCCGTTTTACTCCCACTCGATGGTTCCTGGTGGCTTGGAGGTGCAGTCCAAGACCACGCGGTTGACGTCCTTCACCTCGTTGGTGATGCGGGTAGAAATCTTCTCCAGCACCTCATAAGGCAAGCGAGTCCAGTCTGCGGTCATGGCGTCCTCCGAGGACACCGGGCGCAGCACAATCGGGTGGCCATAGGTACGGCCGTCGCCCTGCACGCCAACGGAGCGGACATCGGCCAGCAGTACCACCGGGCACTGCCAAATCTGGTCATCCAGGCCGGCATTGGTCAGCTCGGTGCGAGCAATAAGGTCTGCCTCACGCAGGGTTTCCAAGCGCTCCTCGGTCACCTCACCGATGATGCGGATACCCAAGCCCGGGCCAGGGAATGGCTGGCGGCTAACGATCTCTTCTGGCAAGCCTAGCTCGCGGCCGACGGCGCGAACCTCGTCTTTAAACAGCAGGCGCAGCGGCTCGACCAGTTCGAACTCCACGTCATCCGGCAAACCGCCGACATTGTGGTGAGACTTAATATTCGCCGTGCCATCGCCGCCGCCAGACTCGACAACGTCCGGGTACAGAGTGCCCTGGACGAGGTAGTCGACGGTGGAGCCTGCAGGGGCGTCGTCAAGCACGCCTGCAACCGCGCGCTCAAAGGAACGGATAAACTCCGCGCCGATGGCCTTGCGCTTGGCTTCTGGGTCGCTAACTCCTGCCAGCTTTTCCAAGAAAGCAGCGCGCTCATCTGCGGTCACCAGCTTCGCTCCAGTGGAGGCAACGAAGTCCTTTTCTACCTGCTCGCGCTCGCCGGCACGCAGCAAGCCGTGGTCAACGAAGACACAGGTGAGGCGATCGCCAATGGCACGCTGCACCAACGCGGCCGCTACAGCGGAGTCCACACCGCCGGACAGGCCGCAAATGGCGCGACCTTCCTCACCCACCTGTGCGCGGACATCCGCGATGAGCTGCTCTGCGATATTATCGGCCGTCCAGTTCTGCTCTAGGCCAGCAACCTCAGTAAGGAAGCGGGTAAGCACCTCCTGACCGTGCGGCGAGTGCTGTACCTCAGGGTGGTACTGCACGCCGGCCATCTTCTTGTCTAGGCACTCCATCGCTGCAACCGGAGCACCGGCCGAGGTGGCCGTAACCTCAAAGCCTTCGGGAGCGGCAGATACAGCATCGCCGTGAGACATCCACACCTTGTGGGTAGCCTCCAGGCCTTCGTGAAGTACGCCGCCCTTAACATTCATATCGGTACGGCCGTATTCACGCTCGCCGGTGGAAGAGACAGTGCCACCAAGCGCATGGTTCATGGCCTGGAAGCCGTAGCAAATGCCGAAAACCGGAATGCCGAGCTCAAGTAGCTCCGGCTTGAGGGCCGGGGCACCATCGGCATATACGGAAGATGGTCCACCCGACAAAATGAGAGCGGCTGGATCCTTTGCTTTGATTTCCTCCACAGACGCGGAGTTGGGGACAACCTCGGAGTAAATCTTGGCCTCGCGCACGCGGCGGGCAATAAGCTGCGCGTACTGAGCGCCAAAGTCCACAACGAGGACGGGGCGCGGGGTAGTATTTGGCTTAGTCACGCCCCATAGTCTAACCCACTAAACTGATAGCTTATGAAGCGCTTGGCTATTGTGCTCGCCGCGAGCCTGCTGTTGTGCGGTTGTGACACCACCCCGACTACGGCCGAGGTGACGTCTGCGCTGGATGAACAAGGCCCGCAACAGGTAACACTTCCGGCCGCGGAAATCTTTGGAAGCGAGTGGGATGAGTGGGTTCCATTGTGCGGCACGCAGCAGGCAGAGCGCGTGGGGCATCCAGAAGTAGCGCAAAATTCGGTGGTTCTACGCGCGAGCAGCGAAGAGAAGGTTGTAGAGCTCAATCCCTCGGGAGTACGCGTGTGCCCAGTCCACAACTCAGGGCAATGGCGGCCAACGACGGACAAGACCACGTGGAGGCGTGAGGGCGGCTGGCAATTGGTTTCCTAAACCACTCTCCTACCTCGCCAACTGGTATCTGTTCGGCGGCGAAGGAAGCCCTGAGACAAAGAAACGCGACTGCGCCAAGAAGGCACAGCCGCGTCAGGACTCTCGCGCGGATTAGTAGCGAACGGCGAGTTCGACCTTCTGGAAGGACTTCAGGTCGGTGTAGCCACACTTGGCCATGGAACGGCGCAGCGCGCCGACCAGGTTGGTGCGGCCAAAGGGCTCGCTGGAGGGACCGTGCAGCACGGTTTCCAGCGACGGGGCGGCCGATTCTTCTGTGGCTTCGGCCGGGGTACCGGTGGTGAGGAAATCGACGTCCAAGTCGGTATCGGCCCCGGAGAACTGAACGAAGCCGCGTGGGAAACGCGGGTGGCCGGCCGTGGCAGGCCAGTACCAGCCCTTGCCGCCGGCCTCGCGGGCCTGGGCAAGCAGTGGGCCGAGAGCAACACCGTCAGCGCCGCAGGCAAAAGCCTTGGCAATATTGCCGGAGTTTTCAAACTCGGTATCGGCGATGATGTGTACATAGCGGCCGCCGGTCTCGTCGAGGTAGTCGCGGCGGGCTGCGGCGGCGTCGGCAATCGCGGTGCCCATGGCCGAGTCGATGCCAACGGTCTCGGCGTTGGTGGTCACACCCGCGCCTACGATGACGCCGGCCGCGCCGGTGCGCATCAGGTGTAGCGCAGTGGTGTAGTCGGTAACTCCGCCGGCAATGACGGGAACGTCAAGGGTGCCGATAAACTCCTTGAGGTTCAGCGGCTCACCGCCGGTAGCCACGTGCTCGGCCGAGACCAGGGTACCCTGGATAAACAGCAACTCGGCACCGGCCGCGATGACCTTAGGGGCCATCTCGCGAGCATTTTGCGGAGAAACGCGCACAGCAACGGTAACTCCGGAGTCGCGGACTTGGGAGATGCGCTCGGTAAGGAGGGCATCGTCAAGCGGGGCGGCGTGCAGCTCCTGGATGATGGAGTTATCGCCCGGCTGCGAGTAAATGCGGGCCAGGGCGCCCTCGAGGTCCTTGTGGCGACCCCACAGGCCCTCGGCATTAATGACGCCCAGGCCGCCCTGCTTGCCCATCTCGATGATGAACTCGGGGGTGGCGAGCGCATCGGTGGGGTGGGAAACGAAGGGGATGTCGAAGGTATAGGCGTCGATGTGCCAGGTGGTGTCCACGTCCTTGGAAGAACGGGTACGACGCTGCGGCACGATGGATAGTTGCTCTAGATCGAAGGTGCGGCGGGCCTCGCGGCCGATGCCAATTTCGGCGTATTCACGCATGATATTCCTAGCGGTAGTTTGGTGCTTCTGCGATTTGCTGCAGGTGGTGCGGGTGGGATTCCTTCAAGCCCGCGGCGGTGATTTGGACGAAGCGCTTGGTCTTCAGCTCGGCCAGGGTGGCGGAGCCGGTATAGCCCATGGAAGCGCGCAGGCCGCCGATAATCTGGTGCACGATGGCATCGATATCGCCGCGGAAGGGCACGCGGCCCTCGACGCCTTCCGGAACCAGCTTGTCTTCGCTGCGGACATCGGCCTGGAAATAGCGGTCCTTGGAGTAGGAGCGCTTCTCACCGGAGAGGCCGCGGCCCTGCATGGCGCCCATGGAGCCCATGCCGCGGTAGCGCTTGTACTGCTTGCCCTGGTAGACCACGATGTCACCGGGGGCTTCGGTGGTGCCGGCAAACATGGAGCCCAGCATGACGGTATCGGCGCCGGCCGCCAGGGCCTTGGCGACGTCGCCGGAGTACTGCATGCCACCATCGCCGATAACCGGCACACCGGCCGGGCCAGCTACTGCGGCGGCCTCCATCAGGGCCGTAATCTGCGGCGCGCCCACACCGGCGACGACGCGGGTGGTGCAGATGGAGCCCGGGCCGATGCCGACCTTGATGGCGTCGGCGCCGGCATCGATCATCGCCTGGGCGGCCTCGCGGGTGGCAAGGTTACCGCCGATGACATCGACCTTGGAACCGAAATCCTTTTGGACGCGGGCGACCATTTCCAGCACGCGGTTGTTGTGGGCGTGGGCGGAGTCGACGACGAGGGCGTCCACGCCGGCGTCGACAAGCGCGGCGGCGCGCTGGTAGGACTCTTCCCCGGTACCGATGCCGGCCGCAACCAACAGGCGGCCGGCCGAGTCCTTGGACGCGTTAGGGTACTGCTCGGTCTTGACAAAGTCCTTGACGGTAATCAGGCCGGTGAGCTTATTATCCGCATCGACGATGGGCAGCTTTTCCACCTTATTGGCCGAAAGCAGTTCGAGGGCTTCCTTCTTAGATACGCCCTCGCGCGCAACGACGAGCGGCATGGCCGTCATGACCTCGCTGACCTTGCGGTCAAAGTCAGGCTCGAAGCGCATATCGCGGTTGGTGCAAATACCCACCAGGGTGCCATCCTCGTCTACCACCGGCAGGCCAGAAATACGGAAGCGGGCACACAACGCGTCTACTTCCCCGATGGTCATATCCGGGCGGGCGGTGATGGGGTCGGTGACCATGCCGGACTCGGAGCGCTTCACAATCTCTACCTGCTCGGCCTGGTCCTCGGTGGAAAGGTTGCGGTGCAGCACACCGATACCACCCTGACGGGCCATGGCAATGGCCATGCGGGCCTCGGTCACGGTATCCATGGCGGCCGAGGCAAGCGGAACGCCGAGGCGGATATTGCGGGTAAACTGCGCGCCGGTATCGACCTCGGAGGGCACGATATTGGATTCGGCGGGCAAAAGGAGCACATCATCAAAGGTCAGGCCGCGCAGGGCTACCTTGTTCGGGTCATCTCCACCAGTATGAATACGGTTCTCGCTCATCGAGGTCTCTCCTTAACAGGTTTAGCGGCTAACCCAACTGTAGTGCGTTGCCGGCCGACGACACCATTTGGGCAGGGGGTAAATTGCCTCGGGAGGGTAAGTTCAATAGGCTCGCAGACGTGAACTTCTTCGCCAATATGCCCCGCGATCCTTTCGCCGATGATCCGAATGACCCCGCCTCCTTCCTGGAGGAGGACGAGCAGGTCATGCCGCTTACCGACGATGACCGGATCGCCATCATCCACGACCTCGCGCTGGTGCAGAAATTCGCGTCCATCCTCGGCCCACGCGGCATCGATGGCATCTTCTTCCTGTGCGAGGATTGCCAAGAAAACCACTTTTATGAGTGGGACATTATGGCCGCTAATATGCGCGCCACCCTTGAAGGCGAGCTAGCGCCGGTACATGAGCCAGGCGCCGAGCCAGATCCCTCCCGCTACGTGCCTTGGGACTACGCCTTGGGTTACTTGGATGGCCTAGAGGGCCGCTAGCTTCTACTGCTGCTGGCCCAACTCGATGGTGGTCGTCGGCTCATCCTCAACGTTGGGGTTGGGCTGCGGGTTTGGCTGCACTTGTTCCGTGACCACCACGGTTTCGGTGGCGTATTGAGTTTCGGTCACGGTGACCTGCTCCGGCTGTTGCTCCGGTTGCGAAGCTTCTTCCGCCACGGTTTCGGTGGCAGTCTCCGTCACGGTGTGCGGGGTGGGCTTCGGGTGCGCAGAGCGCTTTTGATCGGCCTCACGGTTGGCGGCGATGGCCTTTTCTTCTTTGCCTTCGGCCTCATCCAGCTTGGCGCGGGCGTCCTTCATCAGTTCGCGAGCGCCTTCAATATCACCTTCGGCCGCGCGAGATTCCATCTCTTCCAGCGTGCCGGCCAGCTCTACGTTGCGGGTCTTATCGCCCTTATCAAAGGTTCCGGCGTGCAGCATGGCTCCACCGGCTCCAGCGATGACTAGCGTTGCGGCCGCCGCACCGATGAGCCCATGTACGAACGGGCCGCCGCGGCGGCGCTTGCGGGCCTGGCCTAGGTCGATGACCTCAGGCTCAGCTTCGGCGCCTTCTACCAGCGGGGCTGGAGGCATCTGCTTATCGACGTCCCCCTTTAACTCCAGCAGCAGCTCCGCCAGGTCATCCTGGCCGTCGGAAGGGTTAGTTCCCTTCGAAAGCTCGGTGAGGAATGCATCATCATCTATCAAGGGCTGGAGCTGGTCCGCCAGGCCGTCATTTTCGCCGTGGTGCTTCGGTGCCATGATGGTGTCTCTCCCCCTTCCTTTCTGTTAAGAGATATCTGCTGTAAGAGTCGGCCGCTAGGCCCTTAGCGCGCAGTTTCCTGGGCAGCTTGGAGGGTCTTTCGCAATTGAGCGAGTGCTCGGTGTTGTGCGACACGAACCGCGCCTGGGGTGGAACCCACAATTTCCGCGGTCTCTTCTGCCGACAAACCGTTGAACACGCGCAGAATCACGATGTTTTTCGCCTTGTCACTTAACGTATCGAGCAAGGCGCGCATTCTGTTACTACCGTCGGCCTCTAGCGCCCACTCTTCTGGGGTAGCTTCGTGCGCGGAGTCTTCTGGAATTTCTTCGGTAGGGGTGGACTTATCGCGCCCCATGGCGCGGTGGGCATCGGTGACCTTGTTGAACGCAATGCCGTAGACATAGGCCATAAACGGGCGGCCCTTGTCCTCGTAGGAGCCAATGGAGGTGGCCACTGCAAGACAGATCTCTTGGGCTACATCCTCCGCGGTGGGTTGGCGGCCGCCACCGATGCGGGCGCGGCAGTAGCGCAGCACCTGCGGGTGAATGATCCGCAGAACTTCTTGCAGCGCTCGACGGCTGCCGTCGACGGCATGCGGGACGAGATCCGCTAGCTCCTGTTCCTTATCACTCACGTATGCACCCTCTGACATGTTTTAAACCGGTAACTAACCATATTGGCACACGGGAAGATTATGCAAAGGCAACGCGCGGCCCCAGCGCGTGCGCAACCCGAGCGGCAGAAAATTCACAAACCGTTAACCTTCGTTGTTTCCGCTGGTAAACCGTAGTGCCGGAGGGGTGAACTGGGGAAGAATACCTAAAAGTCAAAAATAGGTAACCCATCGTTAACCCACGCGCGAAACACTACGTGAGGTTGCTTCCCGCGACACTGCGGAAGCCGCACTAGAATTCTCGCCCTTACAAAGGAGCTAAGTAACGTGTCTCAGCCTCATTTGCTTCCCGGTCCCACCGCTGACCTGTGGGATTGGCAGCTACAAGGCGCCTGCCGCGGAGAAAACTCGGACGTGTTTTATCACCCAGATGGCGAGCGCGGCCGTGCCCGCGCCCAGCGCGAAAACCGCGCAAAGGCCATCTGCAATTCCTGCCCGGTCATTGATCTGTGCCGCGAGCATGCCCTGCAATCCGCCGAGCCTTACGGCGTCTGGGGCGGAATGAGCGAATCCGAGCGCGTCGTTGCGCTGCGCCAACGCCGCCGCGCCGCCGCGCCGGTCAACGCTTAAGGCAGAAGATTAGGGGGAGACGAGGGCGTCGGCAAGAAAGCGCCCCGTCACCGAGTCTTTCTGCTCGGCTAACTCGGCTGGGGTGCCACGAAAGACCAGCTGGCCGCCGGCCGAACCGGCGCCGGGGCCCAAGTCGATGGCGTGATCCGCATGCGCGAGTACGGCCAAGTTGTGGTCGATGCAGATGACGGTGTGGCCGGAGTCCACCCGCTCATCACGCCTTGCTCCACGTAGACCGCACCCACACCGCTGCGCTTGGAGCAGGCACCCTCGGAATGCGCGGAAAAGAGTGCGGGTTTGATGCCATTGGCCTTGGCGAAGGCCTTGCGAATGGGGTCGGTATCAGCGGTGCCTTGATGTATTCCACGGCCCTTGATTTCTAGCGGTCGTGGAAACACCTGACATGGGTTAGGTGATTGTGTGGAGTCGAAATGGGTTCCGGATTCTGCTGTTGTGGCGCGGTTTGCGTCGTTGGTTCGGGCTGGTAGTTCA
>NZ_JAKRDX010000032.1:0-12824 GCF_022347235.1 Corynebacterium tuberculostearicum
CCACCCCAGACGACTAAGACTAACGGCCCGGGCCGACGTACCCCTCGGCCCGGTACCAACTACCCGGAACACGACAGTACCGAGTCCCCAGAACACCGGTACCAAAAACTCGCATCTGACAACTGCAGGACGAATCCATGGAAACCAACTAATTCACCACAGCGATCGGGGCAGCCAGTACGTGTCACTGAAGTATTCCACCGCGCTAGCTGAGTCAGGAATCCGCCCGAGTGTGGGAACAATCGGCGATTCTTACGACAATGCACTAGCCGAAACAGTCAACGGTCTCTACAAGGCGGAACTGATTCATGCCCAGGGCCCGTGGACGTCGGTCGGAGAAGTCGAACTGGCCACCTTGCGGTGGGTGCATTGGTGGAACACTAAGCGACTTCACGAAGCATTGGACTACGCCACCCCACAGGAAGTAGAAACCGAGTACTATCTCACCCAGCCCATCAACACAGGGCCGTAAAAGAAGCGGAACTAAACCCAGGACGCTTCAAAGCGACTAAACATATCGCAGCCAACGCTTGCCCGATGGATTAGGCAAGCGGAAGATGAGATAGAATACAAAGAACGAGGGTAATCCATTCTCCAAAATAGTGAAATCCTGTTCAAGGCATACTTTTACGCGATTGAACTAGATCCAATGTTCTATTAGAACTTGGCTATTCTTTCAGTGTGCAACCACAGGTTATTCTATTTAAAGGGTTACTCAGGAAATGAAAAATAGCTCCTCAAGGGGAGTCGAGGAGCTATTTGTTGTTCATATGTTTACCTTTGGAAACTACTACCTAGTAAGAAGTAGATTCCCTTACTTCAGCGCTTGCTCTTGTTCGGAATATCTCCAATAACACTAGTAAGAAATGCTAGAGCTAGTACAACAAGGGAAAGTGTAGGGAAGCCAACGTGGGCTATCGCCAACACGATGCATATTATGCAAAGCGCAATACTTATATATGTTGAAGCTTTCTTCATGGAGTACTTTTAGCACTTCTCTTGCGCAGTGCCGATTCCCGTTAGCTCTGCGGCTAGGGAGAGTAAGCCATTTTTCATAGACTCAGCCTTAATGGAGGCCCCCTTAGTGGCCACGATCTTCCTGATGCCACCAGCCTCTGATATTGCTTTGCCGACTTTGCTTGCGCCGCCCAATCCGCGTACAAGCTTAGCGATCTTAACCGCTTTCGATATTGGAACTATTGTGCCGGCAATGATTAGGGTGATGGCTCCTGCACATTCCCAGGCATTATAGGTGGTGACGGGAGGGAAGTACTCTTTCGGGGCATGGCTAGCGATATAGGAGGCAAGATCCCTGTCGTTCTTTTCCCTAACCACGTCTTCAGGAAGTGAATCAACGTAGCTAATTAGCTCCTGCATCGATTCCTCAGTTACTGATTCGGAAGCAGAATCAGCGGCGGCACGAACGGTTGGTTCGGTAGACGCAACTGCATTAGGAACTGCGGAAAAGGCGGTGAGGACAACCAGAGATGCTCCCCAGAGGGGCTTTTTAAATTTCATCATCTTCTCTTTCGGGGGCTGGAGTGGTGAAGCAAGCGTTTAGTACCTGCAAGCATAAATATTACATAGAGATTTACTATTTTTCTATCTGAAATATCGTGTAAAACTCAGGGATTGAGTAGGTTTACCTAGGAAAGGGTCTCCTTTAGCTGTTGGCTTGCTTGGCGCTTGTGGGCTATTGACAGATCCTTTACTGAGGATATGTTCTCTGAACTCCTTTGGCATGACCTGTTCGATCCTGACCATTTTTCGACGAGTGTCAGATCCCTGTTTATTTGGACGGGCCAGACTATGGAAATTTAGCCTTCAGGATGCTCTTTTGTACCCTGCTTCTAATCTGTAGATTAACCTGTATAAATGTAGAAGTGTATAGCTGTAAATATGTAAAGTGACAGATGTAAGGATTTGTTTATCTAGGAGAAGCCATGATCATTACTGCCATTAACGTCAAGGGTGGCGTTGGCAAGACCACTACAACGATGTTTCTCGCTACGGTTTTCGCCCACCGAGGAAAGACCGTGACAGTCACAGACTTAGACCGACAGGGCTCAGCTCTGGAATGGTCGGAACGCGCGGAAGACGGAGGCGACCCTTTACCGTTTGAGGTCGAGCTGTCCATTCCCAAGCGCGTTGATAGGCAAGCAGCACTCGTCGGAGACGATGAGTTCATGTTCATCGATGTACCGCCAGGAGACGAGAACGCTATCGAAGCAGCAATCGCTGTCAGTGACTTCATCATTCTTCCGACCCGTTCTGCTGCCGCTGACCTTTCCCGCGTGTGGGAACTGCGCGACGCAGTTAGCGGAACACCACATGCAGTCCTGCTGACGTTTGCCAGGAAAGGCACCAGTGCCCTTGATGCTGCACGAGAAGCGCTTGATGCAGAACAAATGCCCCACTTTAAAACCGAAATACCGCTACGCGAGGACATGCACCTAGCCTTCGGTTACTGCCCAGGCCCAGACATGCACGGCTATGAACAGGTCGCAGACGAACTCATGGAGATGATGAAATGAGCACCAGCAAAGAACGCGCCAGAGCACAGCAAGGCCCGCGAACCTCGACAAAGAAAACCGCAAAGCCGACCCCGGCAGTGGAGAAGAAAACAGTACGAGGTGCATTCCACCAACCCACCGGCCGCGACTACGTCAAGAAGATGACCGTCGAAATTGACCGAGAACTTCACTCAGAACTCAAAGTCATCGCCGCGCAAAAAGGAGTGACCATACGCGAGATTGTCAGCAACTACCTCGAAGAATACGTGCGCAACAATAAATAAGGGTTTACAGGAATACAGGTTATGTAAAGATGTATTCCTGTAAACCCAGCAGTTCCACATGCGTCATCCCCACCGCAGTGACGGTAAATATGCGCACGAGAAAATGGGGAAGTAGATCTGCAGACGAAAACAGTTACACATGGAAAGCCATGCGTAACTGCAGGTAAAAGGCACATTTTTCGCGTGTCATGACTACTAAATGACACTGGTGTCATTTAGAGTCGGTGGGAGACAGTGAAAACGAAGAAAGCCACCGGGCGGCAACCCAGTGACTTTCGCTTATCACCCAGCTCATCTCTGGGAGAAAGCATGGCCATGAGTCTACAGGCTTACGCGCAAAACGCGCACATTAAAACACCTACCCGTGTCGAACCAGATCGTGGCGGGCTGGATAACACCCCAGCATCCGCCAGTGACCGCGACTTGCTCCGCGCGCATTTAGGCCGCGAGGTGCTCCACGGGTCTGTTGGACGGGATTTTTCCAAGTCTTATATGCGTAATGCTGACGGTACGAACTCGCCGCGCATGTATCGCTTCGACACTGAGGCTTTAGGACGGTGCGAGTACGTCATGCTTACCAGTAAGCAGTATGCCGCCGTCCTGGTTGTTGACGTTGACCAGATAGGAACAGCCGGTGGTGACCCCGCAGACTTAAACCCTTATGTACGTAGTGTGGTGCGCTCACTTATTTCGCACACCATCGGGCCGGCTTGGGTGGGAATCAACCCGACTAACGGGAAAGCTCAGTTCATTTGGCTTATTGATCCCGTCTACGCTGACCGGGGTGGTAAATCAGCGCAGATGAAGTGTCCCAGGTTTTGTTCCGTTTGAGTAGATGGGAAAATCTGGAATATGCCAAGAAAATTTGACCAGGATGCAAAGGACCGTGTGGTCCGTCTTGTAGAGGACCGCATCTTGGCGGAAAATATGTCGATGCAAGCCGCGTGCCAGGCAGTAGCTCCTAAGTTGGGAGTTTCATGGCACACGGCTCGTCAGTGGACCCAGCAGGCCCGTCGTGCCGGAAACATCCCAGAACCTGTGCCTGAAGACTTGGCTGCGGAAAACGCGAGGTTACGCCGTGAAAATCAAGAGCTACGCGACACTAATGAGCTGCTGAAGGCCGCTTCAGCTTTTTTCGCGTCGGAACTCGACCCAAAACGTCGGAAATGATCCGGTTCATCGATGAATACCGGGTTCGTTTCTCTGTCGAGTTCATCTGTAAGACGTTGAAGAATAACCGGGCTGGTGGGTTTATCACCTCGCGTGGCTATCGCTAGTCCAAGGCCCGTGGGTTAAGTGCTCGTCGCCTTCGTGATGCTGTGCTGGTCGAACGCATTAGAACTGTTCATCGGGATAATTACGGTGTCTACGGCGTGCGGAAAATGTGGCATGCTCTCCGCCGTGACGGAATTGATATCGGTCGTGAACAAACTGCCCGTTTAATGCGCTTGGCCGGTGTTTCTGGCAAAGGCAAAGGCAGATCACCACTTACAACCCGTAAGCCTAATGTGCCTGATCTGCGCCCGGACTTGGTCGAGCGTGAGTTCAAAGCTCAGGGCCCGAACAGGCTGTGGGTGGCTGACATTACGTATGTGCGCACGAAGAAAGGCTTTGTGTATGCCGCGTTTGTCACCGACGTTTACTCCCGACGGATCGTTGGGTGGGCGTTATCAGACTCCATGCGCACCGAAGCGTTGCCGCTGCAAGCTCTCAATCAGGCGATCGCGTGTGCTGAGGAAACAACAGGTCTCATTCACCATTCGGATCACGGCTCGCAGTACGTCAGCGTGGTCTACAACGAGCGCCTTGCCCAGCACGGGATTGCCGCTTCCACCGGAACTGTCGGGGATTCTTATGACAATGCTCTGGCTGAAAACGTTAACGGCTCCTACAAGAACGAGCTGATCCATACTCGCAGGTGGGATGATGTTGTCGAGGTAGAAATCGCGACGTTCGAATGGGTGTCATGGTGGAACGAGACGAGGCTTCACCAAAGCTTGGGATACCGAACCCCAGTCGAAGTGGAAACCGATTTTTGGAAGCAGAACCCGCCGCAAGAAATAATAGAAATCAAGGCAAATGCCTAGGAACAAAACTCGGGGCACTTCACTGGAGTATGTCACTGCCTTCGGCGGCATCACCCCCCGGATCATTTTCAGACAGGGACGAAAACAAGCCATACCGAAGCCAGCGACTAGTTCCACTGCAACAAGGCAGAAGGAACGCAGATAAACATAGCCTGCCCCAGCATGGGGCTAGGAGTACGAATCCTGAGTTCCTTCAAGCGGAACTGCCAACAACGTAATGGGGTAAACGACGGCTCAACCAACTGAACTTGTGAACTCATAAATCCTCCTTCGGATCACTCATAAGCAGTCTGGCAGCTATTGAGGTCCTTTTTATGGGCTTTTGTCTCTTGTTGTCTTTTGTGACTTTGACTCGTTAGAAGGCGAATACTCGCATCATGATTGTGATGACCACCAGCATGATGATTGCGGTGGGGATCTGCGCGATGATCGGGCCGTACTTGTTCTTCATCTGCAGGAGTGCGGCTGGGACGATGTTGAAGTTCGCCGCCATTGGGGTACACAGTGTGCCACAGAAACCTGCCAACATACCCATTGCGAAGATGGCGGCGGGGTTTCCGTCGAAGTTCTCAACGAGGACAGGCCAGCCGATGGCAGCCGTCATGATGGGGAATGCGGCGAAGGCGTTGCCCATGACCACGGTGAACAGCGCGTTGCCCAAGCAGTACGCGATGACGCTCCAGAGCAGGGCGTCCTGCGGAATGACGGCGCCGATGACGTCAGCGACTGCAGTGCCGACGCCGGCCTTGGTAAACAGCGTGCCGAGGGTGGAGAGCATTTGAGGCAGGAGTGCTGCCCAGCCGATGGCCTCAAGGAGACGGGTGCCCTCCGAGAGAGGAACCGACGGCGACTTCGGGCGCAGAACAATGAAGACGACGATGAGGCCGACGATGGCACCGATGCCCAAGCCCGTCAGGGTCGCAGAACCTTCCGCCAGGAGTGGCTCGCCGCCTACCTTCAGCTTCGGTCCGAGCACTGCCACGATGACGGTGACCAACGGAACGGTCAGAGCCGGGATAAAGAGCTTGTTGCCAAAGCGCTGTGCCAGCGCCGCGCGTTCTTCCACCGAGGTGGTCTTTTCCACGGCCACGCCGAGTCCGTTGAAGCCGGCGATCAATGCCATGACAAGAACCGTGACGCCGAGAATCCACGCTGGGGCGGTCTTGGCCTGGACGAAAGTGCCATACATAAACGAGACACCGAGCAGGCCCCAAAAGATGCTGCTGAGTGCCTTCTTGTCGTGCTTAGGGTTGGTGGCAATCAGAATGGAAACCGCAATGAAAAAGGCGCCAATGAGCCAGTACAGCCATTCATTAGTAATCATCTTGGGTTAAGCCTCTTTCGGGGTAGCGGATTCTTTTGGAACCGAAGGCGCCGATCTTTCCATCGCTTTCAGTTTGGAATCGATGCGCAGCAGGCGGGTTCCGTGAATAAGGAATGCAACAACGGCAACAGGTAATGCCCACAGGGCAAGCTCGATCGGCTCGAGCGCAACGTTGTAGTTGGTATCCACGAAGGAGGTGATCAACAGAATCGAACCGACGGCGACGAATGCGTCCTCGCCGAAGAACAAGCCCACCGTGTCAGCAGAGGACGAATAAGCCTTGAGCTTCTCCTTTGCTTTCTCCGACAGAGGGTGGCCGATGCGCTGTTCCTCTGCGCCTTGTGCCATCGGGTAGATGAGTGGACGAACGGTCTGTGCCGGGCCGGCGATGGACTGGATGCCAACAGCTGCGGTGATCTGGCGAATGAGCAAGTAGAGCGCCAAAATGCGTCCTGCGGTGAGCGTCTTGAGCTTGGCAATAAGCGTCTTTGCTTGCTCCTGCAGACCGAAATGCTCGATGGTGCCGATGATAGGCAGCACGAGCGCGAAGGTAGTCACGGAGCGCGAGCCGGCAAATCCTTCGCCGAAGATATTCAGAATATCCATCGGGCTAATGCCGCCGATTACTGCGGTCACGATGCCGGAAACGGTGACCACCAGCAGTGGGTTGATGCGCAACGCGAAGCCGATAACGACCAGCGCTACGCCTATGAGTACGTACATGTGTTTCCTCTATTGATTTCTGAGGGGAGAAAAATAAACAAGAACCTCGATGGTGAGGTAGCCGTTGGTACGGAAGGCAGATGGTGGGCAGGCTACTGGCGTGCCCACGGGTGAGCGACGTTCAGGCGCTCGGCTTCCAGGTGTGCTTCCCAAGCAAAGGTGGCAAGCCAGTGCGAAGACATGTAGTCACCGGTGATTGCGGCTTCGAGGCCAGGCGCGAGAAGTTCGGCGCTGCGCTCGCGGATGGTGTGCGCGAGTTCTGGGTGCGTATCCTTCGTAGCTTCGAAAATGCGCAGCGCGCTAGCCAGGACAGTCATGCCAAGGCCGTAGAGGTGGACCTGGTATCCGTCGGTTGGATCAAAAACCCGTGCAGGCTTCAGGATGCACGAATCGGCATCCAAGCGTGCCAGGAAGCCCTCTGCCCAGATCGCGAACTCGGCGTCGTCAAGCACGTCGAGCATCAGGTCTGCCTCGCACAGGCCAGGGGAGAGGAAGTCCTGTCCGCTGCGCTCCTGCTCGAACTCCCAGGCCTTGTCTTCGGCGAAGAATTTCTTTGCAGTCGCAAGGATTTCCTCCACAACATCCTCGCGGCCCAGCTCCTTCGCCGCCTTCATGATCCGCTTCAGGCCGAACGCGGTGTTGGTGTGCAGGCCGTGGCGGACTGGCTCGGAGGCTTTGCCCAGCCAAGACAAGGTGTTGTCGAATACGGCATCGGCCAGTGGGGCTACGCCCTCGGCCAGGGCCTGGAGCTCGACTACTGGGGAGAACTTAAGCTCGGATGCCAGCTGTACTGCCCATGCCCAGCCGTATGGGCGCTCCCAAGTCGGGTTAGCGGGCAGGTAGTCAGCCTCGGTCTTGATGTTCTCCGCGCTCAGGTGGTCCTCGAGGATGCGCAATGCCTCAGCGCGCCAAGCGCCGGAAGCATCCTCGTCGGAGGAAAGGAGGCTGGAAAGCAGCCAGTGCATGTGGACGCTCGAGTGCCAGTCGAAGGAGTTACCGAAGCTCGGGTGGAGCTCATTCGGAGCCTTATTATCGCTGCTCGAGGTCTGCACATGATGGGAAGCGTATGGGTAGATACGCGTGACGTTATCGATGGCAACTTGGGCAAGCTGCGCTACCGGAGAATCAGAGTGGTGCTCAGCGTCATGAGTAACTGCGTTCACGAGCGTTCCTTTCAGGTTGTTCTACAATGTTGCTCGTGTCACAGTATCCCAAGCTGCCAGCTTGTGTCTCAGATTACATGCGATGAAATTCAATTAACTTTTGGTTAGTAGAAGTGGGGGTGCTTTTTTAAAAGGTAGATGCGTATTCGTGCCCCAGAGCGGGGCGCAGTTTTCCTACCTTTGGCTTCCCGAATTTGTGGGGAAGGAGGTCTATCTAGACCCGGCCTTGGATAAAAATGGCCGACGGAATCGTACTCAGGCATGACTACTTAACTCGTCGAACCGGATAGCGTAGAGGCGTGGAAGTCTTTTCTGATAGGCGAATGATTCGTGACCTTGCGGTGTCGCTTTTGTGCGGAGCGGCGTCTCTCATCGGTAGGGACCTGATGTCCCGGCCGCTCTTTGACTACCTGATTATCGCCTTGGTCGTGCTAATGCCAATTATAAGCAGGCGGTGGCCGCGCCTGGTGGTCTTCGTTGCATCAATGGTGCTCTTCGCCAGCCTTTTCCAGGTGGAACTCACTGTAGGCATCATAATCCTTGCGGGGCAGGTCGCCTACATTATTCGCCGCAGGCTGGAAGATCCCCTGCGTCGAATAATGACTATAGGGATGCTTGCTGCGGACTTTATCGGCGTATTTTGGGTGAGCCAAACGGTACAGGAAGCAGCACAGGATATTGCACGGCGCCTTTTCGTCGTGGGCTGGAGCCTACTGGTCCTTGCGGTATGCATGCTTGTGGGTGAACTGCGTAGGAGAGCAAAGGAAGAACGCACACGGGAGATTTCGCGTGCTCTAGAGAAACAACGCCTGGAATTCGAGAAAAGCTCGACGGAACAACGGGCGTTTATCGCACGTGAGATCCATGACGTCGTCACGCACTCGCTATCGGTCATAGTTGCCCAGGCCGATGGGGCGCTCTACACCAAAGACACGGAAGCGCAAGAAGAAGCTTTGAAGTCTATTTCCCGCGTGGGAAGGACCTCTTTGAGGGAGATGCGGGGAGTCGTGGGCTTGCTGCGCACAGGGGAAAAGCGCGGCACTCAACCGATGGCGGGATTCGGTGATCTTCCAGAACTCATTAACAGCGTTAGAAGCGCTGGCATTGCTGCGGGATATCGCTGCACAGGAACGCCACCTGAAGAACTTTCCGCCGCGACGTCACTAAGTCTGTACCGAATTGTCCAAGAGGCTTTGACCAATGCGAACAAACATGGTGGCGGGCAAGCGGACGTACTAGTCGAATGGCTTGAAGGTATCGTCCGCCTTGAGGTGCGCAATGGATATATGGGTGATGCTCGAGGTGAGGGACATGGCATTGCTGGCATGAAGGAACGAGCGGAATTGGTTGGAGGAACCTTCCAACAGCGCAGTGATGCTGGCACATGGATAGTAGAAGCAGAGTTACCCACCGTAGGAGGAAGTAAGCAATGAAAGTCGGATTGGTAGACGACCAGGTTCTCTTCCTGCACGGGATTGCCCAGATCATTAGTTCGCAGCCAGACATGGATGTTATCTGGCAAGCAAACGATGGCGAAGATGCGCTGACCCAATGCGCGGCCACGCCTGCTGATGTGGTGCTCATGGATGTACAGATGCCTGTCCGCGATGGAATTAGCGCCACTGCTGAGATCGCATCCACTCTTCCAGAGACGAAGGTCATCATTCTGACAACCTTCGATGACGAAGACTATGTAGTAGCCGGGCTGCGAGCAGGAGCGAGTGGCTTCGTGCTCAAGGACGCAGAGCCAGAGGAGCTACTAAGCGCGTTGCGCACTGTCTATCGCGGAGACGCGGTAATCTCACCCCGCGCCACTAAGCGCCTTGTCCACAGTATGAGGGATGATTCCACGGACACGCTGAGTATCAGCGGCGCAGACCGTCGGGTACTTGAATCGCTGACTGCCCGTGAACAAGAAATCCTTGAAGCAATCGGGATGGGATGGTCAAACACAGAGATATGTGAGCGGATGTTCATCTCTATGCCGACCGTCAAGACGCACGTTGGACGAGTGCTCGCCAAGACGAGTTCTAGGGACCGTGTACACGCAGCCCTTTTCGCCTATCGCACAGGAGTTGTCTCCCGTGCTGACCTGCTTAGCTCCTAATACCCCGGTATGACTCGCAAAATCGTGCCTCGCGGCGATGTGCGGCGTAGGCGCGCCGGGCAACGATTGAGTTATGAGCACAGAATATGTTGTCGAAACTCAGGGTTTGACCAAGGAATATAAGGGATTCAAGGCCGTCGACGGCCTTGATATGGCAATCGGCCCCGGTGTCGTTCACGGTTTGTTGGGGCCGAATGGTTCGGGCAAGTCCACGACCATGAAAATGCTTTTGGGTCTGGCAAAGCCGACTGAGGGAAGCATCAGTTTGTTCGGCGAGCCTTTCGGGCCTAAGACGCGCAGCCGGGCCTTGGCCCGCACCGGCTCGCTCATCGAGCAGCCTTCGGCCTATTTGCACCTCACCGGGCGAGAGAACTTGCGCATCGCTGCGCGGCTTCTACGCGCTGAGGCAGAAGACGTCGATCGCGCAGTGCACCTCGTGCGGCTGGAAAAGCAGCTGGACAAGCAAGTAGCGAACTATTCCTTGGGCATGAAGCAGCGCCTCGGCATCGCAATGGCTATGATTCGTAACCCGCAGCTTCTGATCCTTGATGAACCAACGAACGGTCTTGACCCTGCCGGCATCGAAGAGATTCGCAATCTCATCGTCAGCCTCGCTGCCGATGAGGGGCGAACGGTATTGGTTTCGAGCCACCTTCTCTCGGAAATCGAAAAGATGGCTAGTGAGCTGACCATTATCAATCGCGGGCAGTTGCTCTTCCAAGGTACAAAGCAGGAGCTTTTCCATTCCCAGCCGCCTGAAGTCTTTATCGAAACCCCGAACCCCGAGGAAGCGGCGCAAGCACTCGCGGGTATCTCAGTGCGCTTTGTAGAAGGT
The DNA here is from genome assembly GCF_022347235.1 of Corynebacterium tuberculostearicum. Taxonomy (GTDB): domain Bacteria; phylum Actinomycetota; class Actinomycetes; order Mycobacteriales; family Mycobacteriaceae; genus Corynebacterium; species Corynebacterium tuberculostearicum_F. Next base: position 11,037 of record NZ_JAKRDX010000032.1, read on the forward strand.
GGCATTCGGGTCCCGAACTTAAGCGAGCGCGACGTCGCGGGGGCTTGTACGCAGCTCGTCAACCATGGCGTGCCCATCTACCAGGTGCTAAGAACGCACCGCAGTCTCGAAGAGATCTTCATTTCGATTACGGGACGAGGTGGCTTGCAATGATGTTGCAGAATGAATATGCCAAGATGCGGCATACCCGGATGCTGCCGCTAGCCCTTGCTGTCACGCTCGCCATCGTTGCCTTTTCCAGTATGAATCTGGTGGGTGAGCACACCGCCGAACAATTTCAGCAAGATCCGCATAGTCAATGGGGCGGACATCTCCTTGGTTACATCATGGTGACGGCCTTCCTCACTCCGGTGCAGGTGGCATTGCTAGCCAGCCGCGCAGCCGATGTAGAGCATCTCCACGGCGGCTGGCGGCTTAATTCCATCGCCGGATACCGCCGCGGTGGTCTGCTCCGCGCGAAGTTCGCAGCTTTAGCCCTTGTCCTAGCCGCAGTAAAGGTAGTTGAATTGCTCGCGGTCTTGACCACTCCATTCTTCCTTGGCGCACAGTCGATTGATTCACCCGGCACATGGGTTCTCACAGCAGCTGGTCTATATGGAACCTCGTGCGCACTGATGGCGATTTTCTTGTGGCAGGCAGCACGCGTGGAATCCCAGCTCGTGGTGCTCAGCACTGGGGTAGTAGGCGGCTTCCTCGGTGTGGCAGGAATGCTTTCTCCAACCGCGGTCACGCTCATTAATCCCTTCGGTTACTACGCAGTCTTATCCCCATTTACCTTCCGCCCCGAAGGCCTGGTGAGCATCGAACCACTGTGGATTCCATGGGCACTGTTCATCGCCGTTGTAACCGTCATCTTCACCGTGCTTTGTCGCACGCTTGACTCCCAGGAGGAATAAGTTCATGTTTGCTATCGACCTGCTGAAATTTCGACGCTCCTACGTATGGGCTGTCATCTTCCTCGTGCCGTCTATAGCAGTCGGCATTGGTGCCGCGAATTATCACGCTAACTTGGCGTCACTTAATGCCGGATGGGCAAGCTATCTTTCCCAAGCAACGCTGTTCTACGGCTTAATCTTTATGACTGTGGGAGTGGCCATCATCGCTGCAGCTGCCTGGCGCCTGGAACACCGCAACCACAATTGGAACACTATTTTGACCTCACCGCGCTCGGCGGGAGAAGTAGTCGCGGCCAAGCTTTTCTCCATCATGGTCCTCATCGCGCTAATGCAGACGGTGTTCATCGCGCTGGCCTTAGGCATTGGACGCGGCTTAGGAATACAGGGAGAGATTTCGCCTCTCAACTTGAGCGCGCTGTTCTTAGCAATCATCCCGGCGTTCGCAGTCGGGGCCTGGCAATCCTTTTTCTCGATGATCTTTCGCAGCTTTGCCACGCCCGTGGCGATTTCACTTGTGGGCGCGATTGTCTCAGTTGGAATTCTCTATAGCGGTATTCGGCTCATCCCGATGCTGCTGCCACCGGCTATGGTTACGTCGACGATTTCGCTCGGCAGTACCGCCTTCGGCGCAGATGATACTCCTGATGTGCGCGGTATCGCGTTCAGGATGGCTGTTTCTATCTGTTTCGTCATCGGAGCTTGGATTGCATCTGTTGCCTGGCTGCGAACCCATGACGTTAAGGCTTAGGACTCATCCTTGGGACTCTTGCTTCTTGAGTTCAGAGGGTCGTTGCAACACTTTCCCTTAGGAGGGTGTTGTTGTGTCTGGGGTTGTTGGCCCGTTTCATTCGTTGTCTGAATCGGATCGTCGTGGCTTAGTTGCCTTGGTTGG
>NZ_JAKRDX010000033.1:0-7696 GCF_022347235.1 Corynebacterium tuberculostearicum
AGCGACTTCACGAAGCATTGGACTACGCCACCCCACAGGAAGTAGAAACCGAGTACTATCTCACCCAGCCCATCAACACAGGGCCGTAAAAGAAGCGGAACTAAACCCAGGACGCTTCAAATCGACAACCGAATGGCCGGGCTGCCACGTGATTGAGCCCGGGACGATTACACAAATTAGCTCTCAACATTGTCTGGCCCTAATACATATGCTTAGGTAACATTCGAACATATAATTCAATCGTTCATTTGGAGATGCCCTTGCCAGACCGGATTCACCCTTCCCTATTACGTATTTTTCAACGCTCGACGCCTGATAACACCATTGCCTTCGTTGACGAAAGCTACGTTGCACCGGAGGAGGACTTTTTAGAATCTTTCTATATCTTGGTCGGCACAGCCATCAAATTCGAACATCTTGACAGTACTCGGAGTATCCTCAGAGAGACTGCGCAGTCGAACTATTGGCATACAACTGAATCGATGCGTAGTTGTGATGGCCGCAAGAAAGTCGAAGAAATGCTCAAGCTATGCGATAACTTTGAGGATTTGCAATATATAGCCTGCCTTCGGCCACTGCAACGAAATCAGGATATTGAGCACGCTCGCCAAGATTGCCTCGAACAGCTCATTACTACACTCACCAAGAACGAGCCTTCTCTGAAAGGCATAATTTTCGAAGCACGCCGCTCTCAGTCAGATAACGATAAAGACAGAAATACCCTCAAGCGCATGCGAAAGAAAAGGTCACTGCCCCCGGAAATCAATATGGCATGGGTTAGCCCTGCCGATGAAACTTGCCTTTGGATTCCGGACCTCGTCGCTTTTACATACAGGCGCACTTTTACTCACGGAGGACAAAGCACGTCCCTTTACCAAAAATACTTGGAAGAGCATTGCAAAATTCTACAGGTAACTCCGAAGCAACGATCTCCGAAGCCGAGCTGAAATTCGAAATAAAATGACCCTCACCTGCCAGTAGCCTCGGTGAGGGTCGAGCGGCTGTACATAATGTAGGGCCGCTCCTGCTATAAATTATGCTCTACCAACCTCTTGAGAGTCAATAGCAGCTCCCTAGGCACATCTTGACGGAGGGTGTCTGATGGTTCGTGCGTGGGTACCCGAACTTGCATGAGGAAACGGAACAGAATGACTTCTGTCGAACCGCAAGATCTAGGCTGATAAGCCCAAGATTGAAGTGTCCCAGTTTTTCCGTTTGAGTAGATGGGAAAATCGTCCTGTATTCCCTCTATTCGAAATCCACACCTTCGGGCTTGCTCAGCTTCGTTATTTTCCAGTTGTTTATTCCACGTAGGCTGGAGGGAAGAATTCAGCGTAGTGTTTTCGCTGCTCTCCCGAATCAGTCATACCCATTTGCCAATAAAAATTAAAGAGCCCACGAAGCATATTAAAGCCCAAGTCATTTCCCGCACTCGGAAAAAGACTTTCGACATTTAATAGTTGACTGTTCCCTACAGCCGCTAAGGCCGAATTAGGATCCAGTTTAATCGCTACTACTTTGGTTGGCTTTTCAAGGCACTCATCATTTTTTTTATTTTTCAGCAGCATGCCACCTTGCGCGTGTGGCCTAAGGAATTCAGCAACTAACATCTCACGAAGGTCTAAAAGATAGCTATCTTCAGACTCATACAGTCCAGTATGCACCTTTTTGAAGTCAGGCTGCCCGTAAAGGTACAAGAAAACACCTCCGGATGACGCGCCCTCAATTGGTTCCACACGAATTACAGGTCCATGCATATTCAGCTCAGGAGAGCTATAGCTCCGCGTTGACATCCATAAAGCTACAAGGGGATTATCGACCACATCTAGCCAAGTGGTACCTCCAAGATAGTGCTGGCAAATGCCTTCCAAAGCATACGCCGGAACGCTCCCCTGCCTGGAAAAGCCAATAAACGGCTCAGTTTCAGTCTCCCACTGCTTAAATTGTTCCCAGACGAAATCTTTCGAATTGCCCCTTCCAAATGTCTTCATTTCACCGAAGCCAGGAAACTGCAAAAACATTTCCAGAGAAGTCTCTCTCACGGGTTTAACCTGAGACTCTCGATCGATGCAAGCATCAAATCTCTCTTTACCACTAAGCGGCACCTTTTGGTATAGATTTCGCTGCCCTCGAAAAAATGTACGCCCCCTAATACGGTGTCGCCATAACGCAATGAGTCGATTCAAAGACATAAGGTTCGACACCTTAAGAACGTTGACGCCTTGTACCCCTCCATCCAGCGAAACCCACTCAACAACAACTCCGGGAAGGCCAATACGGCTGGCGTGCTGCACAAACTCTTCGGAATACTGCATACTATTCCTCTCCGAGAATTTGATTGAGTCTTTCAATCACAGTGATCCAATTTTTTCTTTGTTCGTTGGTCAAATCTTCGAATTTTTTCCGCGCATCAGAATTTCGAGAGTATGGTGTCGCAAAAAGCGGATAGTCTTCGTCATCAGCGGCAAAACTATATGTCCCGCCTTCGTCTGCAAGGATGCCAAAATCACATAAAACCTGTATCACTTCTGTAGTCGTTGGATTCTTTTTATGCAAGGAGGAGAGTGCACAAAAACCCGACCGCGATACACCTGAGGCCCTATACCGACGGCTTTTCAGACTCTCAAAAGCTGAAACTATGTGAAGGATTTCTGGACCAATGACCGATTGACTACCGATAACCAAGGGCTTCACAAACTCTCGCCACGGATACGGAAGATAATTCTCCACCGGTTCATATTCCAGCCCCCCACCCATATCGAAAATAACCGGGCAAGATTTAGATCCAGAAAGCTCGAGCCGAGCAATTGGCAGTTTAAACTTCTTTGCAGCCAAGATAACGTTTAGGGGTTCACCGTATAACGTTGGCAATCGCATCTCCCCTCCGGTAAATTCGATTTGCTCCGCTTCTACCCTAAATCCTGGGCCAAGGATTAAAGCAGAAGACTCTGGTTCCACACGAATATTAGAATTTGCGACTTTAAACTCTATGTGTGCCGGCTGGCCTCTAAAAATAACTTCTTTGTCGAAACTTGGGATAAATTTTATTTCGAGATCGGAGCCATTCTCGGAGAGATTAGAACCAAACGAGAGAACCGAATACGAATAGACATCGGCTTGCTTGGTCTCCACGACTTGCACAAATCTTCCCAGCCTCGAACCAATGTCTCCTTCACCCTTTGACGTGGAATCATTATAGGCAAGGAAAGAGTTATGTATCGTCGACACGATCCAGTCATCGTAAATCTCTTCGCCATTAATCAGCGCAGGAGCCAGAAGGAACAAAGTTGGATTTTTAGATGCTTCTTGATGGAGTTTTCTTGGGTTATCAATATATTTATACCCCTTCAACACGCAGTAGGCTTCGAATATCTTAGAAGCCCAAAAATTCGAGGTAGCACCGTTTACGAACGGGTGATCGAGAATTTGGGCCTCCCGCTTTTCCTTGTAGGTCTCCTTTTTTTCTAGATCTACAGCGCTAGGGACCAGTGGCTCTGGCGCAATATTTCTTTGAGAAAGTAGCGCTCGAATCTGTTCATCAGGGGTAAAAAGTGTTTCATCCGATGAGGAGTAACTGGACAGGAACTTCTCCTGCTCTCTTTCCAAGATAGCCTGCATAATTGAGTCGATCTGGTTCAAATCTTCCTCCCACGAGCGCTCTTGCATAAGATTTAGGTCTCTTGCCAAGTTTGCGCTGGAGGAAATATCGGCTGCAACAGCCTGGAGGACCGGGGCATAACCCAGAAATTGCTGTTGTTCCGCTTCGTTAAGACCTGGGACACTTAACCGGTTCAGCAAGACATTCAAAGCCTCGTCATAAATTTTGTTATTGACATCGATCTGTTTTCCCTGGGCACTACAAATCGAGTTGACAAATTCTTTAGCTTGCGGCTTATCAAAGTGTTCAACCTTGTAGGATATAAAATCAACATCTTCGGCTTCAAAATCGCCCATCAAGTCCAAAAGTGCAATTTCTCGCCCCGTGAAAATGAACCTTACCCCTTTAGCAGCCATTTTCACCATACTCGTTTTGAATTGTGCCCAAGTTGTCCCGGAAACTGCAACCATTGCCTCATCGAGCGAGTCCACGACCACCAACGGATTCGACTCGCTTACCAACAGCTGATCTACATTGTGTTCGGCTGTATAGTCTAAAAGATGCACCCTTAGAGAGTGTGCGTTAATTGTGCTATCGACAGAAGTGCGCCATAGCGGTGCTCGAAGATTTTGAGAAATGTACTGTGCTAGCGCTGTCTTTCCGGTGGCGCCTCTTGCAACAAAAAAGTAGGCACTTGATAAGTTGCCACTACCTCGATCCAGTTCGAAAGGATTCTTTTTCAAGTTAGTCGGCACATAGGAAATTTGGCCTTCTTCTACGCTAAAAACTTTTTGCGACTCTTGATCCCGCTTTGCGCTTGTCTCAACCATCGAGCAAAGTTCTTGACCGTTCACAAAGTCCTCAGTGTTGAACATTTTCCCTCATTTACATTCTTAGAGTGGAGCAAGAATATCGTCAAAACTTACGCATGACTGAGATCCATTCAGATTCTTGCATTCGGCATCTCCATGTGCCCTCTATTTTTATCTTAGTATCACTAGCCACCTGCTGCACGCCTAGCCTGATTCCTATCCCAACTCGCCCTAGCTATGTTTGCCCGCAAATGACGCCGAAGCACCAAGCTTCTGGCGCACTCGAATCACCCCTCTGACGGCACCAGTGGTGCTCACTAATAGCATCAGAATGCACTACTGCAAAATAGATCCTCACCAGTATCTGGGGGTGTCCGCAAATCTTGGATACTCATGGACTTGTGCATAAGTTCTTCTCCGAACCGGCGGCAAAAATCCGGGGGTCAGTTCAGGCTTATCCCGGATCATTCGACTTCTAATTCGACGGCTTTTGCGGTACAGCCACCGGACGTCCAACCCCTTCAGCGTGCTCACGGAGGTAAGCCACAAAAATAGCAGCGCAACGGCCGAGGTGCAGCTGGCTGGAAGAATTGATGTGCACGATACGACGACAGCAAAGATTCCCGCTCTAGTGCACCGAACGTCTCAGATAGAAAGTTCATGACAAGCGCCAGTCATCACAGTGAACTCTGAGGTTACCCCCGTTAAGTGGACACCCTATTTGTGGGGATCTTGTGTCCGTAAGAGAGGATGTTCATTGTGAGTCAACAGCGCAAGAAGTACACGCCTGAGTATCGGCGTGAAGCCGCAAACCTGGTAATCGAGTCGCAACGCCCGGTTGCTCAAGGAGATCGGTGTTACCGCTGGGCTTTTAGGCCGGCGGGTCAATCTCGAGCGTGAACTCCGAGGAGCATCAGACGGGATGAGCGAAGCTGACCTTCGTGCTGAGAATGCTCGTCTGTGTCGTGAGCTGGCGGAAGCCAAGATGGATAACGAGTTTTTGTCAAAAGCGGCAGCCTTCTTCGCCGCAAAGCAACGCGAACAGAAAAGTTCGAACTAATGCAGCGAGAGAAGGCCAACTACAGCATCAAACGTATGGCACGGCTATTAAAAGTGTCTCAGTCTGGATACTACAAATGGTCCCATACGCAGCAGAATCGTCTATCCGGCGAAGATGAACGCGCAGCATTCTACGACGATGTCGATCGTAAGATTCATCAGAATTGGTCGGACTCCGATGAGGTTTATGGTGCTCCGCGGATCACCGCAGAACTTACCGACCGCTACCACATTGCGCTTAACCGTAAGACCGTGGCTAAACGAATGCGCATGATGGGCATTGAAGGGATTTCCCCGCGGGCCTTTGTCCCGGTGACAAAACGGTCCAAGCCAAGCGTAAGTCCACGCTTCCTGACCTGGTCAAGCGCATGTTTGATACTAGTGAGCTCAACCGAGTGTGGATGTCAGATATTACCTACCTGCGCACTGCTGAAGGCTGGTTGTATCTGTGTGCAGTCCGCGATGGTCATTCCCGCAGGGTGCTGGGCTGCGCTATGGATAGCGTTCAAGATACATACCTGGTCGAACGGGCCCTGCGGATGGCGCATACACTACGCGGTGACGTGCCTGACGGGCTAGTGTTTCACGCTGACCGCGGAACCCAATTCACCAGCGAGAAGCTCTGGGAAGTTTGCCGCAACCTGGGCATAGCTCAGTCCGCAGGGCGTACCGGCGTGTGCTTCGATAACGCGATGGCCGAGTCATTCTGGTCGACGCTTAAAACCGAATTCTACGACCGTAAGCGCTGGGCGACCCGTGATGCTGCACGCAAGGCCGTTGCCTACTGGATTGAAGTCGTCTACAACCGCCGACGTCGGCACTCCGCACTCGGGATGATAAGCCCCGCCGACTTCGAGAACCGCATCGGTCTAACCACCAGCAGAAAAGGAATAGCCGCCTAACCACTAGGTAGCTCCACTACGTGTCCACGATTTGCGGGCACCCCCACCACAGCTAAATATTGGATATCTTTGAACGGACTTCAGCCCCTGGAGAAGCCGCCAGACCTATTCTTCCCTTTCCCTTTTTCTGGCTTGCCTGCGCTCACGCCTTCGAGCACGCTTTGCCTTGCGGATGTCGACAACCCACCTCGGAACAAACGGCCACGGAAGCGGAATCCCGAGCACACCCGTCATTCCAATGAACCCGATGCCGAGAGCTGCCATGAACGAATACATCAGCACGGTTGTGACAAATTCGGGAGGGTTCATACGCTCTATCAACCCTCCGACACCGCCAACGCCCAAAATTAGCGAGCCGTAAGGATAGAAGAAGAGGACGCCATCCCTCTCCATGCCTTCCCAGGCGGGTTCGTCATACCACTCTTCCGATCTGGGATCCCTGCGCACATCCAAAATGTAGTAGGTCCAGAAGAGCACCATGACCAGCACTGACCCGGCACAAAAGAGCAGATCCCCAGTATCCCCGTCCATAGACTAGACCTCCCGCGGCTGCCGGTTACGCTATGTAAAAATGCTACCAGCGTCTGCTGAGGTGAGGGATGAGACGAAAGCGAAATATGGATGCACACAAGCACCCCAGCCAAGGAAAAAATTATAAAAGACCTGGCTTTTATGATGCTTGTGCCCCTGCGACTAGGAGGCTCCTTCCCTTTAGCGTGTCTAACTTCAACAGCGTTCGCGCCACGCGGACGTACCCGCCTTCGCCCTGCTTACCAGCGAGTCCTCTGCCCCGCCTTGCTTGCCGACGCCCTCCCAGCCAACCCCTCGGCTACCGAGGTCGGTCCCCAACTCCTTGACTGCGGCCTTGAGCGAAACATGTGAATGGTCCTCGTACATCGCGACCGCGTCGCGCTTGACCTGATCCGAATAAGCCTTCCTAGGCATGGAGGTAAACTTCCTCTCCCCGGCCCAACACGGCAGGAAGCAGAGGTGTTTACCAAACAGGGGTCAGGTCCTTCACCCCTTGACACCACAAATAGAAACCAAGGCAAATGCCTAGGAACAAACCCGGGGTACTTCACTACCAGCGTCTGCTGGGGTAAGGCAGGAGACGAAACCAACTTATAGACACGTACAAGCACCCCAACCAAGGACAATGAATAAGACCGGCCAATTGTGATGCTTGAAGCCTTGCGGCCTTTAGGCTCCTTCTCTTTAACGTGACCGGCTTCGGCAACTTCTGCGCCACGCAGACACCCCCGCCTTCGCCCTGCTCACTAGCGAGTCCTCTGCCCCCGCCTTGCTTGCCGACGCCCCACCTAACC
>NZ_JAKRDX010000034.1:0-7094 GCF_022347235.1 Corynebacterium tuberculostearicum
CGCGGCTTCACGCCGGTACTCCGGCGTGTACTTCTTGCGCTGTTGACTCACAATGAACATCCTCTCCTACGGACACAGGATCCGTACAAATAGGGTGTCCACTAAACGAGGGTAACCTCACAAGGGAGAAATCTCAGGCTGCCTCTGGACTGCATTAAGCTTCATTCCAGGCGGGGCCATTGTTAAGTTCGGCAAAGGGTTAAAGGCAGCATCGGCTATCCGGAAACTCTTAGCCAAGCTCCCAGATGTCAAAAAACTCCTAAGCGTACGCAAGCAACAAAAAGCAGACCGCCTTATCGCTGGTCTGAGTAAACCAGGAAAATGCGGGATCGCACTAGCAGCATCTCGCCAACAACCGACGTATTCCTTCGCCATACACAGGCCAACACACAACAAGACTAAAGCACATATTCAGCCTGCTATCTCGCGCTGCGGCGGATATCCCAGGACATTTACTGTCCATCAGCTCGATATCCACACGTTAACCCCAGATGAACTTAACGTGTTCATGAAATGGGACAGGACAACACCGCTAAGCGATATTAAAGCTTCCGAAATCATGGCCTTTGGGTACAAGACCAAGGAGACGCAAGTCATTGCGGCAATTTCGAGCCTCCAAGATAAGGTTGCAAATTCAGTAATTCAAGTCCCAGTAACTCAACCGCATATCCTAAATAAAATTGGTTTGCGGAATGCTCCTAAACCATTGGATCTGCATAAGCGAACAGTTGGGAAAACCTCCGCGCAAAACCAGTTTGCCCAGATGCAAGCATTATTCGCACAGAAGCGAGGCGCATCGGCTGCACGATTAAATCAGCGTGATGTTGATTTTGTCTACGATGAAAAACTTGACAAAAAGGTTCTAAAGACTCTTAGTCGCGGACGCCCTGACGTTAATATTGTCGATAGCTCTGGCCGGTCAATAAAGACGGAGTTTGATCGACCTCCTGCACCACGAGCGTTTCACCATGCACGCCAACTATTGGATGCCAATCCGAATGCAGACGTCTGGCTTCTTACACTCGACGACATCGACGAATCCGACGACCTCATGAAAGTCATCACGGCCAATCGAAACGCAGTAGATAGCTACAACCCTTAACTTGGAATGGTATGAGAATGACCCTTTACCTTCGCCGAGATATTGATTATCTGTTTGCGCCATATTCCTATGACCAATTGTTCCTAAAACTTCCCTACGACTATGCCGTAGAGGCGGCTTCACGCTCGCGAATTTTCATCACGCCTGAAGGTGCTGCCAACAGTTACTGGTCACAGCAATATGTAGAGATTGACACGACGGTCGATGACCTTCCCAACGCGCTGCGCCTTGGGGTACGGGATCCGAAGATTCCTCGCCGTTGGACGGCAGTCCTGGAAACCAAGAATCCTGAATGGGTATGGTTCCTGTGCGATAGGCCTATGGAATACGAACAGTTTCTGAGTTTCATTGGACTTGTTGGATCGATTCCTTTCGTCCCGGGAATGACCCAAGTGCTTATCCAGGACCATCCTGACGAGCGAGAGCTAGAGGACGCACTCGGCTCACGCACTGGCACTAAGAACCTCACGGTCCACTCCTATGACATCCATGCCGCTATTGGACTTTCAGAACCAGTACCCGAAAATCGAGGCGAGCAATTCTTCGACGTAGGCATCGGTGAAGGCGAGTCAAGGTTTCAAGCATTTACACAATGGCCAGAGGCGGAAGAATTTCACTTCCCTGGGTTGGAAAGACTAAAAGCTAAGAAAGGACCTTTACGGAAACGGTTTACTACCCAGGATCTGGCTGACTGCGCGCATCTTTTTGGGCTAGATCCTTTCAATAGAGATTTCCTCACCGGACGTGCCACGCTAATTAATGCAGGCTACCCTCTTGCGCAAGCCTATGGATCTTCAGCAATTTTTGATTATCCAGAGCACACGTGGGATCGAGAACATGAAAGGAGTGAAGGTTAATGAAGAAGTTTTTCTTCACCGAGTCCATCGCACCTATATCGTACGAAGTAAAACTCCTTCGATTTCCAATTGAAACTGTCGTCAAGGAATTTGAGAAGTGGGCTTCAGGCTTCGATAGCCCTTATGCAAAACCCTATCTTTACAGGGAAAATCACAAGGTCGAGTGCAACGTTCATGTCAAAAAAGTAGCGGCTGGCAGAAACCAACTAGCAGGACTAATCAAGCCACAGAATCATATTCTTCAGTTTGTTTTTGTTCCTACTAACTCGGAGTGGACGGCTGTATTCGGGCCATGCTCATTCCCACAATCAACTAAGCTCCCAGGAATTGCCGAGTTTTCCTACGACCTTGCACTCCAGCAAGAAATTACGCCGCAGGTCCCGTACTACATTTCTATAGAGCATGAACCATGGGTAGACAACACTGATGAAACTTTTTCCCGCCGAGCAAGCTATGGAATGCTTCGTTTTTCAATGCGTGCGATTCCTTCGAAACCTTATGAAACTTACCTCGATTGCTATGTATACCGCTGTCTGACAAATGAAACTGCTAAAAATTCCAATGGCCGGTGGTATCGATATATGAGGTTTCTTTCTGATCAAACCGAACCGTTTAAAGACTACGGTTTTGATTTTGATTCCTTGCCAAAGGTCACTGAGTTTCCGGAAGAGTCTTTTACCGACGAGCACGCGCGGATTATGTGGTCCCAGTTTGGAGAAAAGCAGGTCGAAGACATCCTCGCGCCGCTGGGTGTGTCCCCGTATGACGATTCCTTTTATGGGACAGAAGGCTATCTAGTGCGCTTAACTCCGGCGCAGGTTGCAGATACTTATGAGGATCAATTGGTAGAAGCGAAAGACTACGATCCGCCGGCGCGTATCCCTCTAGAGAAGTATCAGTTCTTCCAGGGACTTCATGACGGGCCTATCCGAGCTTGGTCATCGATCCCTGTCTCAGAGCAAGGATGAGTTAGAGATGAACATTCCTACAACAATCAATGCATACGCAGTTGCCCTCGCAGATCTTGGCCACCACGTGTATCTCGGTACTGAGACCGGTCAGATCACGAGAAACCTCCCCATCGATGGACTGCAGGCTTTTATCAGAGCCAATCATGAGTATGAATCGACAGAGGCAACTTTTCTCATTCCTGGTCTTGTTTCAGATGAAATGACCGCGTTGGCACTGATCAGTGCCTTGCAACAATCTTCGACAGGTTTATGCCGCTTTGTTGTCAGCGAGGGGCAAATACAGGCAAAGGCATCTCTACTAGTCGGAGAATTCCTGACAGCTGCGCGGCTGCAGGCATGGTGGCGTCGAAGCCTTGACGAGGTGGAGCAGTGGTATGCGCAAGCGCTCGCCTATTCAATTATCTCTTCCAGCAATACAACTTCTGTACCCGCACGCCTTCAACCACAAGGCGAGGTGCTGGATATCTTTAGCGATGTTGCGTCCCCCGATGCACAAAAGTGTGAAAGCGTTACTGTTGAGAGAGTTGAAATGTGTATGGCACGTCTTACCGGAGTAATGCCGGAGACTCGTATGGCAGGCAACTTTCAAGTGGTAGAAACAAGTATTGGCGGGCAATTCTTGGATATTGAAGTGGCAGAAAACGAACTGCGCTTTACCATTGGTTCATCGCTCAATAACCAGCATCCGGCTTTGAGTACGGCACTGGCTCAGGCTATTAATCAGCTCCATGTTTTTGAACCAGCGCCCACGGCATTTGTCCTCGACTCCGGAGAACATGTCGAGCTTTATACGCGGGCCGTGGTCGATACGTCCGTCGGACTTGATGACCAAGCATTGCTAAATGCAATACAAAAGTGGGGACCATACGTCTATGACTTTAACGAAAGAATCTTTGCCCAACTGCAAGGATAGACCTTGTGGGGATCCAGGGACGCCTTACCTCCAACTTTTGCGAGGATCTTCTTGCGCTACCCGTCGCACTTGAGAATCTGTCATAGCCCAGGCAGGGTAGCTAGCGTCGATGGCTTTAAGTACTGTCAGAAGATCGTTGAGTCGTCCTCGGATGTTGGTTTCCAAGAGGTTTTCTTGGTGTGATACTCGGTTGCGTAAACGTGTCAGTCTTTCGACTTTCTTCCCAATGTTTTCCCTCGATTGGTCCTTAAGGTCAACGCGGGGAAAGGCGTGGTGTAAGCACTCTTTCCACAGTATTTTTGCGTTTGGACGATGGTCTGGCAACGCTTCTCCGAGAAGATTCGACCAATTACCTAATGTGAGTTGAGCTATTACATCATCATGGCTGAGCGGAGCGTTCTTGCGCGCGTGTCCATTGCGGCGACGCTGAGATTCTTTCCGAGCCCATTTTCTAGCCTGTCCAATTGGCCCTTTGAACATGTCGTATAAAAGCTGTGCTGATTGGTGTTCAAGGGACCAGTCTCTGGAGCCTTTTTCCTTATCGTTCCAGTCTTGAAGTGCGTTGTTCATAGCGTTGCGTGTTAGAACCTCAAAGTAAGACAGCTGAGAGTGTAACGCCCCCGCCAGTCGAGTATTCCAGCGGTATGAAGTGTCCCGGGTTTTGTTCCTAGGCATTTGCCTTGATTTCCATTATTTCTTGGGCCGGGTTGGTTTCCCAAAACTCTGACTCAACCTCAGCTGGCGTGCGATAGCCGAGACTTTGGTGAAGCCGTACCTCGTTCCACCAATTAACCCATTCAAACGTCGCGATCTCCACGTCAACCACGCTGTCCCACGACCGCCGATGAATCAGCTCATTTTTGTAGGAACCGTTGACGTTTTCGGCCAAAGCATTGTCATAGGAATCTCCTACTGTCCCGGTAGAGGCAGCAATTCCATACTCAGCCAGCCGTTCGTTGTAGACAATGCTGACGTACTGTGAGCCATGATCTGAATGATGAATCAGCCCCGTTGTTTCCTTCGCGCTGACAATCGCCTGATTAAGCGCCTGCAGCGGCAGCGCCTCGGTACGCATTGAATCAGATAGTGCCCACCCGACGATCCTTCGGGAGAACACGTCGGTAACAAAAGCGGTGTACACGAATCCTTTTCTAGTGCGCACATAAGTAATATCGGCCACCCACAATCGGGCCGGTGCCGGGGCGTTGAACTTGCGATTAACTAAATCAGGACGCAGATCTGGTCCCTTCGGCTTGCGGGTAGTAATAGGAGACTTACCTTTACCTTTGCCTCTGACTCCAGCAAGACGCATCAGGCGTGCGGTCTGCTCACGGCCAATGTCGATTCCTTCACGGCGCAGAGTATGCTACATCTTACGGATGCCGTAGACGCTAAAATTTTCTTCATGGACCTCGGCGATGTGCGCGACTAGAGCAGCGTCACGAAGACTGCGGGCACTCATACCACGGGCTTTTGATTGGCGGTATCCACGGGACGTGATGAAACCGCCAACACGGTGGGTGTTTAACGTCTCGCAAATGAACTCGATGGAGAAACGATCCCGATACTCATCGATGAACCGGATCATTTCCGACGTTTTGGGTCGAGTTCCGACGCGAAAAAAGCCGAGGCAGCCTTCAGTAGCTCATTGGTGTCGCGTAGCTCTTGATTTTCACGGCGTAGCCTCGCGTTTTCCGCGGCCAAGTCTTCAGGCACAGGTTCTGGGATGCTTCCCGCACGACGGGCCTGCTGGGTCCACTGACGAGCCGTGTGCCATGAAACCCCCAACTTTGGAGCTACTGCCTTGCACGCGGCTTGCATCGACATATTTTCCGCCAAGATACGGTCCTCTACAAGACGGACCACACGGTCCTTTGCATCCTGGTCAAATTTTCTTGGCATATTCCAGATTTTCCCATCTACTCAGACGGAACAAAACCTGGGACACTTCACTCTGTGGAGCTGTGGGAGCGCCCCCTAACCAGAGCACGGGATTAGCGGCGTGTGACGGCGAGCTTGCAAGGTAGTCCCCAGCCGGTGGTGTGGGCGGCGTTGAAGGTGACGGCCTGGTCGATATAACTACGATCCAAATGCCGGAGATTTGCGTGACTACTGCACTAAGTCACCAGATTTTTATTACTACCCTGGAGGGACCTCTGCAGATTTTAGAGGTGCATGTGCTCGGCATGATATCTGCTACTTCGATGTAAAAGAATCTGGAGGAGCATCATCTGGATTTGCGAACTGCAATCGACAGCTTAGAGATAATCTTCGAACAGTATGTAGAAATGTCTACTCTAATGAATACTGGATTAGAAATGATTGCGTCGTTGTAGTAACAGTACATCCTACGCATTGGCCTGGGCATTTAGGAGGATAGCGATGAAGAAATTGTTCCTTTATTTCCTATTGGGAGGAGGACTTTTCTCTCTTACAGCCTGTGGAAATGCCGTTTATACAGACATTTCCGGACAAGTTGGATTCTCACTTAATGAATCCGGTGGCGTAATTGTAGAGGTGGAATCATGCGGAGTTGAGTTAGACGGCGTAGATTTGACTGGTCCGAACGTAAACGGCGAGAATCATAAATACGCAAGCTTTAACGCTAAAGTTCCCGTGTCTGGGTACTTCAACGTTGATATCTCAAATCCGGATTCGAACTGGCAAGCAGAGTCACCAGTTGAAGCACCAGAAAAAGCTGATGAGCTGTTGATTGCGAATGCTTCCACTTCGCATGAGGATGTTCAGCCGTATCCAGTAGATGCGAAACTATCGGAAATACGCGAGCTCAAGCCCGGAGAGATTATTACAGGTTCCTCAGAAAGCACTGTCGATGAAACTTCAAGCAAGATTGTGACGCAGGAAGAATTTTCTCGTTGTGATTGATGCGCGTGCGTCGCGATGAGCTTCTCGCCCGCGAAGGATCGACCGACTAAACGTAGCGCTGGCGAAGACGAGATGAACGCCGTCGAGGGCCCCGGATAAGCGTGCTTATCTGGGGTCCTTATCTTTGTTGCATCCGCACCGCGGCTTAATGGGCTCGCCGTTGTCACTTGCTTATCTGCTTAATTCGTCAATCGCTTGCGTGATTGTCTGTTTGGCACAAGCGTCTATTTCTGCGCCAATGTGGCGGACCTGACCCCTGTTTGGTGGACACCTGATATCCAGCCCAGTCGGGCTGGAAGAAAGGTAATCTACCACCATGTCCAGGTACTCCGAACAGTTCAAACGCGATGCCGTGGCCCTCTACG
>NZ_JAKRDX010000035.1:0-6599 GCF_022347235.1 Corynebacterium tuberculostearicum
CGCGGCTTCACGCCGGTACTCCGGCGTGTACTTCTTGCGCTGTTGACTCACAATGAACATCCTCTCCTACGGACACAAGATCCGCACAAATAGGGTGTCCACTAAACGAGGGTAACCTCACTTGGACCGTCGGCGGCCTAAGCTACGGCGGCACCTGCTCCCTACAGATCGCCACCAACCGCCCCGAAGCCTATGGTTCCATCATCGACATTTCCGGCGAGGCTGAGCCCACCATTGGCAACCACGCGGCGACGGTGAAGAAATTCTTCGCCGGGGACGAATCCGCCTTCAATGACCAAGACCCCGCCCACCTGCTCGCCCACAAGCACTTCTCTACCCAGGCCATCTTCATCGCTGGCGATAAGGACACTGCTTCGGTCAATGCTTTGCGTTCGCTTTCCGATGCCGCCCGCGCTGCCGGCATGAAAACCTACTTTGGCACCCGACCCGGCGGCCACTCCTTTCAGGTGTGGCGCCCAGCCCTGCGCGAATCTTTCGCTTGGGCCGCTAGCCGCGGTGGAATGACCGCTATCAAGGATCCCTTCGATGGAATTGGAGCCCACGATGTCCGTTCTTAAAACCATCCTGACCAGATTTCCCGTTTCCCTAGCCGTCTTAGTCATTATGTGGGCGCTTCACCTCGTGGACTTCCCCACCTCCCACTGGCTGGCGCTGACCACCGCGCACCCCGGTGGCGCCATTATCTTGTCCGTGCTCATCGTGCTCTGGCTCGTTCCCGCTGAATGGCGCTTGGGCTCCCTGCGCACGTTGGCGATTGGAATTATCTCTCAGCTCATTACTGTGCCTCTATCCATCGTCCTTGCCCGCGGAATCGAGACCGTAGGCCTGAACCGGTGGGGCAATGATCTCCTTAGCGATACCTTCCTCACCCCAATCGGTTTCATCGCCGGTGCCGCCGGCTTTGCTTCCGCCCTACTACCCCGCCTGTGGCGCCGCCGGCTACGCATCTCGCTTATCGTGCTTACCGCTACCTTTGTGCTCTATTCCGGCACCATGTCCGATGTCCTCGGCATCGTTGCCGCCGCACTTTCCATTACGGCGGGCCAACTTCTCTTTAAGCCCGAACCCGCACCGCCTTCCATCAGGGAGCGCCGAGTGCTCCTCGCCGTTGGCGTCGCCTGCGTGGCCATCGGGCCTGCGTTCGTAGCCCTCGATCCAATGGCAGAAGGCCCGTTCTCCCAAATCACGCAGCTCCTTTGGACCCCACATCTATCCGCTTTGGAGGCCACCCAGTCCTGCGCGGATTCGGTCACTTCTGCCAGTTGCACCGCGGCAGTCGATCTCGCCCGCGCCCAAGGCATCGGCGCCGTGGTAGCCAATATCATGCCGTTCATCATCCAGCTAGTGGTGTGCTTTGGTCTTACCCGCGGCCGCGTGCTCGCGTGGTGGATGGCGGTCATTACCCAGGTACTTGCCATCACCCTGTTGACCTACCAGCTTTGGGATGACGCCCGCCTGAGTTATCTCCTGCCCAACCTCGTGCTCGTCCTCTTGCCTTGGCTACTGACACTGTTCATGCTGCTAATTAACCGCTCACTGTTTCACACCCACGAAAACCGCGCATTCTTCACTCGGACGGTCACCCTCGCCATACTTGCCGCCGCCATCGGCGCGGGCCTGTGGATCCTCACCGCCTCGTTGCACAACACCGTACCCCCGGCGAACCTCGCGGCGATCCTTGCAGAAACCCCACTGCGCTTCGTACCGGCCGTCGTCGCGCTCATCCTCCCCCACCACGTCGCACCAGCAACCATGATTTCTTGGTTCATCTACGAGTGGGTAGGAAATGCTTTCTGGCTCCTCGTAGCTATACGGCTCTACCTCGGATTTTCCCGTCCTGTTGACCCAGCCCAAGAGTCCGACCGCGACACCGCGCGCCGCTTACTCGAAGCCGGTACCGGCGATCACCTATCTTTTATGACCCTGTGGAAATCCAACCGGTATTTCTTCCACGGTGATTCCTACGTGGCGTACCGGGTTTCCAATGGCATTGCCCTCACGCTGGGCGCCCCCGTCGGCCTCGATATCAGCTCCGAATTTGAACAATTCGCCGCCGAGCAAGGCTGGGCCGTCGCGTGGTATTCCGTCAATGCACAATTCGCTGACGCGCACCCAGAGCTAAAACGCCTCCAGGTCGCAGAAGAAGCCGTACTCAACTGCGAATCCGTAGAGTTCAAGGGGAAGAAATTCCAAAACGTGCGCACCGCACGAAACAAAGCAGAAAAGGAAGGCATCACGACACGGTGGACCACCTGGAAGGAGCTGGATATCGCCTCCATCGCCCGCATCACCGCGCTGAGCGAGGACTGGGTCTCTGACAAAGCCCTCCCTGAAATGGGCTTTACCCTCGGCGGTCTTGAGGAAATGATGGTGGACGGCACTCGGCTCCTGCTGGCTGAGTCCGCCGACGGCACTCTACACGGTGTCACCAGCTGGATGCCGGTATACGAAAATGGTGCCATTGTCGGCTACGTTCTCGACGTCATGCGCCGCAATGAGCACGGCTTCAAAGGCGTCATCGAGCTCCTCATCTCAGAAGCGATGCTCATCGCTCATGACGAAGGCCTCGGCTGGATCTCCCTTTCCGGCGCCCCACTTGCCGGACAACCAGACGAGCCTAGCTGGCTCGACATCGCCCTCAACCGCATCGGTGAGGAAGTCGAACCGCTCTATGGATTCCGCACCCTAGCGGCCAGCAAGCGCAAATTCCAACCCGAGGAGCACCCGTGGTACCTCTGTTACCACGATGAACTGAAACTTCCTTCTATCGCATTGGCCACCATGCATGCCTACCTGCCGGATTTGAAAACCAAGGATGCGGTATCGGCGTTCAGGGCTTGGATGGCCGCGTAAATAGACTAAGGTCTCCCTTCTTTATACGAAGAAGGGAGACCTTAGGCGTTTTAGGCTAGTCCGCGATTGCCTCCAATGGCGGCGTCTTTGCCGCACGGTTCGACGGCCAGACGGCCGCGATAATGCCGACGATGGCCGAGCCCACCAGCATGATGAGCACCATCGCCCACGGAATCTGCGCGGAATCCAATCCCTCATCACCGAGGATCTTGATAAAGGACCAGCCCAAGCCAAGGCCGATGAGGATGCCCATTACCGCGCCGAAGAGCGCAATCTGCACCGACTCAAGAGTGATCATCGTGCGGATCTGGCGACGCTGCGTACCCACGGCACGCAACATGCCAATCTCCTGGCGTCGCTCAATAACACCCAGGGTCAAGGTATTGACAATACCCAGCACGGCAATAATCACCGCTAGGGCAAGTAGGCCATACAGGATGGAAAGCATCTGGTCGATGAATCCGGCGGCTTGGCCCGCATATTCCTCGCCAGAATTTACCTGAACCACGACCAAATCCTTGACCGAGTCCTCTAGGTTGTGGCGCAGCTCTTCTTTGTCATAGCCTTCCTGGCCCAAGACGCCCACCATTTGGACGGTAAAGGACTTCTCGGGAGCGACCTTTTCAGCCACGTCTTGCGAGAGCACCATATTCTGCACCACGTCAGTGGGCTTAAAGGTACCGACCAGCTTGGCCTCGGCCTTCTTGTCCTTTTCCGCAGAAGTAACCTTGTAGGTCTCTCCTACCTTCCAGCCGTGTTCCTTGGCAAAGTCTTCGGTAGCAATGAAGCCCTTCTCCAAGTTGGCATCGCCCTCAACCATGTCGAGCGCAATCATCGACGACGGATCTCCATCCGCAGTCATAGTTTGCTGGAATTGCGGACCGTAATCCATCGATGCCTGACCATCGACGGCTACCGGAGCCATACCGACGGTAATCACCTTATCGACGCCCTCGGCCTCCGCCGCGCGCTTACCCGTGTCCTTCGGCGTCGGGAATTCACCGGAGCTAGGACCGGAAAGCAGGTAATCAGAAGTGATGTTCTGCTCCACGGTATCGGCCACAGAGGACTTCATAGTTGCACCAAGCATGCCGATAGCGGTCACCAGCGCCACGCCCAAGGTCAGCGCGAAGGCAGTGGCTGCCGTACGGCGCGGATTGCGTCGCGAGTTAGTCGCCGCCAGTGAACCAATAGCGCCAAACGGTGCACCGATTGCCTTGCCCACCGTCGGCACCAAAGGCAGCGACAAAGCAGGGCCGGCCAGGAAGAATCCCACGATGACGCCGAACGCGCCAACGCCGACGAGGATGGCGCGGACGTTGGTTTCGCCGTCGGAAAGCACGCCTGCCAACGCCGCAACAATGCCCACCAGCAAGATAATGGCACCGAAAATCGTGCGTACCTTCAGGGAGTTTCCGGAAGCAGATTCGGTAGTGCGCATTGCCTCCACCGGCTGCACCCGGCCCGCGCGCCGTGCCGGAGCCCATGCGGATACAACCGTCACGATAGTGCCCAAAATAATTGGAACTACGATGGCCGAAACGCTCAGGCCCAAGCCGCCATCGAGAGGCATTCCCTGCGCGCTCATGACTGCCTTAATGATTGCGACCAACCCCATACCGGCAACCACGCCGACAATGGACCCCAGAACACCAACAATGGCAGACTCCACCACCACCGAGTTTGTGATCTGGCGACGGGAAGCACCCAGCGCACGCAAGAGAGCGAACTCCTTGGTGCGCTGCGCGACAATCATCGAGAAAGTATTCGCAATGATGAAGGTGCCTACCAGCAGCGCAATCAGGCCGAAGGCGATGAGGAAGTAATTGATGAACTTCAAGGCAGAAGACATCATCTCCGAGGTCTCCTCAGCCAGGCGCTCACCCGACTCCGCCTTGACTTCATACTTCTCGTTCAGGTGGTCCACCAAGGCATTCGCATCCACTCCATCGGCTGCAGAAACCTTGAGCTGGCTCGGCTCGCCGTAGCGCTCCAGGTAATCCTTTTCAGCCATGCTCAGCACGATGCTCTCGCCCTGGTCTACCGCAGGCTCCGAGATGCCAGAAACGGTAACCGTATCCTGCTCATCGGGGTGAACCACAGTCAGCTTCTGCCCCACGGAAATGTCGTACTTGTCGGCCGCGGAAGAGTTGATAAGGACCTCGTCCTTACCGCTAGGCTCCTCGCCCTCCTTCAGCTCATCGGCGCCACCAACGACCTTGTCTTCCGGGTAGAACGGGACAACACTGGCCGTGCCGCCCTGGGTTTGATAAGCCTCCGAGTTCTCATCGGCCACGACAACGGTCTCCGAATCCGCGATATTGATGTTCTTGACATCCTTATCGTCAGCCAACTTCTGGCGCAGTTTGTCATCCAGTTTCGCGCCATTGTCGTCCTTTTGGCTCACCACTGCATCCACGCCGCGGAACTGATTGTCCACGGCGGAGTCAAACGTAGACTTTAGCGAATTGGTGAACATGAACGAGCCGGCGATAAACGCGGTGCCCAAAACCACCGCGAGAATCGTCAGCCCAAGGCGCAATTTATGCGCCACAATATTACGCAGAGACACTCTGCGCATTGCGTTTCCGCGTGCCATTTAGCCCTCAATCTCCGCCATTACCTGGTGAATGGCCTCCATCGTCGGATTGTGCAACTCATTCACTAGCTTGCCGTCAGCAAGGAAAACCACCCGGTCCGCATATGAGGCGGCCTTGGCATCGTGCGTCACGATGACCACTGTTTGGTCGTCCTTATCCACCGCGGTTCGCAAAATGTCGAGCACCTCGGCCGAAGAATTCGAGTCCAGGTTGCCCGTTGGCTCATCGCCGAAGATGATTTCTGGCCGAGAAACCAATGCACGAGCACAGGCCACGCGCTGCTGCTGTCCGCCAGACAATTCAGCTGGGCGGTGTTCCAGGCGCTCCGCAAGGCCAAGGCGGCTAGTGACCTCCTCAAACCACTGCTTATCGACGCCCTTACCCGCAATATCCGTAGGCAGCGTAATGTTTTCCGCCGCAGTCAGCGTGGGCACAAGGTTAAAGGACTGGAAAATAAAGCCCAGCCGGTCACGACGCAGGGCCGTAATGTCTTTGTCATTGAGCGCCGACATATCGGTATCACCGATAAATGCTGATCCGGAGGTCGCCGAATCGAGACCAGCCATGGTGTGCATCAGCGTCGACTTACCGGAACCCGATGGGCCCATGATCGCCGTGAATTCGTTCTTGCCGAATTCAATGGATACATGATCAAGAGCGACGACAGCTGTGTCATCGCTTCCGTATTGCTTAAACAAGTCAACGGCGCGAGCCGCAGCATCAGTCATGAGACAAATTCTCCTTGTAAATGGGAAATTACCTATTTAAGTCTAGCGACCGTGGCCTCCGGCCAACATCATCCCTGAGGAGGAAAACGGCATACGAGAGCCCGGCACCACCGTTCTCGTGGGTCTCACACTGCGGGCTCCGGCCTACTTCCTAGCCCTCCTTTCTCTGTGTTCGTTGTTGTTGGTGTGTGAGGTATTGGGCCCAGGTGTGGTTCCAGTGTGTTTGGTGTGTGGCTAGTGGTCCGGTGGGGTGGTCTAGTTGGTAGGTACCGTCGCGGTGGAGCCAGGCGATGGTGCCGGTAATCGGGTCGAGGATGTAATGGATTCTGCGGTCGGTTTTGATGTTGTGGTGGTGTTGGCAGAGGTTTACTAAATTGTCTGGGCTGGTTGGCCCGCC
>NZ_JAKRDX010000036.1:0-6525 GCF_022347235.1 Corynebacterium tuberculostearicum
ATGGGGAAGGCCGCTCGCCCCGCGCGACCTGCCTCGGGAGGACGCCCCGGTTCCCTCGCCGCCGACCGAGCGGCCTTCCCCATCGCCCGCGGCGCCGGCGCCTGAGTCTGCGCCTGGTTCGCGTCCTGCCCCGGCTCCCGCGCCCCAGCAGCGGCCCGCGCCAGCGCCCGCACCGGCACCCCGCCCGCAACCAGCGGCGCCGGCCCCACGCCCACCTGCGCGGGACAAAAGCGGCCTGCCGAACCTCAATATTCCGCCGCACGAAGTCCGCGGGCGCATCGAGGACGCGGTGCCTGATATGCCGGCAGTGCCCGCTATGCCTGCGCCCGCACCGCCACCTGCGCCGCCGCTGCCGCCTGCGCCGCGGATTCCGGGCCTCTAGCTCACCGCTTTCAGCCCCACGATGCCGCCGATGATCATGGCGAGGAAAAACACCTTCCACACCGTGGCGGCCTCGTGTCCGGCCGCGAAGGAATAAATAACCGCCACCGATGCGCCAACGCCCGCCCACACCGCATAGGCCGTGCCTACCGGGATGCTGCGCATCGCCCACGCCAGCCCGCCCATGGAAATCGCGCAGGCCACGAGGAAAATAAGCGAGGGCCACAAACGCGTAAAACCTGCGGACTTATCCAACGCCGCCGCCCACACGGCCTCGAATGCGCCGGAGAAAATCAAGATGAACCACGCCATAACTGCTTCCTGGCCGTCTTGTCGCGTTGCCGGGTACGGCTCCCTCGTCCGGGGCTCGCGCAAGACGCGGCGAACCTGCACCCAATGATGGCACACTGGGAAACCATGAGGATTGCATTTCTTGGAACTGGCCGCATGGGAACCGAACTAGCCCGCCGCCTGCTCAATGAGCAAGACGGCATCGAATTGACCGTCTGGAACCGCACCGCCGAGCGCGCCCAGCCGCTGGTGGAGGAAGGCGCCGAGCTTGCCGCCTCGCCCACCGAGGCCGTAGTGAACGCCGAGGTCATCATCACCTCGCTCTTCGGGCCTGACGATGTCCGCGAGGTCGTCGTCGAGCCGCAGCTCATCCCCGCCGGCGTGACGTGGATCGATACCACCACCGTCTCGCCCAACGATGCCCGCGAGTTCGCCGCCGCCGTGGACACCTACGTCCACGCCCCGGTCGTCGGCACGCTCGGCCCGGCCCGCGAGGGCAAGCTCGGCGTCTATGTAGGCACGCCTGACGACGCCCGCCGCGAGCAAGCCATGTCCCTCGCCGAGTCCTGGGCGGGCGAAGACAAGCTCATCGGAGTGGAGGCGGCGGCCACGGCGGCCATCGGAAAGCTGCTGGCCAACCTCGCGCTCGCCGTCACCGCCGAGGGACTGCTCGAAGCCCTGCAACTCGGCGAGTCCGAAGGCCTGGACTCCGAGGTAGTGCTGCAGATGCTCGATATCACCGGCCTGTCCTTTATCGCCAATATGAAGGCGCCGTTTATCACCGGCGAGCGCAATACCGACCCGGGCGATTTCACCGTCGACGCCCTAGCCAAGGACGCCAAGCTCATGGAGATGACCTCCACCAAGCCGCTGCCCGCCCTGACCGCCGCCATCGGCCGCTTCGAGGAAATGCAGGCCATGGGCCACGGTGATCAGGACTTCTCCTCTATCTTCGTTTTCCGCAATAAGGGCTAGTTATCCACAGGCCCGCCGGGCGTGCGGGCCGAAATTCGCCCTTTGGGCCCTAGTTATCCACAGGTTCGCGCGCTCGCCCTCGCACAGGTTGCGCGCCGTGGCTTAGGCTGCGGGGCATGACAGCTCTTCAGACCTATCTCGCGGCCCTGGCGCCCGGCATCGACATCGTTGCCGGGTGCGCTGGCATGTCTGAAGACCAGCTGCGCGCTGCCGGTGCGCCCAATAAGACGGCCCACACCTTGCTCACGCTTGCCGACGCCCTCTTTGCCCCCACCTCCTTTGCCCGCCTGCAGCGCCAGGCGGTTACCGCCGCCCGCGACCGCGCCCACCCACTGCCCACGCTGGAGGTTATCGAGCGCTACGCATCCCGCGCCAAGACCAAGCGCGACGCCTGGCGCCTGCGCGTGGAGCTGTGCCGCACCGCCGCCGATACCGATGAGATGGAAAAGCTGGCGCGCAAAAAGCTGCGCGAGCTCAATCCCCCGACCCCGCCGCGCCCCGGCGTGCGCATCCGCCGCCGCAAGGACGCGCCGTGGACCCTCGCGATTACCGGGCCCTCTTCGCTCATCGCGGATTTGGAATCCAGCCTGGATGAGGATGCTCCCCTTGATTCCGTTGCGGATCTCTTCTCTCCTTCCGGCGCCTCCCCGGCTGCCCGCCCGACCATTACGACCAACGCGATCATTACGCTTGACGAGCTCGACCGCATCATCGATGGCGACGGCGAGGAAATCACCATCCAGCTCACCAACGGTGCCCGCCTCACTGGCGCGGAACTCGTCTCGCGCACGCTGGCAGACCGCGGGCTTATCACCCTCGTTCACCCCTTCGAGGGCGCGGTCAACCTCTACCGCACGGAGCGCATGGCCAACGAGAAGCAGCGGCTCATGGCCGCCGCGGAAAATCCGGTATGCCCGTGGGCGGAATGCAACTATCCGGCGGATAAATGCCAGGTGCACCACTTGCAGGCGTGGCGGCACGGCGGCGATACCAATATGGCAAACCTGGCGACCTGTTGTCCGTACCACAACGGCGTCAACGACGATGACCCTAATGCCCCACCGGTGCGCGGGCGCCTCGTTCGGCGCCGAGGCCGCGTGGTGTGGCGGCCGCCCTGGGCTGACACCGCGACATCACCGCCACCGGCCCACTAGCCCCTAAACCGCCAGGCAGCAGGATGCCCTGCTGCCGCATTGGCATGCCCGCAGCTAGCGAGCGATGCGAGCCGCGGCAGCGCGGGCGTCCGCGATGACATTGGGTACGCCAACCCCGCCGGCCCAAGCGCCGGTGGCATCGATGCCCGGCGTCGCCGCGAGGGCACCGCGCGCACCGGCCACGGTTTCCAGGTGGCCGGCATCAAAGCGCGGCAGGCCGCCGAACCAGCGCTGGGTGAAAATCTCGGCAACGCCCGCGGCGCGGCCGTCGAAGCCGGTGAGGCGCTGAAGGTCATCGAGGGCGTAGTCGACGAGGTCGTCCTCCTCGGCGCGGACGATGGCGTCGTCGCCAAAGCGGCCGAAGGAGGCGCGCACCAAGGCACCACCGCGCTCGGCCAGGTGCGGCCACTTGCGCGAGGACAGCGTGAAGGCCTTGGCGTGCACGTCGTCTTGGTCGGTGGCCACGAGGATGCCGGAATTCTGCGGCAACGCGTTGCCGGCCGGGTCCGTGTCAGACTCGAACTTCAGGCCCACGACTGCCGACGCCGCCAGCTTCACGCTCTTCAGCCGCTCCGCCGCCCCCGGGGACACCTTGGGCAACAGGCGCGCTGCAGTCGGGGCCGGGGTGGCCACCAGCACGCGGTCGAAGGCGGCGGTGTCGCCGGGTGTGCCGGCCAGGCGGAATTTCTCGCCCTCGCGAGTGATGCCGGAGATGAAGGTATCGAGGTAGATCTTGGCGCGGGATTTATCGGCCAGCGCCTCGTAGAGTTCTGCGTAGCCGCCGCGGAAGGTCTGGAAGACGGGTCCGCCGCTGCTCGGCTTGGCCGCGCGGGCTTCTTCCAGCGAGCGGACCGCGGCCGAGAGGGTGACCGGGCCGCGCTCGGAGAGTGCGTCGAGCGTCTCGGCCAGCGCCGGGATGGTCGCGCGCACACCCAGGTCATCGGCCGAGCAGGAGTACACGCCGCCGAGGAGGGCGGAGATAACGTGGTCGACGAGGTCGTCGCCAAACTGCTGGCGCACCAGGCGGCCGACGGAGACGTCGCTGCCGGCCGTCCACTCGAAGGGCTCCTCGTTGTCGATGCGACGGGCGGTCTCGGCCGAAACCAGGTGTGCGACCGGCTCCGAGTGCGAAGGAATGCCCATCATCCCGCCGCGCGGCAGCGGCTTAAGCTCGCCGGAGTACACCAGCGAGTGCAGGCCGGAGGGCTCAACCAGGCTGTCGCCCAAGCCGAGGGATTCGATAAATTCGACGGCATCGTGGCGGCGGGCCAGGAAGGCCTCGGCGCCCATGTCGGTGGGGCCGTCATTAAACGGCACGGAGTACAGCTTGCCTCCGATACGGCCGGCGGCCTCGAAAACCTCAACGTCGTGGTCGCGCAGCTCGTAAGCGGCCGTCAAGCCCGCCAGGCCGGCACCAATAATCGCAATACGCATTTAGCCCTCCTCGTGGATGATGGATACGGCGCGGGTGATGGCCTCCGCGTCGGTAGTTGGCAAGACCCCGTGGCCGAGGTTCCAGATATGGCCGTCGATATCGCCGCGCTCGCGGGCCCGATCGACCTCGCCGCGGATGGTGCGCACGGCCTGGCGCACGGCGTCGTCGCCGGCGAAAAGCATGGCCGGGTCGAGGTTGCCCTGCAACACGCGGGCGCTTACGCGCTCGGCCGCGGCGTCCATGGGCACGCGATAATCGACGCCCATAACTTCCGACCCCGCCTCCGACATGGCCGGCAAGAGCTCGCCGGTGCCGACGCCGAAGTGGATGCGCGGGATTTTCACGCTGGCCAGGATTTCCCGGGAGTACGGCAGCACGAATTCGCGGTAGTCGCGCTCGTTGAGGTAGCCGGCCCAGGAATCGAAAAGCTGCATGGCGTCAATGCCGGCGTCGACCTGCACCTGCAGGAAGCGGGTGATGGTCGGCACCAGGCGGCGCATGAGCATGTGCCAGGTCTCCGGATCTGCGTGCATGAGGGCCTTAGTGCGCTCGTGGTTCTTGGATGGCCCGCCCTCAATGAGGTAGCTGGCCAGCGTGAACGGCGCGCCAACGAAGCCGATGAGTGCTTGGGTTTCGGTGAGCTCGGCCAGGATGCGGGCGATGCCCTCGGTGACCTCGGGGACGTCGGCTTCTAGCAGCGGCAGCTTGCCGACGTCCTCCCTACTCCGCACCGCCTGCTCCATCACCGGCCCACGGCCCGGCACAATATCGACCTTGACGCCCGCGGCTTTGAGCGGGACGACGATATCGGAGAACAAAATGGCGGCATCGACGTCGTGGCGGCGCACCGGCTGCAGGGTTATTTCTGCCAGCAGTTCCGGCATGAAGCAAGAATCAAGCATGCTAATCCCCTCGCGGGCGGCGCGGTACTCCGGCAACGAGCGGCCGGCCTGGCGCATGAACCAGACTGGAGGGCGGGAGGGGGTGCGGCCGAGGGCGGCGTCGATAAGCGGGGCACGATTGAGTCGAGACATGCCCCAATTATGAATCAAAAGTTGGAGTGGGGGCTAATTAGCCACGCAAGCTGCGGTCCTTGATGAAGCGGTTGGACTGCGGTTGGAAAAGCAGCGCGAGGGCGACGATCAGGGTGATGGGGATAATCAGCAACCCGAGCCCGCCGATGCCGAGCGCGAGGGCGGCGATATTGGTAAACAGCGCGAACGCGATGACCGCGGTGATGATGCGGCGCGCCCACTTGGACCCGCCGGCCAGCTGCGCTGCGAAGAGCGCAAGCAGGATGGCGCCGACGGAGTTGGTCACCGCGACAAACAGGCGATTGGAGTGGAGGTACTCCGCGACCTGCGCATTCTGCGGCTCCACCTGAGGCCCGCCCGAGCCGAAGATGCCCACCATGCCGCTGACCAGCATGATCACGGCACTGACGACGAGCACCCAATAGGCCCAGCGCAGCGGCCGCGGCCACGCGTCGAGGCTCTCCTTGGCGGAGGTGTTTCGGGCCGCGCGGTTATAGTCGCGGGGCCCGGGCCGCTCGGTATTATTCATCGCTTATCCTCCCGGTCAGTGCGGTCTGCGCGGTTGGTGCGGTCGGGGCGTTCGCGCTTGCCGACGTCGCGTTTGCCGCGCTGGTCGCCCTTGGAGCGCGTGCGCTCTTCCTCGGCGCGCTTCTTCTCGCGCTGCGCTTGCTCGAGTTCCTTTTCCAGCTCGCGCATCTGCTCGAGTTCGCCGGTGTAGTCCAAGGTCTCGGCCCGCACGGAGAAAATCAGGCCGAGCACCGCCGCGACGCCGACAAGGATCTGCACCATGCCGTCGGCGGCAAAGAGCCAATCGGGCACGTCCGCGCCGGCCGGAGTGACCATGAAGGTCAGCAGGATGCGGAATCCGAAGTAGATCGAAAAAGCGAACCACACGCGGCGCGAGGTGCCGGCCCGCTTGCTGCGGTTTGCAAGGGACCGCAACAGGAAGGCCAGCAGCACGATAATCGCAAGCGAAATGGCCGCCGAAAGAGCAACGGAGCCGTAGGCGGCGGTGCGGAGGAAGGCGTCGGAAAGCTGGGCTTCATCCACGCCGGCCGGTGCGGATTTGGCCATCTCCTTGGCCTGCGACATGAGTACGTCGTGGTTGAGCAGCGTGAGCACCACGTTGAGCACCTGGTGCACGGCCTCGCCGCATAGCGCGCCCAGCCACAGCCACAGCATGTACGTCACGGACTCCGGCCGCTGCTGCTTCCGCGGCGGGCGTTGCGCGCGAGGGGCAGGGGCGGGCGACGGG
>NZ_JAKRDX010000037.1:0-5197 GCF_022347235.1 Corynebacterium tuberculostearicum
ACGCAACACCAGCGGATTGTGGTGTCGCCAACATCAACTATGAAAGAAAACCCCTTGCAGTACCGGGTACGCGGAACACCGGTACCAACTACGCAGACTCGCGGTACCAACTACCCCAAATCGACATGGGAGCGTAGCTCTTTGAAGTTTCCCACATCGGAAAAATACGCTGCAGGCGGAGGCATAAAGCAGGATTTCCAGGGCGGATCTATTCAGTATTTTGAACCTACTGGCAAGGCCCTGGAGGCTTATGACAATCAGAATATTTCGAGTTACCGTCAGATTTATCCACTGTTTAACACCACCGACTTCAAGCGGTGGCATGCAGCCGGGGTTTATCGTGAAGTTATCCAAAACATGGATAAGTACTTTCCTCTCTCAGGGTGCCCTGACGAAATTACCGAGGGCTCCGTATGCACTTTTACAGGTGTGGGCGGAGCTAAAAGCAAAGTAACCGTAGAGCGTATCTCTGATGAAGGGTTTTCACTGGTTACTGCTAGTGATCATCCTGAAGGCGGCGGCAGAACACTAAACATCCGATTCGATGAAGTAGCTTCCCCCAATGCAGATGATGACGATGTTGTCTTCGACAACGACAGCGTAGAAAATTCCTACACCGGCTCTGACAAAACATGGGTTCGCCTCGTAGTCGAATCCTTTGGCCCGACACAGACCTCAAAGGTTCAAGGTCCTTTTAGCTCCGATCACATTGGTTCACAGGTATGGAGCAAGTTTGCCGGAACTGTGCGTTCAACCATTAATTCCTCTTCGACGACGTATATCCCGTTGTCGAAGTAACCACGGTGTTCAACTGCGTACCTAGATTCAAGGAGCCTATTGTGAATTCTTTTGTCCAACGCTTATCTATCGGAGTACTTACCTGCATAGTTTCTGCTGGTCTTGCTACCTCTCCCGCACTAGCGGAAACGCCTGTGAACACCACAGCAGGCGACGGTGGTCTCGTTCAAAAAGACTGTGCTACTGGGGCGGAGTACGTGCGTATTGATTCTTCAGAGCTGGAAAATTCTAAAGCGTGCTTTTTCCTTACAAAGCCCACAGGCTGGGTGGCCGTGAACATTACGGGATCGTATGGAGTTGTCAATCGCTTAAAAGTACCGGTTTCAGTGGCCTTTAAGTTGCCTGATGGTGATGTGTACTGGCAGCGAGTAGTGGAACCAGGAAAAATCCAAAGCATCGACGTTGGCAATAATCGTTCTACCGTTGTTGAAATGCAGGTCACCCCGGTAGCGACCTCAACCGGTGCTGGCACTGGCGACCTTAGCGTGGATACAGCCAACCCACACGTGATCAGTATGCGTTCTGCTGGCCGATATGCCGGCGGAAAAATACTGCGATTGTCTTGGGCCGGAGTAGAACTATCAAGCATAGATAGAAACTCAGGCTTTAATGATCGCCTCGACGCGTCTTTTAAAGTAGTCCCAGCCCGCGATGGTTCTCAGTGCCTGTCCTTGGAAGCAGCCGCATATCCAGGCGTCTTCTTGACCATGCACTCTAACGGATCGGTAGCTGTTCAAAGCAACCCGAACGCCAAAGGTGCAACGTGGTGTCCTGCAAGTGTGGCAGAAACTCCCACAGGAACTCGCCTTGCTTCGGCACTAAATCAAAATCGTGTTCTCACAGCAAGTGGGACGCAAAAGGTTGCGACCACCACTTCTCGCACGAGTGAATCGGTGTGGTTTATCGACCAGGGCCTTGCCCTACCCGGGAAGTAAACACAAAACATGTAATAAAAGGGCCGCCACTGTGTATGCCTTTTCAGGCTGCTTTCGCTGTAACGCATAGCGCCCAATTAACCCATACCTTTAGATAAGAAAGTCCGCACATGCGCTACAAGCATCATCACCCTGCGAAGACAGTGACACATTGCGCTCGAAAAATCATGTCCGTTATCACCGCTGCTGCAGTAGGGCTTAGCCTTTCGTCAGCGCATGCGCTTGCCCAAGTAGATCAACGCGACCTGGGTGCTGAGATTGCTGATGAACAGCAAGCGCGAAACTATGCCATTGAAATGGTGAGCACCAACTTCCCTGCCTCGCAGGCAGCTGCTGAAGAAGTACTTCGAGGCGGGCAAGAAGAATTATCTGCTTATGCGAAATCAGGCATGGATGAGGCCCGCACTCAAGACCTTCGCCAAATAGTGGTGACAATCTCTTCACTATCTGAAGAAAACGTTCAAAACGCAGCCAAACAGGCACTTGATGCAGGTGATATCGACAGTCTTAGCAACTTTATCGATACTGGGTGGCAAACAGCCCAAACCGAAGATGATCGTGCCACCGCGTGGAAAGCGACCCAAGCGCCAGAAGGAAGTGTCCTTAAATCAGCAGCCGAAAAGGCACTATCTACAGACACTGAAGAAGCCCTAAGCGAGTTTGCAGCAACAGGTGCAGATAAAGCTCGCTGGGATGATAAACGACGCGAAGTCTACGAACTTTCCCGATCCCCACTCCCATCAGTTGCTGCAGGCGCTTCAGAAGCACTGATGACAGATACAGATACAGCAATTGAGTCGTATCTTCGCTATGGGCAGTTTGTTGATGCGGCCCAAGACTCAGAGAAGATGAGTATTACCGAACTGGTCGATACCGCTATCGAAGAGTCCGATAAAGCCCAGCGTGCCGCAAGCTTCGCTGCAACAAACGCTGACCAAGCCAGACGGGCAACAGAGGCATCTCGACAGGCTACTCAAAAAGCAAAAGATGAGGCACTAGCCGCCGATGCAGCACAAGTAAGGGCAGGCAATGCCGCAGCGTCGGCAGGAAAGCTTGCTAACCAGTCTGCCCAAGTAGCCGATAACGCAGTGGCTGCAGCAGCAGAAGCACGACAAGCCTTAGCCCAAACTGCCGATGCTCTAGCTCGTGCAGCCTCTGCTGCTTCTCGGGCACGGATTGCAGCCCAAGAAGCAGCATCCCGTGCTTCTGCGGCAGGTTATGACGCCTCCATGGCATCTCAAGCGCGCCAAGCAGCCGAACAAGCTCGTGATGCTGCACGGGCTGCTGACAAAGCCGCGCAATCTTTTGTCCACGCAGACGCCGCCGCCGGTTTTGCCCGCACCGCCAGCGGCGCCGCAGCCAGCGCTGCAAACAATGCTGATGCGGCAGCAGCCGCTGCATCCGAAGCAGCAGCCGCCGCAGGAGCCGGTGACCAAGCCGCTGCAGAAGCACGAGCAGGTGCCGCACGAGCACGCGCAGCAGCCTCTCGAGCACGAGCAGCCTCTAACGAAGTCGACGGAATCGTCAACCAGATCACCGAACTAGTACAAAAAGCCCGTACAGCAGCTCGACAAGCCGCCGACCACGCAAATAAAAGCGCCCAAGCCGCAGAAGACGCGGCACGAGAAGCCGGCAATGCCTCTGCCGCCGCACAAAGAGCCGGCGCTAATGCTCAATCAGCCCAAGAATCAGCGATAAAATCCATCGAGGCCATCAACCTTGCCAATGACATCGCCAAACTTTCTCAAGAAGCTGCCACCCAGCGCCAAGAACAAGAAGCCCAATACCTCAAAGACCAAGCAGTATATGCACGTGAACTCGAAGATGCACAAGATAAGGTAGTCCACGATAACAAAGAAGAAAAACAACGCCTGCAAGCAGATCTGACAGAACTTTCCTCTCTAGCGCAAGTTCCTGAGGAGAGCATCGACACTGCAAAGGTTCAGCAACTTACAGTCTCTGCTTTACAAGTAGGCGATTCCATGGTCCAGGGCGGCGCTCAAGTCGCACTCCAAACCGGATCTCAAGAAGATCTTCTGGCCTTCGTGAAGTCTTTCGACTCCCTTAAGTACCAAGACAATGTCACCAAGGCCCAATTCTTGTGGCAGGCAGATCCCAATCCAGAAATCCGCAAAGCTGCCGACGAGCATATCGAAGACCCTCCAGCAGAGTTAGACACGTTCCTTAACGAGACTGTTCACACTATGAAAGTCCCAGAACTAACTCGACAAGCTTGGCAGCTTCGCGACGCCGGCGGCAATACCGTTAAGGAAAAAGCTGACGCAGCCATTTCTTCTGGAACCTACGATGACCTTGTCGATTTTGTCGTTGAAGGCGGCTTTGAAAAAGCTCGATATGAAGACCAACAACGTCAAGCCTACGAACTCGCAAGAACCGGCGGACCCGAACTTAAAGCTTCTGCAGAAGCAGCTGTGCTCGGCGACCGAGCCATGCTCAACGAGTTTGTCTCTGTTGAAGCTTTTCGAAAGTCTGGCGATGATGCCGAACGCACAGTTTACAACGATAGTATCAACGCTCTACTTCAACAAGGTTTTTCCGCAGCGCAAAAAGCATCCGAAAACGCCGCTAAAGCCCAGCAGTCCTACTATGCCGCCTATGGCGATTCTGTAAAAGCAAGAGACTACGCCAATCAAGCTTCGCAGTGGGCAGGAAAGGCAGCTCAATCTGCCCGAATCGCACAAGACCATGTGTGCAACGCAGAAAACTCCCTACGCTTTGCTCTAGCCCAGAAAGAGCGAGCTCATACTGCCGCTAACCAAGCGGAAGCAGATGCGCGACAAGCTGGCGCCAATGCCGACGCGGCTACTAGCTATGCCTTACAAGCACACCAATCAGCAAATGACGCTGCAAGTTCTGCTGCAACCGCACGCCAATCAGCCAATCAAGCCGGCTACGACGCTCAGCGTGCAGGCCAAGCAGCTCAAGAAGCCTACGACGCAGCAATCCAAAAGCAACTCGCAGAAGAAGCAGAACTACAAGAAGCCTCCATGGCTGGAGCAGGTGACAACGCACCGACAAGCGTTCTTGATGCCATTAAAGAAACCATCGGCAAAGAAGCACTAAACATCTTGCTTGACTTTATAGGCGTTACCGACGTAATCAATTGCTTCAAGTGGGGTTGACCGCAATTCGTGGACACGTAGTGGGGCTACCTAGTGTTTAGGCAGCTATTTCTTTTCTACTGGTGGTTAGACCAATGTGGTTTTCGAAGTCGACGGGACTGACCATTCCTAGTGCAGAGTGCCGGCGCCGACGGTTGTAAACGACTTCCATCCAGTAGGCAACGGCCTTGCGCGCAGCATCGCGGGTAGGCCAACGCTTACGGTCGTAGAACTCGGTTTTAAGCGTCGACCAGAACGACTCAGCCATCGCGTTATCAAAGCACACACCAGTACGCCCCACAGACTGAGCAATGCCCAGGTTATGGCAGACTTCCCAGAGCT
>NZ_JAKRDX010000038.1:0-4162 GCF_022347235.1 Corynebacterium tuberculostearicum
ACCCCCGATTCCCACACCGCCCGCCTGCCGCGCCAGCAGTTCCGCGCCGCCTCCATCTTCGACAGCCCCTCCGCCGACTCCACCACCGACGGCCCCCGCGCGGCCGACCCCAACCCAGTCGACCCCAACCCGGCCAGCGAGTCCGCGGCCGAGGAATCGGACCCGCGCCGGGGAGAGTAGCCTAGAGTCCGATACCGGCGGCCGGCCGCCGCCCACGAACCACGACAAGGAGCAGATGACTGTGGATTCTCACACCACCAACGCCCAGAACGCGCATGCCCAAAACCTGGACGCCGAGAAGAAGGCCCGCCTCGCAGAACTAGTCAAGGAACTGGCCGTCGTCCACGGCAAGGTGACCCTGTCCTCGGGCAAGGAAGCTGACTACTACGTGGATCTCCGCCGCGCTACCTTGCACCACGAGGCTTCCCGCCTCATCGGCGCCCTGCTGCGCGAGCTGACCGCAGATTGGGATTTCGCGGCCGTCGGTGGCCTGACCCTCGGCGCCGACCCGGTTGCTACCTCCATTATGCATGCCGAAGGCCGCGATATCGACGCCTTCGTCGTGCGCAAAGAAGCCAAGAAGCACGGCATGCAGCGCCGCATCGAGGGCGCCGACGTAGAAGGCAAGAAGGTTCTTGTCGTAGAAGACACCACCACTACCGGTAACTCCCCGCTGACCGCCGTGGCCGCGCTGCGCGAGGCCGGCGCCGAGGTCGTGGGCGTAGCCACTGTCGTGGACCGCGAGACCGGTGCTGGCGACGTCATCGCCGCAGAAGGCCTCGAGTACCGCTCCCTGCTGGGCCTGGGCGACCTTGACCTCGCCTAACGCAGATAGCGCGGCCGACCAGACCAAGCCGGACGAGGCCAAACCGGACGAGGCCAAGGGGCCGACCGAGTGGAACGAGGGCCGCCACGGCGTAGGCCCCTGGGAAGGTCCGCTGCCGCAAGGGCCGGAAGCCGCGAAATACGATCCAGAGCTGCTTGCCGAAGGCGACCGTCGCAACGTCGTCGACGCCTACCGCTACTGGAGCAGGGAAGCGATCACAGAGGACATCGATAAGCGCCGGCATAGCCTGCACATCGCCATCGAGAACTTCGAAAACGACGCCAATATCGGCACCGTCGTGCGCACCGCCAACGCCTTCGCTGTCGATACCGTGCACATCGTCGGCCGGCGGCGGTGGAATCGCCGCGGGGCAATGGTCACGGATAGGTACCAGCACTTGATGCACCACGAGAGCGTCGAGAAGCTTATTGCGTGGGCGGCCGAGGAGGGCCTTACCGTCGTTGCCATCGACAACACCCCCGGTTGCGTGCCCCTGGAAACGGCCGAGCTACCGGAGCGCAGCCTGCTGCTATTCGGCCAGGAAGGCCCCGGCGTGACGCAAGCGGCCCAGGATGCCGCGGTGATGACCTGCTCCATCGCCCAATTTGGCTCCACCCGCTCCATCAACGCGGGCGTTGCGGCCGGCATCGCCATGCACGCCTGGATCCGCCAGCACGCCGATCTGGCAAATTCCTGGTAGGAAGATCGTTACACTAGCTATATCTACCCGTGCGACTGGAGTGATTGAGGAATCGTGGAAGAAAAGTGGGCCCACCGCGCCGAACTCGCAGAGGCCGCCATCAATGAGCGCCACGCGCACTCCGTATGGGGCCTGCCGCGCACCAATCTTGCCGTGGTCAGCTGGCCGCCCACCACGAAGGAAAAGCTCTTTGTCCACTGGCACTACTGGTGGCAGGCCCACTACTTGGACTGCCTCGTTGATGCGGCGCTGCGCAATAACACCAAGGTGCGCCGCCACCGCATCTATGACACCTTGCGCGGCATTCGCATTCGCAACCTCGCGCAGCTGACCAAGAATAAGTACTACGACGACAAGGCCTGGCTCGCGCTGGCCTTCGGTCGCGTCGAAGACCTGAAGAAGGCAAAGACGCCGAAGCGGCTGGCGGCCCTGCAGCGCAATATCCACGAAGGCCTCGATGAAACGCTTGGCGTGCTGCCGTGGCGCTTGGGCGAGAATTTCATGAACGTGCCCTCCAACGGCCCAGGCGCCATCATGCTCGCGCGGATGGGGCGCATTGAGGAAGCGCGCCACATCGTTGACTGGATCTATGACCACCTGCTGGACGACGACGGCTACATCATGGACGGCGTCCGCATGCGCATGGACGGCCCTGAGGTGGTAAAAAACATCCACCCCTACTGCCAGGGTGTAGTGCTCGGCGCGTGCCTGGAAATCGTGCTGGCGCTGCGGGAAAAGGCCGGCGTGGGCGATTTGGAACAGATCGAAAGCGTGTACGAGGCCGAGATGGCTTCCGAGATGATGGATTACATCATCCGCATCCGGGGCTTGGTGCAGACCGTGGCTTCGGGCATGGCTACGCCTTCGGGCGTGGTGGACTGGGAGACCGGCGATGGTGACGGTGGCCTGTTTAAAGGCATTTTGATGCGCTATCTTGCCGACGTCGCCGTGCGCCTGCCCGGCGATTCTCCTGCCAACCGTGCGACGAAGAAGCTGGCCGCGCGCATGGTGGTGGCCTCGGCCGAGTCGGTGTGGGAACACCGCCTCGAGGTCGACGGCCTGCCGATTTTCGGATCCGACTGGTTGTCCGATGCGCGCCTGCCGCATAACTACGGCTTCGGCCGGCGCACCATGAGTGAGAAGGTCGGCATCATTCGCGTAGATGAGCGCGATTTGTCCGTGCAGCTTTCCGGCTGGATGCTGATGGAGGCCTGCGCCCGCGTGGCGCGATATTTGGCTAAATAGCCCTCGCCTGTCGGGGTGGATTGGTCCCGGAAATGACCGGGTTGAAAATGTCACACGGTTTTTGCGGCAGAATTTCCGTGAAACGGGCATACTTGGCTGTTGGAACGTGTTTGACCACAAACCCACTTTTTAAGGATGGAAACTCATGCCAATTGCAACCCCTGAGGTCTATAACGAGATGCTGGATACCGCGAAGAAGAACGGCTTCGCGTTCCCAGCAATCAACTGCACCTCATCTGAGACCATTAACGCAGCTCTGAAGGGCTTTGCTGAGGCCGAGTCCGACGGCATCATCCAGTTCTCCACCGGCGGTGCCGCTTTCGGTTCCGGCCTGGCACTGAAGGATAAGGTCAAGGGTGCTCAGGCACTGGCCGCATTTGCTCACGAGGCCGCCAAGCACTACGGCGTGAATATCGCGCTGCACACCGACCACTGCCAGAAGGAAGTACTCGATGAGTTCGTCCGCCCGCTGCTGGCCATCTCCCAGGAGCGCGTCGACCGCGGTGAGAACCCGCTGTTCCAGTCCCACATGTGGGACGGCTCCGCTATCCCCATCGACGAGAACCTGGTCATCGCCCAGGAGCTGCTGGAAAAGGCTAAGAGCGCGCACGTCATCCTCGAGGCCGAGATCGGCGTCGTCGGCGGCGAAGAGGACGGCGTCCAGGCTAAGGCGGGCGCTAACCTCTACACCTCCCCAGAGGACTTTGAAAAGACCATCGATGCCCTGGGCACAGGCGAGAAGGGCCGCTATCTGCTGGCCGCAACCTTCGGCAACGTTCACGGCGTCTACAAGCCAGGCAACGTGAAGCTGCGCCCGGAGGTCCTGCTCGAGGGCCAGAAGGTGGCACAGAAGAAGCTCGGCCTGGGTGAGGACGAGTACGCCTTCGACTTCGTCTTCCACGGTGGATCCGGCTCCGAGAAGGAAAAGATCGAAGAGGCTCTGGGCTACGGCGTCATCAAGATGAACGTGGACACCGATACCCAGTACGCCTTCACCAACCCGATTGCTCGCCACATGATGACGAATTACGATGGCGTCTTCAAGATTGACGGCGAGGTCGGCAACAAGAAGGCCTACGACCCACGCTCCTACCTGAAGAAGGCAGAGCAGAGCATGTCCGAGCGCGTCATCGAGTCCTGCCAGGACCTGCACTCTGTGGGTAAGTCCATCTCCAAGTAATTTGGCCACCATGTTCTAAGTTGAGGCAGTCTCGCATATAGGCATGCCGAATGAGCCGCTTCCCCGCGCGGGAGGTGGCTTTTTCGTACTTTCGGCCGGGGCGGCTCCGGGCCGGGTCTGGGCGGCGACTCGGTGAGCGGCCGGCGCAGTTAGGGGTTGCCTGTGGAGCTGGCGCTGGAGCTGGGGCTGGCGCTGGGGTTGTGGTTAGGGG
>NZ_JAKRDX010000039.1:0-3206 GCF_022347235.1 Corynebacterium tuberculostearicum
GTGGTTAGGGGCGGGGTTTGGCGGCCTAGCGGGGCTGGGGACGAAGCGTGGGGTGTTGCTCCACGGTGGTATCCAGGCGACGCGGCCATCGATGCGCACCATGCGGCCGCGCTCTGTGGGCCGCGAGGGGTCATCTTGGTTGACGGCGTTGTGGTGCGCGCACAAGGTGACCAGATTTTCTTGGTTGGTGGGCCCGCCGGCGGACCAGGCGGTGAGGTGGTGGACTTGGGCGTCGTCGGCAGGCGTATTGCAGCCCGGCCACGCGCACACGGGATGCTCGGCCGCGGCGAGCATGCGCTGTTTCCACGTGGCCATGCGTTCGGTGCGGTACAGGTTCACCGGACCGTGCTCGGGGTGGACCAGGCTGACGTAGCCGCGCTGGGCTAAGGTGCGGGCGACGAACTGCGCGCCGGTCATGCGGGCGCCGTTGGTGAGCTGGAGGGTGATATCGGAGGCGTCGGCAGGCGCGGCGACGATGCGGTCGAGCTGGTCCAGGGTGAGGATGACATTGGTGTGCACGGCCGGCAGCGCGCCGGGATTGCCCTCGAGGAGGACCTTCTTGGCGGCGGCAAGGGGATCATCTTTGTTGACCGAGGAGAGCACGCCCTTGATATCGGCGATATCGGTGGGATCGGCCGTAATGGAGATGGTGTGGGGTCCGTCGGGGCGGCGGGTATAGCGTACGCCGGGCTCGGGCCGGCGGGGCGGATTGAGCTGCTTGAGGAGCTTCTTGGCCACAGAAGGGATGAGGCGGGCCTCGGTGCGACAGAGCTCTAGGCGCAGGTCCCAGGCGCGGTTGGTATCGCGCACGCGGCGGGTATAGGACTCAATGCTATCGAGTGTGGCGAGGTCGTGAGCGCGGGTGCGGGCGGCGTCGCGGGCGAGGCGCTGCTTGCGGCTATTGGATGTGCGGCCGAAGTAGACGTGTTGCAGGCGGGCGAGCTGGGCAGCCAGAAGGGGGCTGGCTCCGGCCTCGAGGAGTGAGTCTTCGGAGCAGCCCTGAAATTCGGCGACGAGGTCGACGCCGCGGCGGCATAGCAAGAGGAATTCGGTGTTCACACGGCCGAAGCTAAAAGGCGTGCGAGGGCCGAACAAGCGGTGCGCGGCCGGGAAGGTGGAAAATGTGGATAGGTGGGGGAAAAGGGGGCGTCGGCAAGAGCTATCCACAAGCCGGCCGACGGCCGAGATGCGCGGGGACGGCGGCGATGGTAAGGGCGGTCTTCTATGCTGGAAGGCATGTCGGAAGCGAAGGAAAGAGTCTCAACGCGGCAGAAGCTGCGGGTGATTGACCGCTCGGTGCTCTCGCGGGTCAACCGCATCCGCTCGCGGTTTGTCTACATCATCCAGGCGACCATTGGCGCGGCGCTCGCGTACTGGGTGGCCGGCGATGTGGTGGGGCACCCGCAGCCGTTCTTTGCGCCGATTTCCGCGGTCATCATTCTGGGAATGTCTGGTGGGGACAGGATGAAGAAGGCGCTGGAGATGTCGATTGGCGGCATCATCGGCGTGGCCGTGGGCGACCTGCTCTTCCAGATTGTGGGGCAGGGGCCGTTCCAGATTTTCTTCATTGTGGGCGCGGGCCTGGTGGTGGGCTCGTTTTTGACCAAGTCGCCGCTGATTACTAACCAGATTGTCTTTGGCGCGATTTTGATTGCGACGATTTTTCCACCCACGGAGGGCCCGGGTGGCCTGCACCGCGCGATCGACGCGATGATTGGCTCGGGCATTGGCCTGATAACCATCGCGTTGATTCCCAATTCGCCGTTGGTGGAGGCGCGGCGCGAGGTATCGAAGGTGCTTAAAATTGCCTCGAGCATTCTTGCCGACGTCACGTATGGCATCCGCCAGCAAGACCCCGCCGTTATCCGCGATGCGCGCGAGGCGGTCCGCGGTACGCAAGACAGCGTGAATACCCTGCTGAGCGCGGCACAGTCAGGCAGGGAGGCCTCGGAGGTCTCGCCGCTGTTGTGGGCATCGCGGCGCAGCATTCGCTCGCTGGAGCGCATCCTCATGCCGGTAGATAACGCGGTGCGCGGTGTGCGCGTGCTCTCCCGCCAGGCATTGGGCCTGACGGAGGACCGCGATAAGGTTTCGGACGAGCAGGTGGAATTGCTCGATGAGCTTTCTGAAATCATGCTCGCCATCAGCGAGCTCTACGGCCAAGGCAAACAGCACGGGCACGACGAAGCGATTGAGATTCCGGACCTCGTGCAGCGTCTGCGCATCGTGGGTGGGCGCGCCGGGATAGACATTATTGACAAGGACGGCACGTTATCGGCCTATATGATTTTGGGCCAGACGCGTTCCATCGTGGTCGACATGCTCATGGTGTGCGGGCTCTCGCGGGAGTCGGCCGTGGCGCACCTGGTGCCGACGTCGCAGCATCCGGCCTATCCGCCGGAGGTGTGGGGGCGCGAGGACTAGCGTCCTCGCGCGGAGGCAAGGACGTCGCGCGGGGGCTAAGGGCGCACGATCTGGAGATCGCGCAGGTGGCGGTAGAACGTCACGCGGGTCACCGGGCGCTTGTGGGGGACGGAATCGACGATGACGCGCAGCTGTGGGCCGCCGGCCTGGACGGCGCGGCCGGTGCGCACGGATTCGGGGTCGAGTCGGCCGGGCTTGCGCAGGAGCGAGCGCAGGCGGCCCTGCGACTCGACGGGGGAGGTGGCGCGGGCGGCGAGGATGCCGGGGGCATCGGTCATCGGGACGAGGCGTGCACCGAAGGTTTTGGGGGATGAGGCGGCTAGGTTGTGGTCGTCGATGATGACTTCGCCGGTGAATGAGCCATTGGAGGCGTCTGAGATGGTGGCGGAGCCCGCGACGGCGAGGCCGGAATCATTGCGGATGAGCGGCGCGGGGCGGACCGGGGCGGTGCGGGCGAAGTCGAGGGTCTCGGCCGGGGAGGCGGGAAGGCCCCAGTTCTGCGCGGCCACGGACGTGACGGCCGCGGATGCGGTGGACGGAGTGGCGGCGGCCGGCGCGGTGGTTGAGGGGGCGGAGGCTGCGGACGAGGGGACGGGGATGAAAGCGACCTCGGCCCAGAGGCGGTCGGAGCGCATGAGGCGGGTGAGCACGGCCGAGAGGGCGGCGTCAGAGCCGGCGACGACGATTCGGGCGGGCTCTACTAGGTGTGGGGCCTGTGGGGCGGGTGCGGGGGCGCCGAGGTGGCGGACGTCGGGTTGCGCCGCGATGTCATCGAGCGAGGG
>NZ_JAKRDX010000003.1:0-186522 GCF_022347235.1 Corynebacterium tuberculostearicum
GCATTATATTGGTGTTACGGGTGGGGTAAGTGGGGTGGTTGTAGTGGGCTGTCAAGGCCTTTCGCGGGATTTCTTCCCACCGGAAAAACCATTATCTAGCTGCACGTAATTGAAAGTAATCCGAGGGACACGCCGCTTTAAGTGGGTTAGGTGGGGGAAAGTGGGGTAGAGTGGGGCGCAGCGGAGGAAAGAGGGGCTCAAGGGTCTCGATTCTGAAGTAAGAGAATCCGGAGTTTTTGAGTAAGGAAGGTGGACGCCGGGATGTTTCTCGGAACCTACACTCCGAAGCTCGATGACAAGGGACGTCTTACGCTTCCGGCAAAGTTTCGCGATGAACTCGCGGGTGGCCTCATGGTCACCAAGGGGCAGGACCACTCGCTGGCCGTGTACCCGCGGGAGGAATTTGCGGCACGTGCGCGGAAGGCTGCGGCGGTTTCTCGAACCAACCCAGAAGCACGTGCTTTCATTCGTAACTTGGCAGCAAGTGCGGACGAACAGCGGCCGGATGGGCATGGGCGCATTACGTTGTCCGCGGGGCATCGGGAATATGCCAACTTGTCTAAGGAGTGCGTTGTGGTTGGCTCTGTGGACTTTCTCGAAATTTGGGACGCAGCCGCATGGGCTGAGTACCAGTCGCAAACTGAAGATGCTTATTCGGCAGCAGATGCCGATGACGTACTGGCGGGCTTGCTCTAAGCCTGCACAAGAGTGCGTGTAAGGACTCTGTCCGAGGCGGATGATTCTGGTGTACTTCCCCGATATCAGAAACCTGCCTCGGACAGGGCCCTATACGCACTCGCATGCTTTCCACCACTGGAAGTCAGGGAATTTGAGAAAGGGGGTTGCGGGGAGACATGGCTACCAAAGACCTAAATTATGATGTGGCCGAAAACCACGGCCACGTGCCGGTCATGCGCGAGCGCATGGCTGATCTCCTACGCCCCCAGGTAGAAGCGGCGGGGGATAAGGCAGTGCTTGTCGACGCCACCTTGGGTGCCGGTGGCCACACTCGCTACTTCTTGGAATCTTTCCCCAAGGCTCGAGTCATTGGCGTTGACCGCGATAAGCAGGCGCTGCGCAATGCAACCGAACGTCTTGCGCCCTACGGCGATCGCTTCGTTGGCGTTAATGCACGATTCGATGAGCTGGGCAGCGCCATCGCGGAAGGGGAGGGCGATATCTTTGATTCGGCTCGCTCTGTAGGCATTGCCGGCGCCCTTTTTGACCTTGGTGTTTCCTCAATGCAGCTAGACCAGGCTGACCGCGGATTCGCTTATAAGGCGGATGCACCGCTGGATATGCGCATGGACCCTTCGCAGGGGATTACTGCGGCGGATGTGCTTAATACCTATACGCACGGTGACTTGGCTCGCGTCCTCAAAACCTATGGTGATGAGCGTTTCGCGGGAAAAATTGCCTCCGCCGTGTTGAAAGAGCGCGACAAGGAGCCTTTCGAGAACTCCGCGCGGCTCGTTGAGCTGCTGTATGATGTCATTCCCGCTGCGACCCGCCGTACCGGAGGGCACCCCGCCAAGCGCACCTTCCAGGCGCTGCGGGTTGAGGTCAACCGCGAGTTGGAAGCTATCGAAAATGTCCTGCCGGTCATAACCCAAGCGCTTTCGGAAGGCGGCCGTGCCGTATTCATGAGCTACCAATCTTTGGAAGACCGCATCGTTAAAGCAGCCTTCAAAGAACTGACCACTTCCAAGACGCCGGCTGGGTTGCCGATGGATCTGCCAGGCACCGCGCCGAAGTTCAAGATCGTTACGCGCGGGGCGGAAAAGGCCTCTGAAGAGGAAATCGCGGAAAATTCGCGAGCCGCGTCGGTGCGTGTTCGTGCCATCGAAAGACTCGAGGGAATGCCAGAATTTCTACCGCCGGGAGGCAGGCAATGAGCACCATCCCACGCCGGAACCACCTAAAGACTGACAGCCGCGACAGAGAGGCCACTCGCACCATGGGCGCCAGCCGAGACTTCACCGCCGGAATCGATACCGGAGCCCCGACGGCGCTGCGCGAGCGTCCCAACACTAAGCGTGCTCCGAGCCGCACTCGAGTGCCGCACCGCAGCACCAAGCGCCTGGGTTCGAAGCAGGTAGTGAGCTTCCGCGGCCGTCAGCTGCAGCCGCAGACGAAGAAGAACGGGCTCCTAACCCGGTTGGGCGTCATTTCTCTCACGCTGCTTATCGTCGGTGTGGCCTTGGCCATGTGGCTGTCGGGTCTGTCTACCAAGCAAACCTTTGCCATCCAGCAGCTGACCGTGCAGGATTCCCAACTGGATAACCAGACTGAGACCCTCAACCGCGATGCGGAAAATCTCAGCTCTTCTGCTGATATTGCGCGCCGCGCGGATGAAATGGGAATGGCTATTCCCAAGCAGCCGGGTATTGCGGAAGTTGGCGGCGATGGAAAGATCGTCGACAAGCGCGAAGGCACCCCGGATACCGAAAAGCTCATTGATGTCAACGGTGAACCA
The DNA here is from genome assembly GCF_022347235.1 of Corynebacterium tuberculostearicum. Lineage (GTDB taxonomy): Bacteria > Actinomycetota > Actinomycetes > Mycobacteriales > Mycobacteriaceae > Corynebacterium > Corynebacterium tuberculostearicum_F. Next base: position 2,477 of record NZ_JAKRDX010000003.1, read on the forward strand.
ATCCGCCCGGGCCAGGCTTCTAGCGACCCAAAGGACACTGAGGGGATGTCGGATTCCCTCAATGCCGTGCCGCAGGGACAGCAGCGCACCAGCAATGGTGGCGATGCCGACCGTAATTCGGATCGTGAGGCCGGCGATGCCGGTGCCGCCCAGGACAATGCGCGACCTAACCTTCCAGCCCGTGCGCCGTATGCCAGCCGCGCCGAATAGCTAAGGAAGAATAATCGGTGAAAAAGATGATGCTCGCGCGTGGTGGCGCGGGCATTCTCACTTTTGTAGGGCACAATCAATACACGCAAGAAATTGTGGCGGAAATAGGGAAGGTGACACTGGACTGTGACTACGCCAAGTAAGGCTAGGCGCCGCCCGCGCCGCTCTGCCAGCTCCGCGGTGCCGCAAAAGAAAATGATGCGCAAGCGCCTGCGCATCATCGTATCCGTGGTGCTCGTGGCGATGGTCGTCCTCGCTGGGCGTTTGGCGTGGGTGCAGCTTGTGTGGGGCCCAGACCTTTCCGCCAAGGCCGTAACGCAGCGCGAGCGCGTTTATATCGAGCCGGCCCGTAGGGGAGAAATCCTAGACCGCGATGGCCAGCGCTTGGCCTACACGATGAAGTCTCGTTCCTTGACCGTTTCGCCGACCCGCTTGCGCGATGAGCTAAAAGACAAGGCCGAGATCGAGGCCCAAAAAGATGGCTCGACCGAAGGCATGGATGATAAGAAGCTGGATAGCTTCCTCACCAAGAAGATGGAGGAGACCCTCAAGGACATGTCTGAGGGAATCCCGAAGCTGATTGAGGATTCCGGCGCTTCGACCTCCAAGGTGGATAAGGACGATATCCTCAATAAGCTCAAAGCCGATACCCAGTATGAGGTACTGGTGCGCAACGTCGATCCGGATGTTGCCGTAGAGATCGCCAATAAGTACCACGGAGTGGCAGCGGACCGCCAAGACATCCGCCAGTACCCCAACGGCGCCATTGGCGAAAACGTTGTGGGCAAGGTGTCGATGGACGGCCATGGCCAGTTCGGTTTCGAGGCCGCGCGCGATACGGAACTTACTGGCATTGATGGCCAGTCCACCGAGGACGTATCCGCAGATGGCCAGGTGATTCCAGGCACTCTGCGTGACGTCGTGGATACCGTTGATGGTCGCGACGTCACCCTCACTTTGGATCTGGACCTGCAGACCTACGTTCAGCAGAAGCTGGAAAAGGCCAAGGCCAACTCCAAGGCTTCTGGTGCGGAAGCAGTAGTTCTCGATGCTGCCACCGGCCAGGTGCTTGCCATGGCCAATACCGATACCGTGGATCCCAATAAGAATGTTGAGGATCAGCTTGATGAGGGTAAGGACTTTGAAAACCGCAGCGTCTCCCATCCTTATGAGCCGGGGTCTGTAGCCAAGGTGGTTACCGCGGCTGCTGCATTGCAGGAGGGCGTGACCACCCCGGATGAGGTGCACCAGGTCCCCGGTTCCATCGATATGGCGGGCGTGACGGTCAATGATGCCTGGGAACACGGCACCGAGCCGTATACCACCACCGGCATCTTTGGTAAGTCCTCCAACGTCGGTACCTTGATGATCGCCGATAAGTTGGGCCAAGAGAAGTACGCCGAGTACCTCAAGAAGTTTGGGTTGGGCAATACCACCGGTATTGAGCTGCCGAACGAATCGGCCGGCAGCGTCCCAGACTTGGAGCAATGGTCCGGCGGCACCTTCGCTAACCTGCCTATTGGCCAGGGCCAGTCGTGGACCACTTTGCAGATGGCCAGCGTCTACCAAGCGTTGGCCAATGGCGGCGAGCGTATCGAGCCGCGCATCATTGACTCGGTCAAGGGCCCAGACGGCAAGGACGAAAAGCTAGAGGAACCGGAAAAGAACCAGGTGGTAAGCCCTGAAACGGCCAAGACTACCGTGGATATGTTCCGCGCCGTCTTCCAGGACGATGATGCCGGCCTGCAAAACGGTACGGCCGGCAATGCGCAGCTTAAGGGCTATCAGCTTTCCGGCAAGACCGGTACGGCCCAGAAGGTGGACCCAAATACCGGGGCGTATTCGAATTCCGCCTATTGGATCACCTTTGCCGGCATTGCGCCGGCCGATGATCCGCGCTTCGTTGTTGCCGTCATGCTGGATGAGCCTAAGTCCGGCGTGGAGGACAATGGAGGCGGCGGCCAGTCGGCGGCACCTATCTTCCGCGATATCGCCTCGTGGCTACTTAATCGTGACAATATTCCGACTTCGAAACCAGCACCGCGGCTGACCCTGCGGGCACAATAGGAGCTTAGTATGACCGTTTCTTTGGATACTCTCGCCCAGCTTTCTGGCGGGCGCGTCATTGGTGATGCCACCGTGGAGGTTTCCGCGTGCGGGCTGGATTCTTCCCGTTTGCCGGAAGGCGCGCTCTTTGCCGCCCTGCCGGGCACGCGCGTACACGGCGCGCAGTTCGCTCGCGATACCAAGGCGGGAGCTGTGCTTACCGACGCCGCCGGACTCGACCTGCTTACCGAAGCCCAAGAGACCCGCCCCATCTTGGTGGTAGAGGATATTCGTGCCGTGCTCGGTCCAATCTCCGCCGAGATTTATGGCCACCCCACCCGCGACCTGACGGTTATCGGCGTTACCGGCACCTCCGGCAAGACCACCACCAGCTACCTGCTGGAGGCTGGCCTGCTCCACGCCGGGCATTCTGTGGGCCTTATCGGAACCACCGGTACCCGTATCAACCGCACGCCGGTTCCCACCTCGCTCACCACGCCTGAGGCGCCGACCCTACAAGAGCTTTTCGCGCGCATGAAGAACGAGGGCGTTACCCACGTGGTGATGGAAGTGTCCTCGCACGCGCTGGAGCTAGGACGCGTGCGCGGAACTCGGTTTGCGGTAGGCGGGTTCACGAACCTGAGCCAGGACCACCTTGATTTTCACCCCACCATGGAGGACTACTTCCAGGCTAAGGCGAAGCTTTTCGCCGGGGAACAGGCGGCGGAACGAGCCGTCCTCTGCATCGATGATGAGTGGGGCGAGCGCATGCGCGGCGTCGCCAAGAGCGCCGGCCACCCAGTGACTACGGTGGCCACCCAGGGCGCTGCGGCCACGATTAGCGCGCGCCAAACCGCCACTGAGGCCACCGGTGCCCAGGAGGTGGCCTTGAACTATGACGGTGCCGATTTCACCTTCCGGCTGCCGCTGCCTGGCGAGTTCAATATCGCCAATGCCTGCTTGGCGCTCGGCATGGCCACCGCGGTAGGAGAGGACCCAGCGGAGTTCCTATCGGGAGTGGAGAAGGTCGCAGTCCCCGGCCGCATGGAGCGCATCGACCGCGGCCAAGACTTTGTGGCCGTGGTGGACTACGCGCATAAGCCCGCGGCCATCGCTGCGGTGCTCGACACCCTGCGCGGCCAGCTGGAGGGAACCAAAGGCCGCGTCGGCATTGTCGTCGGCGCCGGCGGAGACCGCGATAGCTCTAAGCGCCCCATCATGGGCGCAGCCGCAGCCAGCCGCGCAGACCTCACCGTGGTGACCGATGACAACCCTCGCTCCGAGGACCCCGCCACCATTCGCGCGGCGGTGATGGCGGGCGCACGTGACGCCGCCCCAGAAGGCGATATCCGCGAGGTAGGCTCCCGCGCCCGTGCCATCGATGAGGTCGTCGATTGGGCCGAGCCGGGCGATGCTGTCATCGTCGTGGGCAAGGGCCACGAGGTGGGACAGCTCGTGAACGGAAAGACCTTGCATTTTGATGACCGCGAGGAAATGGCCCGCGCCATCGAGGAAAAGCTGGCCGGAACCCCGCACCGCGATACCCTTGGGGATGCGAAGGAGTAGACATGATTCCACTTTCTATTGCCGATATTGCCGAAATTACCGGGGGCAACCTCGATTGCGTGTCTGACCCAGACCAGCGCGTTACCGGGTTCATCGAATTCGATTCCCGCAAGGTAACGAAGGGCGGGCTCTTCCTTGCCCTACCCGGTGCCCGTGTGGATGGCCACGACTATGCAGAAAAGGCCATCGAGCAGGGCGCAGTGGCGGTGCTGGCGGCGCGGCCGGTGGGGGTTCCGGCGGTCGTCGTCAAGCCCCAAGGCCGCGTTACCGGTGATGCCGCCAACGCGGATATCTATGCCCACGACGAGGACGGCTCGGCCGCCGCGGTGGTGCAGGCGCTTTCCGATATCGCGCGGGAGGTCACCCGCCGCCTGACCGCCGAGCAAGGCCTAGACATCGTGGGCGTAACCGGCTCGGCCGGAAAGACCTCCACCAAGGACCTACTGGCCACGATTTTCCGCGCTGAGGGCGACACCGTCGCTCCTCCCGGCTCCTTTAATAACGAGGTCGGCCTGCCGTATACCGCTTTGCGCTGCGATGAGCATACCCGCTTCCTGGTTGCAGAAATGTCTGCCCGCGGCATCGGTCATATCCGTCACCTGACCACCATTACCGCGCCCACCGTCGGCGTGGTACTCAATGTTGGTACCGCGCACTTGGGTGAGTTTGGCTCCCGCGAGAATATTGCCCAGGCCAAAGGCGAGCTCGTTGAAGCCTTGCCCTCGGCCGCTGAGGGCGGCGTCGCTGTGCTCAATGCCGATGATCCCTTCGTCGCCGGCATGGCGCCGCGCACTTCGGCCAAGGTCGTCTACTACTCGGCCAATAAGCCGCCGGCTTCCGACGCCCAGTACTACGCCAGCGATATCCAGCTCGATGACGTTGCCCGCCCCTCGTTTGTGCTGCATGCGCCGGGAACGGACCCGCTTCCGGTGAAGCTGCAGGTCTTTGGCAAGCATCAGGTCTCTAACGCGTTGGCAGCGGCCGCTGCGGCCATCGAATCGGGCATGGACCCGCAGGTGGTAGCCAACGCGCTATCCGGGCACCAGAATGCCTCGGAACACCGCATGGACGTGCGTACCCGCCGCGATGGAGTAACCACCATCGATGATTCCTATAACGCCAACCCCGATTCCATGCATGCGGCCATTGCCGCGCTGGCCTATACCTCGGCCGCCCGACCGGATGCCCGCGCCATCGCCGTGCTCGGTGAGATGGGCGAGCTCGGCGGAGAAGCAGTGGCCGCCCACCGCGCATTGGGAGAGGTGCTTTCCAAGTACCATGTTGACCACCTCGTGGCCGTGGGAGACAACGATAATATGAGGGCCATGGTTGAGGCCGCACAGGCGCGGGGTATAAATACTACTATCAGCCCGGATGTTGACGCCGCTGCGGCGGCGGTCGAAGACATCATTAGGGTAGCGCCTGCCGGCATCGAAGATTGGACGGGGCGCGAGGCCAAAGATGTAGTCCTCATCAAGTCATCGAATGCCCAGCGCCTGTGGCGCGTGGCAGAACAGCTCAATCGCCATTAGTCCTCAGTACAAGGAGAAAGACCTCTAGCAATGACTCAGATCATTATCGCGGGCATCCTCAGCTTCCTCGTCGCGATCTTTACCACTCCCATGTTGGTGCGCTACTTTTCCGGTGTAGGCAAGGGGCAAGAAATCCGCGAGGACGGACCGCAGCTGCACCTGCGCAAGCGCGGCACCCCCACCATGGGCGGACTGGCGATTTTGCTGGCCATCACCGTGGCCTACCTCGTGGTAGGAATTTACGCCCGCGTGACCGGTAACGGTGGTTTTAGCCCCTCCGGTCTTTTGGTCTACTTCCTCACCATGGGCCTGGGCGGTCTGGGTTTTGCCGATGACTTCATCAAGCTGTTCAAAAAGCGCAACCTCGGCCTGAACAAGACCGCCAAGCTGGTAGGTCAGCTGGCCGTGGCGCTCATCTTCGGCATCCTGGCGCTGCAGTTCCCAGACGAGCACGGATTGACCCCAGCGTCTACCAACCTTTCCTTCGTTCGCGATTTTGAAACCTTCGACATCGCCGTGGGCGGCGCCATCATCGGCACCATTGTTTTCTTGGTTTTTCTCTACCTACTCATTGCTGCGTGGTCGAACGCCGTGAACCTCACCGACGGACTCGACGGCTTGGCCGCAGGCACCACCGCGATGGTGATGGGCGCCTATGCACTGATTTCCTTCTGGCAGTTCCGCAACTCTTGCGCCGTCTCGCCAGCGGCAGGGTGCTACGAGGTTCGCGATCCGCTCGACTTGGCCGTGCTGGCTGCAGCTGGCCTGGGCGGTTGCTTGGGCTTTTTGTGGTGGAATGCCGCACCGGCCAAGATCTTCATGGGCGATACCGGTTCGCTTGCACTCGGCGGCCTCGTCGCCGGCCTCTCGGTGACGACTCGCACCGAACTGCTCATGATCATCATCGGCGCCATCTTCGTGATTGAGACGGTCTCCGTCGTCATCCAGATCATCGTCTTCCGCAGCACCGGAAAGCGCTTCTTCCGCATGGCGCCCATCCACCACCACTTTGAAAATGGTGGCTGGGCCGAGACCGCCGTGGTCACCCGCTTCTGGCTGTTGAGCGCCATGGCCGCTATCGCCGGCGTATGCATCTTCTACGGCGACTGGCTGTCCGCCGTCGGCTTTGCTTCCTAAGACTCACGCCTTTTTAGCTTTATCGAGGAAAGAGGAATAGAGATGACCGAGTTGCCATCCTCGTTGCGCGGGCGAGTGCTCGTGGCCGGGGCGGGAGTATCGGGGCGCGGTTGCGTCGCTATGCTGGCAAGCCTCGGGGTGGATACCACCGTGGCAGATTCCAACCAGACTGCGCTGGCGGAATTGGGGGAAGAATACGGGGTAGCGACCGTCTCCGTCGATTCTGCCGCCCAAGGCGATTTTGACCTTGTGGTTACTTCGCCGGGCTGGCGTCCCGATTCGCCCTTGTTGGTTGCTTTCCAGGACGCTGGGGTAGAGGTCATCGGTGACGTGGAGCTCGCGTATCGCTTGGATCGTGCGGGTGTCTTCGGCGCGCCGCGTACCTGGCTGGTAGTTACCGGAACCAACGGCAAAACCACCACGACCGGTATGTTGGCCCAGATCATGCAGGCTGATGCCCAGCGCACCGGCAAGCGCGCGCTGGCGGTGGGCAATATTGGTGTGTCGCTTTTCGACGCCCTCACGGCCACCCCTCGCGTCGACGTTCTCTGCGCCGAACTATCTTCTTTCCAGCTGCATTGGTCCAGCCACCTTCGCCCGGATGTGGGCGTGCTACTGAATTTGGCTGATGACCATCTGGATTGGCACGGTTCGTTCGATGCCTATGCTCGCGCGAAGGCCAAGGTGCTCTCCGGTGACGTCGCAGTGGTGGGCAAGGATGACGCCGAGGCGGTCCGCTACGCCGCGGATACCGCAGAGCTCTACGGCTTTACTGCCGCTGAACCCACACAGGGAGAGGTGGGCGTAAGCGCCGGCCGTCTTGTCTCGCGGCTTAACGAGCAGCGCGAGGATCTCGCGTCCGCAGAGGGCATTGAGCCCGCTGGCCTGGCAGGAGTCCTCGACGCTGCGGCCGCAGCCAGCGTCGCGCGTCTGGCAGGCGCCACCCCGGAGTCCATTGCGCAGGGGCTGGCCGCATACACCGTCGCCGGGCACCGCGGCGCTGTGGTCCATGAGCATTCCGGCGTCACGTTCATCGATAATTCCAAGGCCACCAATCCTCACGCGGCGGATGCGGCGCTCAAGGGGCTCAACTCCGTGGTCTGGATTGCCGGCGGGCAGTTGAAGGGCGCGGAGGTAGACGGGCTCGTCGCCAAGCACGCCGCCCACATCAAAGCCGCGGTAGTCCTAGGCGTGGATAGGGAAGAGGTTGCCCGGGCACTCGCCGCGCACGCGCCGCATGCCCCGGTGGACGTCATCGAAACGCAGGAGCCGTTTGCAGCCATGCATGCTGCGGTGGAGGCTGCACTGCAACACGCCGACGCCGGGGATACCGTTCTTTTGGCGCCAGCTGCGGCATCGTTGGATATGTATACCGGCATGGCTCAACGCGGTGATGTTTTCGCCGCGGCCGCGCGGGAGCTTACCCGTAAGTAGAGCTTTAGATTTAAGGATCAGGAGAACACATGACGGCCACCTCCCAGCAGCGCCCGCGCTCCAAGAGTTTTGGCGACCGCGTTCGCGAGCTGCGCGAGCGAGCCCGCCAGGAAGCAGGCCTTGATTACCAGCTGCTGCGCTTTATCATCTTTTTCCTCGTCGGCATCGGCGTGCTCATGGTCTTTTCCTCCTCCATGGCCACCTCTTTGACAGAAGACGGCGGCGTATGGAACCAGGCATTGCGCCAGTGCGTGATGGTGTTCTTGGGCCTCGTTGCCTTTTGGTTTGGCCTCAAGGTGTCGCCGCATACCCTGCGCAAATGCGTGCCGTGGATTGTGGGCTTGTCCATCATTTTGCTCATCGCCGTGCTGATCCCCGGCGTGGGCACCGGCCGCGAGGAGGTAGGTTCCCAGTCCTGGATTTACTTGGGACCGTTCTCCCTGCAGCCCTCGGAGCTTGCCCGCATCGCCGTAGGCATGTTTGGTGCGACCGTATTGGCGGATAAGGAGCACAAATCCATGAAGGTGACGGATCCCTTCATGATGTACTCCCTCATTGCCGGCGTTATGTTCTTGCTCATCGTCTTGCAGGGCGACTTCGGTATGGCTTTGTCCTTGGCCCTCGTGGTTGTCTTCACCTTGATTTTCGCGGGTGTCGACTGGCGCGTTCCGGTGACCATCGGCGTCGCAGCAGTGTGTGGTTTGCTGTTTATCTTCCTTTCTGGCGGCTTCCGCTCCAACCGCTTCCACACCTATTTCGACGCCCTAGTGGGCAATATCTCCGATACTCAAGGTACGGGTTTCCAGTCCTATCAGGGCTTTCTCTCGCTTGCCGACGGCGGCTTCTGGGGCGTTGGCATTGGCCAATCCCGTGCCAAGTGGTTCTACCTGCCCGAGGCGAAAAATGACTTTATTTTCGCCATCGTGGGTGAGGAACTCGGCTGGTGGGGCGGTGCGCTCGTCATCGTGCTATTCGCCGCACTGGGCTATGTGGGCCTGCGCACCGCGATGCGCGCGCAGAACCAGTTCCAGTCCCTGCTGGCCGCAACGCTGACCATCGGTGTGGTCACGCAGGCCTTCGTAAATATTGGCTACGTCATTGGCCTGCTGCCGGTGACCGGTATTCAGCTGCCCATGATTTCCGCCGGCGGTACCGCGGCGATCATCACGATCGGCTCGATGGGCATCTTGTGCAACGTGGCGCGTCATGAGCCGATGCAGATTTCCGCCATGCAGAATTTCGGCCGCCCACTGTTCGACCGCCTCTTTTTCATCGGCGAGCCGCAGCCGGTGCCGAAGCCGAAGAAGAAGCAGCAGGGTCGTCACGCTCGTCCGCAGGAGCCGCGATCCCGCGTGCGCGAGGAGCGCTTTGGCCGCCCCGTGACCGGAAGCGGCCGGCGCTATCCGCGCGCCGAGCGCCGCTATCGCTAGGTGGCGCTGGTAGCCTTTAGGCTATGAATTCCACGCCTATTTCCGTCGTCATCGCAGGTGGCGGCACCGCCGGACACATTGAACCCGCCCTCGCCGTGGGTGAAGCTTTGCGCGAGCGCCACGGCGCACGCATCACCGCTCTCGGTACCGAAAAGGGCCTCGAGCGCGATATCATTCCCGCCCGCGGCGTGGACCTTAGCCTGATTACCCCCGTGCCAATCCCGCGCAAGGTCAACGCGCAGCTCTTCAAGCTACCGTTCAACCTCTCCCGCGCGGTGGGGGAGGCCAAGCAGGTACTCAAGGACGTCGAGGCGGATGTCGTCTTTGGCACCGGCGGCTACGTAGCCGGGCCGGCCTATATCGCTGCGCGATCCCTCGGCATCCCATTTTATGTTCTCGAGACCAATGCTTTGGCTGGAATGGCCAATAAACTCGGCGTGAAGATGGGTGGCATAGGACTCAACGCCCACCCGGATTCTGGCATGCCGGGCGAGGTCGTTGGCATCCCCGTTCGCCCGAGCTTGGCAGAGGACCCGAATGGCAACCTAGCCGCAGACGCGCGCACCAAGTGGAACCTGTCCGAGCTTCCCACCATTCTCATCACCGGCGGGTCCCAAGGCGCGGCCAGCATCAACCGCGCCGTTGCTGGAGCGGTGGAGGACCTGGCACAGGACTTCCAGCTCCTGCACGCCTACGGCAAGAAGAATGACCCGCCCGCGGAACACCCCAACTACGCCGCACTGCCGTATATCGAGGACATGGGCTCCGCCCTTGCGGTGGCTGACCTCGTCGTGTGCCGCTCCGGCGCGATGACCGTCGCCGAAGTATCCGCCGCAGGCCTGCCGGCCATTTACGTTCCGCTGCCGCACGGCAATGGCGAACAGGCGCTCAATTCCCGCGACGTGGTCGAGGCAGGCGCCGCCATCCAGATTCCGGACGCAGAGCTGACCCCAGAGCGACTCATCTCCGAGGTGCGCGGCATTCTTGATGACCCGCAACGCCTCGAGTCGATGACGCACGCCGCCGCCCATGCCAGCGCCGGAGACGTGGCCAATACCATCGCAGACCGCATCGCCGCCCGCGTATCCGAGGCCGAAGACGCCGCTGGAAGGAAGGACAAGTAAATGACCGATCCCGCACACTACGATCTGCGCCGCGTCCACCTCATCGGCGTTGGTGGTTCCGGCATGTCGGGGCTCGCGCGAATCCTCGCCGCTCGCGGCGGAGTGGTCACAGGTTCCGATGTCAAAGACTCCACCCCGGTTGAGGTGCTGCGCACCATGGGCGCCAAGGTCGCCATCGGCCACGCCGCGGAAAACCTGCGACTGTCTGGTGAACTGCCCACCGTCGTGGTTACTTCTTTTGCCGCCATCCCCCAAGACAACCCGGAGCTGGTAGCCGCAAAGGACAACGATATCCCGGTAATTCGCCGCTCCGATCTGCTCGCCGCGTTGATGGAAGGCCACAAGCAAGTGCTGTTGGCTGGCACCCATGGCAAAACCTCCACCACGTCGATGACCGTGAGCGCGATGCAACACGCGGGTCTCGATCCCTCCTTTGCCATCGGCGGCCAGCTCAATCGCGCGGGCACCAATGCCCACGGTGGCACCGGGGAAGCTTTCGTCGCCGAGGCCGATGAATCCGATGCCTCGCTGCTGCGCTATAGCCCAGACGTCGCGGTGCTCACGACTATCGAGCCTGATCACCTCGACTTCTTCCACAGCGAGGAAGCCTACTTCCAAGTCTTCGATGACTTTGCTGACTTGGTCACCCCGGAGACCGGCTACCTCGTTGTCTGCGCCGAAGACGAGCACGCTGCCCGGGCTGGTGAGCGGGCGCTGGAGCGCGGCATCAACGTCGTGGCCTACGGCTCGCCGGAGAAGTCTTTTACCTCTACCGTGCCGTTGGCCGCTGAGCTGGTGCGCGAAGAGACCACCGCGGAAGGTATGGACACCACCGTCAAGCTCGACCTTCCTGGCGTTTCTGAAACCGTGCGCTACGAGCTGCAAATTCCAGGCCACCACATGGTGCTCAATTCCATGGGTGCCTTGATCGCCGGCGTGCTCTCCGGCGGCACCCCGGCCGCCATCGCCGAGGGATTGGCTGACTTTAGCGGCGTGCGGCGGCGCTTTGAGTACCGGGGGAGCGTCGACAAGCAGGGCAAACCCGTGCGCGTCTTTGATGATTATGCGCACCATCCCACCGAGGTTGCGGCAGTGCTACGGGCCGCGCGCGCCAAGGTCGAGGCGGAAGGCCACGGTGGCCGCGTCATTGCGTGTTTCCAGCCGCACCTGTACTCGCGCACCATGGAATTCGACGCCGAGTTTGCCCAGGCACTCTCGCTTGCCGACGCCGCCGTGGTACTCGACATCTACGGTGCTCGCGAGCAGCCCGTGGAGGGAATTACCTCCCGCATCATTACCGATAAGATGCCCGCTGATATGCAGGTCATCTTCGAGCCGGATTTCTCCGCCGCTGCCCGCGACGTCGTGTCGGTGGTGGAGCCAGGCGATGTGGTGCTGACCATCGGTGCTGGCTCGGTAACCATGGTGGCAGCGGAAATCCTCGATGAATTGCGGGCAAGCTAGTGCGCGTCTCCGCAAAGCTCATCGCTGGGGTCATCGCCGCAATTGTCGCCGTGGCCGTCATAGCGGCCGCCGTGATGTGGACAGTTCCCGTCCTGAAGGTACGCAATTTTCACGTCGAAGGCGTCCACCAGCTCGATCCCGCGCAGGTGGAGGAAGCCTCTGGGGTTCCCAAGGGCGAAAATTTGCTGCGCGTTAACGCGCGTGAGGCAGCTTCCGGCGTTGCTGGATTGGACTGGGTCGATTCGGTGACAGTCTCTCGCGATTTCCCTTCGACCTTGACCATCAACGTGGCCGAGCACAAGGCCGTGGCGTTTGTAAAGCGCGATAATAAGCCCTACCTGATCGATGATAAAGGCGAGGAATTTACCTCCGCTGAGCCTCCCGCGGGCGCGGTTGAGGTGACGGGCTCCGTCGATAGCGGCTCCCCGCAAACCCAGGATGCGGTGCGAGCGATTGCAGCGCTTTCCGACGACGTCCGCAACCAGGTAGCAAAACTCGAAGTTGCTGGCGAATACTCGCTGACTTTCACCACCAAAGATGACCGGCGCATCTTCTGGGGTGCCAGCGATTCCAACGATGAGGACAAGGCGCATGCCTTCGCCACCGTGTTGAAGATGGAAGGCCGCGAGTGGAATATTTCCAACCCTGAGTTGGTCACCACCCGCGGATAGGGCGACGGGTGCCCCCGCGGGTACTTTCTATCGCGCTTGTGGGCCCGTGCAGCACCGCTTAGGCGTGTGCGCTGCACGGGCCCATTTCAGTGCCTGAACCATGGGGCGGATGATACGGGTGTGACAAGCAAAACCGCAGGTGAGAAACCCTAAAGTGGAACTTGAGGGTCTCGACACGCGGAAAATGTGCGTGAAAATTACACCGCTGTCGTTAAAGATGGAAAGGAACGCGATTCGCCCTCGGCGGAGCGCATTACATTCCTCGTTTAATGCACGTGCAGACTTAAAGTAGCGAAAGGTGAGACCAACTCACATGATCTCTTCCAATAACAATCTCGCGGATATCAAGGTCGTCGGCGTCGGCGGTGGCGGCGTCAACGCCGTGAACCGCATGATCGAAGAAGGCCTCAAGGGCGTGCAGTTCGTCGCCATCAACACGGACTCCCAGGCCCTCATCTTCTCTGACGCAGATACCAAGCTCGACATTGGCCGTGAGGCCACCCGCGGCCTCGGTGCCGGCGCTAACCCTGAGGTAGGCAAGACCTCCGCAGAAGACCACAAGTCCGAAATTGAAGACGCCCTCGAGGGCTCCGATATGGTCTTCGTGACTGCTGGCGAGGGTGGCGGCACCGGCACCGGTGCTGCTCCGGTCGTGGCGTCTATCGCGAAGAAGATGGGTGCGCTGACCGTCGGTGTTGTCACCCGCCCGTTCAAGTTCGAAGGCGCTCGCCGTACCCGCCAGGCCATGGCCGGCATTGAGGAGCTGCGCGAGGTCTGCGATACCCTCATCGTCATCCCGAACGATCGCCTGATGCAGCTCGGTGGGGAAGAGCTTTCCATCGTCGAGGCTTTCCGCGCTGCCGATGAGGTGCTGCACAATGGTGTGCAGGGTATTACCAACTTGATCACCATCCCGGGCATGATCAACGTCGACTTTGCGGACGTCCGCTCCGTCATGTCTGACGCTGGCTCCGCGCTGATGGGCATCGGTTCCGCCCGCGGTGATAACCGCGCCATGACCGCTGCTGAGCAAGCCATTAACTCCCCGCTGTTGGAATCCACGATGGAAGGCGCCAAGGGCGTGCTGCTGTCCATCGCCGGCGGCTCCGATCTCGGCCTGCACGAAGTAAACGCCGCCGCCTCCATGGTGGAAGAGCGCGCTGACGAAGACGTCAACCTCATCTTCGGTACCATCATCGATGACACCCTGGGCGATGAAATCCGCATCACCATCATTGCCACCGGTTTCGATGCCGAGGCCAATATGACCCAGGCCGCTGCGCAGCAGCAGCCGCAGCAGGAACAGCGCAAGCCGGGCTCCCTTTTTGACAATCGCCAGCGCGAAGCCGCAGAGCCCGTCACCCCGGCACCGGCGCAGCCTGCTGCTTCTCAGCCAGTACAGGATGACTACTCTCCGCGCCACTCCTACGAGCCGCGCGCCGGCCAGGAGCGAGAGCGCTACACCCCGCAGCGTCCTGCTGAGGAGCGTCGCCCAGAATCTAGCGGTCTGTTCACCAACTCTGACCGTTTCTCCCGCGAGGAGCGCCGCGATGACTACCGTTTGTCCCGCCCATCCCAGCGTCGTGACGATGACGGCGACGACGATCTGGACGTGCCTTCCTTCATGCGCTAAGCGCAAAGCGCTACGCTGGTGTGCATGCCAGTAAACGAGGAACATCGCACCACACGCCCCGTCCGCATGGTTTTTACTAGCCGTGCTGGCGGGGCGTCTGCTATTCCATACGACTCCTTCAACTTGGGGCACCACGTCGGCGATGACCCCGCCGCGGTTGCCGCTAACCGCGAGCGCCTGAAGCGCGTGACCGGTCTGGACGACATCGTGTGGATGGAACAGCTGCACACCAATACCGTCACTGTCGTCGATGGTCCACAGGACGAGCCCGTGCCAGCCACAGACGCAATTGTCACCACCCAGCGACGCCTCGGGCTAGGCGTTCTCGTTGCGGATTGCACGCCGGTGCTGCTTGTCGACGTCGCCGCCGGTGTCATCGCCGCCGCCCACGCCGGCCGCTTGGGCGCCCGCAACGGCATTGTGGTCAATACCGTGCGCGAAATGCAGAAGCTTGGCGCACAGCCCGAGCGCATTCAGGTGGTTATGGGGCCGGCTGCTTCGGGAAAGAATTATGAAGTGCCCGAGGAAATGGCCACTGACGTCGAGCGTCGCCTGCCCGGCTCCAAGACTCGGACGTCGAAGGGCACGTGGGGCATCGATGTGCGCGCAGGGCTGATTCGCCAGCTCATGGGGCTAGGTATCACCGCGATTGAATCCGACCCGCGCTGCACCATTGAAGACGAAGACTTCTTTTCCTATCGGCGCGAAGGAACCACCGGCCGCCAGGCTGGACTAATTTGGTTGGAGGCTAAGTAATGTCAGAAAGAAAAGCACAGCTACAAGAAAATTTAGCGGCCACCCGTGCCGAGATTGAAAGGCTAGCAGCGCAGTCAGGGCGGAAACCGCCGCAGCTGTTGCCGGTGACGAAATTTCACCCAGCTGCGGATATTTCCCTGCTGGCAGATCTAGGAGTTACCGACGTCGCCGAAAACCGGGAACAAGAGGCCCGTGCCAAGGCCGCTGAGCTGCCGCAGCTGCGTTTCCACATGATTGGCCAAATCCAGACCAAGAAAGCCAACCATGTAGCCCGATGGGCGGCCAGCGTGCATTCGCTTGATTCCCTCAAACTCGCCCACGCACTGGAGCGAGGCGTTTCCTTAGCCAAGGAACGAGGCGAGCGCGAAGGTAATCTGCCAGTTTTCATCCAAGTCTCCGTCGACGGCGATGGGGCTCGTGGTGGTGTAACTCCAGACGTACTCGATGAGGTCGTGCGTGCCGTAGAAGACGCGCAGCACTTGGAACTTGCCGGACTCATGGTAGTTCCGCCTCTTGATGCCGATGCTGGTGAGGTATTCCGAAACGTCCGCGGAGAGGTAGATCGCTTATCGTCTGAGCTCAATCGACCGCTGAAGTTCTCTGCTGGCATGAGTGCGGACATGGCCGAGGCAATTGCTGCGGGCAGTGATATCGTGCGTGTCGGAACCAGTATCATGGGGCCGCGGCCAGTAGGTTAAAAACATCGCAAAAGCGCATTTCACGGCGTAAATCACATGAGTCACACCAGACACATTTTACGCGTTTAGACTTGTACAAATTTAGGTCAGAGGGAGACCCAAAAATGTCATTCATTGATAAGACGAAGGATTTCTTCGGGCTGGGCCCGGTGGACATCGAAGAAGACGATGCCTACTACAACGAGGAGCCGCGTTACTCCGAAAATAGCTCCTCGGCCTACGCACCTCGCCGCGCCCCGCAGTCCTACGAGCCGGCCCCGGTACAGGAGGAATTCGTCCCGACCATCGTGGCTATTTCCCTGACGTCTTTCAATGACGCCGCCAAGGTAGGCGAGCCCTTCCGCGACGGCGATGCCGTTGTCTTCGAGTTGACTGACGCCGAAAAAGCCACCGCCAAGCGTTTCATCGACTTCGCTGCCGGCCTCTGCTTCGGCCTGGAGGGCCGTATGCTCAACCTCACCAAGGGTATGGACACTGAGCGCAAGGTCTTTTCCATCGTGCCTAAGGCTGCGGACATTGCAAAGCACGAGCTCGAGCGTGCCGCAGGCCTGCGCTAAGGCAGCACGGTTCATTTAGCCCCCGTGGGGTGCCGATTGGGCACCTGCGGGGGTTTATTCGATAGGCTCGGTCATTGTGACACAACTCGGAATTATTCTTATCCTGCTCGTGCGGATCTATACGTGGGTGCTCATCGCCCGCATCATTATTGAGATGATCCAGTCTTTCTCGCGGCAGTTCAACCCTCCACGCTGGTTCATGGTTATAGCGGAGCCTTTGTTTGTGATTACGGACCCGCCGGTCAAGGCGTTGCGGCGCCTGATCCCGCCCCTGCAAATGGGTGGCGTAGCGCTTGATGTATCGGTGCTTGTACTGTTCGTCTTGCTCTCGATACTCACACTGATCTTGCAGATGATTTTTCTGACTTAACACCCCCGTCGCCTCGAAACCTGTGGTAAACGTTGAGACTCGGCGGGGCGTCGATTATTGTGGGCGTTTGGTTACGATAAATCGCGATAACCCGTATTATGAACCACATGTACCTTTGTGGGGAAGGTTTAGTTAGGCCTGAACCGCACTCCTAAGGCCCTGGAAGCTCCGGGGTTGTACCAACCTGAAGGGGAAGAGAAGACATGCCACTGTCACCAGCTGATGTTCACAACGTCGCGTTCAGCAAGCCGCCGATTGGCAAGCGCGGCTACAACGAAGACGAGGTGGATCAGTTCCTCGACCTCGTAGAGGACGCCCTTGCCCAGCTGCAGGATGAGAACGAAGACCTGCAGGCTCAGGTCAGCGATTTGAACTCCCAGGTTAAGGCGGGTGCTGGTGCCGGCGCTGCTGGTACCGCAACTGCGGCTTCCACCCGCACCGATGAGGCTGCGCTGCGTAAGGAGATTGAGGCCAAGCTGCGCGCGGAGTACGAAACCAAGCTGGCGGACTCCAAGTCCGAGGTTTCCCGCGCTAAGGAAGAGACCAAGAAGGCACAGGAGCAGGTTAAGGCAGCTCAGGCTGAGGCTTCCAAGGCACAGGCGTCTGGCTCCGCTGCTGCTTCCTCCTCCGCAGAGCTGAAGGCAGCCCGCGAAGAGGCGGCTCAGGCCAAGAAGGACGCCGAGGCAGCTCGCGCGGAGGCAGCCCAGGCAAAGAAGGACCTCGAGGCTTCCAAGAAGGAAAACGACGAGCTGAAGAAGTCTGCTTCCGCAGCTGGTTCCTCCAAGGCTGGTGCAGCGGCAGCGGGTATCGCAGGCGCTGGTGTTGCACAGACCGCCGATGGCCTGGCTACCCCGGAAACCCACATGCAGGCTGCCCGCGTTCTGGGTCTGGCACAGGAGATGGCAGACCGCCTGACCTCCGAGGCTCGTGCGGAGTCCGAGTCCATGCTGTCCGAGGCGCGCACCGCCGCCGAGAAGCAGCTGACCGATGCAGATTCCCGCTCCAAGGCACAGCTTGCCGACGCCCAGAAGAAGTACGACGCCCAGCTGCAGGATGCAGATTCCCGCTCCAAGAAGCTGGTATCTGACGCCGAGGCAAAGGCAAAGCAGACCGAGTCTGATGCTTCCTCTCGCGCAGAGGCACAAATCCGCCAGGCAGAGGAGAAGGCTGCTTCCCTGCAGGCCGATGCCGAGCGCAAGCACACCGAGGTTATGAACACCGTCAAGCAGCAGCAGACCGCACTGGAGGCTCGTATCTCCGAGCTGCGCACCTTCGAGCGCGAGTACCGCACCCGCCTGAAGACCCTGCTGGAGTCTCAGCTGGAAGAGCTGGCTACCCGCGGCACCGCCGCACCGAACGGCGAGGCTGGCAACAACTAAGCCACCCCGTTCTTCCTAGCGCCCCCGCCACCGCGGCGGGGGCGCTATTGTTGTTTTAGACCGTCGTGCTATAGCCCGCCCCTACCGAAAGGAACCACTGTGCTCGTAGCCGCTTTAGTTCTCGCCCTCGTGGCATTCGTGGCCTTGGTCAACTTTGTTATCTCGGGTGCAGATTGGTCGCTGTATATCGTTTTTGGCGCCGCCGGCGTCGGACTCGTGTGCTTCATCCTGGACTGGGCGCATAAGCATCGCGCTGACAAAGCCTCAGCAACTGAATCCCCCGAGGAGGAGGCGCTGCGCGCAGCCTTCCGCGAGGACTAACGCCGCGAGACCCAAAGCTTTCGGTTGCAGGCATGCCAATAAGGCGCACGAGGCGCCTTATTCTGCAGTCGGGCTCTAGCAATCGGGCGGTTGCCACCGAATCTGTCCGTTGGTACGGGCAAGTCGCCCGCGCAGCGGCGGGGCATTGGGATCGTCATCGTTGGCGCCATTGTGGTACGCGCAGGCTGTGGATAAGTTCGCGATATTGGTCAATCCACCGTGCAACCACGGCTCCAAATGGTGAATTTGGCATTCGTCGGCAGGCTTAGCGCACCGCGGCCATGGGCATACCGGATTTTCCGCGCCCGCCATCAACCGCTGCTTGGCATTGGCGAAGCGCTCCGTGCGGTACAGGTTCACCGCGCCTTCATAGGGGCTCACCAGAGTAATGAGCCCATGCTCCTTGAGCGTGCGGCGCACATACTGCGCTCCCGTAAGCGTTGCTCCGTTGGTCATCTGCAAGGTGATTTCCTCGCCATCACCGTTGACGATGCGCACGTAGTCTTCCAAGCGCACGATGACATTGGTTACCACCGTGCTTCGTTGCGCCGTATCGTTGCCGAAGAAGGTATCTTCCACCACATTCAGTGGCTTTTTATCCTGGTTCTCCACCGCCGCGTGGAGGTCTGCAATAAACGAAGACGAGCCGTCGATAGCTAACGTCCACGGCGCATCCTTGCGGCGGATGATGCGTATACCAGGCTTTATCTTGCGCTTTTTCTTCGGAACCTTGGATTGCGCCAGCTTTTCTAATGCCGCTGCTGTGGCCTTGGTGGTGCATAGCTGTTCGCGGAGGACCCAGGCGTCGAAAAGCGTGGGCATCTTGCGCGCATACTTTTCAATGATGGATAAAGCTACGATGGAATGCCCATTGTGCTGAGCTCCTTCGATAGCACGACGACGCTTCCTAGTGAACTTGGTCGTGCCGCAGTACGCCTCTTTGAGCAATGCCAACTCGCGGGCCGTCTTTTCAGCGGCGCCACGCGCGCAGAGGTCGTCCTCAGACATGCCTGCGCACCCGAGGACGATGTCCATCCCGGGTGCCATGGCTGCGAGGTAAGTATCTAACGCGTTCACGACTCACAATGTATTTCCCCGCGCAAGCCCCCACAAGGGAAAGTTTTTAGCCTGTGGATAACTTCTTGTGCACGAAGATTCTGGGGCGCTATACTGTGGCCTACACGCAGTGATCCGGCCATCACCGGGGAGCAATTCAGAAGAACAGCCAGTGTGGCCCAGTAGAACTGAACGGGTGGGACCGTCAACTCCTTCACCGAAACGAAGCGGAGCCTTCGGGCTCAAGCAGGGTGGTACCGCGAGCCTTGATGGCGCGTCCCTGCACCGTGTTAAGAGTGAAGGATAATTATGGCGAAAAAGGTTTACCCCAAGGTCGACATGACTGGCGGCTCCAGCCGCTTCCCAGATATGGAAGAGGAAGTCCAGAAGTACTGGAAGCAGGATGATACCTTCCAGGCTTCGCTAGAAAAGACCAAGGACTGCCCAGAGTACATCTTTTATGATGGCCCTCCATTCGCAAATGGCTTGCCGCACTATGGCCACCTGTTGACCGGTTATGTGAAGGATATCGTCCCGCGCTATCGCACCATGGCCGGCAATTACGTGCCTCGTGTCTTCGGCTGGGATACCCACGGTCTGCCCGCTGAGCTGGAGGCGGAAAAGCAGCTGGGTATCACTGAAAAGGCGCAGATCGAGGACATGGGCTTGGAAAAGTTCAATGAATACTGCGCCAAGTCCGTGCTGGAATACACCGACGAGTGGGAAGAGTACGTCAACCGCCAGGCCCGCTGGGTGGACTTTGACAACGGCTACAAGACCATGGATATCAACTACATGGAATCGGTCATGTGGGCGTTCAAGGAGCTTTATGACAAGGGCCTTATCTACAAGGGCTTCCGAGTTCTTCCGTACTCTTGGGCGGAGCACACTTCTTTGTCCAATCAGGAGACCCGCCTGGACGATTCCTATAAGATGCGCCAGGATCCAACCCTGACCGTTACCTTCCCAGTGGAGGGCGCGCGCGAGGGAAGCGCGGCAGAAAAGACGTTGGCGGAGTACCCTGCGCTTGCCGACGCCTCTTTCCTCGCCTGGACCACCACCCCCTGGACCTTGCCTTCGAACGAGGCCTTGGCGGTTCATCCAGAGGTTACTTACGTGCTCTTTAAGGCTACGGAGGGCGATTTCGCTGGCCGTACCTTCATCATGGCGGAAAACCTGCTGGCCACCTTGGAGAAGGAACTGGGTGAGGCCGAGGTACTGGAGAAATTTACCGGCGCGCAACTCGAGGGCTTTACCTATGAGCCTATCTTCGGCTTCTTCCCGGATCTGCGCAATGCCTACCAGGTCTTGATCGCTGATTACGTCACCACAGAGGACGGCACCGGTGTGGTTCACCAGGCTCCTGCGTTTGGTGAAGACGATATGAATACCACCAATCAGTACGACATCGAGCTGGTCATCCCGGTGGATGAGGACGGTAAGTTCACCTCGCAGGTTCCGCCGTATGAGGGCCAGCTGGTCTTTGATGCGAATAAGGACATCATCAAGGACTTGAAGGCTGCTGGGCGAGTGGTGCGCCACGTAACCATCGAGCACTCCTATCCGCACTCGTGGCGCTCGGGCGAGCCGCTTATCTACATGGCGCTGCCGGCCTGGTTCGTGAAGGTGACCGAGTTCCGCGATCGCATGGTGGAGCTCAACCACAAGGAGATTGAGTGGCTGCCGGAGCACATCCGAGATGGCCAGTTTGGCAAGTGGCTCGAGGGTGCGCGCGACTGGAATATCTCCCGTACCCGCTACTGGGGTGCGCCTATCCCGGTGTGGATGTCCGATGACGACAACTATCCGCGTATGGATGTCTACGGCTCCTTGGATGAGCTGGAGCGCGATTTCGGAGTTCGTCCGGAGTCGCTGCACCGTCCGCATATCGACGAGTTGGTGCGCCCGAACCCGGATGATCCGACCGGTAAGTCGATGATGCGCCGCGTGCCAGACGTGCTGGATTGCTGGTTTGAGTCCGGCTCGATGCCCTTTGCGCAAAAGCACTACCCATTCGAGAATAAGGAATGGTTTGAAACCCACTCGCCGTCCGACTTCATTGTGGAGTACTCCGGTCAGACGCGTGGTTGGTTCTATGTGATGCACGCGCTGTCCACCGCGCTTTTTGATCGCCCGGCGTATAAGAAGGTCGTGGCCCATGGCATCGTGCTGGGCAACGATGGCCTTAAGATGTCTAAGTCCAAGGGCAACTATCCGAACGTCAACGAGGTCTTTGACCGTGATGGCTCGGATGCCATGCGCTGGTTCCTGATGTCTTCGCCTATCCTGCGCGGAGGCAACCTCATCGTGACCGAGCAGGGCATTCGCGAGGGCGTGCGCCAGGCGATCTTGCCTATCTGGAATGCCTATACCTTCCTGCAGCTCTACGCAGAGAAGGAAGCAAAGTTCGACACCAGCTCCACGCATGTTTTGGACCGCTATATCTTGGCCAAGACCCACGACGTCGTGGCCAATGTCAACGCGGCGCTTGCCGATACCGATATCGCCACGGCAACCGAAGAAGTACGCCTGTTTGCCGACGTCCTGACCAACTGGTACGTCCGTCGCTCGCGTGATCGTTTCTGGGAGGGCGAGGACGCCCATCCTGAGGCGTTTAATACCTTGTACACCGTGCTGGAGACCGTGACTCGCGTGGTGGCGCCGCTGCTGCCGCACGTGGCGGAGGTTATCTACCGTGGACTGACCGGTGAGCGTTCGGTGCACCTGGCGGATTACCCGCAGGCTGCGGACTACCCGTCCGATGCAGATCTGGTGTCTGCAATGGATGCGACCCGCGCGGTCGCTTCGGCTGCATCCTCGGTGCGCAAGTCCAATAAGCTGCGCAACCGTTTGCCACTGCCGAAGCTGACGGTGGCTCTCAATGGGGCGCAGCGCCTGGCGGACTTTGCCGATATCATCCGCGACGAGGTCAATGTCAAGGAAGTTGAGCTTACTGACGACGTCGATTCGGTAGGCACCTTCCAGGTTGTCTGCAACGCGAAGGTCGCCGGCCCGCGCTTGGGCAAGGACGTGCAGCGCGCCATCAAGAACCTCAAGGCGGGCAACTACGAACGCCGCGGCGAAGAGGTTGTAGTGGACGGCGATATCGTGCTTGGCCCGGATGAGTACACCGAGCGCCTGCAGGCAGCGAATCCGAAGTCCACCGCGCGTATCGAGGGCCTTGACGGCCTGGTAGTACTCGATACCGAGGTGAGCGAAGAGCTCGAGGCCGAAGGCTGGGCAGCGGACGTTATCCGCGGCCTGCAGGATGCCCGCAAGGCTTCTGGGTTCGAGGTCTCGGACCGCATCGCGGCCGTGCTCTCTGTCCCAGAGGAGAAGAAGGCCTGGGCGGAGCGTCACGCCGACCACATCGCCGGTGAAGTGCTCGCCACCGATTTCCAGGTGACCACCGAGGCACTCGATGGTGTGGACGTGCACGAGGTGGTGAAGGGGGTTAAGGCTACCGTCGTTAAGCAGTAGCGCCTTAGCCGCCACCTAAAAGTAATTGCCCAGCCTTAGCGGCTGGGCAATTTTTATGAGTGATAGGACTTAACGGACCGGGCCGGGCAGGTGAGCGCGCCAACCGAGGACCACGTTAACGAGGCAGCACAGTGCAAGCACGGCGCCAATGAGGAATAGGGTGGTAAAGCCGAGCAGCGGCGCGAGTGCGCTGAAGGCCATGGGGATAAAGAAGCCGGTATAGGAGACCGAGTAGTACACGGCGGTGAGGCCGGCGAGTTCTTCGGCGCGGGCGATGCGCTGGACCTCGGAGAGACCGGCGACAAGGGCGAGGCCGTAGCCTGCACCCATGACAGCGGCACCGGCGATGCCGAGCGGCAGCGACCGAGTATGAGAGGCAACCGCGCCGAGGATGGTGCCCACGGTGATAACGCCCATGGCGACTGCGGATGCGCGGGCCGAGCGGCTGGTATCGATAACCTTGCCGAGCATCTGGATGCCAACGCCGCAGCCCAAGGTGATAACGGTCATCAGGCCGGAAAAAGCGATGGGGGCATCGCCAGCGGACTCGGACAGAAGCTGGGGCAGGAGGGCATAGGCGGCGCCAGCGCAGCCGAAGACCCACGGGGCGACCGGCAGAACAATGCGCACGAAGCGGTGGTGCGCTGCGGAGGGAATGTGCAGCATGCGCAGCATGTCGCGGATGCTTAAGTCAAGGAAGGTGTCTTTTACCGTAGCGCCACGCGGCGGGCGGGTTTCCGGGGTCTTCATCAGCCAGATAGCGGTGGCAACGGTGAGGAGGATGTGCAGGATATACGCCAAGTGGGTCGGCCACGGACCCCACTGGGCCAGCACCGATGCGAGGCCGGCGCCGATGAGGAAGCCTAAGGTCAGACACATCGAGGCGTGGCGCGGGCCGGCAGCGGGATCGCCGCCAGCGCGGGTGATGAGCTCTGCCACCCACGTGGAGCCGACCGCCATGACGATGCCCAAAGCCAAGCCGCACATGATGCGGCCCACGGCGATGACGAGTGGCTCGTTCGGTGCGATGGACAGAAGGAAGGAACCGAGCAGCGATAGTGGCGCGGCAGGCAGCATCGTGGGGCGGCGGCCAATGTAGTCCGAAAGCGGGCCAGAAATCAGCAGCGCTGGCACGATGCCGAGTACGTAGGCGGCCAAGAGGCCATTGACGGTGACCTGCGAGAAGTGTGACTCCTCGCGGTACATAACTAGGAGAGGGGTGAACTCATTGCCGCCCCACGCGACAGCGACCATGCTGCCAGCGACGGGAAACCATGAGTGTTTGGCAAACTTTTCGGTCATAGTTGATTCCTCGAGTTGGTTAGGTGGGTGTCCAATGCGGAAAGGTAGGCGTCGAGGTCGCCGGTGCGGAGGGCATCGGCAAGCGTGCGGTGCTGATCCACGAAGGTGCGGGCGCGGGCCACGTTGCGGCCAATGGCCGTGGCGGTAAAACGCTGCTGGCGTTCGCGCAGCTGGTGTCCCAGCCCGGCTAGCAGGCTATTGGCACCGCCATCCATGATGATCTGGTGGAAACGCGCATCAAGATGCGTATAGGCATGCAGGTCTGCGCCATCCAACGCAGTGTCCTGCTCCGCGATGGTCGCGTCCAGCTGATCAGCGATGTCCGCGCGCTCGGCATCAGACATTGCGCAGATCTTTTCAGCACAGTGCCTATCCACGAGCAAGCGTGCCTCATAGACCTCGCGGATTTCTTGCGGGCTGATCGGCACGATGAGCGCACCCCGCCTGGGGTAGAGCTGCAGAAAGCCTTCGACCTCTAGGCGCAGGAAAGCCTCGTGCATCGGGGTGCGGCTAATTCCCATTTCGGTAGCCAGGGAGGCCTCGGAAAGCATCTGCGAGGGCTCGAAGGAGCCGTCAATGATCTTCTCTTTGACGAAGTCATAGGCGCGCTCCGCGGCGGGCTGCATTCGTTCATTGGACATGCATCCATCTTGCATGCAAGCTTGCATGCAAGCAAGCGTGCGGTGGCACTTTGTGGGGAACGGATCTAGCTAGGCAAACGTGTGACGTGGCACGTATCGGGGTCGAAGAGTAAGCCGTGGCCCATGCCGACCCAGCCGATGAAGGGGGCGTCGGCAAGCGTGTGCGGGGAGTGGACGTGCCCAAGGATCCAGGCATCGGCCTCGCAGGCCTGTAGCTCAGCCACGGAAAGCGGCAGGCAGGTGCCTTTAGAAAACTCACCGGTGACGGAAGAATGTAGGAGGCCGAGGACGGGTCCGTCGCTCGGGCGCGGTGGAAGCTGGAGGCGGCGCGGGTCCGGATCGGTGGCCACCGCTGCGGTTAGAACCGTGGTGTTTCCTATGCGAAAGGAGTGCACCTGCGTGCCGTGGACCGTGACCTCGGGCGGGAAGTCCAGATTGTGGTGGGTATCGTGGTTGCCGGAAATGAAGTGGACCTCGCCGAACAGTGTGGCAGCGTGGGCCATGACGGCGCGGGCCTGGGGCACGAATTCGGACGCCTCAGCGTTGCGGTCGATGATATCGCCCAAGCATACGCACGCCGTGGCTCCACTATTGGCGGCAACTTCGAGTTCTTGCAGGGCCCAGTCCAGCCCAGGGGCGCCCGGGCGGCCTAGGTGCAGATCGGCAAAGACAAAAATGCTAGCGGGCATGTGCGGCCTTTCGGTTTTGCCACCAGGTGATAGCTACCAAGACAACGGTGGAGGTTCCGACGCCGATGAGCGTCATGGCCATGGCCTCGGCACGGTGGCCTTGATCGAATTGGTTCATGATCCACGGAGCCAAGAGGTTGACTTGGCTCGGGCGAATGAGTGAGGACATGACCAGCTCGCGGATGCCTACGAAGAAGGCGAGGAGCCAGCCAGCGAAGATGCCAGGGGCAAGCAGTGGCAGGGTGATGCGCCCAAAGGTATGCAGAGTGGAGGAGCCGGAAATAGCAGCGGCCTCGTAGACGGTAGGGGAGACGGAGTCTGCTGAAGCCTTGATGTTTTGGATGGCCATGGGCAAAAAGAGCACGGTGAAGGCCATAACTAGCATGCCCATAGTGCCGTAGGGCGACCATGGCAGCCAGGGAGAGTTCCACAGCAAAATAAATCCAATGGCCAGGACAATGCCGGGAACGGTGTCGGGGGCGATGGCCAAGAAATCGCTGAATTTTGCGGCAATGGTGCTTTGGCGGCGGGTGAGCACCGTGACGAGGACGCCGAGAGCAACGGCGGTGGTCGCGCCAAGGGCGCCTAGTCCGATGGAGCGAACAAGTGCCTCTTGAGCGGTGGGCATCTGCACAACGATGGAAAAGTAATCGAAGGTGAGGTTATTAGGCGTAGGCGGGGCCGAGCGCAGAATGGTCATCGCGGCCAAGGTGATGGAAAGGTAGGGGATGACCACCGCGGCCATGAAGATTATTGCGGTCACCACAGCGCCGAAGACGGTGCCGACCGAGCCGAGGCGGATATGTACGGGGCGGCTTACTCGGCCACCGCCGGAGAGGTCGCGGCGTGAAATCCACTGTTGGAAAGCCCAGGCGGCCACGCCGATGGCAAAGAGCACCGACGAGGAGGCAGCGGCGCTGGAAAAATCGAGGGGGTCGATGGTGACGTCTTCATAGATGGAGGAGACGAGCACCTTGTAGCCAATGGCGTTGCCAAGCGTAACTGGGGTGCCAAACTCGCCGGCGGCCTTAATGAAGATAATCAGCGCGCCGAGGGAAAAGGGGCCGATTATGTTCGGAGCGATGATGCGCACGGCTTGTTGCCAGCGGCTCGCGCCGGCTATCTGTGCCATCTCCAGCGTGGACGCCGGAATGGAATTGAGGCAGGTGCGCAGGATGAGATATAGGAAAGGGAAAAGCTCCGCGGCCATGATGAAGGCCATGCCCCACACCGAGTAGATGGCATCGTGGGCGAGTTTGCCGGCGCCGTGGCCGAGCAGCATCTCGGCCACACCACCGCGGCGGGTGAAATCCATCCACGCCATCGCCGCCGCAAAGGGCGGGGTCATAAACGGGATCATGATGACGATCTCGATCCAATTGGCCCTGCTAAACCGCGTCCACGAACGGAGGAAGGCGAGCGGCGCGGCCATGAGCGTGGCAAAAGCCACGACCAGCACGGAGAGCAGGACGGTATTGCCAAGGATGTGCAGCATGCCCGGTTGGACAATGCTGCCGAGGGCTGAGGGCTCATCGTGGTAGCCCACGGCCGCGTTGACCAGCACGGAGGCTAGCGGCGCGGCGACGAGGGCAAGCAAGATGAGAAGGACCCCGTAGATCCCAAGGCGACGTTGGGGAGTGGTGGTGGAGCTCATCGGTTACTTCAGGTAGCGCTTGGCAAAGGTTTCCTTGATGTCCTTGGACTGAGAAACCAGGCCATCGAGGTCATCGTTGAGGGTCTTAATCTCATCCAGCTTCGGGCCATTCTTTGGAGCGATGTCCTTATTGGCCGGGATCATGTTCTTGGAGGCCGAGATCTCCTGCGCCTCATCGGAGAACATGAAGTCGACGAATGCCTCTGCGGCTTCCTTGTTATCGGAGGACTTGAGGATCATGACTGGGCGCGGGGTAACCGTGGTGCCGGAGGTTGGGATAGCAACCTCGAGCGGCTCGCCCTTCTTCTGCGCGGAGTATGCGGAGTAGTCAACGCCGCCGAGGACGATGCCGCGCGAGCCGGAGGTGACCTGGTCGAGCGCTGGGCCATTGGCGCCTTGGACGATCATGCCGTTGTCAAAGAGCTTGTCAAAGAGATCCCAGGTCTTTTCCTCGCCCCATTGGTCCACCATGGCCGCGATGAGGTCGGCCGCGGTACCGGATTCGCGCGGGTCCGGCATGATGATTTGGTCCTTGTACTTTTCATCGGTGAGGTCCTCCCAGTCCTTCGGGGCCTCGTCCACGACGTTGGTGTTGGTTACCAGCGCTAGGGCCGAACCATCGCGGCCGGTAAACGCCCCGCTTTCCGACGCCCACTTGGGCTCAATCTTGTCCGCTCCCTCCGGCGTGTACTTTTCAAGGGCGCCGGACTTTTCCTGCTTGCTAGCTGCCGCCCAGGAGGCGAGGTAGACCACGTCAGCCTGCGGGTTGGCTTCCTCGGCCTTGAGCTTGGCGGTGATCTTGCCGGTGGTATCGGCAAAAACGTTGATGTGGACGTCGGTCTTTTCTTCGAAGGCCTCCACGAGGGCGTCGGTAAGCCCCTGCGGGTTAGCCGAGTAGTAATCCACCTCGCCGGACAGGCCTTCAGGTGCCTGCCACTTTTCGGCAGAAGAGGTGGACTGGTCGGTGGCGGTATCGGCGCTGTCCTCGACGGATCCGCAACCGGTCAAGGCGAGCGCACCAGCAGCGGTGGTGGCGATGGTGGCGGTGAACTTCTTGGTAAACATGTGTGGCTCCTATGCAGAAAGAGAAGATGGATAGTTGAGGTAGACGGTCTCGCCGCGAGTGAAGCGATGCGGTGAATACGTCACCCAGGGTTCCTCCGCTCCGGGGACGTCGCAGCGCAACTCGTAGCGCCCACCGATGTAGTGAGTGCCAAGAACCTGCGCCTCGACCCGGCGCGGGGAGGCGCCGGTGTCTTCCTCCGCAGTGGTGACGGTGAGATTTTCTGGACGCACATTGGGCAGCTGTGGGTGGCGGTTCATGGTGCCTACAAAGCCAGCGATGAAATCGGTGGCCGGCTGTTCGTAAAGGGTGACCGGATCCGCGAATTGTTCGATGTGGCCCTGGTTCATGACAACGACGCGATCCGACATGGCAAGTGCCTCGGCTTGGTCGTGCGTGACGTAGATGACCGTGAGCCCCAGCTCCTGTGCCAGCTGGGTGAGCTCGGCGCGGATTTGCACGCGCAGCGCGGCGTCGAGGGCGGAGAGCGGCTCATCCATAAGCAGGACATCTGGATTAGAAACCAACGCGCGGGCGATGGCAACGCGCTGCTGTTGGCCACCGGAAAGTTGGTTCGGCCGCGCCTTCGCCTTGGAAGCGATGCCCACCATGTCCATGCAGGCGCGGACTTTCTCGGCCCGCTGGCCTGCCGCCACCTTATTGCCTGGGGTGGTCAGCGGAAACTCGATATTCTTTTCCACCGTCATGTGCGGCCACAGTGCGAGGTCTTGGAAGACCATAGACAGCCGGCGCTTATTGACGGCCACGTTGGTTCGTGGACCAAATACCTCCATCTCTCCGAAGGAGATGGTTCCCGCGTCAGGCGTTTCTAATCCGGCTATGCAGCGCAACAGGGTGGACTTACCGCAGCCGGAGGGACCCAGAATAGAGATGAATTCACCGCGGTTGATACTTAGATCGGTCTCGTGGAGGCCCGTATTATCGGCGAATTCGCGCTTAACGCCGCGCAAGATGACGTGGGGTGAGTTCATAATCAGCGAAATACTTTCTTCAAGAAATGACCTCGAAAAAGATAAGGCCGCAATATTGCATGTGGGTGACGTGAAGATGGAAAGAAATAAAAGCTTTAATTAACGGCACGCAAACACCCAGGAGTGCATGTGGAGGTGCGCCTATTAGACTGGGCCGCATGCAACGCTGGGTTCTACACATCGACATGGACGCGTTTTTCGCCTCCGTCGAGCAGCTGACCCGGCCTACCCTGCAGGGGCGTCCCGTCCTGGTGGGAGGTACCAGCGGGCGCGGCGTGGTGGCCGGCGCCTCCTATGAGGCGCGCGTGTACGGTGCGCATTCGGCCATGCCGATGTACCGCGCGCAGCAGCTTGTTGGACTTCGCGCGGTGGTGGTGCAGCCGCGCCGGGCAGTCTATTCAGCAGCCTCGCGGCGCGTATTTGGCATCATCGCGCAACACGTGGAGGTTATCGAGCAGCTTTCTATCGATGAAGCCTTTATGGAACCCGCCGCCTTGGAAGGAGCGAGCGCGGAGGAGGTCAAGCGCTGGGCGGATGAGCTGCGCGCGCTCATTCGGGAGGAGACGGGTCTGCCGTGCTCCATTGGGGCGGGCTCGGGCAAACAATTTGCCAAGATTGGCTCCGGCGAAGCGAAGCCCGACGGCACCTTTGTTATTCCGGCGGAGCGCCAGCTAGATATGCTGCACCCCCTTGCGGTGAACAAGCTGTGGGGAGTCGGCCCGGTGACTGGGGCGAAGCTCAAGTCCATCGGCGTAGAAACCATTGGGCAGCTAGCGGCGATGACGCGCAAGGAAGTAGAGATTTCCATCGGCAGTGTGGTGGGGCTGCAGCTGTGGCAGCTGGCCCGCGGCATTGATGACCGTGAGGTGGCGCCGCGCGCTATTTCTAAACAGATTTCTACCGAGCACACCTACCCGAAAGACCTGCAGACCGCCCCTGAGGTCGATGCAGCCATCACTCGCGCGGCGGAGGGTGCGCACCGCCGGTTGCTTAAGGATGGGCGCGGCGCGCGCACCGTAACGGTAAAGCTGCGCATGGCGGATTTTCATATCGAATCGCGCTCGACCACCTTGCCCTATGCGACTGACGACGCCGCCGTGCTCACCGCCGCCGCCTTCAAACTCGCCCGCTACCCCGATGAGCTGGGGCCCATCCGCCTGGTAGGAGTGAGCTATTCCGGGTTAGAGACCGCTCGCCAAGACGTGCTTTTTCCGGAGCTGGATCGCGAAATCGTGCGCCCTGCACCGGCAGATACGGACTATGAAACTGGGGTGAGTGACGACGCAACGCCGACCATTCCAGCGCCCACGGTGACGGTGGAAGAAGAAACCGATAACCAGTGGCACGCCACGCAAGACGTTTTCCACCCCGATTACGGCCACGGTTGGATTCAAGGCGCCGGCCACGGGGTAGTCAGCGTGCGCTTTGAAACCCGCGCCACGGGTCCTGGCCGCACCAAATCCTTCGCGGCTAATGATCCCGCGCTCGTGCCAGCAGACCCGCTCGACTCGCTGGATTGGCAAGACTGGCTGACCAGCGAGGACTAGCCCTCCTGAGCAAAAAGCTCTGCCGGATCGGTGCCGGTGGCCAGCGCCGCCGCGAGCAGGATTCGCGCTTGGCTCGGGCGGAACCATCCGGCGTTGATGGCGCCACGCTTCCCCAGGCTCGCGCCACCGCCGTCGCCACCGTAAGCCAGCGCCGTCGGGCCATAGGGGGTGCGGGTAGAAATGGCGATGGGGAGACCGGCGTGGAGGGCGTCGGCAAGCGCGCGGCCCATGTCCTCGCCCATGTTTCCCGAGCCCATGGCCTCCACAATGAGACCGGAGGTGGGGGAGTTTACGGCGGCGTCGACCAGCAGGCGCCCCGCTCCCGGATAGGCGGGGATTATCTCGATACGCTGCGACGCCAGCGGGGCAGGATGCAAGCGAGGAGTAGTGCCAGGAACGGGCAGCGACTCAAACCCACGCAGGTCACTGGTGTGCCGCTTACGCGCACCGCGCGCCGGGATGGTCTCGCCGCCGAAGCAGAGGAAAACCCCAGGGCGCCCGCTGGCCGCAAGCTCGCGGGCAGCCCGAAGATTGGTGGGGCCGTCGGCCGCGGGGTGATCGTAGGCGCGCTGCGCGCCCGTAAGCACGATGGGTTTTGCCCCTCCACAGAAAATCTCCAACGCCAGCGCGGTTTCCTCCATGGAGTCGGTGCCATGGGTGATGATCACGCCACCGATGTCCTCGCGCGCGGTGTGCTCATTGACCACCGCAATGAGCTCATCGAGGTCCGCCAAAGTAATAGAGGAGGAGTCGAGCTGGCGAAACTCCACTACCTCGGCGTCGATTTCAGCGGCGAGGTCCGCGCCGGAGATGGTGGGAACCAGGGAACCATCGGCCACGGTGGTGCACGCGATCGTGCCGCCGGTGGCGATCAAAGCAAGTCGGGTCATGCACTCAAGGTTAAAGAAATCTCCGCCCACGCGGCGGGCGCAGCCCGGAAAAGGCTGGTGCAGCTGTAAACTGATGGGAGTTTAGAACCCAGACGTGAGGAGTTAGAAGTGAAATTCCGCAAGTTTAGCGCCGCGTGCCTCGCACTGACCGCGGCCACCGCCCTGGCCGCCTGCTCTTCCGACGACGAGCAGGACGATACCGCCGCCACCAACACCGAGGCGCAGGAATCCGCCTCTTCCGACGGCGATTCCGCCGCCCCAGCGCTGCCATCCCCGGCGGATCTCAACGCCATCCTGGCCAAGGCCACGGATCCGAACGCCTCTGAGCAGGAAAAGACCGCCACCGTGCAGGGCGGCGAGACCGCACCGGAAATCTTTGACACCATGGCACAGTCCAAGGCGGAATCCGGCGCCGAGTTCGAGGTCGTCGATCCTGTGCTTCCGGGCTATGACCCGCAGTCCGTGCTGACCACCGTGAACTTCACCACCGCTGACGGCCAGCAGCAGACCGCTGAACAGGTGGAATTCGTGTACGAAGACGGCACCTGGAAGCTCTCCAAGGCGTGGGCTTGCACGCTCATCCAAAACACCGTGCCGCCGGAGCAGGTTCCGGAAATGTGCGCGGATACCGGCGCCGGTGCCTCTGCACCCGCCCCGGCACCGGCCGAGGGCGATGCTGCCCCGGCTGAAGGCGACGCCCCGGCTGCCGGCGCCGAGCAAGCTCCAGCCGAGGCCCCTGTAGAAGCCCCGGCCGAGTAACTAGGAAAAGTTCAGCTCCGTCAGGCTCGACTGCACCACGCGCAGCTCCGAGCCGGCGGCGCCATAAATGACCTTCGTGTCGAAAGACACGTCACCGCCCACGGGCAGCGGCTTGCTCAGGTCTACCGTGATGTTGCCCTTGGACTGGGTGCTGGAGTCCACTACCTTAAGCTCCTTGTCTTCCAGGTCCGTGCCCTGGGCCTGGCCTTCAAAGGACAGCGCGCCTAGCGACGGCCGCTGTTCTACCTCTACGTTGAGCTTGACCTGGTCGCCCTCGATGGAAGCGACCGTATAGCGCGTGGTCTGCAGCAGGGTGGACTCGCCGGTAACGCGCGAATCCACCGTCCAGCTCGCTCCCTTGCCTACCTCCTCGGTGGGGAAAACCACGGGCAGGGCCGTCAGCTTCATAATTGCCTGTTCCACGGAGCCACGGGCTTCATCCGTGGCCTCCTGGGGTGCGGCAAGGCGCAAGGAATTCATCTGGCCGGTATTTTGGCCTCGCCAGCCAAATTGAAATCCCTCGGCCGAAGAGACGTCGGTGTCGCCAGAAGTTTCCGGCGCACCGGCCGTGACGAACGCATTGCGGGTGGCGGGCAGCTGATCTTCAACGTCCTCGCTAGCCTTATCTACCTTGGCCGATAGCGGCAGGGTAGTGGTGGTCGATTCGACGTCGGAGGCCTGAAACTTCTCGGCCGCTGACTTTTTGAGCAGGTCCTGCGAAAAACCCTCGGTAACGCGGTAGTTCACGTCCTGCGTGGAGTCGATATCGCGGTATTCCAGGAGCTTTTTCTCCCCGGTGCCGGGATTGTCCACGGTGACGCGTGGGGCGTCGATAGTCAGGCCCACGGGCTGTTCTACCGCGGGTCCCGGCTTTTCATAGGAACACGCCGTAAGCGCTACGGCGGCTGTGGTCAGGGCTGCAAAAACTTTGACTCGAAACACGCTTACCAAAATACCGGACGCTCCCGTTTAGAATAGAGCGGGTGAGTCAAAAACGAAGGAGCAAGACAGGACTTATCGCCGCGGTTGTCATCGCCGTGGCGCTGGTGGACCAAGCCGTGAAACAAATAATGCTCTCCATCCTTACGGAGGGCGAGCCCCTGCCGGTCATTGGGGATTGGTTCCGGTTTACCCTGCTTTTTAACCCTGGCGCGGCCTTTTCCATGGGCGGGGAGGGATCGACGTGGCTTTTTACCACTATCCAGCTGGTCTTTGTGCTCGGCGTGGCCATTGCCGCCCCGCGCATTACCCACTCCGGCCAGGCGGTGGGCCTAGCGCTCATCGCCGGTGGTGCGTTGGGTAATTTCGCTGACCGCATCTTCCGCGCCCCCGGCTTCTGGTTCGGGCACGTGGTGGACTTTATTTCGGTCGGCTCTTTCGCCGTGTTCAATATTGCGGACGCGGCCATTACCTGCGGCGTGGTGCTGTTCATTATCGCCATGGTGATGGAGGAAAGGAAGGCCGAGCATGAATAGGCAGATGCGCAGCTTCCCCATTCCTGAAGGCCTAGAAGGCATGCGTGCCGACGCCGCCCTGGCCAAGCTCCTTGGCCTTTCCCGCAGCGCCACCGCGCAGCTGTGCGCCGAGGGCAGTGTGACCATCGATTCCCAAGAGCTGGGCAAATCCGAGCGATTGACTTCCGGCAACGTGGTCTCCGTGCTTTTGCCGGAGCCAGAAAAGCCGTTGCTGCCGCGCGAAGAGCTGGTCGAGGGCATGGACGTGCTTTACAACGATGCCGATATCATCTGCGTGCATAAGCCGGTGGGCGTGGCCGCGCACCCCAGCGTGGGGTGGGACGGGCCGACGGTGATTGGTGGGCTGCGCGCGGCCGGTTATACCGTGGCTTCGTCCGGGCCGACCGAGCGCAAGGGCATCGTGCACCGCCTCGATGTGGGCACGTCAGGCGTGATGGTCGTGGCTTCCTCGGAGCGCGCCTATTCCGCGCTCAAGCACGCCTTTAAGTACCGCAGCGTGAAAAAGACCTACCACGCCGTGGTGCAGGGGCTGCCGGATCCCATCGAGGGCACCGTTGATGCGCCCATCGGCCGCCACCCCAAGTCGGGCTGGAAATTCGCCGTGCTTGACGACGGCAAAGCGGCCATCACCCATTACAGCCTCATCGAGGCCTTCCGCGAGGCCAGCCTCATCGAGGTGCACCTAGAGACCGGCCGCACCCACCAGATTCGCGTGCACATGTCCGCCACCGGCCACCCGTGCGTGGGCGACCCAATGTACGGCTCGGATCCCAACTTGGCTAAGCGCCTTGGGCTTCAGCGTCAATGGCTGCACGCGGTAAAGCTCGGCTTTACCCACCCCGGCACCGGCAAGTGGTTCGAGATTGAAGCGCCGTACCCGGCCGATCTCGAGCACGCTTTGGAGGTTCTGCGGGGATGAGGAAGGTCTACCGGCGGCGTCGGCTAGCGGCCCTGGCGGTGCTTGCGGTGCTTTTCTTGGCCGCGCTCGCGCTTTTTGGCGCCCTAGGGACCCAGGCCTCTTCGCAAGTACAAGGCGATCAGCTCGGCCCGGATGGCGAGACGCGCGCGGAGTATATTGCGCGCGTATCCGGTAGCGACATTCCGGACGCGCCTGCCTACGCCCTTGTTACCTTCGACGAGGATTTGCCACCCGTAGCCGCCGCGGCCGCCGTCGCCGCCGCCCCGCGCATGGATGCCATCCTTATCGGCTCCACCGCCCCCATTGACGTCCCCGAACCCACCGCCGGCGAGGACCGCGCCGCTGTCATCCAACGCGCCTTCGACCGCATCGATGCCTCCTATGGCCAGCGCCCCTCCGCGGTGAGCGCCGCCGTGGTGTGGGGGTCGGGCGCGCAGCTTGCCGACGTCGCCTCCACCCCCTCCGTCGCCGCCGTCGAACCCGCACCCGCGGACGCCGCCTGGGGCAGCTTCGCCATCCGCCCTCCCAGCTAATATCGCCCTCCTGGGACCTGTGGCGCGCGGTGGCCGCCCAGCGCTTTTAGCATCGAGGGCATGGAACACATTCGGGCTTATATCGCGGCGCTCAACTCGGCGATGGACCTCCTCGCCGAGGCCGCCGACGCCTCCGCCGCGGACCTTACCGCCGCCGGCATGCCCGATGCCACGGCTGACACTATTGCGCAGCTCGCGCAGGTCTACTTCGGGACCACCAGCTTTCGCCGCCGCCAACGCCGCGCGGTGGACGGGGCCCGCCGCAACCGGCATTCGCTGCCGACGCTGGCGGTCATCGAAAAGCATGCCCGGCGCGCGCCCACGCAAGCCCGCGCATGGGCCCTGCGCGCCGAGCTCACCCATATCGCGTGCGATACGCGGGAGATGGAAAGGCGTGCTCGCAAAAAGCTGCGCGAGATGCGCGCGCCGCGCGAACCCAAGCCGGGGGTGCGGTTGCGGCGCCGCGCCGCCGGCAAACCCTGGACGCTGTCCATCACTGGGCCGTCCGCACTCATCGCCGAGTTACACCAGCATGCCGGTTCGCTTGCCGACGTCACCTCCCTCTTCCGCACCGGTACCGGCGCCGCCGCAACCGTGCGCACCAACGTTGTGGTGCCACTGGATAAGTTGGTTGGCGTGGCCCATGGCAGCGACGATGTGGTGTTGACCATGACCAATGGCGCGCAGATTACGGGTGCTGAATTGGCCCAGCGTGCGCTTGCCGAGGAGGGATTTGTCACCCTGCTCCACCCCGTAGAGGGCCCAGTGAACTTGTACCGCATGCGCCGTGGGGCCACCTGGAAGCAGTTCATGATGGCCGCGGCGGAAAATCCCACCTGCCCGGTCAAGGGATGCAATAAGCCTGCCGATGAGTGCCAGGTTCACCACATCTTCAGTTGGGCCGGCGGCGGGTGGACCAATGCGAAGAACCTCACCACCGCTTGTGCCTATCACAATGGTCGCAATGACGACCACCGCACCGGCCCGCCACGCAATGGCCGCTTCGAGCGCACTGCCCGCGGCGTGCGCTGGGTCAACCCTTGGGATCCGCCCCCACCGGACCTCGTCGATACCGGGCCCACGAATACGACCACCGCGTAGACTAGACCTATGTCCTCACGCCAGCCCTTTTCGCAGTGGATGCCCAACTACAAATTTGGCTATATCGCCGCGTGGGTCGCGGTGGTGGTTTCCGGCATCGCGCTTTTCATCGGCCTTGTCACCGGCGGCACCCCGATGACGCTGGTGTTTTCCGGGATCGTATGTGCCTATGGCATTTTTCTCGTCGTGGTGATGCCGCGCTGGGCGCTGCGCGCAGAAGAGGAACAGGCGGCGCGTCGCCGCGCCCGCGCCGCCCGCGAGGAACTTAAGCGCTCCTAGCCATGCGCACCAAGTCGGCGACGTAAATCGCCACCGCCACGCCGATGATGCCGAAGCCGATCCAGCGGTGCGTCGAAAAGTGCTCGTGGGTGACAAAGAGAGCCCACAGCATCTGCATGATGGGGGTGAGGTATTGGAGCATGCCGATCGTCGATAAGCGCAGTGTCCGTGCGCCCTCCGCAAAGCAGAGGAGCGGCAGCGCGGTAATCAAGCCGGCGCTGACCAAAAGCAGCGCGTGGCCGACTCCCTCGCTGGCGAAAGTGCCCTGGCCGCTTGTTTCTAGCCACAGGATGTAGCCCACCGCCAGCGGTGACATCACGAGCGCCTCCGCCGCGACCGAGACGGCCGAGGATACCCGGACCTGCTTTTTGAGCAGCCCATAAAAGCCGAAGCTGAAGGCCAGCAGCAGCGAAATGTATGGCGCCTGGCCGGTAAAGAACGTCAAATACAGCACCGCGATGGCCGCAACCCCTACAGCGCCGGCCTGCCATGGCCGCAGTCGTTCCTTCAAAAACACCATGCCGAGGGCGACCGAAACCAGGGGATTGATGAAATACCCAAGCGCCGCATCGGCCACGTGGTTGCTATTAATCGCCACCACGTAGGTGCCCCAATTGACCGTGATGAATACACCCGCGGCCGCAAGCCAACCCCACGTGCGCTTGTCCATGCGCGCCATTTCGCGCCACCGGCCGCCGAGGAGCAAAAATCCCGTGACCAGCACCGCGGTCCACAACACGCGGTGAGCCAAAATTTCCAGCGGCGATGCCGGCAGCAACAGGGGAAAGAACGCGGGGAAAAATCCCCACATGATGTAGGCGGCGAGCGTGTAGAGCATCACAAAATAATAGCCCATTTTGACCGCCCCGCTATGATGAGCCGCATGGCCAAAAACTCCTCCTTCGTCCACCTGCACAACCACACCGAGTTTTCCATGCTGGACGGCATGGCCAAGGTCGATATGCTGGCAGACGAGGTGGTTCGCCAAGAAATGCCGGCCGTCGGTATGACCGACCACGGCAATATGTATGGCTCTGATGCTTTCTACCGCCGCATGACCGGCGCCGGCGTCAAACCCATCATCGGCATCGAGGCGTATATGGCGCCCGAATCCCGCTTCAACAAAAAGCGCGTGCTGTGGGGCACGCCGGATCAAAAGCGCGACGACGTCTCCGCGTCCGGTGCCTACCTCCACCAAACGATGATCGCGGAGAACGCCACCGGCCTGCGCAACCTCTTTACTTTGTCTTCGCTGGCTTCCTATGAAGGTCAGTTGGGCAAGTGGCCGCGCATGGACGCCGAGCTCATCGCCGAGCATGCCGACGGCATCATCGCCACCACCGGTTGCCCCTCTGGCGACGTCCAGACCCGCCTGCGCCTCGGCCAGTTCAACGAGGCGCTGGAGGCCGCGGCCATGTGGCAGGACATCTACGGCAAGGACAACTTCTTTTTGGAGTTGATGGACCATGGACTGGACATCGAAAAGCGCACGCGCGATGGCCTGCTAGAAATCGGCCGCAAGCTAGACCTGCCCCCACTGGTGACCAATGACTGCCACTACGTGCTGGAGTCCCAGGCGCCGGCGCACGAGGCGATGCTGTGCGTGCAGACCGGCAAGACTTTCATGGACCCGGACCGCTTCAAGTTCGGCGGCACCGGCTACTACATTAAGTCGGCCGCGCAGATGCGCGAGACCTGGGACGATATGATTCCAGATGGCTGCGATAACACCCTGTGGATTGCCGAGCGCGTGCAGGACTACGGCGAGATCTGGGAAGAGCACACCCACGATCGCATGCCTATTGCCGACGTCCCCGAGGGCCACACCCCAACTTCCTGGCTCACCCATGAGGTGATGGAGGGCCTGCAAAAGCGCTTCCCCGGCCAGGACGTTCCGGAAGAGTATATCGAGCGCGCCAAGTATGAGATCTCCGTTATTGAGATGAAGGGCTACCCGTCCTACTTCCTCATCGTGGCCGAGCTCATTAAGCACGCGCGCTCCGTGGGTATTCGTGTGGGGCCGGGCCGTGGTTCGGCGGCCGGCGCGCTCGTCGCCTACGCGCTGACCATTACCAATATCGACCCGCTGGAACACGATCTCCTCTTCGAGCGATTCTTGAACCCTGAGCGCCCTTCCGCACCCGATATCGATATCGACTTCGACGACCGCCGCCGTGGTGAAATGATTACCTATGCGGCCGAGCGCTGGGGTGAGGACAAGGTGGCGCAGGTGATTACCTTCGGCACGGTGAAGACTAAGCAGGCCATTAAGGACTCGGCCAAGGTGCACTTTGGCCAGCCCGGCTTCCAGATGGCCGACCGCATCAACGGCGCGCTGCCGCCGGCCATCATGGCCAAGGACATTCCGCTTAAGGGCATCACGGACCCGGACCACGAGCGCTACTCAGAGGCCGCCGAGGTCCGCCAGATGGTGGAATCCGACCCGGATGTGAAGAAGATTTATGACACGGCGCGGGGTTTGGAGGGCGTCGTCAGGCAGGCGGGCGTGCACGCCTGTGCGGTGATTATGGCTTCGGTCCGGCTCATGGACCACATTCCAATGTGGAAGCGCCCGGCCGACGGCGCTTATATCACCGGCTGGGATTACCCGGCGTGCGAGGCCATCGGCCTGCTGAAGATGGACTTTTTGGGCCTGCGCAACCTCACCGTTATCGGCGATGCGATTGAAAACATCAAGCGCAACCGCGGCGAAGAAATCCACTTGGAGCAGCTGCATGCCGACGACCCCAAGGTTTCCAAGGTCTATGACCTCCTCTCGCGCGGCGATACGCTGGGCGTCTTCCAGCTCGACTCCGGCGGCATGCAGGAGCTGCTCAAGCGCATGAAGCCGACCGGCTTTAAGGATATTGTGGCCTCCCTTGCGCTCTACCGCCCAGGCCCGATGGGTGTGAACGCCCACTGGGACTACGCGGACCGCAAGAACGGCCGCAAGGAAATCACCCCAATTCACCCGGAGCTGGAAGAGCCGCTCAAGGAAATCCTGGATGAGACCTACGGCCTCATCGTTTATCAGGAGCAGATCATGCGTATCTCGCAGAAGGTCGCCAACTACACGGCCGGCGAAGCAGATGGCTTCCGTAAGGCAATGGGTAAGAAGAAGCCCGAAGTGCTGGCCCAGCAGTACGACAAGTTCTGGGGCGGCATGCAAGAAAACGGCTACTCCAAGTCCGCCATGGACGCGCTGTGGGGCACCATCGAGCCCTTCGCGTCCTACGCGTTTAACAAGTCCCACGCCGCAGGCTACGGCTTGGTGTCCTTCTGGACGGCCTACCTCAAGGCCTACTATGCACCGGAGTACATGGCCGCGCTGCTGACCTCGGTGGGCGATAAAAAAGATAAGTCCGCCATCTACCTTTCGGATTGCCGCCACCTGGGCATCAAGGTGCTGCCACCGTCCGTCAACGAGTCCGAAGAGGACTTCCAAGCGGTGGGAGAGGATATCCGCTTCGGCATGGGCGCTATCCGCAACGTTGGCTCGGAAGTGGTGGAATCCATCATCAAATCCCGCCACGACAAGGGCGCGTTTACCTCCTTTAGCGATTACCTGGACAAGATCGAGCTCGCCGCCTGCACCAAGCGCGTGA
Organism: Corynebacterium tuberculostearicum; assembly: GCF_022347235.1. GTDB lineage: Bacteria > Actinomycetota > Actinomycetes > Mycobacteriales > Mycobacteriaceae > Corynebacterium > Corynebacterium tuberculostearicum_F. The sequence continues at coordinate 42,790 of NZ_JAKRDX010000003.1, forward strand.
CAGAAGCTCTCATTAAGGCCGGCGCCTTCGATGACTTGAACCACCCGCGCAAGGGCCTCATGCTCATCCACGAGGACGCGGTGGATGCGGTGCAAACCACCAAGAAGGCCGCGGATAAGGGACAGTTCGATCTCTTCGCTGGAATTGGCGGGGGAGAAGACGACGCGGCCTCCAACGCCTTTGCCTTGGACATTCCAGAAGACAACTGGGATCGCAAACACGAACTTGCCCTCGAGCGCGAAATGCTGGGCCTATATGTTTCCGGCCACCCTCTCGATGGCTTCGAGGAGGCGCTGGCCGCGCAGACGGACACCCCGCTGACCAAGATCCTCAACGACGAGGTGCATAACGGCCAAGAGCTCATCATCGGCGGCATCATTTCGGGCGTGGACCGTCGCTTCTCCAAGCGCGATGGCTCGCCGTGGGCCATTGTCACGGTGGAAGACCACAACGGCGCGCAGGTGGAAATCCTGGTATTCAACAAGGTGTACTCGCTCGTCGCCCCGCAGATTGTGGAGGACAATATCATCCTCGCGCGCGTGAACGTCAAGGTGCGCGATGAGCGCCGTTCGCTGTTCTGCTCCGATATCCGCGTGCCGGAGCTGGGCCCGGGCGGCGGCGCCGGCCTGCCGCTGCGCCTGACCATGCGCACGGACCAGTGCACCATGGAAAACATTGCCCGCCTCAAGCAGGTCCTGCTCAAAAACCAGGGCGAGTCGGATGTGTACCTCGAGCTTGTCGATGGCTCCGAGTCCACCACCATGATCCTCGGCGACCACCTGCGTGTGGAGCGATCCGGCAACCTCATGGGCGACCTCAAGGCCACCATGGGTGCGGGCATATTAGGCTGAATTTAAACTCTGCGGCGGCAGGCCCCCTCCACTAATCTAGACAGCACAGTCTATAACGATGGAGGAAACCTGATGGTGAACAAGATTCGCACCACCCACGTCGGCTCGCTGCCGCGCACCCCGGAGCTGCTGGAAGCCAACCTGCAGCGCGGGGAGCTGCCGGCCGCGGAGTTTCAGGGGATTTTGGAGGCTGCGGTGGCGGACGTCGTCAAGCGGCAGCTCGATCTCGGCGTCGATATCATTAACGAGGGCGAGTAGGGCCATATCACCTCTGGCGCGGTGGATTATGGCGCGTGGTGGAACTATTCGTTTAGCCGCCTGGGCGGGCTGACGATGACCGATACCGACCGCTGGGAATCCGCCGAGGTGGTGCGCTCTAAGCCGGGTGAGCCGCGGCTGACGTCCTTTATTGATCGCCGCGACCGCGCGCTGTTCTCGGAGGCCTATAATGACCCGGATTCCGGCATCTTCACCGGCCGCGCCAAGGTGGCGAACCCAGAGTTCACCGGCCCTGTGACCTACATCGGCCAGGACGAGGTCGCCGCCGATGTGCGCTTGCTTGCCGACGCCCTCCCGGCCGGCACCCCCGGCTTCATCGCCGCCCTTTCGCCCGGCTCGGCAGCGCGCCTGACCAACCGCTACTACGACGATGAGCATGAGCTGCTTGCCGACGTCGGCCGCGCCATGCGCACCGAATACCAAGCCATCACCGATGCTGGGCTTACTGTGCAATTCGACGCGCCCGACCTGGCCGAGGCCTGGGACCAAATCAACCCGGAGCCGTCCGTGGAGGACTTCCGCGGTTTTATTCGCGAGCGCATCGATGTGCTCAATGATTCCATCTCTGGCCTGCCCAAGGAACAAACGCGCCTGCACATCTGCTGGGGCTCCTGGCACGGCCCGCACGTTACCGACGTGCCCTTTGCGGATATCGTCGAGGAAATCCTGCGCGCCGAGGTCGGCGGATTCTCCTTCGAGGCCGCTTCGCCGCGCCACGCGCATGAGTGGCGCGTGTGGCAGGACCATGCGTTGCCGGAAGGCACCGTGATTTACCCGGGCGTGGTCTCTCACTCCACCAACGCGGTAGAGCATCCGCGCCTTGTGGCCGATCGCATCATCCAATTCGCTGAGGTAGTCGGCCCGGACAACGTCATCGCGTCGACCGATTGCGGCTTGGGCGGCCGCCTGCACCCCCAGATTGCCTGGGCGAAGTTGCAGTCCTTGGTCGAGGGCGCGGAGATTGCTACCCGCGAACTCTTCTAAAACACACAAAGCCGCTCCGGAGCTCCGGAGCGGCTAAATTATTCAGTGCTTAGAAGCGCACGCCCAGCTGCTTGAGGGCATTCTTCATCGGCTCCAGCACGGCCGGGTTCACCTTGGCAACCATGGTGAAGGCCTGCAGCAGCGCGGCAACGAGGCTGGCAGCCACGGTAACCCAGCTCATGACCTCGAGGAACTTCTCTGGGGAAGAGGAACCCCAGATAGGCAGGCGCTTGAGTGCCTCGATCTGGTGCGCCTCTGCCTCCTCGGCCACGCAGTCCGGCTCCTTTGGCATTCCGGAAGAGCCGTAGCCGTTGGCCAGGCCCTGCATGAGCTCCTGCGGGGTGCGGGCGGAAGATCCGAGCTCGCCGCTCTCAATCTTCTTGAGGTGCTCTTCCTTGGCGTTGTCGACCTCGGCCTGGCATTCGGCCGAAATCTCCTTCGGCTTATCTTCTGCGGCAGAAGCGGTTGCTGGTGCAACGAGGCCCGCTACCACGGCGGTGGCGGCGACGAGCGAAGTGCTGAGACGGTTGCGCATGGTTCTCCTTTAGAGTGAGAGGTATTAGCCTCAAATAATTTAGCAGGTAAACCCCGGAAGGTCTATGGCAAAAGCTTGCGCACCTGGGCCGGCAACAGTGCATAGAACTCGTCGACGGTCTTCGGCAGGAAGCCCAGCGCCCCGCCAATCAGGGCGCCAAGACCTACCAAACCGGCCACGATGCCCACGCCGGCAGCGACGCTGCTGCCGCTGCTGCCGTTGCTGGATCCAGTGGAACCCGCAGACGTGGAGGGGGAATCGTTGTCATCGGAGGCGTCGGTAAGCAGGTCCTTGACGGAGAACACGGTGGTGGTGCCGGATACCTCGTTGCCGGCGATGAGAAGGGCGTCCTCGGTAGGGGAGTCAGCGGCGGGAACGAAGGCTAGGCCCTCTGGTCCGAGGTCGCCGGCCTTGGTGGTGGCAGCGACATCGTCCTCGTCGTAGCCAACGGAGAAATCGCGATTGTTGACGTAGGTGACAAACTTTGCCTCGGCGGGGGTGGTTACGTCGTAGACGAAGATGCCGCCCACGCGCTCTGCGCCGATGAAGGCGTAGGTGCGATCGCCAACCTTGCCGATGGTCAAGGCTTCCGGCTCTGGTCCCTTGTTATCGGAGCGGTCATCGAAATCCGGATCCTCGTTATCGGCGTTGAAGTTCAGGCCGGGCATATCCTTGGTGATGTTCTCGAAGTCCGCACCGGAGTCGAAGACGACGTTGCCTTCGGCGTCGTAGATGCTAAAAGAGCGCGATCCATAGGAATATAGGCCGTCGAAGCATTCCTTTTCTTCGTTCCAGCCAGAAGCGTTGGAGAGCTTGAGGTTGCCGGCGATCTTCTTATCCTCAATGCCCTCGGGAAGCTCGAGGTCATCGCAGACCTTGCCGTCCTTTACTAGGTCCTTGAGCTCTACTTCGTCGGTATAGCCGCCCCATTCACGGGCATCGCCTTCGTTGGCGGTGGCGAAATAGGTCTGGCCTTCTGCCTCGAAGGCGCCGATGGAGTCCGGCATGGACAGGCCCTTGACCGGAATGGTGCGCAGCTCCGCGGCGTCATCCTTATTGGACGGATCCAGCGGCACCTGGGAGTGGTCTGCGATATAGGCGGGGATTACCTTTTCCACGGTGGCGGACTCGATATCGATGATCGCGATGGCGTTGTTTTCCTGCAGCGTGGCATAGGCCTTGCCGCCCGCGGAGGAGATGTATTCCGGTTCGAAGTCCCGGGAGGGCAGGTTGTGGTGCGCGGAGGGGCCGAAGACGCGGATCGAGGGGTCGAGGTCGGCGGTGTCAAAGGCGGCGAAGTCGGCCGTGTGGACGTCGCCAAGCGCGGGCGCTGCGACGTCCACGGGCAGGCTGATGACGGAAATGGAGCCCTCCGGGTCCTTGAGATAGGCGGTGCCCTCGGCGTTGAGGGCGTCGGAAGGCTCGCCCTCGTTGGCTACCAGCGCGTGGCGGCCGTCGGCGGTGAGGTGCACGTTATCGGGCAGGGCGCCTACGCCTACGCGCCCAAGCTCCTCGCCGGTTTCGGCATTGAAGAACAGCGCCTCGCCGTTGTCGGTTTTGTCCGCCTGCTGTACCGCGGCGACGGCCAGGCCATCGGGGCGCACGGCCACGGAGTTGATTTCCTTGTCCCCGCCGGCGGAGAGGGCGCCGATCTTGCGCGGCTGGGTGGGGTCGGAGGCGTCCAGGATATCGACCTCGCCGGAGCGCGCATTGACGGTGAGGATGCGCTGGGACGCAGCGTGGTAGGCGACGATTTCGGCGGCGGATTTGCCCAGCACGCCGGATTCATGGGAACCGATGGGGGTCAGCTGCAGTGCCGCGTTGGGGGCGGAGTGTTCCAGCACGTTATCCACGATGTGGGCGTGGGCGGCCGGGGCACAGGCGAGGACGAGCGAGGAGGTAACGCAGAGAGAGATGCGCTTGAGCATAAGTATTCCTTTCTTGTGGTTATGTCCACTATTGCTGACCGAGGTAACGGTGCAACTAAAGGACAGTGAATTTCCAGTGAATGGGTAGACTGTCAAGACATGACTGATTCGACCATCCATGCATCCGATATCCAGCAGGCGCAGGCGCGGATTAGCTCGGAAATCGCCCCGACTCCGCTGCAATACTGCGCCCGACTGTCGGCCGAGACGGGCTGCGAGGTCTATCTCAAGCGCGAGGATCTGCAGGACGTGCGCTCCTATAAGATTCGCGGCGCGTTAAACGGTATGTCGAATGTTCCCCAGGAAGAGCGCGGCCGGGGAATCGTTACGGCCTCGGCCGGCAATCATGCGCAGGGCGTGGCCTATGCCTGCCGCACGATGGGCATTGCCGGCAAGATTTTCGTGCCGGAGCCCACGCCGATGCAAAAGCGCGACCGCATCCTGGTCCATGGCGGCGACCAGGTGGAATTGGTAGTGGTAGGCGCCAATTTCGACGAGGCAGCCGCGGCCGCGCATGCCGACGCCGCCGAGCGCGACGCCACCTTCATCGAGCCCTTCGACGCCCGCGATACAATCACCGGGCAAGGCACGGTCGCGGCGGAGGTTCTGGCGCAGCTTTCGGCCAAGGGCAAGTCGCTCGACACCATCGTCGTTCCGGTGGGAGGTGGCGGCCTGATTTCTGGCATCACCTCCTACGTGGCGGATATGGCGCCGCAGACTCGGGTGGTGGGTATGGAGCCGGAGGGGGCGGCGTCGCTAAGAGCGGCGTTTGATCACGGCGGCCCGGTCACGCTGGAAGAGGTAGACCCCTTCGTGGATGGCGCGGCCGTCAAGCGCCTAGGCGTGCTGCCCTATGAGATTTTGGCAGCCAATCGCGAGCGCCTGAGCTTCGACACCGTGTCCGAGGGCGCGGTGTGCACGGACCTGCTCAACCTGTATCAAAATGAGGGCATCATTGCGGAGCCGGCCGGTGCGCTGTCGGTGGCGGGCTTGCACCAATTGGACCTGGAGCCAGGCTCGACGGTGGTGTGCGTAATTTCCGGCGGCAATAACGATGTGCTGCGCTACGCCGAAATCATGGAGCGCTCCCTGGTCCACCGCGGCCTGAAGCATTATTTCCTGGTGAACTTCCCGCAGGAGCCGGGCCAGTTGCGCCACTTCTTGCACGAGATTTTGGGCCCGACCGATGACATCACGCTCTTTGAGTACCTCAAACGCAATAACCGCGAGACGGGCGCTGCGCTGGTGGGCCTGCAGCTTAGCCGTGCCGAGGATCTCCAGGGCCTGCTAGAGCGCATGGGAGAATCCAAGATTTCGGTGCAGTACCTCAAGCCCGACACCCCCGAGTACGAATTCCTCGTGGCCTAATGAAGGATTCTTATCGTCGCCCAGTGGGCCAGGTTGAACACGAAATTGAGATTAAGCGTTCTCGGTTCATTACTTTGATCGGCCGCGTCACCAACGAGGAAGAAGCACGTGCGTTTATCGACGCCGCCCGCAGCCGCTTTCCCGACGCCCGCCACCATTGCTCCGCCTACGTCTACCACGTCGACGGCGCAAACCCGGTGGAGCGATCCTCCGATGACGGCGAGCCCTCCGGTACGGCCGGAAAGCCGATGCTAGACGTGGTGAAGGGCTCCGGCATGCTCGATGTGTGCGCGGTGGTCGTGCGCTACTTCGGCGGCATCAAGTTGGGCGCTGGCGGGTTAGTGCACGCCTATGGCGGCGCGGTGAGCGAGGCCATGGAGAAGGTGCGCGCGGTAACCAGGGCGCGCCGGGAGCTTTATGCCGTGGAGTGCCCACATGCGACGGCCGGGCGAGTAGAGGCAGACCTGCGCGGGCGCGGCTATGAGATAACCGATACCTCCTATGCGGCCGCGGTGACCTTTACGCTGGCCGTGCGCCCAGGCGGACTGGACGAGCTGGAAGCTACGCTGGCAGCGATCTCGCAGGGACAGCTCGAAGCGGCAGAGGCCGGCAGCGCGTGGGTTGAGGTAGGATCCTGACCATGACTATGCAGCAACGACCGAATAACCCCATTGCGCAGCGCAAGCAGCAAGTGCGCAAGCACTCCCGCAACGCCGTCGTATGCGTGGCCGGCGGCATTGGTGTGGGCGTAGTGCTCGGCGTGCTTTCGGCTAACTTCTGGGCCTGGATGCTAATTGGTGCCATCGTTGCCGTCGCAGGTGGCGGCTATAACTGGCTGAAGATCCAGAAAATCGTCAACGAGAACCACAACCAGTACTAGATGCCAGCACCGCAACCTAGCGGCCGCCCCGTCAGGATCGATGCCTGGGTGTGGGCCGTTCGCATGTTTAAAACCCGGTCCGCGGCCGCGACGGCCGTGCGTGCCGGGCACGTGAAGATAAACGGCGAGGCCGTCAAGCCTTCCCAACAGGTGGTGCCTGGCGACCGCGTGCGCGTATGGCGCAACCACCATGAGCATGACCTCGAGGTTTTAGCGACCGTCGCCAAGCGCGTCGGCGCGCCCGTCGCGCGCACCTGCTACACGGACCATGCGCCACCGCCGCCGCCCAAGGAGTTTCTGCCGTCGGTTCCCGTGCGCCCGCGCGGTGCCGGCCGGCCGACGAAGAAGGAGCGCCGCGATATGGAGAAATTCCGCGGCGGTTTCCGGTAAGTCGCCGAAATTACCGCGCGGCTAGTGGGCGGCGCGCAGGGCTTTCAGGCGCGCAGTAAGCCGCCGCTTGCGGCCTGGGCGGTCGCCGGATTCGGCGGTGGCCTCGATGTGTTGCTTGCCAAACTTGTTGAGCAGCAGGTCGTCGATAAGCCGCACCTGGCCGGGGCGGAAACGGTAGCGCATGGCGTCGTGGACGTGGGCAATGGCGGTGTCATCCAGCAACTGCTCAAGCTGGCCTAGGTGGCGCACGCCGTTCTGTTCCAGGAGCTCCGCCAAGAAGCGGTAGTGCTCCGAGCGCGAGAGCGGGAAGCGGTTACCCAAAATGATGGCGAGCACGCCCGGCAGGGTCTCGGCGGTAAGCTCGACGTCCTTGTCGGTTTCTGTATCGGGGGCCTTGAGGGCGGCGATCTCATCGAATTGCTGGTCGGCGAGCTCGATAAGCCCCGCGGCCAAGGTAAAGAGGCGATCTACCTCCGGCGAGGGCGGGTTCGGTCCCTGCTTATAGCGGATATCGTGCTCAAATTCCGCCCATGCGTGCTGCAGGACGGTGCGTATCTGTACCTCGAAGGTCCAGCCCACGTAGCTTGCGAGTTCTTCCATCGCGGCGGCGCTATCCTCGGTCACGGTGAGCACCAAGTGGTGGGAGCCATAGCCGAATCCGCCAGAGATGCGAGTTTCGGCCGCCTTGTCTACGGAACGCTCCACGTGGAAAGACTCCCCAAAGACGTTGAGCGCTTGCGGGATGGCGGTGGAGTGATACAGCGTCACGCGCACGCCCATCACATCGTGGATCTCCTGCCAAGGCTGGGGATAGACAAAATCGCCGTTCTCGCGGCGCTTTTTGGCCTTCGCCTTCAGCGAGGGCCAGGTCTTTACGCGGGTAGACACGCGGTCAAAGATGATGCCGGCGTCATTGAGGAGGTCCTCGATGGCGGTGCGGAAGTCCCCCGCGGCGGTGGGGTGGCTGCGCGCCCAGTCGTGGTACTGGTTGCTTAGCCGCGACATCCTACTTTCCGGCATGGTGCTCCTTTCATAACTCCCGCGGGAATCCGTTAGACCATACTAGCGGGCGTGGGTGGAGCACGGTGCGATGGCGGGGCACGCGCGCGACGGCATCGGCGGCCAGCTGGCGGGCATAGGTGTCCGGCAGGTGGGCAAAGGCAAAGAGCGTGGCGGAGTCCGGCACGAGGTATGTCAGGGAGTGCGATCGCAGGAGGCGGCGCATGTGCTTGTCCAGCACGGTAAAGGTTTCTGGGTGGGCAATCCAGGAGGAAATCGGTGCGCCGTGGGAGCGGACTTGCAAGCCACCGAAACGGGCGGCGGAAGGAAGTTCGCAGGCGGCAGGGCGGGTCCAAAAACGCAGCCCCTGCGAATCGAGTGCGGCGCGCTGCAGGTTATGGGAGGCGTGGTTCCATGCGCGGCGCGCGGAGATATCCATGTCCGCGAGGCCGCGGTGGCTGAGCCGGCGAAAGGTCTGCTTGCCGGGAAAGACTAGCGCCATGGACAGGCTCGGGGAGAGCTGGATGGTGGCGAGGGAGTCGCAAAAGCCGTCGTCGGAAAGCCGCTGTTCTTTCAGCCAGGAACGAGCAAAGAGCGCAGGCAGCAGGTTTGCGGTGGTGGGACGAGGCGGGCGCAGGGCGACGGTCACGGCGGGTTCTCCAGTGTGGCGGTAGGGTGCGGTCGCCTTTATTGGACTGGAGAAACCGCCGTTTGGTTCCCCGGGTGGGCCTAGAAGGGTGGCTCGGCGTCGAGCTGCAGCTCAGCAAAGAGCTTATCGGCCGGCCAAATGTCGATCTCTTGGCCCTTGGCCTGCAGCTCCTCCGCGCGCTTTTCCTTGGAGGTTTTCTTGGCCCATTCGCCCACGATAAGCAGGGTGGACTTTTTGGTGACGTTCTTGGCCACTTGGCCGCCGCGCTCGGCGATACCCTGCCATAGCACGCCCTTGTCATAAGGCTCGAAATCGCCGGTGAGGGTGACGTGCTGTCCGTAGAGTGCGCCCTCCGGGTCGGCGTCGGGGTTGGGCTCCGGGATTGTGTCCGGGGTGGCGACGGACTGCCACGGGGCGGGCCCGTTGGATTTTTTCTTGGTGGAGCCGGCCGCACGGGTCTGGTCGCGGAAGTCGGTGCCAGCGCCGAGGTCCGCGCCGGAGGTGGGGGCGGTGTGAGCACGCAGGACGGGCAGGATGGCCTCGGGGTCGAGGCGACCCAAGGTGAATTCGCGGGCGGTGAATAGGTCGCGGATGCTGCCGGTGTGTCCGAAGCGCTCGGCTAGACGGGCGATGATTTCGCCGGCCGCACGGGCGTCCTCGGTGGCGTCGTGGTGGCTGAAGTCCGGCGCAGACAGGTGGGCGGCGACGGTAGGCAGCTTGTGGTTGCGCACCGAAATAACCTTGGCCTTGGAAGCATCGCGGGACAGTGCTAGGGAGCAGGCCAGCGGCACGGTGGGCACCTCGGCACCGGCAGTAAGCAGGCCGGAGCGCAGCGCGGTGGAATCGAACTGGGCGTTGTGCGCGACGAGGACGTCGCCGCCGAGAAAATCGAAGAGCTCCTTGGCGACGTCGGCAAATGCCGGCGCTCCCTCCACATCGTCCGCGGTAATGCCGTGGATGGAGACGTTGATATCGGCAAAGTGCTCTAGGCCTGGTGGAGGGGTGCACAGCCAGGACCGGGAGGCGGTCTCCTGGCCGTCGCGGAAGCGCACCGCGCCAATTTGGCAGATCGAGCCCCAGTTGTCATTGGCCGTTTCCACGTCCACGGCGGTGAAATCGAGGCCGGGGATGGTGGCGGCGGAGGAGGGGGCCTCGCCGCTCTGTGCGGCGGAAATGGCGCGGGCGACTGCCTGCGGGTCTTGGTGTGGGGCGAAGGCGATAGTGCCGGCGGCGCCCAACTCGAGGGCGCCGAAGCCGGTGGCGGTCGGTTCACTCACGCGCACGGTGTCGATGGACTCAAGCGGGATATCCTGCGTGGCGGGGGCGCCGAGGCTGGTAGCCAGCAGGGTGCGGTGGAGCACGAGTTTATCCGCTGTGACATCGATGAGTACGCCGTGCGCGGGAAATGACACGAGGGGCCTTTCTCTAGGAATCGAAGATGGGCGGTTCAATCTGACGCAGAATCAGCGTTGAACGCGGCTGCACCGTGATCGTACCCTCTGCCTCAATGAGGGTTTCCTCCGCGGGGTAGCCGCCGGAATCGGCGGTATCGACCATCAGCCGCCACGTAGCGCCGAGATCCTTGGTGGGCAGGGTGAACTCGATTTCGCCGTCGTGGGAGTTGAAAATCATGATGAAGGAATCATCGGTGATGCGCTCGCCGCGGGCGGTGGTTTCCGTAATCGCATTGCCATTGAGGTAGACCATGAGGGCGCGGCCGAAGTCGTGGTCCCAGTCGTCCTGGGTCATCAGGCGGCCCGAAGGAACCAGCCAGGCGATATCGCGTTCCTTAACATCCGCGCCGAGCGGGCCGCCGGCCAAGAAGCGCTTGCGGCGGAAGACGGGGTGGTGGTTGCGAATGGACAGCACGCGCTTGGTAAAGCCCAGCATCGCGGCGGATTTTTCTTCCTCCAGCATGGACCAGTCCATCCATGACAGCTCGTTGTCCTGGCAGTAGACGTTATTATTTCCGTCCTGCGTGCGGCCGAATTCATCGCCATGCGAGAGCATGGGAGTGCCCTGGGAGAGCAGGAGAGTGGTTAGGAAGTTGCGGGCCTGGCGGCGGCGCAGCTTGCGGATTTCATCATTATCGGTGGGGCCTTCCTCGCCACAGTTCCAGGAGCGGTTGAAAGATTCGCCGTCGCGGTTGTCCTCGCCATTGGCCTCGTTGTGTTTGTCGTTATAGGACACAAGATCGCGCAAGGTAAAGCCATCGTGGGCGGTGATGAAGTTGATGGAGGCGGTAGGGCGGCGGTCATTATCGGCATAGAGGTCCGAAGAGCCGGTCAGGCGGGAGGCGAATTCACCTAGGGTAGCGGGCTCGCCGCGCCAGAAATCGCGCACGGTATCGCGGTACTTTCCGTTCCATTCGCTCCAAATCGGCGGGAAGTTGCCCACCTGGTAGCCATCGTGGCCGATGTCCCAGGGCTCGGCGATGAGCTTAACCTGGCTGACAATGGGGTCTTGCTGGACTAGGTCGAAGAAGGTAGCGAGCTTGTCGACGTCGTCAAGCTCCCGCGCCAAGGTCGCCGCCAAGTCGAAGCGGAAACCATCGACGCGCATCTCCGTAACCCAGTAGCGCAGCGAATCCATAATCAGCTGCAGCGAGTGCGGGTGGCGGACATTGAGGGAATTGCCGGTGCCGGTGTAATCCATGTAATGAGCCTCATCGCCCTCGACGAGGCGATAGTAGGCGCCATTGTCGATGCCGCGGAAGGCAATGGTGGGGCCCATGTGGTTGCCCTCGGCGGTGTGGTTATAAACCACGTCGAGGATGACCTCGATGCCGGCCTCGTGGAAGGCGCGAACCATGGTCTTGAATTCGGACACCACCTCGCCCGGCTTCTTGGCAAAGGCATAGTCATGGTGCGGGGCGAAAAAGCCGAAGGTGTTATAGCCCCAGTAGTTGCGCAGGCCCAGGTTGCGCAGGCGATCGTCCTGCAGGAATTGGTGGACGGGCATGAGCTCGACGGTGGTAACGCCAAGCTCTTTGAAGTAGTCAATGACGGCAGGGTGGGCCATGCCGGCATACGTGCCGCGGAGCTCTTCCGGCACGTCCGGATGAGTCATGGTCATGCCCTTGACGTGGGTTTCGTAGATGACCTTTTCGTTATCCGGAATATGCGGGCGGTGGTCGCTGCGCCAGTCAAAGAAGGGGTTAATCACCACCGACAACATGGTGTGGCCCAGCGAGTCTTCCTCGTTGCGGCCGGTGCCAGGTTCCTCGGCGTGGATGTCATAGGAGTAGAGGGAGGCATCGCCGTCGAATTCGCCGTCGAAGGCCCTAGCATAAGGGTCCACTAGGAGCTTGGAAGGATCGCAGCGCAGGCCGTTTTCTGGTTCATAGGGGCCATAGACGCGGTAGCCGTAGCGCTGGCCAGGGGTGACATTGGGGAGGTAGATATGCCACACATGGGCGGTGACCTCCGACATTTCGATGCGTTCCTCGTTGCCTTCCTTGTCGATGAGGCAGAGCTCGACTTTGTCTGCTACCTCGGAAAACAGGGCAAAGTTGGTGCCGGATCCATCGAAGGTGGATCCCAGTGGGGTGGGTTTGCCGGGCCAGATTTGGCGGCCGTAGCTCTCGGTGGGCGTGGGGACTGCGTCCATGGCGGGAGTGTTCATGCCCACGAGCATAACCACTTTTTAGTCGCCGGCGCCGTGCGTAAGTCCAGCGTTAATAATGCGTACGCCGCGAATGAGGTCTGCGCGATAATCTGTGGCCGGCGACTCGCCGGTGGTTTCTGCAAGCTGGCGTTGGGACTGTTCCATCAAGGTGGCACCCAGCACGAGGTGAATGGCGGAGAGCGCGGCGGCGCGGTGGGCGCTGTCGGCGGCGGGCGTGCTGTGAGCGGTTGCAGCGGTGAAGGCCGCCAAGAGGCGGTCCCAGGCCGGGGCCTGCGGGAGGGAGAGGCCGGCAATGACTACCTCGGCGCCGTCGCGGCGGGCGAGCAGCAAATCACGAAGATTGAGGCTGATAGCCTCGAGCGACTCCCCAGAAACGGGGGAGATAATGTCCTCCGCTAGGGCTGCAATGAGCGCCTGTTTATTGGCAATATGCCAGTAGAGCGCGCCGGGGGCGACGCCGAGGGAGGAAGCAACGCGACGCATGGTGACGTCGCCAAGCCCGTAGGCATCAAGCAGGGAAAGAGCGGCGTCGATAATACTCTCGCGGTTTATGTGCACCTTGGCAATTGTACGGACTTGGCCGGGGGACGGTAGTTCACAGGTTCTTTTAACGGAGTCTCAATGTCATTTCCATCGTCGGGTTGTTAGTATTGCGAAGACAAATAAGAGGCCGCCCTTGGGGCGGCTTCACACTCGCAAGATTGATTCAGGAGCTTTCCCTTGTCCTTTTTGACCCCTGCAAAGAAGTCCCTCATCGCAGTTGCGCTGGTCACCCCGCTGGCGTTGGCTGCGTGTGGTTCGGATGACAATGACGACTCCAAGAAGGCTGCCGCCACCACGGCGTCCAAGTCTTCTGAGGATAAGTCTGCAGATAAGTCCGAGGGCAAAGATGCCGATAAGTCCGAGGACAAGGACAAGGACAAGGACAAAGAAAAGGATCAGAATAAGGACGGCGAAAAGAAGGACGCCGCTGCGGGTGCAGAAGGCCAAGAAGGCGAGGACGGCGCTGCCGAGGGGCCCGATCAGCTGGCTAACCCGCTGAACAATGGGGAGGATCCTTTCGCTGGCGCGAAGGATATCAAGCCGATCGAAGGCGGCCAGGCCGCTAATGATGGCGATAAGCAGGCCATCGAGCAGCTGGTTCGCGGCCAGCACGAGATCGATAATGTGAAGGAATACTTCAACTACATGCCGCAGCACGCCTGCCAGGCAGTCCGCGATGAACAGTCCCAGGAGTTCGGCCAGTACCAGCAGTACGTCGATAGCCTGCCGAACCAGTCCTTTGCTGAGTACGCCAACACCATGCGCCAGCAGGGCGGTGGCAACCCCGAGGTAGAGAAGTTCGCTGGCCAGCTGGAGTCCATCCCGCAGTCGACCAAGCTGCAGTCCGTCAACGACGTTGTGGTCAATGGCGACGATGCTTCTGCAACCGTGAGCGTATCCAACTCTGAGGGCACCGAGACCTCCACGGTCCGCTTCCGCCGCGAAAACGGCAACTGGACCTTCTGTAACTAAGTTGTCTTTGTTAAAACTCCGGTTACCCCGCACCCTAGGTTTTGGTGCGGGGTTACTCGCGTGTGCGCTCCTGGTGTATGGCGTGGCCGGTGCGCTGTGGGGGCTTTTCCGGCCGACACTTACCGGCCATGAGGTGGATGACGGCGGCTATGCCATCGATGCGATGGGAAACGCCCAGTTCATCGCCTTTATCACCTTTGCCCTCATTACCGGCCTGCTTGGTTTGTTCTTGGGGTTGGGCGCGTATCTGCGCCGGCAGGGGCGGGGCTTGTCGATGCTCCTGTGGGTCGGCGTATGTGCCCTGGCCGGGGCGGCGTCGTTTTATGTCTTTGGCGGGGTCACTGCCACGCATCCGCCAGAAAACCCAGGGGAAGTCGTTGAGTTCGCGCCAAATTTCTCCCCGGCCATCTCGTGGGCGGTCGCGCCCTTTATGGCGATGTTTGCCTATTGGTCCACGGCCTTTGTGAGTGCCGATGAAGATTGGTAATCCGCGCGTCTAGGGCCATTCGACGGGGGAGGCGCCGGTTACTTCGTGCGCAATGTCATCGATGCCGTGCAGAATGTGCTTGAGCCCGCGGCCGATGGCGCTAAATAGTTGCGGCCGGGTAAGTCCCGCGGCGGTAATGGTGGCGGCATCCATCCGCACCTGCAGGCCCTCGGAGGTGTGGTGGCAAAATGCCACGGCGCCGTGGTGGGCGCGATTCCAGTCATTGCAAATGAGGAATAGCCGGGTAAATTCCGCCTCGTCCAGGCTGGGGTCCCAATGCCCTTTGAGAATGAGGCTGGGCCCGTTGTCCAGTGCGAAGGCGAAAAGGACGTCATTGACCCAGGCGTAGATGGCGGTGGCGCCGTCGCTTTGGAAGCGTTGGATGCCGATAAGCGGCAGGATCTCGGCCACGCTATCGAGGGTGAAGGGTTCTAAGGGGGCGTCGGCAAGCGGGGCAAGCTCCGGTGAGGCTTCGCGCACGAGGCCGGGGTGCGACTGAGCGAGCAGATCCATGAGGACCTCCGCGTTGCGCAGCGCCGGTAGGAGGAATGCCGCGAGCTGTTCGCGGCTGGGGGAGGTGTCGGCCGGCAGATAACTATGGCCAGACACGCTCACGCAGTCGGGCTGGTCATAATCAACCACGACGGCCGGGGAGAGGCAATCGTGATTCCACTCGTCGGCCAAGTGCGCGAGCTCAGAGATCTCGCTGAGATCGACGCCGCCGCGGGGGCTGGTGTGCAGGTGGAGCACCGGTTCTTCCAGCTGGTCTACAAAAATGAAAGTGGAGCCACCGGCCGCATGCGGCACGAGTAGCTCGCCAGTGGGCAGGGTCCAGCAGGAAACATCATTATCGCGGGCGATGGTGCAGGCATGCGCGAGCAGAAGAGAGGGTTCAATCTCGCTCATCGCTGCCACCACCTTAAAGCTGTGTTGACATCGAGTCTATAGCCCAAACCGGCCCCCTCGCTGGCGTTTGGCCATTAGGATATTGGTTTAATAACAGAAATCCGATTGGCAAAAAGGGGATCCGGGAATGCTCCGCACCATCGATTTGCGTGGCCAAGAGCTGCGCCCCGCCCAGCTGCGGCGAGTTTTGCCGCGCGGTGGCACCGACGTCGCCGCCGTGGTGGACAAGGTGGCGCCGCTGGTTCATCGAGTACGTCACGAAGGCGCGGCGGCGGCCTTGGACTATGGCGAGCAATTCGATGGCGTGCGCCCAACCCACCTGCGGGTGCCCCAAGCGGAGTTGGAGAAGGCCGCCTCCGGCCTAGACCCGCAGGTGCGCCAAGCGATTGAGGCCTCCATTGAGCGGGTCCGCAAGGTTCACGCCGAGCAAAAACCGGCCGCGCACACCACCGATCTGGCACCAGGTGCCACGGTGACCGAGGTCTTTCGCCCCATCGAGCGCGTTGGGCTATACGTGCCGGGAGGCAAGGCGGTCTATCCGTCCTCGGTGATTATGAACGCCGTGCCAGCGCAGGCGGCCGGCGCGGAAAGCTTAGTGGTCGCCTCGCCACCGCAAAAAGAATTCGGCGGTCTGCCGCACCCCACGGTGCTGGCCGTGTGCCAGATGCTGGGCGTGGAGGAGGTCTGGGCGGTAGGAGGCGGCCAAGCCATCGCGTTGATGGCCTACGGTGATGATGACGCCGAACTAGCCCCAGTGGACATGATTACCGGCCCTGGAAATATCTTCGTCACCGCGGCCAAGCGGTTGGTGCGCGGCATGGTGGGCACCGATGCTGAGGCCGGGCCGACCGAAATCGCCATTATCGCTGATGACACAGCGAATCCGGTGTATGTGGCCTATGACCTCATCTCCCAGGCCGAGCATGATCCGATGGCCGCGAGTGTGCTTATTACGGCCTCGCCAAGCTTGGCTCAGCGCGTGAAAGCAGAGGTAGAGGCGCGTTACGGCGCCACCGCGAATGCGCAGCGGGCGGCCGAAGCTCTAGGCGGCGAGCAATCCGGAATTGTGCTGGTCGATTCCCTGGATGCAGCGGTGGCGGTAGCCAATGCCTATGCCGCTGAGCACCTGGAGATCCACACCGCAGAGCCCGGCGCGGTGGCCGAGCGGATTAAGCACGCCGGTGCCATCTTTGTAGGGGACTTTGCTCCGGTGCCGCTCGGAGATTACGCGGCCGGCTCCAATCACGTATTGCCCACCTCCGGTACGGCGCGCTTTTCTGCCGGCCTGTCTACTCATACCTTTATGCGGCCGGTCAACCTTATTGAGTATGACCGAGCTGCGTTGGAAGAGATTGCCCCGCACGTCATCGCTTTTGCGGAGGCCGAGGGGCTGCCCGCCCACGGCGAGGCTATCCGCGCCCGATTCGAGGAGAATTAAATGACGCACTTGAATGATCTTCCCCTGCGCGAGGAGCTGCGCGGTAAGTCCGCCTACGGGGCGCCGCAGCTCCACGTGGCCTACCAGCTCAATACCAACGAAAATCCTTATCCTCCCTCGCAGGCACTAGTGGATGACCTGGTGGCGGAGACCCGGCGCCTTGCCGCCACGCTCAATCGCTATCCGGAGCGCGATGCGGTGGAGCTGCGCCAGGCCCTGGCGGACTACGTTTCTGCACAGACCGGCGTACGTGTGAGCTATACGCAGGTATGGGCGGCCAATGGCTCGAATGAGATTCTGCAGCAGCTGCTGCAGGCATTCGGCGGTCCGGGCCGCAGCGTCCTCGGTTTCACCCCGTCTTATTCCATGCACCCTATCCTCGCGGACGGCACCCATACGCAGTTTGTGGAGTGCCCGCGCGATGAGAATTTTCGCATTGATATGGACCGGGCGCTCGCAGCCGTGGCGCAGCACCAGCCGGATATTATCTTTGTGACTACGCCGAATAACCCCACCGGCGGAGTGACTAGCGTGGACGATATTGCCGCGCTTGCCGACGCCGCCCCGGGCATCCTTATCGTCGATGAAGCTTATGGCGAATTTTCTTCCTCACCTTCTGCGGTGACGCTGCTGGATAAATACCCTACGAAGCTGGTGATCTCGCGCACCATGTCTAAGGCCTTCGATTTTGCCGGAGGCCGCCTCGGTTATTTCGTGGCGGACCCGGCCTTTGTGGATGCCGTAATGCTGGTGCGCTTGCCGTATCACCTGTCCGTGCTTTCCCAAGCGGCGGCGACGGTGGCGCTGCGCCATAGCGCGGATACGCTCGCCACCGTGGAAAAGATCGCCGCCGAGCGCGAGCGGGTGGCCGCTCGCTTGCGCGAATTGGGCTATACCGTCCTGCCGAGCGAATCCAACTTCCTCTTCTTCGGCCGCTTTGCTGACCAACACCGCGTGTGGCAACAGTTCTTGGATAAGGAAGTGCTCATCCGCGATGTTGGCATCGCAGGCCACCTGCGCATGACGGTGGGGCTGCCGGAAGAAAATTCGGCCTTTTTAGCCGTAGCCGAGGACCTTGCAGATACAGTAGTGGGTGATTCCCCGGCCGCAGGTAAAAGGAGCGAAGCATGAGCAACCGCGTAGGGCGCGCCCAGCGGGCGACGTCGGAATCGCAGATTTCTGTGGTCATCGACCTCGATGGCACTGGGCGTAGCGATATTGCTACTGGCCTGCCTTTCTTTGACCACATGCTCACGGCCTTTGCCACTCATGGCAGCTTCGATCTCACCGTGCAGGCGGAGGGCGACGTGGAGGTAGACGCCCACCACACTGTGGAAGATACCGCCATCGTGCTCGGCACCGCGCTGCGTAAGGCGGTGGGGGATAAGGCCGGCATCCGCCGTTTTGGCTCCCAGCTTTTGCCCATGGATGAGGCCTTGGTAGAAGCGGTTGCGGATTTTTCTGGTCGCGCCTATTTCGTCATGAACGGCGAACCAGAGCACCTGCAGTGGCAGACCATCGGTGGGCATTACGCCACCGTGATAAACCGCCACTTCTTTGAAACGCTCGCCACCCACGCTGGGGTTACGCTCCACCTCAACGTGCGCTATGGGCGCGATCCGCACCACATTACTGAGGCGGAGTTTAAGGCCGTCGCGCGTGCGCTGCGCGGTGCGGTGGAATTCGACCCCCGCCAGACTGGAATTCCATCGACGAAGGGAGCACTCTAGAACGCATGCACTTTATGATCTTGGTCCTCTTCCTCGTAGCTGGCATGCTGGTGGGAGGCGCATGGTCTGCCTACCAACAGGGGTCGAAGGCAATGACAGTAGTAGCCTCTCTTTTGGCCGCAATCACCGTGGTAGCAGCAATCTCGTGGATGGTAGGAGCGTTTGGTAAATGAGCACAACCCAAGAAACTAATATCTGGAAGGTTCCGGGCTATACCGCGACCATGTTGGCTATCGCCGCGGCCTTCGGTGCGTGGTCCATCCTCCTTCCAGTGGTGCCGCTAGCGGTCATTGACTCTGGTGGCTCAGCGACCTTGGCGGGCTCATCCACCGGCATCTTCATGGCCTTTACCGTGCTGACCCAGATCATTTCCCCATGGCTCCTGCGCCGGTGGGGCTACCGCCGTGTGATGGCACTGTCCGCTTTTACCTTGGGCGTACCTGCCTTTGGCCACCTACTGGGAACTGATGCCTGGGTAGTCCTGCTCTTTTCTGCCATGCGCGGCGTCGGCTTTGGCGCGCTGACCGTTTCTGAGTCCGCGCTCATTGCGGAACTGGCGCCCGTACGCCTGCTGGGCAAGGCTACCGGCATGATTGGTGTCTTTACCGGCCTGGGCCAAATGGTCTTTTTGCCGCTGGGATTGATCATGGCGGAAAAGCTGGGTTATGCCTCGACGTATATCACCGCCGGCATCATTGGCTTTGTGGGCTTTGGTCTGTGCCTGCGCATTCCCAAGATTAAGGTCACCCTCGCCTCCGATACTGAAGAGGAGCCGAACCTGATCCGCGTTCCTACGTGGAAGCTGGTGCTCGTTCCTGCGCTGGCGCTAACGACATTTTCAATGAGCTATGGCGCCGTGTCATCCTTCCTGCCGCCGGCGGTGCAAGAACTTGATGCCGAGCGCGGCGCTAGCTTGGCCGGCTTCATGCTGTCCATCGTGGGCGGCGCCGCCATGATTTTCCGCTACTTTGCCGGCATGGTGGCAGACCGCGTAGGCACCCCAGGCCGTCTGTATATCCCCAGTCAGATCATGGCCATCGTGGGCGTGCTCGCCATCGCCGTCCCGCTGTACCTCGACGGTTCCGTGTGGTGGCTCGTGCTGGGTGCCTTCCTCTTCGGTGGTGCCTTTGGTATTGCGCAAAATGAAGCCCTGTTGTCGATGTTTGACCGTCTGCCACGCGAGCGCGTCTCGGAAGCTTCGGCCATCTGGAATATTTTCTATGATGGCGGCACTGGCTTGGGCTCGACCCTCTTGGGCGCCTTGGTCGCCGGCTACGGCTATGCAGGGGCTTTTGGCGCCGGCGTGGTCATCCTCGTCGCCGGCGTTGTGATGACGCTGGCAGATTTTATCCTTGGGCGCACCCGCGTGAGCGAAACCAACGATATCCGGACGCGACTGCGTCGCATGCGTAAGGTATAGCCCATGGCAAAGACGGTCGCATTATTGGATTATGGCGCGGGCAATGTGCGCTCGGCCCAGCGCGCGCTGGAGCGAGTGGGCGCGGACGTCACCGTTACCGCGGACCCTAAAGAAGCGGTGGAAGCGGACGGTCTGCTTGTCCCTGGCGTGGGTGCCTTTGCTGCCTGCATGCGCGGGCTACGGGCGGTGCAGGGCCCTCGGGTCATCGGCCAGCGCTTGGCAGGAGAGCGGCCGGTGTTGGGCATTTGCGTAGGCATGCAGGTCCTTTTCGACGCCGGAGTGGAACACAACATCAACTCCACCGGCTGCGGCGAGTGGCCCGGCACCGTGGAAAAGCTGCAATCTGCGGTGCTGCCGCATATGGGATGGAATACCGTAGAGGTACCCGTCGGCAGCGATATGTTTGCCGGAGTGGCCGAAGACGAGCGGTTTTATTTCGTGCATTCCTACGGCGTTCGCCGGTGGGAATTGGAAACAGAAATTACCCGTCCGCCGCAGGTGAGCTGGGCCGAGCACGCGGGCGATAGGTTCGTCGCGGCCGTAGAAAACGGCGCCCTGTGGGCGACCCAATTCCACCCTGAAAAATCCGGGGACGCCGGTGCACAGCTTTTGGAAAACTGGATGCGTACGCTCTAGGTAGGATGAAGAATATGACTTTTACGCTCTTGCCAGCAGTCGATGTATCTCAAGGCCAAGCCGTGCGCCTAGATAAAGGCGAAGCAGGCACTGAAACCTCGTACGGCTCCCCGCGCGATGCCGCGCAAAAGTGGCAGTCCCAAGGCGCGCACTGGCTGCACTTTGTGGATTTGGATGCGGCCTTTGGTCGGGGCTCCAACCATGAAGAAATGGCGATGATTGCCCGCGAGCTGGGTGTAAATGTGGAGCTTAGCGGCGGAATCCGGGACGATGCCGCGGTGGAGCGCGCACTGGCTACCGGTGCGCAGCGCATTAGTATCGGCACGGCTGCACTAGAGCAGCCGGAATGGATCGAGGACATCCTGGCGCGCTACGGAGATAAGGTCGCCGTGGATCTCGCCGTGCGCGAAGATGGCGGCGAATGGCGTACCGCCGGCAATGGCTGGGTCTCCGATGGCGGCGATCTGTGGGAGGTACTCGAGCGCCTGGATGCAGCCGGATGCCAACGTTTTGTGGTGACCGACGTGTCGAAAGACGGCATGCTCACCGGACCTAATATTGAGCTCCTGCGCGAGGTGGCGATGGCAACGGAGGCAAAAATCACCGCCTCTGGTGGCATTTCTAGCCTGGAAGACCTGCGCGAGCTCGCGCTTTATGAAAATGAGGGCATCGATTCCGCCATTATTGGCAGGGCCCTGTACGAGGGGAATTTCACCCTCGACGAAGCACTCGCTGCGGTGGCCGAGGTAGAGCCGCTGCCGGCGGAAGAAACCATTGACCCTTACGACCCTGAGGACAACTAAGTCATGATGGAACCCCGCGAGTTGGTGGCCTTCGCGGAGGCGGCCGTAGACCAAGTAAAACCCATTTTTCGCTCCGGCCTCGGAGCTGCGCCCGCCCGTTTTAAGGGGCAGGGAGATTTCGCCACCGAGGTAGACCTCGTCATCGAGCAACAGCTGCGCGATATCTTGACCCAGATGACCGGCATCCCGGTCTATGGAGAAGAATCGGGCGGCAGCGTGCTCGATACCGTGTGGGTGGTAGATCCGATCGATGGCACCGCAAACTACTCTGCCGGAAACCCCATGGCCGGCATCCTAGTGGCGCTCATTCATGAGGGTGCGCCCGTTGCCGCGGTATCTGACTTCCCGCTCCTGGGGCGCCGTCTGGTCACCTGCGATGGCTCCCCACTGCGCTCAGTAGGTGGGCCTGCCGCTGGTTTCGGTGGTGGGGAAGACGCGATGGGCTTTGATGAAGCACGCGGCCACGTGGGCTGCTCTTCCCACCTGCCCACCGACATTTTCCACGAGCTGCGCGAGACCGGACTGCGCCCGCGAATGACCGGTTCCGTGGGACTTGATAATGCCTTCGTCGCGCAGGGTGTGTTTGATGGCGCGATTAACTTCTCCCCGCACCCCTGGGATAACGCCGCGGGTGCACTGCAGATTCAGGCAGCCGGTGGAGTTGTTACCGATCCGGACGGAAATCCGTGGACTGCGCAGTCGCGCGGCATGGTGGCAGGTACCCCGCAGGTCCATGCCACCATCGTGGATATCCTGTCTCGTCATACCGGTTCCTTTCACCGCTAAGACTAAACACCTGAAAAGGAGGCGGCCGCCATGGCTGTAGCCGTACGCGTGATCCCCTGCCTAGACGTGGACCAAGGCCGCGTGGTCAAGGGCATCAACTTTGACAACCTGCGCGATGCCGGCGACCCAGTGGAGTTGGCCGCGCGTTATGACTCCCTAGGAGCCGATGAACTTACCTTTTTAGACGTCTCTGCGTCCAAACAAGGCCGCTCCACCATGCTCGAGGTCGTGCGCCGCACCGCAGACCAGGTATTTATCCCCTTGACAGTGGGTGGCGGAGTTCGCAGCGTTGATGACGTCCGAGAACTATTGCGCGCCGGGGCAGATAAGGTCTCCGTGAACACCGCGGCCATTAAGAATCCGGAACTGCTGCGCGAAATGGCTGAGATTTTCGGGGCCCAATGCATCGTGCTGTCTGTTGATGCCCGCCGGTGCCGCAAAGAGTATGCTGCATCCGGCTTTGAGGTGACCACGCACGGCGGTACGGAATCGGCCGGGATCGACGCCATCGAATGGGCACGCCGCGGCGAAGAACTCGGCGTAGGGGAGATCCTCCTCAACTCAATGGATGGCGATGGCACAAAGGAAGGATTTGACCTTGAATTGCTGCGCGCCGTGCGCGCAGCGGTGACCATTCCCGTTATCGCCTCTGGCGGCGCGGGAAAAGCCGCGGATTTCCCACCGGCCGTTGCAGCCGGCGCCGATGCCGTCTTGGCAGCAAGCATTTTTCACTTCGGTGAGGTAGAAATCAGCGACGTGAAAGACGCCTTGGGCGCTGCTGGCTACGAGGTGCGCCGATGAGTACCCCGGGCAACTATGAACTTAACGGGGGCATCGCCAAGCAGCTCAAGCGCAATGACCAAGGCTTGGTGCCGGCCATTGCCCAGGCTGAGTCTGGTGAGGTGCTGATGATGGCCTGGATGGATGACCACGCTTTGGCCCATACCCTCGCCACCCGCAAGGCAACGTATTTTTCGCGCTCGCGCAATGAGTATTGGGTTAAGGGAGAGACTTCTGGAAATACCCAAGAGGTGCTGGGCGTTCGCCTTGACTGCGATGGAGATACTATTCTGCTGACGGTGCGGCAGCGTGGCGGCGCTTGCCATACCGGTGACCGCACGTGCTTTGACGCCACCGATCTCCTAGGAGGGCAATCGTGAAGGCTAGACGCCTTGGACCACTACTTATCGCTGCTGGAGCCATCGTATTGTGGCTGTCCTCCCGAGCCACGTGGGTGGTCGCCGCCAGCGAGGACGATAAGGCCGGCTCCGCGGCCAATGACATCATCGGCTCGGCCTGGTCGCTGGAGATCATGGCCTTGACCCTAGTTCTGGTAACCGGTGCCGTCGCGGGGATGGCGCTGCGGCGTGTCGGTAGGCGAGTGGTGGGCATCGTGTGTGCCCTCGCGGCCGCGGCCAGCGCGTGGACCCCAGTGAGCCTGCTGACTGCGGGCGCGGACGCCGAGCGCGCGCAGAAGATCCTGCAGGGGGCCTCGGCCAATGAAAACGCCGTAGACTCTGCCCAGATTTCTGACTGGGCCACAGTCGTTTCCACCGAGGTGCATTCCCTGGGACCAATTCTGGCTCTCATAGGTGCGGCAGCAGCCCTCTTCGGTGCAGTGATGCTTGCGCGCAATCCAGGCGAGGATAAGGCGAAGGTGTCGAGCAAATACGAAACCCCAGCAGCACGACAGGCAAAGCTGGAGGAGGATTTGGAAACCTCCTCCGACTCTGGCCGCGTGATGTGGGACGCCCTTGATAGTGATATAGATCCCACCGATATGGACAAAAAATAGCCCCGTTTCCTGTGTAATTTCCGGAACGGCACGCTAGCGGGTTAACCTAAGTGTGATTTTAATCGCCCGTGGAGGGAGGTGCTGATGCCTACGCCCATTGCCGTTGACCACCTAGTTGCAGGAGTCTTGGAGGACGTCGCTGCGCGGGAAGCTCGCGTGTCTTTCAAAGATGTGAAAGCCCGCTCGCGTGACATGGAGCCTCCCCGGGATGCCCGCGCGGCGTTGCTGCGCACTGGCTGCTCGGTCATCACGGAGCTCAAGCGCGCCGTACCCTACGGTGGCGAAATCGCACATGTTGGTTCTGCGGAACAGATGGCGGAATGGGCCCGCACCTTTGAACACTGCGGCGTACATCTCATGGCATGCCAGACCGATTTCCGCCGCTTTCACGGTTCTTTAGAAGACATGGCAGCTGCGCGTGCTGCGATTGATATTCCCATGATGTCGCGCGATCTCATCGTGGACCCTTACCAAATTCATGAAGCCCGGTGCTTTGGGGCCGATGCTATTCCATTGCAGGTTGAACTCTTAGAGCAAGCTCGCCTGGAGGCACTTTTGGACCGGGTGGAATCGCTCGGTATGACCGCGATCGTAGAGGTACGCAACTGCGCCGAGGTTGACCGCGCAATCAAGGCAGGAAGTAGCGTCATTGCCATCAATGCGTGGTCGTTGGCTTCGGATGCCATTAACCGCGAGGCGTTTAACGATATCGCCCCGGGCTTACCCGAATCCATCCTCCGCATCGCAGTAGGCGGGGTAAACAACGCGCGCAACCTGTTTCACTATGCTTCACGCGGCGCCGATGCAGTGTTGGTGGGAGAATCAGTCATGGCTGCCCAGGATCCTACGGCGCTGGCGCGCTCTTTGGTGGCTGCCGGGCAGCATCCAGCGTGTCCCGCGCGCAAGATAGAATAAGACCCCAACTAGCTGGTGGGGTGGGGGATAAGGCACACTGGCTACGTGCACACAGAAATTCTTGCAAATATTCCGTCTCCGCCGCAGGGCGTGTGGCAGTTGGGGCCCATTCCCATTCGTGCCTATGCGCTGTGCATCATCGTGGGTATTATCGTCGCCTTGCGAATGACCTTAAGCCGCTACACCGCACGCGGCGGTAACCCAGACACAGTATGGGATGCCGCCATCGTGGTCATCCCAGCCGGCATCATTGGCGGGCGGCTCTACCACGTCATTACCGATAACCAGAAGTACTTCTGCGATAGCTGCAATCCCGCGGACGCGCTGAAGATTACCAATGGCGGACTGGGCATTTGGGGCGCCGTAGCCTTGGGCGCACTAGCTTTGTGGGTGCTTTTCAAAGTGAAAAAAGTACCGCTCGGCCCCTTTGCTGACGCGGTGGCGCCAGGCCTCGTCCTCGCGCAGGCGATTGGACGCCTAGGCAACTGGTTTAACCAAGAGCTCTATGGGCGCCCGACCGACGTTCCGTGGGCTTTAGACATCTATTACCGCGTCAATGAAAATGGCGGCTATGCTCCCGTTTCCGGACACTCCACGGGGGAGATCATGACCTCGGTGCACCCGACCTTCCTGTACGAGCTCGTGTGGAATGTCCTGGTCTGCCTTTTCCTCTTGTGGGCTCACAAGGCCTGGAAGTTGGGGCACGGGCGCGTCTTTGCCCTTTATGTCATGGGCTATACATTGGGCCGCTTCTTTATTGAAGGGATGCGTTCCGATGAGGCGACCCATATCTTTGGGGTCCGCGTGAATCTCATCGTGTCGCTTGTGATTTTTATCATCGCCGCGATTGTCTTCTTCGTGCTTGATAGGCACCGCCAGGGCCCAGAGTCCCCCGAAGAGGTAGATCCTAAGTATTGGGCGGAGCGCCGGAATACTGATGGGCACAGCCATGAGCACGCGGTATCTGATGGGCAGCAACCGGGTTCATTATCGACGTAAATACTGCCCAAGTTTGCCCGGTTAGATTTGGTTTTGTGGGAAATGGGGCATTTTGTGGTGTCCGTTCAGAAAATGGAACCAAAAAATTGTGGCCCCAATCTTTTCGAAGGAGTAGGTTGGGGAGTGTTCAATTTCCCCCGACGGAATAGGCCAATAATGCTGGATAGAAGAACGAAGATTGTTTGTACTCTCGGCCCTGCCGTTGCTAGCGAGGACGGCATCTTGCGCCTCGTACAGGACGGCATGGACGTTGCCCGCCTGAATATGTCTCACGGCGAGCATGCAAACCACGAGGCGAATTACAACTGGGTGCGCCAGGCCACCGATAAGACCGGCCGCGCCGTAGGTATCTTGGCGGACCTTCAGGGGCCCAAGATTCGCCTTGGCCGCTTTATCAACGGCGAGGAGCAGTGGGATAACGGCCAGATCGTCCGCATCACCGTGGACGATATCGAAGGCACCCATGACCGCGTTTCCACCACCTACAAGGGCCTGGCCAAGGACGCCAAGCCAGGTGACCGCCTGCTGATCGACGATGGCAAGGTTGCCGTTGTTTGCAAGGAAGTCGACGGCAACGACGTCGTCTGTGAGGTCACCGAAGGTGGCCCGGTTTCCAATAACAAGGGCGTTTCCCTTCCTGGCATGGATATCTCCGTGCCGGCTTTGTCGGAAAAGGATATCGCTGACCTGCGCTTCGCTTTGAACCTTGGCGTTGACCTCGTGGCGCTGTCCTTCGTCCGCTCCCCAGCAGACGTGGATAAGGTCCACGAGATTATGGACGAAGAGGGCCGCCGCGTTCCGGTCATTGCCAAGCTGGAAAAGCCCGAGGCGGTAGACGCGCTCGAGTCCATCGTGCTGGCATTCGATGCCATCATGATTGCTCGAGGCGACCTCGGTGTTGAGGTGCCGCTGGAGCGCGTGCCACTGTTCCAGAAGCGCGCTATCCAGATTGCTCGCGAGAACGCTAAGCCGGTCATCGTGGCTACCCAGATGTTGGATTCCATGATTTCCAACCTGCGCCCGACCCGTGCAGAGGCTTCTGACGTAGCTAACGCCGTTCTCGACGGCGCCGATGCCGTCATGCTCTCTGGTGAGACTTCCGTGGGTATTGACCCGCAGAACGTCGTGCGCACCATGTCCAAGATCGTGGCTAATGCTGAAGATGGTGGCAAGGTTCCACCGCTGTCCCACGTTCCGCGCACCAAGCGTGGTGTGGTGTCCTATTCCGCCCGCGATATTGCCGAGCGCCTCAATGCAAAGGCCATCGTAGCCTTTACTACCTCCGGCGATACCGCTAAGCGCGTGGCTCGCCTGCACTCCCAGCTTCCGCTGTTGGCGTTTACGCCGGACCCAGCGGTTCGCTCCCAGCTAGCTTTGACGTGGGGTGCTGAGACCTTCTTGAGCCCGCACGTTAAGTCCACCGATGACATGATGGAAGCTATCGATGATGCATTGCTGGAGATGGACAGGTACGAGGAAGGCGACATGATTGTCGTCATTGCTGGTACTCCTCCAGGAATTGCTGGCAACACCAACATGATTCAGTGTCACTTGTTGGGTGAAACCAAGAAGTAGATTTTTGGCACGAGCGCCGCGACCCACCCTTTAACACGTTCCACGGCTCGCGGCGCTTTTCTATATACATTTATACAAATGTAGATTTATATTTACCTCGAGTACACTCAGCGGTTGCTTTCCTGACATGCGGCTGCAGTACTTTTTGGTTGTTCATGTTTCAGCTTCTCTACACATTCAAAGGACAACTGCACAATGACCTAAATCAGGCCGACTTGGCCTCAGTGGCTGCGCTTACCGCCATCCATTTTCAATTAATTGTCAATAAGCGTCGACGGGGATAGGCTGAGTGCATGGCACACGAGCACCACGACCACGATCACTCCAGCACGCCGCTGCGCGCACTCTTGATTGCGCTAGGCATTACCGGCACCGTCTTCTTCGCGGAGCTGATCGGCGGCTGGTTGGCGGGTTCGATGGCGCTGATGGCGGATGCGATGCACATGCTTTCCGACGCTGCGGGGTTGATCATCGCGGTGTTAGCGGTGTTGGTTGGGCGCCGACAAGCATCGGCTCAGGCCACGTACGGCTACCGACGAGTGGAGGTGCTTGCTGCACTGGCGAACGCAGTGATGGTGCTGGCGATCTCGGTGTGGATTGTCGTCGAGGCGGTGCGCCGCCTGCAGAGCCCGGCCGAAGTGCAGGGAAAAACGATGCTGATCATCGCGGTGATCGGCCTGGTGGCGAATGCGCTATCGGCGTGGGTTCTGCACCGGCACCGCAAATCCTCGATCAACGTGGAGGGCGCGTTCTTGCACGTGTTAGTGGATATGCTCGGCTCGGTCGCAGTAATCGTGGCCGGCATTGTGGTACTGACCACGGGGTTTGTGGCGGCGGACGTGATCGCCTCCCTAGCGATCGCGGCGATGGTGCTGCCGCGCGCCTGGCAGCTCATGCGGCTTTCGGCGAGCGTGCTGCTCGAGCAAGTCCCGGCGGACTTCGACGCCAGTGCGATCGAGCCCGCGCTGCGGCAGGTCGAGGGCGTTGCTGACATCCACGACCTGCACCTGTGGAGCCTGGACGGCGTGAACGTGCTCACGACCGTGCATATCGTGCGCGACGGCACCGTCGGCACCGGCCCGCTGTTGGATGCCGCCCAGCAGGCCCTGCGCGAACACGGTATCGAGCACTCCACCATTCAGATTGAGCACCCAGAGCACGAATCCCACGAGACGGTGTGCTGATTCCCTTCTAACCTGACTTAGGCCAATTTTGTGCGGAAGTTCGCGGCCGGTGATTACTTGGATGGTGGCAGTGAGGTCGGGCGGGAATGGTACGGCGGCGTGAATGGTTTCGCCGCCAACGACGAGTTGAAAGCTGCGGTATTTCTTGAGTGTTCTCACGAGGCGTTTGATGAAGTGACCACTGCGGGTCTCCATCAGGTGGGTCACGGCTAGTGCTGCCATCACAATATTGAGATGTGCTGTGATCGAGTTTTGTTTCCTCGCATAGATTGGGCGTGCTTTCAGGTCTGATTTCGACATCCGATACGACATTTTCAATGTGGAATAGCCTGCGGTAATGCCCGATAACCTCCTGGGCGGGAAGAGCGGTCAGGTCGGTTTCATAGCCTTTAATTCCGGCTAGGGCTCGGTGTTTGGCAGCAAGAGCGTAGTTGACCTTCTTGTTCGGGGTGGAAAGATCGAAATAGCGGTTGCGCTTAATGGCGATTTCGCCGTCAACAGCGCGTTTGGCTTTTGCGACTTGCTCTTTGATTCCGCGCAGGCCGCGTCTGGCCCGATCATAGGAGTACTGGAAGTGGGTCACCGTATTCGGGGTTGTGTGTTTGCGCGCATCGCTTGCCGAGGCTTGTGTCCAGATCTGGCCGTGGGCGTAGGCTTCACCAGGGATTTCCCGCCGCCAGGTTTCAATCACCTCAGGCACGGTGGGGTTTCACCGACAAAATGTAGTGCAGACCTGCATCTATCAATGCTTGCTTGTTCGGAGGGTATCAAGTTGTTTGTGTGTGGGGCTAGGTTTATAGGTATTTGTCGAAGCTGTCGGGGTAGGCCACGGCCATTTGGTTGATGGCTTGTTTCCAGCCGGAAACTCGGGCTCCTTCCATGAGTCTGCCGGCTGTTGCTGAGACTCGTTTGCCTTGCTTTGCCCTCTTTGCGGCTCGTTTGTCTTCGATGTTGCAGATCATCAACCATAGCGTCTTGAGCGCTGATTCATTGTTAGTGAACTGCACCCTGTTGTGGGTAGCTTTCCGCAGTTCATTGTTGAATGATTCAATCGAATTCTTCGTGTAAATGACCTTGCTGGCTGCTGGTGGGAACTGGAGAAACGGTACGAAACGCGCCCATGCATCTCGCCAGACTTTGACTGAGCGTGGATACTTTTCTGCCAATTCAGAGGCTTCAAATTCGTCTAAGGCAGCCTTAGCTGTGGACTCGTCCGTGGCGGTGTAAATCTTTTTCAACGCGGCTGATACGCCCCGGCGATCTCCGTAGGCTACCCACCGGTTAGCGGCACGAATCAGGTGCACGATACAGGTTTGCACCATAGAGTTCGGCCAGGTTGCCTTTACTTCTTCCGGCAAGCCTTTCAGCCCGTCACAGCAGACGATAAAGACGTCTTTAACCCCACGGTTAGAAAGATTGGCGCATACCTGCGCCCAAAATGAAGCGCCTTCTTCTTTGGCAATCCACAATCCCAAAATGTGCTTGATACCGTCCAGGTCCACGCCGATTGCCATGTACGCAGATTTGTTGACTACTCGGCCGCCGTCGCGGACTTTAATGCGCAACGCATCGAGAAAAATGACCGGGTAGAACTCGTCTAGCTGGCGGTTTTGCCAGATCATGACCTCATCGAGGACGGCGTCAGTAACCGCGGAAATCGTCTCATGGGAAATATCAACACGCATCGCCGTTGCCATATGGTGCTGGATGTCCCTAATTGTCATCCCACCGGCGTACAAGCTGACTATCATGTCATCGACATCAGTCAAGCGCCTAGAACCTTTAGGGACCATAGTCGGCAAGAATGTTCCAGCCCGATCGCGTGGGACATCAACGGTGACTGGCCCGTAGTTAGAATCCACGGTCTTTGGATATGACCCGTTGCGGTGATTGTCTGTTCTAGCTGCAGCTTTAGCGCTCCTGTCGCCAGACTCGTAGCCTAGGTGGGCATCCATTTCAGCGTTGAGGCCTCTGGTAATCGAGGCTTGTAACATGCCGCGAACCAGGTCGTTGGCATCCGTTGTGGATGTGCCTAGGTCATCAATCAGCTTCGCGATGTCAGGGTTAGCAAGCAGCTTCTTTTCAATCGCATCAATCTTGGCCTTATCAGCCGGATCTCGTCGTGCCACAGTAGTCATTCTGGTCCATCTCCTTATGCGGGTTAGGTACCCACACACAAACCATCAGACACTCTCTATTCCGAAGCCACTCCGGCGGCGTGGGCCGCGCACAACAAGGACCGCGATAAGCTGCAGGACATTAGCCGTGAGATGCTCGGCAGCGCCCTCGACTTGGTCATGGCCGCTGGCCACCCGTTCTACGACAATGACCACCAAAAGATCGAAACTCCGGATTACAGCTTCATGTACGAGGAGGACTACGCCAAGCTTTCCGCTGGCGAGACCGACTGGAACTACTTTGAGTCCAACGATGACTTCAAGAAGATGGCGGAAGGCGACGTCAAGCCGGACCAGAAGTACTGGGGTATCGCACAGGTAGGATCCACCTTGCAGAACTCTCGCTCTGGTGAGGCGAAGGAGCCGTACTCTGACCCGCTTAACGACGTCGTCGATCTCCCCACCATGACCACCGGCGCACTCAACGCACTGGGGCAGGATGAGGATGGATTCTCCGTCATGATCGAGGGCGGTGCCATCGACTGGGCTGGACACGGCAATAACCCGGTGCGCGACATCGAAGAAACCCAGGACTTCAACAAATCGGTCGATGCCGCCATCAAGTGGGTAGAGGAGAACTCTTCGTGGGAGGAGACCCTACTGGTTGTTACCGCAGACCACGAAACCGGCTATCTCTCCGGTGCGAACGAGGCTCCGACTGAGGATAACCCTGAGGCGGATAACCGCTTCAACGCTATGGAAGGTGAGAAGGGCAAGGTTGCTCGCCACGGTTGGTACTCCGGTCAGCACACCAACCAGTTGGTGCCGTTCTTCTTCAAGGGCGCCGGCTCCGAGGACATCATGGCCCGTACCTCTGGAACCGATTCGGTCCGCGGTGACTACGTCGATAACACCCTGGTAGCCAACTTGACCTTTGATGAGTGGTGGAACGATGGCACCGGCCAAGCAGGCGACCCTGAGCAGCCAGAAGACGCTGCCAACCCGTCCGATGACGCTGATGCCGGCAAGGAAGGCAGCAGCAAGGGCTTTGCTGCTGGTCTAGCTACGGGTCTGGGGATTCTGGGCGCAGTTGTCGGCGGCCTCGGCTTCCTAGCTACGCAGATGGGTGTGCTTAACATTGACTTGAAGCCTATTTATGAGCAGCTCAAGCGCGTGGGCCTGCGCTAAACAGCATCAGGCACACCGCCTACATAAAGGTCCTGTCCTCCGCCGTGGAAGCGAAGGGTAGGACCTTTTCTTAGCGCTGGGAAATCGGGGTCGGCTGGATCTTCCACACCTCGTTCGCGTAGTCCGCGATGGTTCGGTCCGAGGAGAAACGACCGGAATAACAGATATTTAGCCACGCCTTCTTTGCCCACGCAAGCTCGTCCTCTTGATACTCCGCGGCCATGCGGTCGCGGGTCTCGCGGTAGTCGGCGAAGTCACCGAGGACGTAGTACTGGTCTTGGGCGTGCTCCCCGAAGCCGTCGAGAAGCGAGGCGCGCAGATCGCCGAAGATACCGGCATTGTCTGAGCCCAGGGTGCCGTCGACAAGCGCATCCAGTACGCGGGCCAAGCCTGGCACGCTCTGGTAAAGCTCGCCTGGGTTGTACTCGGCGCGCAGCTGCGGCAACTCTTCATTGCGGGCGCCGAAGATATAAGCGTTGTCCTCGCCAACCGCCTCGACGATTTCTACGTTTGCTCCATCCATGGTGCCCAAGGTCAGTGCACCATTCATCATGAACTTCATATTGGACGTGCCGGAGGCTTCCTTGCCAGCCACAGAAATCTGCTCGGAGATATCAGCGGCCGGGATGATGTGTTCGGCGGGGGAGACGTTGTAATTCTCCACGAAGACGACGCGGATGATGTCCTTGGTGGCTGGATCGTTATTGACCAGGTCTGCGATGGTGTTGATGAGCTTGATAATCGCTTTGGCGCGGTCGTAGCCCGGCGCGGCCTTGGCACCAAAGATGAAAGTGCGCTTCGGCACGGTTTCGCCCTCGTCCTTGATGCGGAAGTAGAGGTCGAGGACGTAGAGGGCGTTCATCAGCTGGCGCTTGTACTCGTGCAGGCGCTTGATCTGCACGTCAAAGATGGAATCGGGGTCGATTTCAGCGCCTTGGTGGTCGTTTACCCACTGCGCAAAGTCGCGCTTATTGGCCCGCTTGATGGCGATCAGTTCTCGTAGCAGGTCGGTATCGTCGGCCTTATCGGCGAGTTTGGCCAGCTGGGTGAGGTCAGTAACCCACGCATCGGAACCAGCCTGCTGGGTGAGCAGTTCTGCCAAGCGGGGGTTGCACATCTTTAGCCAGCGACGCGGGGTGACGCCATTGGTCTTATTGTTGAATTTTTCTGGCCAGAGCTCGTACCATTCGGACAGCGTATCGGCCTTGATGATCTCGGTATGCAGGGCGGCGACACCGTTAATGGAGTAGGCGGCGTAGCAGGCGATCCAGGCCATGTGCACGTGCCCGTTGGATACCGGAGCCATGTAGTCAATGCGGCCCTGATCCAGGCCGCGGTGGGCCATATCTTCGCGGAAGCGGCGGTCGATTTCTTCCACCAACTGCCAGATGCGCCAGAACAGCTTTTGGAAGATGGACACTTCCCAGCTCTCCAGGGCCTCCGCCAGCACGGTGTGGTTGGTGTAGGCGAAGGTCTCGGTGACGATCTTCCACGCCGCATCCCAGCTCAGACCGTGGTCATCGAGCAAAATGCGCAGGAGCTCAGGGATGGCGAGCACTGGGTGGGTGTCATTGAGCTGGATGGAGTTGTACTGCGCAAAACCGGTGAGGTCCTCGCCGTGCTGGGCAATGTAGTTATCCACCATGGTCTGCAGGGATGCGGAGACAAAGAAGTACTGTTGGCGCACGCGCAGTACCTTGCCCTCATAGGTGGTGTCGTTGGGGTAGAGCACGCGGCAGATATCCATGACGCGCTCGCGATCGACAATGGCCTCCGTAAAGCGCTGGGAGTTGAAGGCATCATAATCGAATTCATCGATGGGCTCGGACTTCCACAGGCGTAGCGTGCCTACGTTATCGGTTCCGTAGCCAGTAATAGGCATGTCATAAGGAATGGCGCGCACGTCCATGTCATCAAAGTGGACGCGGCGCTGCTCGGAGGCGCGGCGGATGATGAAGTCATAGCCGTTTTCCATCCACGCATCAGGCTGTTCCTTCTGGAAGCCATTCTCAAAGGACTGGCGGAACAGTCCGTAGCGGTAGAGTAGGCCATAACCGGTAACGGGGTAGTCCTGGGTGACAGCGGAATCGAGGAAGCAGGCAGCAAGGCGGCCGAGGCCACCGTTGCCGAGTGCGGCATCGTGCTCGGCTTCGAGGACATCGCTCAGCTCGTGGTCGGCAGCGGTGGCGGCAGCCTTGGCATCGTCGACCAAACCCAGGTTGGTGAGGTTATTGAGCAGCGCGCGGCCCTGCAGGAACTCCGCAGAGAAGTAGTGCTGCTGGCGGGTCGCAGCATAGGCGGAACGGGTGCGCTCCCAATTATCGGCAATCTGCTCCATGACGGCACCAGATAGGCCCGACCAGAACTTGCGGTAGGAAGCGCTGTGCGGGCTTACACCGGAGGCCGCACGAACATGGGAGGGAACGGTGGATTCGAAAACAGAGTGCCGTGGCTGGCTCATGTGAAACCTTAAGGTAGTGGGAAGTCACGAAACGCCTGCCAGCTTAATAGGATTGGCGCCGCCTTGCAGGGAGGAATAGGGAAAGGCGCGCCGGGTACCTAGGGCTTTGCCAAGTAGGTCAATGCCGCACCATATGCTGCCCGAGTGGAGGCATAGACGGTTGGGGCATAGTCCGGCAGGAAGGTTGCTTGGTGGTTGACCGGTGGGTCTTGCAACTCGTCTTCCGGGGTGCAGCCGATATGCCAGAAAACATAGGGCACACCCCAGGCCTGCGGCAGGTAGCAAAAGTCCTCAGAGGCGGTAGAAGGGGCGGCAATGACCGAATTGGAGCCGAAGGCGGCATCGAAAACCTCGGCCACCGGTGCGTGGGCTGCGGTGTCGTTATCGGTGACCTCGCCGTGAGCGTAGTACTCAAAGGTCGGGTCTTGCTCGCTTCCGGACGCCACACACTCGGCCTTGACCATGCGCTCGAGGGAGGCATAGACCTTTTCCGCGAGTGCGGGATCGTAGTAGCGCGTATTGAGCACGAGCTCGGCGGATTCGGGAATAATGTTGTTTTTATCGCCCGAGTGTAGCTCGCCTACAGAGATGACAAAGAACTCGTGTGGGGCAACTTCGCGGCCCACGATAGCTTGGAGGCGGGTGACGATCATGGCCGCGATATAGGTGGGGTCGATGGAGTTATGGGGCATGGAAGCGTGGGCCGATTTTCCAAAGACGCGAATGCGTAGGGAATCGCAGCCGGCCATGATGGGGCCTGCGGTGTGGCGTACAGTACCGGCGCGGCCGGGCATGATGTGTTGGCCTAGGCAAATATCGGGACGAGGCACACGATCGATGAGGTTATCGGCCAACATGTCCTTAGCTCCCACGGAAGATTCTTCGGCCGGTTGGAAAAGAGCGAGGAAGGTGCCGGACCAGGTGCTCCGGGAGGCGTCGAGAAGCGCGCAGGCACCCAGCAGCGCCGTGGTGTGCATATCGTGCCCGCAGGCGTGCATCTTTCCATTAGTGGCGGAATAGGACACGCCGGTGGCCTCTTCCACGGGTAGGCCGTCAAAGTCCGCACGCAGCAAAGCAGTGGGGCCATCGCCGTTGCGGAAGATAGCGACCATACCAAAGCCGCCGATGTTTTCTACTACCTCGCAGTCAAAATCGGCGAGTTTGGCGCGGATGCGACTGGCGGTGCGCTCCTCTTCATGCGAAAGCTCGGGGTGGCGGTGCAGGTCCTCATAAAAGTCCTGCTGCCACCCCAGATCGGCTTCCTGGGAAGTGGTGAGCTGGGCGATGCGGGCAGAATCAGACATGGTTTCACACCTTAGGGATTGGGTAGGGTTGGCGCTATGCCGGTTATTCAATTTGATGTTTTGGTTCCCAACGCGCAAGCAGAGCGCGTCGCGGACATCTTTACCGCCGCCACCGACAAGCTGGTGGAGAGCGGTTCGCTTTCCTCAGCTGACGTTACCCGCCCAGAGGCGCCGCAGTTTCCAGAGGGCTTGGAAGAGCAGCTGCGGCAAAATTATCGCGACGAGCATGAGGACCGCGACCTTGCGGACGCGAGCGTGCACCGCTATGACATCGCGGTGGCGGGCGTGAGTGGCTCGGTTAACCAGCTGGGCATGGTGCTCTCGCGCCTTCTCACCCCGCATGCAGTGCTGCCCAAGGACCACGTATTGCTAGAAGATGAGCTGGCGCATGAGCGGCCCGCCATCTTCCCGTGGTCGCTGTCCATTCGGCCTTAGAGCTGCTTGACGATGTCCCCGGCGGC
The DNA here is from genome assembly GCF_022347235.1 of Corynebacterium tuberculostearicum. Taxonomy (GTDB): domain Bacteria; phylum Actinomycetota; class Actinomycetes; order Mycobacteriales; family Mycobacteriaceae; genus Corynebacterium; species Corynebacterium tuberculostearicum_F. The sequence continues at coordinate 79,000 of NZ_JAKRDX010000003.1, forward strand.
CGCCGCCAGCTGCTGGGCTAACGAGCCCTCTTGGCTAAGGGGAGCGCAGTAGGCGTCGGTGTCATGCTCGAAGGAGCCGGCGATAATGCCCACCGGAGTTCCGGCTTGCCGGGCAAGATCCGTGATGGTTCCGACTGCCTTGCCGGTCAGAGACTGTTCATCAAAGCGGCCCTCGCCGGTAATGACGAGATCGGCCGAAGCGATCTTTTCCGGAAGGCCCAGTGCAGCGGCCACGTGCGTGCCGCCGGACAGGACGCGCACGTGTTCGTCTGAACCCCAGAGGGTGCGCGAGAGCCAGGACAGGCCAATGGGAAGGCCGCCCGCGGCGCCATAATATGCAGAATCTGCATCGGTGCCGGTAACCGCGCATGCTTGGAGCATGGCGCCGGCCAGCAGTGCTACTTGTTCGCCTTTCGCTCCCTTTTGGGGGCCGTACATGGTTGCCGCTTGCACTGGGGTAGCGCGGGTATCTGCCAGCAGTGTGAAGTCAAGCATGCCGGCCTTGATATTGAGCTGCGCGGTATCGATGTGGTCCAGCTGAACGAGGGGAGCGCCGCCCTTGGGCAGGGCATAGCCGCGGGCGTCGTGCGCGGCGGCACCGAGTGCGGTGAGGATGCCCATCCCGGCGTCAATGCTGGCGGTGCCGCCTAATCCCAGCACGATCGAGGTAGCGCCACGTGTTTCTGCGTCCGCGATCAGCACGCCGGTGCCATAGGAATCGGCGTGGAGCGGATCAAGGCTGTCCTGCACGGCTGGCAGCCCAGTGGCAGAGGCGACGTCAATGAACGCAGTGGTTCCGGCGAGAACATAGCTTGCCTGAGTCAAGCGGCCAATGGCGTCGGTAGTGGGCAGGGTAATGGTCTCGGCGGATTGTCCGCCGGAGGCTGCCGCTTGTGCAAGGACAGTGGCGGTGCCTTCGCCGCCATCGGCCATGGGCAGGGTGGTCACCGTGGCGTCGGGAAGCGCTTGGCGCACCCCCATAGCAATGCTGGCTGCGGCCTCGGGCGCGGAGGCGGTGCCTTTAAATGAGTCTGGGGCGACAACAATATGCATGCCCGTGATTATAAAGCCCGCCCGCGCTGGGGCACGGTGCGACTTAAGATTCGAACGGTCTACAGAAAATATTTAACTTTATTGTCGCTGGTAAAAGGCGTTGTATGTCTCCCTAAAGCCTTGAACCTGCTTGCATTATCGGTAGTTTGATAGGAAACTGGTATCTGTTCTTACAGGCCCACAGAATGGAATGCACACCATGTCAGTAGATAGCCAAATCTCTGAGTACTACGACAAATTGCTCAAGCGCAATGCGGGAGAACCGGAATTCCACCAAGCGGTTTCTGAGGTCCTGGATTCGCTGAAAATTGTCCTAGAAAAAGACCCGCAGTACGCGGACTACGGCCTGGTGGAGCGCCTGTGCGAGCCTGAACGCCAGCTCATCTTCCGCGTGCCATGGATCGACGATAGTGGCGACATCCAGGTCAACCGCGGCTTCCGCGTTCAGTTCAACTCCGCGCTCGGCCCCTACAAGGGTGGACTGCGTTTTCACCCTTCGGTCAACCTGGGCATCATCAAGTTCCTTGGCTTTGAGCAGATTTTCAAAAACTCCCTGACCGGCCTGCCCATCGGCGGCGGCAAGGGCGGTTCTGACTTTGATCCCAAGGGCAAGTCCGAGGTAGAGGTCATGCGCTTTTGCCAGTCCTTCATGACGGAGCTGCACCGCCATATTGGCGAATACCGCGACGTGCCGGCCGGTGACATCGGCGTCGGCGGCCGCGAGATCGGCTTCCTCTTTGGCCAGTACCGCCGACTGACCACGCAGCACGAATCCGGCGTCCTCACCGGCAAGGGATTGACCTGGGGTGGCTCCCTGGTTCGTACTGAGGCCACGGGCTTTGGCACGGTCTACCTCACCAATGAGATGATGAAGACGCACGGCGAGTCTTTCGACGGCGCCAAGGTTATCGTCTCCGGTTCTGGCAACGTGGCCATCTACGCCGCAGCCAAGGCCCAAGAGCTTGGCGCTACTGTAGTGGCCATGTCCGATTCCTCCGGCTACATCACCACCCCTAACGGCGTGGACATTGAGCTGCTCAAGGACGTCAAGGAAACCCGCCGTGAACGTATTTCCACCTACGCCGAAGAAGCTGGAAACGGCGTGGAATTCCACAAGGGGGGAAATATCTGGGAAGTGCAGGCAGACGTAGCTCTGCCGTGTGCCACCCAAAATGAGCTCGATGGCGATTCTGCCAAGAAGCTCGTTGACGGCGGCGTGCGTTACGTAGCCGAAGGTGCCAATATGCCGTCTACCCCAGAGGCGGTCCACGTCTTCCAAGAATCCAAGATCAACTTCGCGCCGGGCAAGGCAGCCAACGCTGGTGGCGTTGCTACCTCCGCGCTGGAAATGCAGCAAAACGCATCCCGCGACTCTTGGTCGTTTGATTACACCGATGATCGCCTCCACGCGATCATGTCCAATATCTTTAAAAACATCGATAGTACGGCCAAGGAATATGACCGTGAAGGCGATTACGTTGCCGGTGCAAATATTGCTGGCTTCAAGAAGGTAGCGGACGCCATGTTGGCACAGGGCGTTATCTAGCTGCTCACTTCTTCTTTCAAGCTCCCTTTCTGTGCTGCCTTTGTGTAGTGGAGAAGGGGAGTTTGTGCTGTAAATACGCGCCATAGATTGTGTGAGTGGGTGGGTGGAAGGCGATTGTTTGCACTGGAGGGGAAATCCGCAGTACACACTCGGTGTGTGGCCTCCACGTCTGGCACGTGAGGGCATGTAAAATTCGCAGCATGTACCGTGTCTTTGAGTCCCTAGATGAACTAGTCCAGCACTTGGAAGAGGCCCATAGCCTCCCCATGACCTCTAATTGCATGGTTCCGCGCCATGAAATGCTCGCGCTTCTCGACGACCTCCGAAACGCCCTGCCCGTTGAGATTGATGACGCGCAGGATGTCTTGGATAAGCAGGATGAAATCCTGCACGGCGCCGAAGAGCGTGCGGACCAGACCATCAATGACGCTAATGCGCAGGCTGATGACATCGTGGGCCATGCTCGCGAGGAGGCGGATGCCACGGTCTCCCACGCAGAACAGCATGCCGCCAAGTTGGTAGCTGATGCTGAAGCTCGCGCTCAGTCCATGGTGGAACAGGCCCGCGCGGAAGCAGACCGCACCATCGCTCAGGCCAACGATGAATATGAGCGTTCCGTGGCAGAAGGCCGTGCCGAGCAAGAGCGTATGGTTTCGGAATCTGAAGTTGTGCGCCGCGCTGATGAGGAAGCACACCGCATCGTGGAGTCCGCCCACACTGAGTCCAACCGTCTGCGCAGTGAATGCGATGAGTTTGTAGACGGCAAGCTAAGCGAATTTGAAACCACCCTCAATGGGCTGCTGCGCACCGTAAGCTCCGACCGCTCTGCACTGCGCGGCGGTGCCGGGGTCCGTTCCCGCGGCGGCGACTACCAGCCCTCGGGACGTGCCGGCGGCGTTGCGGGCGGCTCCCGCTACGCAGAAGGCGAGGCCTACGAGCGTCGCTATAACGAGCGCTAAACCTTTAAATTCTTTCTGCCCTTAAGCTTCATTTCCCGGAGGCACCCGGGCTAAGGAGCTTAAGGGGTGAGGGGTGGTTTAGCCCCTTATATCAGGCACGGCCAAAGGCTCTGGTGGGTGGGCAGACGGTTTGTCGTACACCGTCTGCCCACCCACCAGAGCCTTTATGTTTTCCTACCAGCGCAGGCAGTTCAGGAGGTTGCGCGGGAGCGAGGCTGTGTGGTGGGCACTGCCGTATTCGGTGCATGGGGAGCAGCTGTTAACGGCGTGTGTGTGGACGTGGCGCTGCTTTCCTTCCTCGATGTGAGACGCGCAGGCGCGGCGGATTGGACGGCCATACATGCTGCAATGATTGTGGTCACTAATCCAGGGAAAAGGAATGCAACGAGTGCGGTAAAGAAATAGGAAGACAGTGACGTCAAAGAACTATCACTAAAGTTCTGCGGAAAGCACACGGCGCACATACTCACTAGCGCACCTGTGGCAACCAGCATGGTGCCTACAGAAATAAGCGCCGTAGGAATGGTCTCCCGAGAAAACCAGGTAATGGCGCCTGCGCTTAGGGAAAAGATGAGTGCGCCGGTGAGCACCGAAAGGTCCATGCCAGTGGGCAATACCAGGATGGTGCCAGCTATCAAACCAGCAATGATGCTGCAGATGAGTGCAGTAAAGAGGCGAATCCCACTAGCGCCATAGATTCCTGAACGGTCCGGCCGTGGAGTCGCGTGCACGAGCGTGCCGGCAATGGTTAATACCGCGGCAGGAAGGCAGCTAAACACGGCGAATCCGAGTGCGATGCTGCGTGGATCCGTGGAGGCTAGCGCCAAGTGGTAAGTCATGCCTCCACACTAAAGACGGCATTGGCTTGGGCAAAGGCTAATCCGGAAAGCCATAGGCCCTTTTACTTTAAACGACAGACTCTTGACAGAAAGTTTGCCTGCGCGGGCCGCTAGGCGGAGTTTGCGGGGCAAGGTAGACTACCTAGTGTTATGACATCACCATTGAAGTTCGATGTGGGCGAATTGTTGAACGCCCAAGGCGCTGACGCACTGCCGGAGCAACGCACCCAAACCGGCCCCGCACCTGAGAGGATTGGCGTCGAGATGATCGCCATTCCGAAGGGCGAAGAGCTCACCGTAGACGCCACCTTAACCCCTCTAGGTGCAGGTGTCTTGGTGGACGCCAACGTATCCGGCCGGCTAACCGGGGAATGCTCCCGGTGCTTGAAGGAACTGCACCCGCAGCTGGATCTCCACGTCACGCAGGTCTTTGCCGCCGATGACTCCTTTGTCTCTGGCGATGATCCTGCAGCCGATGATGAAGGTTCCGGAGATGAGATTCCGGAGATCGAGGATGATGAGCTGGACCTTTTGCAGGCCGTGATCGATGAGGCAGGCCTCAACCTTCCCTTCGCGCCGGTGTGTGAGGACGGCTGTGAGATTGACACGCCTGAAGGGGTGACCACCGGTATCTCTGGCGAAGAAGAGGAAGACAAGGTCGATCCCCGCTGGGCTGGTTTGGAGAAGTTCCTATGAGCCGCAAAAAGAAGCTAACCGGGGAAGAGGCACTGGCAGCCGAATTTGCTGCAGTAGACCACACCCCATTGTTGGAATCGCTCGGCGTGGACTTGCAGCCAGAACACCTGCGCCTAGCGCTTACTCACCGCTCTTTTGCCAATGAGAATGGGCATTTGCCTAATAACGAGCGCTTAGAGTTTTTGGGCGATGCGGTGCTGGGCCTGTCGGTGGCCTCCCAGCTATACATCACTTATCCTTCTCGTCCGGAATCGGATATTTCCAAGATGCGTGCCTCGATCGTCTCGCGCTATGGCCTATCGGATATCGCTCGTGAGATAAACCTCGGCCCGCACATTTTGCTGGGCAAGGGCGAGCAGTCCACTGGTGGACGCGATAAGGATTCCATCCTTGCCGATACCACCGAGGCAATCTTTGGCGCTATCTACCGCGAGCATGGATTCGAAACTGCGCGAGATGTCATCCTGCGCCTATTTGCAGAAAAGATCGACAATGCGACCGTGAGTGGCCGCCACCTGGATTGGAAGACCACGTTGCAGGAGCTGTGCGCCGAGCTTAAGGCACCGATGCCGGTCTACTCGGCTACCTCCACCGGCCCAGAACATGACCAGACTTTTAACGCGGTAGCTACCGTTGCTGGTCTGACCGTGGGCAATGGAGTGGGCCATAATAAGAAGCTGGCCGAGCAGCAAGCGGCTCAGGAGGCCTGCCAGACTTTGCGCGAGACTCCTCTCTTGGTGCAGGGCACTGCGCATAAAGAAGGCTAAGCATGCCGGAACTGCCGGAAGTCGAGTCCGTCCGCCGGGGTCTTGAGCCCCATGTGGTGGGGCGGACTTTTGAGTCTGTGCACGTCCTGCACCCGCGTGCCAACCGTGGCCAAGATGAGCCACTTTCCGGTCTCCTAAAAGGCAAAGAGATCGCCGCTGTGGCTCGGCGGGGAAAGTTCATGTGGCTGGAATTTGTGGGCGAAGATTCCATGGATCCTCACCGCGACGTCCTTTTCATCCACTTAGGTATGTCGGGTCAGGTTCGAATCGGTACGACCGATTCGCCGCATCTGCGCATTAGCGCTCAGCTAAGCGGTGGGGTAGAGCTTAGCTTTGTGGACCAGCGCACCTTTGGCTATTGGCTCTATGCACCGTGGGCGAAGATCTCGCACATTGGCATTGACCCGTTGGAACCAGACTTCGACATTGTGGCTACCGCGCGGCGCTTGCGGGCCAAGAAGACTGCAGTAAAGACTGCACTATTGGATCAAACCTTGGCTTCTGGAATCGGCAATATCTATGCCGATGAATCCCTGTGGGCGGCACAGATTCCGCCCCGCAAAAGGGCATCGACGTTGCGCCAAAAGGATGCCGTAGCCCTGCTCGAAGCGGCCCAAGACGTCATGGCCGCCGCCCTAAAAGTGGGTGGCACGAGCTTTGATTCCTTGTATGTCAACGTGAATGGTGAATCGGGATACTTCTCGCGTTCCCTGGCCGCGTATGGGCGGGCTGGCCAGCCCTGTCAGCGCTGCGGAACGCCCTTGGAGCGCTGCGTAATTTCAGGGCGTTCCACCCATTTCTGCCCCCATTGCCAATAAGTTATGGCGCATGGGGTTCACGTTGTGAACCTCAAGGCAGTAAATTATTCTGCATGGATTTTCTTGAAAATGTCGTAACGACATTTAATGACGGCGTCTGGTCGTGGATTCTGCCCTGGCTGCTCATCGCTGCGGGCCTATTCTTCGGCATCCGTACCGCTTTGGTGCAGGTGCGCATGGTGCCGGATATGTTCTGCGCGGTCGTCGAGCGGCCAAAGGGGGAGGGCCGCGATGAGGATGAGGACTATGGCGGCATCTCTGCTTTCAAGGCCTTTACTATCTCGGCCGCCTCCCGCGTTGGCACCGGCAACGTGGCCGGCGTGGCTGTGGCCATTTCCGTGGGCGGCCCAGGTGCAGTCTTTTGGATGTGGCTCATCGCCATCCTTGGTGGTGCAACTGCATTCATCGAATCCACCCTGGCGCAGCTGTGGAAGGTACGCGATGGTGATGGTTACCGTGGTGGCCCTGCGTACTACATGAAGCGCGGTTTGGGCTGGGGCCCGCTTGGCGTTCTTTTCTCCATCGCTATCGCTTTTACCTTTGGTTTGGTCTACAACGCCTTCCAGACCAACGCCATTGCAGATGCGGTGTCCTTCTCTTTTGACCGCGATGACACCATGTTCCGTGCCATCATCGGTGTTGTTATCGCCGTGGTTGCGGGCCTCATCATCTTTGGCGGCGTCAACCGCATTGCCAATATCACCCAGATCATCGTGCCGTTTATGGCGGTGGCCTACCTGCTTGTCGGCGGTTTTGTAGTCATCACGAACTTTGACAAGGTGCCGGGAATGGTTGGCGATATTGTCGGCCACGCTCTGGGTATAAAGGAAATCGCTGGCGCCGGTCTCGGTGCGGCCATGATGAAGGGTATTCAGCGCGGACTGTTCTCCAACGAAGCTGGTGAGGGCTCTGCTCCGAACGCAGCCGCTACCGCGGCAGTGTCCCACCCGGTCAAGCAGGGTTTGGTTCAAACCCTCGGCGTGTACTTTGACACTTTGGTGGTGTGTACCATCACCGCCTTTATCATCCTGCTGGGACCAGAGATTGCCTACGGCGCCGAAGCAGAAGGCGTCTCCTTGACTCAGGCGGCACTGTCTTCTGAGGTGGGCGACTGGGGCATCCACTTCGTTAGCTTCATCCTCTTCTTCCTGGCTTTCTCCTCCATCCTGGGCAATTACTACTTGGCGGAATCTAACCTGGAATACCTCACCCAGAGCAAGCCTGCGTTGGTGATTTTCCGCCTCGTCGTTCTCTTCTTCGTTTGGTTTGGCGCAGTGGGCTCTCTGCCGCTGGTCTTTGCGTTGGCCGATACCGGTGCGGCAACCATGGTGATCCTCAATATCATCGCCATCGTGCCGCTATCCGGTGTGGCGATTAAGCTGCTCAAGAATTACAACGAACAGCGCAGCCACGGCATTGACCCGGTATTCCACCGCGATATGATGCCGGAACTGAAGGGCGTAGAGTGCTGGGACGGATCCGATCCCGTTACTCGCCGCAGCGAAGAGGATCGCCGCGTATTGCGCGATAAGGGACACCACGACCGCTATTAGAAATTTGGGAGGCCGCATGGCACTGGAGAGAATGACCGCTTTTGTCCATGGGCACGTCCAAGGAGTGGGCTTTCGTTGGTGGACGCGCTCCCGGGCCTTGGAGCTCGGTTTGAGCGGGCATGCCACCAATCTGAGAGATGGCCGGGTGCAGGTGGTAGCGGAAGGCCCGCGGGAGAAATGCGAGGACTTGCTGGGCCTCCTCAATGAGCAGCCGAGTACGACCCACCGCCCGGGAACGGTGGATCTGGTTGTCGAACAATGGGCTTCCCCTAAGGGCGAATCTGGCTTCATCGAACGTTAACTCGCAGCACAAGCCCGCCGAAGCGAGCCTCTAGGCTCGGCTGGGCAGCTGCGTTCAAGGCTTGCTAAACTTACCCAAATGCACCTGAAATCGCTGACGCTGAAAGGCTTCAAATCATTCGCGTCGGCGACGTCTCTGAAATTCGAGCCCGGAATTTGCGCCGTCGTCGGACCGAATGGCTCCGGCAAGTCCAATGTGGTGGACGCCCTGGCCTGGGTTATGGGTGAGGGAAGCGCCAAGACGCTGCGCGGCGGAAAGATGCAGGACGTCATCTTCGCCGGCGCCGGCGACCGCAAGGCTCTGGGGCGCGCCGAGGTCACCCTCACCATCGATAATGCGGACGGTGCGCTGCCGATCGAATACTCGGAAGTGTCGGTCACCCGCCGCATGTTCCGTGATGGTGCCAGCGAATACGAAATCAATGGCTCCAAAGCGCGCCTGATGGATATTCAGGAGCTGCTATCTGATTCCGGTATTGGCCGCGAGATGCACATCATCGTTGGCCAAGGCAAGCTTTCTGAGATCCTAGAATCGCGGCCTGAGGATCGGCGCTCGTATATCGAAGAAGCCGCGGGTGTACTCAAGCACCGCCGCCGCAAGGAAAAAGCGCAGCGCAAGCTCACCGGCATGCAGGCCAATTTGGATCGCTTGCAGGACCTTACTGATGAGTTGGGAAAGCAGCTCAAGCCTTTGGCCCGCCAGGCTGAGGCCGCGCAGCGCGCCGCCACTGTGCAGGCTGATCTGCGCGACGCCCGCCTGCGGCTGGCAGGAGATAGGGTGGTGCGCCTGCGCAGCAAGTTCCAGGAGGCCGAGCGCGCGGCAGAGGTCTTAGCCGAGCAGGTAGAAGAAGTTACCGCGCAGCTGGAAGAAGCAACAGGTTCGCAGCTAGAAGTGGAAGCCCAGCTAGAGGAGGTAAACCCCAAGGCGGATGCTGCCCAAAAACTGTGGTTCGATCTGTCCACACTTTCCGAGCGCATTTCCGCGACCCTGCGTATCGCGGAGGAACGAGCGGCCAATGCCGGCGCACAGGTGGCCTATTCTGGCCAGGATCCGGATGACCTAGAGGCACGGGCTGCCCGCGCGGACGAAGAACATGCAGAGCTTCTCGCCGCAGCGGAGGAGGCTGCGGAACGCCTGGAGGCTATCCGCGAAGAGGTAGCAGAGCGCCGTGAGGCATTCGAGGCCGCTGAGCGCGAGCACATGGCGCAGCTGCGTGCCATTGCGGATAGGCGCGAGGGCGTCGTCCGCCTCATCGCCGCAGAGGAAAAGGCGGCAGGCCAGGTTACTTCGGCCGAAGAGGAGCTGGTGCGCCAAGAGGAGACCCTGACTTCTACCAAGCAGCGCACCCAAGCCGCCCAGGCAGAAGCCGATGAGGTGGCGGATAAGCTGCAGTCTTTGGCCGGCGAGCGTGAGCCGCTCGAGGAAGCCCATGTGCGGGCGGCCAGTGAATCGGGTGCAGCCGATAAGCGTTTGGAGCAGCTTCGCGACGAGCAACGCGAACGTGAGCGCACCGTCTATACCTTGCGTTCCCGCATCGATACCTTGGCTCAGACTGCGCCGGAAAAGATTGATGTAGGCGAGCAGTTCCAACCGTTGGCCGAGTTCATCACCACCAAGTACGAGACCGCGGTAGCTGCCGCGTTGGGTGCTTTTGCAGAGGCCCAAGCGGGCGAGATTTCTGCCCAGCTCATTGCAGACTTGGAAAAGGGCACGCGCTCCGCGCTTATCGACGTCTCCGTGGCCGCCCCCGCCACTTCCTGGCGCGTGGATGCGACATTGCCCGCAGGCACCTCGTGGTTGCTCGACCATATTGCGGTGGTTCCAGAGGTATCTGCCGCGCTGCACCGCCTCCTTGCGGATGTCGTACTCGTCTCCGATGTCGCGGAGGCGAAAAAGCTGGTGGCAGAGGATCCGCGCCTGCGTGCCGTCACCGAATCCGGCGTGGTGCTGGGTGAAGGTTGGGTAGAAGTGGGCACCGGTGCCTCATCCACCGTTGAGGTTTCCGCTCGCATCGCGGAGGCAGAGGAGCAGTTGGAATCCGCCACGCAGGAGCTGGAAGAACTCTCCGGCACGCTCGAGGGCGCGAAGATCGCGGCGGAGGATGCCCGCGTGACTGCAGCCTCGGCGAAGGCTGCCTTGCGCGAGCATGATACTGAAGTTGATGCGTGGAAGCGCGATCACCAGCGCTTGCTTAAGCAGTACGAGGCCAATAAGAACGAGCACGAGAAGGCCGCGGCGCGGGCGACCGAGATCGAGGTCAAGCTCACCGAAGCCCGCACGCAGCTTGCCGACGCCCGCGATAGGCTCGCCCGCGTCGATGCGGACGAGCAGCCCGACGAGCCCTCTTCGGTGGAGCGCGACGAGGCCTCCGCTGCATTAGAGCAGGTCAAGTCCATGGAAATGGAGGCGCAGGTGGCGGCCCGCTCGGCCCAAGACCACGTGGGTCAGGTAGCGGGAAAGGGTGAGGCGTTGCGTCGCCAAGCGCAGCATGAACGCCAAGCCAAAGCCCGCCACGAGCAGGCCATGGCGCGGCGCAAGGCCCAGGGCGAGTTGGCTGGTGCGGTAGCCAAGCATTCACGCGATCTGGCCGCGCGCGCCACGCAGCTGCTTGAGCGCGCTACCTCTGAGCGCGATGACTACTTTGCGCAGCGCACCTCCCTCAACTCGCAGCTACAGCAGGTCAAGCAACACGTCTCGGCCGCGCGGCAGCAGCTGGACCGGCTGACCAACCGCGCCCATGACTCGGAAATTGCTCGCTCCCAAGCGCAGGTGCGTGTGGACGAAGCGGAAGCCAAGATTGTGGAACAGCTGGGCATTGCGATTTCGGATCTCTTGCAGGACTACACTCCAGGCGAAGATTTCGACCGCGGGGCGGAAAACGCGCGCTTGAAGCAAGCAGAAAAGGACCTCAATTCACTAGGCAAGGTCAATCCGCTCGCGCTGGAAGAATACAAGGCTTTGGAGGAGCGCTATTCCTTCCTTTCCACTCAGTTGGAGGATGTCATCCAAGCCCGCAAGGATCTTGCGGGTGTTATCGAAGATGTAGACGCGCAGATTTTGCAGCTGTTTACCGATGCGTGGCACGACGTCGAAGCAGAATTTCCAAAGGTTTTCCAGACCCTTTTCCCCGGTGGCGAGGGGCGCCTCATCCTCACAGAGCCGGAGGACATGCTCACCACCGGCATCGAGGTGGAAGCGCGCCCACCGGGCAAGAAGGTCAAGCGCCTGTCCTTGCTATCTGGTGGCGAGAAGTCGCTTACTGCCCTTGCGATGCTGGTAGCTATCTTCCGCGCCCGCCCCAGCCCGTTCTATGTCATGGACGAGGTTGAGGCAGCGCTTGATGACGTCAACCTGCGCCGCCTCATTGCCCTCTTCGAGGAGCTGCGGAAAGACTCGCAGCTCATCGTCATTACGCACCAAAAGCCGACGATGGATGTCGCCAACGTCCTCTATGGCGTAACCATGCGCGGCGATGGTGTTACTCGCGTGATTTCGCAGCGCATGAATCCCGCAGGCAGCGCCCCTGGAACGGAGCAAGCCAGTGAGGATGCCACTCGCTTGGGCGTAGATGCTCCCCGTGGTGAGGAGGCGGGGAAGTAGCCTGGGCTCGTCGACTTCCCGCAGAATTCCTTCCGCTATAGGAGGGGGTTTGGCGTGCCGCGAGCTGAGAAGACTGGCACTATAGAGGCATGAATTCTTTATGGTTATGGATCGGCATTGCGATCGTCGTCATCGTGCTGATTATTCTTCTCGTGGTAATCGGCAAAAAGCGCGGCGACGCCAAGAAGGTGTCCTTTGATAAGCCTGCTGAGGAAGAACCGAAGCAGCTGACCCAGGAGCAAAAGTCCGGCAACTATCAAGCCAAGTCCGGCTTTAACTTCGCTCCTGCTGGCGGCGCTAAGGAAGCGCAGAAAGCCCCGGTTCAGGCGGACAAACCCGGCGCGAACAAGCCTGCCCCAGAAAAACACGCTCAGTCACAGCAGGCAGCGAAGACAGAGCCGAATGCTACAGACATCGCCAACGAGCAGCTCAGCGGCAAGACCTCACAGTCTAAGGAAAAGCCGCAGGCACAGGCTAAGCCGCAGGCTGATAAGCCACAGTCTGCTCAGCCCACGACTGATGCCGCGGCAAACAAGCCCGTGGCCGACAAGCCTATGGCAGACAAGTCGGTGGCAGAGGAACCAGAAACCAAGCCGGCACCTCAGCAGGGGAAGCCGGCGAAGACCGACAAGCCGGCAGAGCCCACTAAGCAGGCCCAGGCCCAAGCGCCAGCGGAGGAGAAGAAGCTAGCGGCAGAATCTTCCGCTGAGAAGATAGACAAACCACAGTCTAAGGGAACTGGCGCTGCGGCCGCGGCGACGACTGCAGGCGCGGCAGGCGTAGCGGGTGCGGCAGCTGGGGCGTCGGAAAGCGAAGAATCGCACCCAGACCGTGCCCCGGAAGCGGCTGGACAGCCAGAAGCTGCACCCACGCCGGAAGAGCCTGCAGCTGCCGAAAAGGCAAAAGAGCCGGAAGACGTTGTCTCCGTGGAAAATGCCGAGGTAGAAGAGGAATCCCCAGTCTTCGACGAGGTTGTTGAAGACAATGATGCGGAAGACATCGAGGAGCGGCTGGACGACCGCGAGGAAGCCGAAGAAGCCGCAGCTGCTGCCGAGGCACAAACCGGTGCAGCCGAAGCCGCCAAGGAACAGACCGAAGTTCCAACAGGCGAACCTGCCCCAGCACCAGCTCCGCAGGATGATATCGCACCCGCCGGTGGGCGTCTTGGCCGTTTGCGCGGGCGCCTTTCGCGCTCGCAAAATGCCATCGGCCAAGGGCTCATGGGAATTTTGTCTGCAGGCGATTTGGACGACGAAGCCTGGGAGGAAGTCGAAGACACGCTCATCATGGCGGATCTGGGCACCAAGTCCACGATGAAGGTGACTGACTCCCTGCGCGAGAAGATTGCAGAGCGCGGCGTTTCCAGCGAGGATGAAGCCCGTGCCATGCTGCGCGAATGCCTGATTGAAGCAGGCCACCCAGAGATGGATCGCTCCATTAAGGCCATGCCGAATGAGGGCAAGCCAGCAATCGTAATGGTCGTCGGTGTCAATGGCACCGGCAAGACCACAACCACCGGCAAGCTTGCTCGCGTGCTAGTAGCCATGGGCCATAAGGTCCTTTTGGGCGCGGCCGACACTTTCCGAGCTGCGGCCGCTGATCAGCTTGAGACGTGGGGCCGTCGAGTTGGCGCCGATACCGTGCGCGGCAAGGAAGGCGCTGACCCAGCATCGGTGGCCTTCGATGCGGTAGCAACCGGCGTGGAACAGCAAGTAGATGTGGTCTTGGTCGACACCGCAGGCCGCCTCCATACCTCCACGGACTTGATGGACCAGCTAGGCAAGGTCAAGCGCGTGGTAGAAAAGAAGACCGATGTGGACGAGGTCCTGCTGGTATTGGATGCCACGGTGGGGCAGAATGGCCTTACGCAGGCACGAATCTTCCGCGAGGTAGTAGATATCACCGGTGTGGTTCTCACCAAGCTGGATGGCACCGCTAAGGGCGGAATCGTCTTCCAGGTACAAGAAGAATTGGGTGTTCCAGTCAAGCTTGTGGGCTTGGGCGAAGGCGCCGATGATCTCGCGCCATTCGAAGTTGAAGGCTTCGTCGACGCTCTGTTGGGTGAGAAATAGCAGCCAACCTTGCAACTCCCCCTGCATATCGGGTGTCACGTACGTGCGCCACGGTGTGCTGGGGGAGTCCTTTGTTTTCATGGGCGAGTGATAGCGTGCAACAATCTCGCGAATTCTTTTCGCTCTCATCTCGCTGTCGGTTCGCAGACTATACAAAAAGTCCTATGCAATTGGCGCGGGAATAAGTCCTGCTGAGCGCCTGTGAATTCTCTGCCTGCGAGCGTAATTGTGGCGGTTGTGCTTGCCTTTTACGTAGCGTAGGGGAATGCTGCAATGTGGTTTGACCTTGGCGGGAATGGTAGCCTGAAAGGGCTGTATTTAATGCGAAATTCGCATTAAACCTAGACCAAGGTTCGTGAGGCAAGTATTTCGTGACGCTACTTTATGCAGTCCTCCTCGCGGCGCTGGCAGTGATCTTGGCACCGGTAACCGTGAAGGTTATTGACCGAAAGGCAGGCTATCCACTAGCTGGCCTTTTTCTTATTGCAGCGGTCCTCATCGCCAAGGAATTTCCTGCCATTGCAGCCGGGGAGGAATTAAGTTTCCACGCCACTTGGGTGCGTGATTTCATCGCACCAGGCGTCGACGTAAGTTTTGCTCTCCGCGGGGACGCGTTGAGCATCTTCTTCGCTATGTTGGCGCTGGTCATTGGCGCCGTCGTTTTCACGTATTCGGCGGCCTATTTGCCCAAGAATGAGGGCAACACCAGCTTTTATACCTTGATGACAGCGTTCACGCTGTCCATCTTGTTGCTGGTTCTGGCCAACGACGTGGTGGTTTTGTTCTTTGCCTGGGAGCTAGTCTCCTTGGCTTCGTTTATGTTGATTGCTCGCTCCGGTTCAGGCGGCGAGGCTGGTTCGCAGCGCACACTGATCCTGACCTTTATTGGTGGATTGACCCTGCTGACCGGCTTGGGTATTGCCGCGACGGTGACCGGATCGACTACCATTTCTGATATCTTGGCGTCCCCTGTATGGACGGAACGCCCAGGGATAACGGCAGCCGTAGCCGTGTTGATTGCGGCGTCCGCCTTTACTAAGGCGGCACAGTTCCCATTCCATTTCTGGTTGCCAGAGGCTATGGCCGCCGCCACCCCGGTATCGGCCTTCCTTCACGCAGCAGCGGTGGTCAAGGCCGGTGTGTACCTGCTTATTCGTTTTTCCACTATCTTCCACGATGTGGCGGTGTGGAATTGGTTGCTCATCGTCGTAGGCATGGGCACCGCGGTGATGTCCGCGGTATTTGCAGTGCAGAAGACGGATCTGAAAAAGCTTACGGCCTATTCCACCGTCTCCCATCTGGGCTGGATTGTTGCCACCATTGGCGTGGGTACCCCGTTCGCTATCGCTGCAGCGTTGGTCCACACTCTGGCGCACGCGCTGTTTAAGTCCTCTCTGTTTATGCTCATTGGCGTCATCGACCATGAGGCTGGGTCGCGCGATATTCGCCGCCTAGGACCACTGTGGAATAAGATGCCGTGGACATTTGGCTCCGTAGTAATTGGTGCGGCCTCGATGGCTGCGGTGCCACCGCTTCTGGGCTTTGTGTCCAAAGAGGGAATGCTCACGGCGTTTGAGGACGCCCCGATTGGCGGCGCGGGCCAGGTAGTCCTGCTCATCGTTGCTGGCATCGGTGCCTTTTTCACCTTTACTTACTCCGCAAAGATTGTCTTCGGCGCCTTCTTTGACGGACCTCGCGACATGGGACATGTCCATGAAGCCCCAGTGTCGCTCTGGCTGCCCGCCGCTTTGCCGGGCTTTATGTCCCTGCCGCTGGTATTTGTGCTCGGGCTCTTTGATGCCCCGATTGATGATGCAGTGGCTGCCGTGGGATTGGAGCATCATTCGCACCTTGCCCTCTGGCACGGGCTCAACGTTCCTTTCCTTATCTCGCTAGTGGTCCTCATCGTCGGTATTGCCGGTATCTTTGCCCGCAAGAAGATGTGGGCAAGCTTTGAAGCCCACGAGTTCATGCCGCGCAGCGGCAATGATTTGCTGTATTCACTGATGAAGGGTTGCTCCCAGTTGGGGCGCGTCCTGGGCAAGATGTCCGATTCGCATAATCCATCCCGCCATATGGTGCCGATTGTCATTTTGATTATCGTGCTGGCAGCTACCACCCTCATTCGCGATGGCGTCGACGGGGTAGCACTGCAGCCACGGGTGGCTGGCCTGGATAACCCATGGGACCTGCTGCCACTGGGCATCATCGCCCTGGCGATGTTTGGACTGGTTCGCACCCAGAATCGTTTGACCGGTGCCATCATGATTGGCATTGCCGGCTCGGGCGTGACCCTGCAGATGTTCCTGCTGGGCGCACCTGACGTGGCGCTGACCCAGTTTATGGTGGAGGCCCTGTCCGTCATCGTCATGATGATGGTGCTGCGCTACCTGCCAGAAACCTTCCATCCGGTGAAGAACAAATCCCGCAAGACCGGCTCCATCGTCATTGCGGTCTTGGCCGGCGTGGCTGCGTTCCTAGGTGTGTGGGGACTCATGGGTCGACACGAGCGCTCCGATTTGGCCATGTGGTACCTGGACAATGCTCCGGACATCACCGGCGGCGACAACGTTGTCGCTACTATCATCGTGGAGTTCCGTGCACTCGATACCTTGGGCGAGCTTTCCGTACTGGGCATGGCTGCGGTGGTTATTGCAGCCATCACCACGACGTTGCCGCGATTCCCGTTCAAGTCGGGTACACGCCCAGCGCCGTTTGGCCAGTCCCAGCTGAACTCCGTGCCATTGCGCAAGGGCGTGCACGTGGTTATCCCGCTGTTGGTCATTATGTCCGTCATCGTTTTCTTCCGCGGGCACAATGCCTCCGGCGGCGGCTTCCCCGCAGCGCTGATCATGGGCGCGGCAATCGGGCTTATCTATCTGTCCCGTGGCTCCGATGAAATCGTCTTCGGCCGCATGACTCCGATTCACCTGACCGGTATCGGCATCATCACCGCCTTGATCGCCGGCTTTGTGGGCTACTTGCACCACGGCATTGGCAATGGTGGCTTCCTGGCTGCCATCCATGCCGAAGCCTTTGGCCAACACTGGACCACCTCGCTCATCTTCGACTTGGGCATCTACCTAGCGGTGCTGGGCATGTTGACCATGGCGATTAACGCTTTGGGCGGCTATTTGCGCCCAGGTACTGAGCGCGACTTCTTGCCATGGGTCCATGATGATGATTCCGCGCTGCCTACGACTCCGCGCATTTCGCTCGAGGATGTCGACGATCCGTACCCAGACCCGATCAACCCTTCGACCGATCCGTTGGCCTTGCTGACGCCTTCGGAAGCAAAGACGAAGAGGAAGAATAAGCGCTCCGCGGCTAACCGGGGAGGGGAGAAGTAATGCTCCTTGCATTGACTATTGCTTTGCTCATCGGCAGTGCTGTCTATCTCATCCAGCAGCGCGGCCTGGTACGCATCGTGTTGGGCATGATGGCCTTTGGCCACGGTGCCAACCTGATGCTGCTGGCTACGGGCGTGTATTCCTACCGCGGAGAGTCCTTCCCATCCCAGGTTCCGCACGATCAGATGGCCGACCCGCTGCCGCAGGCCTTCGTGCTGACCGCCGTTGTTATTTCCATGGCAACCTCGACCATCTTGTTGACGATGGCGGCCATGGGCAAGAACGACGACACCGACGTGGTGGAGCCGGTTGATGACAACACCATCGACCATGCCTTTTCGACCTTGGGTCGAGATGCCCAGAATCGCCAAATTTTGGAAGAGTCCACCAATCAGCTTGACCGAATTGGTCAGGTGGACCACAACACTCCCGTTGCAGAACGCGGGGCAACTCAACAGAAGGAGGATGACAAATAATGGCTGATGCTGTAGCTCAACTCCTTCCGCTATTTCCAGCGGTCCCGCTGATTGCAGCGGCCTTCGCATTGCTGGCACCGTGGCGTGCGGTACGCGATTCCATCATGCTTATCATCCCGGGCGTTGGAATTTTCGCCGGCTTGGGTCTGCTCATCTACACCATGAACAATGGGGTAGTAGCCCATACCGTTGGCCTGTATCAAGGCAATGTGGGTATTCCGTTTGCGGCGGATGCCTTCTCCGCGTTGATGATCATTACTACGATGATCGTCGCGTTTGGTGCCAACTGGTTTGCCATTGTGGGCGGAGAGACTAAGTCTCGCTACTATCCTTCGCTCACCCTGATCTTGATCACTGGTGTGTGCGGCGCATTGCTCACCGCCGACCTCTTTAACTTCTTCGTCTTTATTGAGGTCATGCTTTTGCCGTCTTATGGCCTTATCACCATGTCTGGTACGTGGTCGCGCTTGGCAGCCGGCCGTGCCTTCGTCTTGGTTAACCTTTTCGCCTCCACCTTGTTGGTTGTTGGCGTGGGTTATATGTATTCGGTTACCGGTGCGGTTAACCTGGGCGCGCTGAAGGGCGCAGCGGCAGGCAATGGGCCGGTGACCGTGGCAGCAGGCTTGATCCTCATTGCGATTACCGCCAAGGCCGGCGTGTTCCCCGTGCAGTCGTGGCTGCCACGCACCTACCCAGGGACCTCGGCCGCGGTGATGGGCCTGTTTTCCGGCCTGCACACCAAAGTGGCCGTCTACATGCTCTACCGCCTCTACGTGCAGCTATTCGATCTGGAGCAGCGCTGGAATGTGCTGATCATCGTCATCATGATTATCTCCATGATGATCGGCGCCTTTGGCGGCCTAGCGGAAAATTCCATCCGCCGCGTCCTCGGCTACCAGATGCTCAACGGCATGCCCTTCATTTTGGTCATGCTTGCGTTTACCTCTGATGACCCACGTCGCGCACTGGCAGCCGGCATCATGTACACGATTCACCACATGCTGACCGTTGGTTCGCTGATTTTGGCCTCTGGTGCCATTGAGGAGACCTACGGCACTGGCTTGCTCAGCAAGCTTTCCGGCCTTGCTCGCCGCGACCCCATCATCGCGTGGATTTTCGCTGCCGGTGCATTCTCCGTCGTGGGCTTCCCACCGTTCTCGGGAATGTGGGGCAAGCTGATGATCGTCTTCGAGGTTGCCCGCGTGGGCGGTGCTTGGGCCTGGATTGCTATCGCGGCCATCATCATCGCTTCCTTCGCTGCCTTCTTGGCTATGCTGCGCGTGTGGCGCAAGGTCTTTTGGGGCAAGGGACTGCCGGAAGACAAGGTTCCGGATGAACTGGTCATCCGCAAAAAGCTCATGGCCCCATCCGCCGCTCTCATCCTTGGTTCGCTGTGCATGTTCATCTTCTCCGGCATCGTCCTCGATGTCGTGGATGCTGCAGCGGAGCAGCTTTTGGACACTAACGCATATACTGAAACCGTCTTGGGCGACGAGCCGATTGCCGTTCCCACTATCGATGAAATCCAGGAGGGCCGTTAAATGAACGCAATTGTGTATGCATTGTGGCTCATCAAGGAGATTTTCGTCGCCGGCATTAGCTTGGCACTGGCGGCCTTCAAACCGGATAACGAATATAACCCAGTTATCATTCGTTACCCACTGCGCGTGACTAGCGCCTGGGAGATCTTCTGGTTTACGTCTTCCATTACCGCAACCCCGGGCACGCTCTCGCTCGGTTTGCGTGAACCGCCCCGCAAGGGGCTGCCGCGCATCGTGCTGGTACAGGCCGTGCAAGGATCCGACCCAGCGGGAATCGTCGCTGATCTTGCTGATATGGAACAGCGCCTCGCCCCGCGGGTTAAGGACATCGATTACGGCGTCCCGGGTCAAGGGGAGACTACGGAATTGGATGAGGCTTTCTACGAGTATCCGCTCGAGTCCGTCGGTCGTTATATGCGCTCGCCTGACTTGGCTCGGGCGGAGGACACTCCGCTTTCAGAAAGCGAAGCGGACGTCGAAAAGCCAAAGCGCCGCGCCCGCAACGTACAACGCAGAAAGGAGACCGAGCGATGATTGACTTTGCCACATTGTCCCCGTTCGGCTGGGTCGTATTTGTTTGCGTATTCATCATGGGTATCGCCACGTGGTGCGGCGTGCTGCTGGCGCTTCGCACGCGCGATGAGCTCACCCGCGCCATTACCTCGGATATCGTTTTCTACGGCATGATCTGCATGTATTTGGCGTGGTCGATGACCAATAACGCCCCGATGGCGTATTACATTGCACTCCTTGGAGCCATTGCCGCCGGTGTGCTACCGACGCTATCGATGGCCCGCATTATTTCGAAGGGCAGGCGATAAACCATGGCCATTTCTGAAATTATCGCTTCGGTCCTGCTTATCATCGCTACTATCTTGGTGGTCGCTACGGTGGTGTCTCTGTGGCGAGCGCCCGATGCCTTGACCCGTGCCAACCTGTTGGGCCCTACCGTGGGACTTGCGGTGCCGCTGATCATCGTAGCCAAGCTAGTCGTGGACTTTGGCCGCGATGGTTTTTCGCTGTGGCTGCTCATCCAAGCACTGATTGCCTGCTTCGGTGTATGGATCATCGGCTCGGTAGGTTCCTTTTATCTGGGCCGCTCCATCTATGGCGTAACTGTCACCGACGTCAAGCACGCCAAGCACAACCATAAGAAAATTCAGACCGTGCAAGCAGAGGAAGACGATATCTAGTCTTCTTCAGCTCCTTCTGGCGGCGAGCCTTTTCTGCTCCTGTGCGTAGCTGCGGGGAGAACAGAACAGCTCGCCGCTTTTCTGGTTGCACAGTGGGGTCTTCTGAGCCCACCAGCGCCCTGGATTCACAATGTGGAAAAGTTGCACAGCAATTGCTGTGCTCGGGCTAGAATGGATGCACGTTATTCGGTGCCTCTAGACCCGCCCCGAAGAGTTAGCAAGGAGTAACAATGAAACTCATCACGGCCATCGTTAAGCCCTTCACCCTGCCGGAAATCCGTCAGGCTCTGGAGCAGCAGGAAGTACGCGGCCTCACTGTTACTGAAAGCCAGGGCTTTGGGCAGCAGCGTGGACACAGCGAGGTATACCGCGGAGCAGAATACGCCACTGACTTTGTGCCCAAGGTCAAGCTGGAGGTTGTTGCGGCCGATGACCACGTTGAAGACATCATTAATGCCATCGTGGATGCTGCCTACACGGGCAAGATCGGCGACGGCAAGCTGTGGGTAACCCCAGTTGAAGATGCCATTCGTGTGCGCACTGGCGAGCGCGGCGAGGCGGCACTTTAAGCCCGCATGCATACCGCCGCACAGATTCGCGCCGAGGCCCATGCCTCGGCGCTTCGTGTATTGCGCAGTCTCGAGCTTCCTCCAGGAACCGCGCTCGCTGCCACCGGTTCCTTTGCCCGCAATGAGATGACTCCGTACTCGGATATTGATGTCATCCTCATCTATCCGGAAGGCCACGAGCCAGATCCGGCTCTGGTGGAGCAGCTGTGGTATCCCGTGTGGGATGCCAAGTACCGCCTGGATTATGCCCTGCGCACCCCACAAGAGTGCGGGGCGATTGCCGCCGAGGATGCCTCTGCCGGCTTTGCCCAGTTGGATTTGGCCTTTGTAGCAGGGCGCAAGGTCCTGGTGGATGAGGCGCGGGCGCAATTGCTTGCGGCGTGGCGGCGCCAGCTGCAGCGCGGCTTTGATGATTTCTTGGATACCGCGATTACTCGGTGGAAACGTTCGGGCGCGGTGGCAGCGATGACGAACCCGGACCTGAAGAATGGGCGCGGGGGACTGCGCGATATTCAGCTCTTGCGCGCGATGGCCTTGGGTAACCTGTGCGACTTTCCAGATCTGGACGGTGAGCAGCGGCTGCTTCTCGACGCCCGCACGCTCCTGCACGTCACAGCCCGGCGCCACCGGGACATACTGGATCCCGAGTTCGCCGCCGACGTAGCGGCGGATCTGGGTTTTGAAAGCCGCTATGCCTTGACAGCGGCTTTGGTCAGCGCTGCGGCCACGGTCAATAAGGCGGTGGAGCGCGGCCTTGCAACCGCCCGTGGGGTGCTAGGCCGTAATGCTTCAGTGTCCGGCCGGGGTCGGCGCCGCCCGCTCGATGTGGACGTGGTGTCCGAGGGCGGCAACATTTTCCTTTCCCGCAATCCAAATGTAGAGGACCCGTGGCTGCTCACCCGCGTGGCGGCTGCCGCGGCACGCACGGGATATATCATCGCCGAGGCCACGTGGCACCAGCTCCAAGAACTGCCCGAGCTGCCGCCACGCTGGCCGCGGGCAGCGGTGGATGATTTCTTCGCTATTTTGTCCTCGCCGCGATGCACGCCGCGCGTCATACAGGACTTGGACCGCTATGGCCTATGGGAACGCTTAGTCCCAGAATGGGGGCATGTGCGCGGCTTATTGCCGCGCGAGCGCAGCCACGTCCATGCAGTGGACCATCATCTCATCGCTACGGTTACCCGCTGTGCGGAAATGCGTATCTCGGTGGCTCGACCGGACTTATTGCTTTTGGCGGCGCTTTACCATGACATAGGCAAGGGCTACGGGCGCCCTCATGCGCAAGTAGGTGCGGAGATGATTACCCGTCAGGCAGCCCGTATGCGGTTGAGCGTCGCCGATAGGTCGCGCGCCCAAACCCTGGTGGCAGAACATACCACCTTGGCGCGGTTAGCGGCGACGATGGATCCGGCCTCCGACGCCGCTCGCGACACCTTATTGGCTGCCGCGCATTATGATCAGCTAACTATTTCCCTGTTAGCGGTTTTGGCAGAGGCGGATGCCCAATCGACCGGGCCTGGCGTGTGGACACCGCGAGTGGAGCAAGCACAGAAGCTGATCGTTGCGCGGGCACTCGAGGCGCTCAAACCGCGTGTTCTCGACCGCCCTGCTGTGCATGTACCCCTATCTACCGAAGGCGTTGCGCTCAAAGTGGATTGGGAAGACCAAGAAGTCAGCGTGTCGTGGTGCGGTACCTCTCAAGGGGAGCTAAAGCGCATCTTCGCCTTGTTATCGGCGCTGGGGTGGACCATCGTGCGAGCGAATATCGTTCGCGAGGACGATGGTGCCTATAAGGCGGAGTTTTTCATCCGCACGGTGCAGCAGACCCTAAAGGAAGCAGCGCAGGAGATAAGGTTTATCCAGTCCTATAACTCACGAACTTATACGGAGCTGCCGGTCATAGCAGGGGAGGTGACCACCGCGGCATTCGATGTGGGCGGTATTTTGGTCATCCGGACGGTCGAGCGCATCGGCGCTTTAGGCCACTTGGTAGAGGCACTGCCGGACTTTGTGTGGCTGCGCCATGAGGTTATGGGCGCGACAATGATCGTCAATGTGTACCTCGCCGGGCAGGTTTCTCGCGCTACCGTGGTGGGGAATGTGACCAGGGCCCTGGCTAGGGACTAAGATTGAATAGTTGAACTTTAGATCGATCTAAATTAAGGGAGCGCATCCGTAGTGTTTGACTCACTATCAGACCGCCTACAGTCAGCCCTGGCGGGCCTGCGCGGTAAGGGCAAACTGACCGAGGCTGATATCAATGCCACCGCTCGCGAGATCCGCCTCGCGCTGCTGGAAGCCGACGTGTCTTTGACCGTCGTCCGTGGCTTTATCAAGCGCATCAAGGAACGCGCCCGTGGCGCGGAAGTCTCTGAGGCGCTCAACCCGGCGCAGCAGGTAGTCAAGATCGTCAATGAGGAGCTCATTGAGATCCTGGGTGGCGAAACTCGCCGCCTGAACCTGGCTAAGAACCCGCCGACGGTGATCATGCTTGCCGGCCTGCAGGGTGCTGGTAAAACCACCCTGGCCGGTAAGTTGGCCAAGCACCTGGCTAAGCAGGGCCATACCCCGATGCTGGTGGCCTGTGACTTGCAGCGTCCAGGCGCGGTGCAGCAGCTGCAAATCGTCGGCGAGCGCGCTGAGGTGCCGACCTTCGCACCGGATCCGGGAACCTCCCTGGACTCCAACGAGCATGAAATGGGTACCTCGCACGGGGACCCGGTGGACGTCGCCAAGCAGGGCATTGCTGAGGCCAAGCAGAAGCAGCACGATGTGGTCATCATCGATACCGCAGGCCGCTTGGGCATAGATGAGACTCTGATGACCCAGGCGCGCAATATCCGCGATGCCGTCAACCCGGACGAAGTCCTCTTTGTCATCGACTCCATGATCGGCCAGGATGCCGTGCAGACGGCCGAGGCCTTCCGCGATGGCGTGGACTTTACCGGCGTTGTTCTCACCAAGCTGGACGGTGACGCCCGCGGTGGTGCGGCCCTGTCCATCCGTGAGGTCACCGGCAAGCCCATCATGTACGCCTCTACCGGTGAGAAGCTCGATGATTTCGATGTCTTCCACCCGGAGCGCATGTCCAGCCGCATTCTGGGCATGGGTGATTTGCTCTCCCTTATCGAGCAGGCTGAAGCAACCCTGGACCACCAGAAAGCTGAGGAGGCAGCCTCTAAGCTGGGCTCTGGCGAGCTGACGCTCAATGACTTCCTTGAGCAGATGCTGATGATCCGCAAGATGGGCCCCATCGGCAACCTGCTGAAGATGATGCCCGGCGGCAAGCAGATGAATGAAATGGCCGCCATGGTGGATGAAAAGCAGCTGGACCGCATCCAGGCGATCATTCGCGGTATGACGCCGCAGGAGCGCGAGGATCCGAAGATTCTCAATGCTTCGCGCCGCAAGCGCATTGCAAATGGTTCTGGTGTCAGCGTTTCCGAGGTCAACCAGCTTATTGAGCGCTTCAACCAGGCTAAGAAAATGATGTCCAAGATGGCCGGCCAATTCGGCATGGGCGGCATGGGTGGTCGCTCCGCTACCAAGAAGAAGCCCAAGGGTCGCAAAGGCAAGAATGGCAAGCGAAAGAAGGGCAAAGGCGGCGGTGGCAACCGTGGCCCGAAGATGCCGGGCGGTATGCCGGGCATGGGCGGAATGCCAGGAATGCCCGGTGGCGGCGGCATGCCGTCCATGGAGGAGCTGCAAAAGCTCCAGCAGCAAATGGGCGGCGGCGGTGGCATGCCGGGCGGTATGCCTGGCATGCCGAAGATGCCAAAGGGAATGGAAAATATCGACCTCGATAACCTGGACTTTGGCAAGGGCAAAAAGTAGTGTTCCCCAGCCTTAAGGCATAAAGAAGGAGGCTTCCGCGTTGCTGCGGGAGCCTCCTTCTTATACGCTTGCCGACGCCGCCCTAAGCCCCAGCGCGCCTTCGCATGAGGCGCCTTCGCCCTCGGGGCTTGTGCACGACCGAGCTATGGCCTAGACGGCATCGTCTTGTGCAGCGTTGGGGTAGGGGACGGGGTTGGCATGCTGCTTGCCGGCGTTGGTAGGTGCTGCGGGTGCTTGCTCTACGGCTCCTGCAGCCTGCTCCGGTGGAATATCCGGGGCTTCCTGCTGGACTTTTTCCCCGTTGAGGAAGGGCTTTAGGGCCTCGCGAATCATCGGCATTGCTGATTCCGCAAAAGCGTTGGTGATGTGGTGCATGTCGCGGTAGACCATCGTATTGCCGATGATGACCGGGCAGTCACCATTGGCATCGCAGAACCACGGAGCGGTATCGATCGAGAGCATATTCTGGTACTTCGACAGCACGACTGCACCGGGGTCATAAGGCTGGTAGACCTGCTCAAAGCGCATGCCGCAGCCGTAGGCATCTTCAGTAGCGACGTAGCACTCATCAAACTCGCGTGGACGGCCTTCTTCGTCGAATCCCCACGGGTTATCGCGGAAGCCCAAGAAGGGAATATCGCGTTCGGCCAATTCCTCCCAGAATGCCTGGTAGCCGGCGGGCACGGCATCGGGGCCGGTGCCAAATTCATTTTGCGGGCGAGTGGTATTTGAGATAACCAAGGCCGGGTTCGCCTCTTCGATGCGATCCATGACCAGCTTGCCCCACTCGGCACACTCTGGGGTCACGGTGACATCGTCACCCAATTCAATCGGGCATCCCTGGCGCAGCAGCGGTACCAGCTTAAAGCCCATTTCCTTGCCTAAGCGGTCCAGCGGGGCAGAATACTGCTCCGCGTGGGAACCGCCCACCAAATAGACTTCCTTCTCTGCGTTGAGGTCACCGAAAATGCAGGGGGTCTTTCCATCCTTGCGGGTTTCGAAGAAGAAGTCAGCAGGCTGGCTATCTGGCACGAAGCACCAATTTGTCGCTACTGGTGGCTGGATTCCGCCGGCCAGAATCGGATCAGGCTTGACCTCCACGTTATCCGGCGGGGTGATGTCGTTGATGAACGTCGTTGCGCCGGGGTAGAGGGCAGGATCCAAAAGCTCCGCATCAGCATCATCAAGGGTGCGCATCCACAGTGGCTGGATAGCCAAGAGGCCGACAACAGCCGCAGCGACTACGACGCCGCCCACACCGCGGGCGGCACCGGCGGGTTTCTGCAAGGTCGAAAGGCCCTTACGTACCGGCAGATCCTCGGCCGTGGGGCGCTTGCGATGCTGGCGCAGGGGCTTTTCCAAAAAGCGGTGCGTGAGGTCCGCCAACACTAGCGAAATGACGATAATGATGACGCCCAACCACCACGACGGGGTTTCTTGACCCAGGTAGGAGGTGGACAAAATGAGCAATGGCCAGTGCCACAGGTAGAGCGGGTAGGCTACATCGCCCAGCCAGCGCGCCTGCTTGGAGGCCATGGCCTTGGAAATTTTGCCACCGCCGCCCAATATAATGAGCACGGCGCCGCCTAGTGGCAAGAGGGAAAGCGGGCCAGGATACGCAGTGGTATCCGCGATGATGGCACCAGTAAAGATGAGCATCAGAAGGCCCAGGCCGGTAAAGAGGTCATAGAGGCGGGCTGGAATCTTCCAGGAGGAACCGTAGATGGCCAAGACCGCGCCCAAGGTCAACTCCCAAGCGCGTGACCAGGTGGAATAGTAGTTCTCCGGAGTTCCGTAGAGGCCGTGGCGCGAAGCATAGGCGAAGGAGGCGATGGTGACCACGATGAGGATCGGGCCAGCAATCTGGTTGACCGTGGGGAAGCTGCGCTTGCCCAAAGGCTGCTGCTTCGGCCGGAACTTCATGATGGCAGCCAAGATGAGCGCGAAGGCAATGCCCATGATGTAGAACTGACCCTGCACGGCCATGGACCACATGTGCTGCAGCGGTGAGGTATCAGCCGCGGCCGCCGTGTAGTCGGCGTTTTGTTCCGCTAGCTCCCAGTTCTGGTAGTACAGCATGGTGGCTGTAATCTGCTGGGTGAGCTCGGTGCGCATGAGCTGCGGGGTGAAAACGCGCACCAGAATGTAGGTCACGCCGATGACCAAAACCAAGCTTGGTACCAGGCGCCGCAAGGTTCGCCAGATAGGCCACCATGGGTTCAGGGAGGCGTTGGGCTTGTTTGCGTAGCGCAGCTGGGAGCCCAAGAAGAAGTAGCCGGATAGCAGCAGGAATACGTCGACGCCGCCGGATACGCGTCCGACGAATACGTGGTAGATAACTACTAGGCCGATGGCAATACCGCGCAGACCATCAAGGTCATAGCGGTACCGGAAATTTCGCGGTGATTCTTTAGTCATAAACTGTCTTTTCGTGCGCCTATGCCCGGATGGTGGGGCGGAAGGCACGCCATACATATGAAACGAAATGTCTATATTCGGCCCTTAAGGGTACTCTGCTTAACTATCGCAGGCATAACGAACCTGCGTGCGTGGCGTAGTAATTTTTGAAAATGCAGCTGCTCGCGCTAAAATATCCCAGGTTATCTACTCGGATATTCTGAGCTAGATAAACTGAAGAACGTAATATTCTGCGTAGCACCGTTCCCGTCTACGGTCGGCCGGTATGTCACGCGCAGATAAAATCCAAGGGTTGAACCGGCGCACAACCTAGTGCGCGTCTGTACTGCCCAGTGACTAGTAAAGGAGCCAACATGGCTGTCAAGATCAAGCTGCAGCGCCTGGGCAAGGTCCGCGCTGCTGAGTACCGCGTTGTTATTGCTGATGCCCGCACCCGTCGTAACGGCAAGGTCATCGAGAACATCGGCATCTACCACCCGAAGGAAGAGCCTTCCCTCATCCAGATCGATTCCGAGCGTGCACAGCACTGGCTGTCCGTTGGCGCACAGCCAACCGAGCCGGTTCTCGCTCTGCTGAAGGTCACCGGTGACTGGCAGAAGCACAAGGGTCTGCCGGGCGCAGAGGGCACCCTGAAGGTTGCTGAGGAGAAGAAGTCCAAGCTGGAGATCTTCAACGAGGCACTGGCTGAGGCTAACAACGGCCCGACCATCGAGGCCATCACCGAAAAGAAGAAGAAGGCCAAGGAAGAGGCTGAGAAGAAGGCTGCTGAGGAAGCTGCTGCTGCAGAGGCTGCCGCTGCTGCCGCCGGCGAAGCTGACGCTGAGGCCGAGGAGAAGGCTGAGGAAGCTTCCGAGGAATCCGCAGAGTAATCTGCCTCCCTTGCTAAGCGCAAAGCGCTTCTAGCTTCGGGCCCCGCCGCTACGATCACTGGTCGTAGTGGCGGGGCCTTTGTAGTTGTAGGGGGAGGGGCCGGCACACAGTAACGACCGCGCACGCTAGTCCGTGGCGGGGCTGCGTGCGCGGTCGCTACTGGCAGTGACGCGCTAGAAAACTTTCGGCATCCATGTCGGGGATTTGCAAGTTCGCCCTTAGTTCTGTGGCTTGTAGTTGGGGTAGCGGCTGTAGACGTTAGAGGGTTCCTTAAAGTCCATGCCGCGCAGTGCACCTGCAACAACCGGTGTGAAAAGCTCGAGAATCTGCTCGCGTGGAAGCCGGGACAAAGGGCCGTCGATGGCAAGTACGGTAAATCCATGAATGGCCGACCAAGCCAACAGGGCATTCTGCATGAAATACGTAGCGTCAGTGGTGTTGTCCAGCGCTTCCGCGTGGCGGGACAACAGGGCGAAGAAATCGCGAATCTGCTGTAGGTGATCCATCTTCGGATCATCTTCCGTATTGGGATCTACGCCGAGCATGAAACGCAGCGCCTTCCACTCCAGCATGCAGCGGAAGAAATTGGTTTCATCCAGGGCAAACTCGAGGTAAGCGTAGCCGATTTGCATCAGGTGTTCTGGAAAATCTAGGCCCTCTGCA
The DNA here is from genome assembly GCF_022347235.1 of Corynebacterium tuberculostearicum. Lineage (GTDB taxonomy): Bacteria > Actinomycetota > Actinomycetes > Mycobacteriales > Mycobacteriaceae > Corynebacterium > Corynebacterium tuberculostearicum_F. The sequence continues at coordinate 108,121 of NZ_JAKRDX010000003.1, forward strand.
GTCTCGGTAGTCTCGTGTAAACGCCGGACCAACTCATCGGTGGCAAGCTCAGCGACCTTATCGTGCAGTTCTTCTTGGTCCTTGAAGTGGCGGTATGCGGAGGTAGGGGACACTCCTGCTTCGCGGGTTACTGCACGGACGGTGATGGCATCGGGGCCACTCCTTTTGCCCAGTTGAACCGCGATACGGAGCAGCTCATCGTGGAGGTTTCCATGATGGTAGGGCTTATTGTGCGTTTCCATAAAAGTCATTTTATCACCAAAACTTATGCGCGTATAAATTATTTGGTTAGCATGGTGAGCAGCAAAACTGCGGGGGTGGAAGGGTTGCCACTCTCGCTTGTGGCCTCGACTTTATGCACCTCATATGCAGGAAGGTGCACGATAGAGCCGGGGGTGAGCGTGATGGTTTCACTGCCGTAGCTGAAGTCAAGCTCACCGCGCAGCGCCTGCACGGTGATGGGATGTGCGGCCTTGTGATCGGGCAGAGACTGTCCTGGTGCGAAGCTAAAGAGAATGAGGTTGGCACCATCAGCGCTTAAGACGCGCTGTACGCCCGGGCGCGGGCGGTGCGGATCGGTATCAGGCGCGATGTCCAGCAGGTTTAGCGCGGACATGACGGAATCCTCACCTGAGTGAGAAGCCGCGCCAAACGTGTCCGGGGAGTTGGTCGGTAGATCGCTCATGAGCCCACTTTAACGACAATAAGACTCAAATTCTGGGTTTGCTTTCCAAAGCGCCAAAATTCATGACTGACAAGGGCAAAGAGGTCTGTGTTGTAGACTTTCCGCTATGGAATTGATGATTGGTCGCGTGATTAAATCGCACGGCGTGAAAGGTGAAGTCGTAGTCGAGGCCACTACGGATGAACCGGAGGTGCGCTTTGCGGTAGGGGAAGTTCTTCAGGGCACGCAGGGCAAAAAGGAGCACACACTAACTATCAAGGCGGTCCGGAGCCATAAGGGAAGGCTGCTCGTTACCTTTGAAGAGATAAAAGACCGAACAGTGGCGGATAGCCTACGTGGTACAAAGTTCTTTGCCGCTCCGCTTGACAGTGATGATGATGGCTTTTATGACCACGAGCTGGAAGGGCTTCGCGTACTTCTGGCGGGCGAGGAGATCGGTGAGGTCACATCGGTCATCCACGGCGGAAGTCAAGATTTGTTGGAGGTAAAACTCGACAACAGCAAGGAGGCGCTCATTCCCTTCGTGCATGCCATTGTTCCTGAGGTGAACCTTGAGGCCGGAACGTGCACCATCGATCCACCGGAAGGACTGCTTGACCTATGAGGCTTGACGTCATCACCATCTTTCCGGAGTACCTAGACCCGTTGCGGCATGCGCTTTTGGGAAAGGCCATTGAACAAGGTCGCCTTGAAGTAGGTGTGCACGATCTGCGGCAGTGGGCTACGGATGCGCATAAGTCTGTCGATGACTCGCCGTTCGGTGGTGGCCCCGGCATGGTTATGAAGCCAGAAGTTTGGGGGCCGGCGCTCGATAGCGTCGCCACGCGGGAAAGTGCGCCCAATCTAGAGTCTGCGTTGCCACACCTAAACCGTCCGCGCCACGATGAATTAGAAGGGGTTGAGGCGCAAGCCTATGCGGTTGATGCCACGGCCGATGAGGATAGCGACCTTCCACTGCTTATCGTGCCGACGCCGACGGGAAAACCGTTTAGCCAAGCAGATGCGCGGGCGTGGTCCAATGAGGAGCACATTGTTTTTGCCTGCGGGCGTTATGAGGGCATCGATCAGCGCGTGGTGGATGACGCCGCTCGGCGCTACCGTGTGCGCGAGGTTTCCATCGGCGATTATGTGTTGATCGGTGGGGAAGTGGCAACGTTGGTGATTGCAGAGGCAGTAGTGCGACTCATCCCTGGTGTGCTGGGAAATAAGCGCTCTCATGAGGAAGATTCCTTTTCTGATGGTCTATTGGAAGGCCCGAGCTATACCAAGCCGCGAGAGTGGCGTGGTCTAGCCGTGCCGGACGTACTCACCTCGGGAAACCACGGTTTGGTAGACAAATGGCGGAGGGAACAGGCATTGCTGCGCACGTGGCAGCGTCGCCCCGAACTCTTGGAGACGGCTGAGCTCGATAAGAAGGACAGGGCCTTTATCGCGGAGTTGAAACAAGAAGCTCACGCAGAGGGCGAAGGCTAATGGAGGTAAGCGCCGATCTTTCCGTGCTCATAGAGCCCAAGAAGTGGGAGAAAAGCCTCGAAGCATTGCCAGAGGTGCTGCGGGCACGGGGCTTTGAGCCGCTAAGCATTTTCGCTCTCCAGGTAGCGGAGGAGTGCACTGAAAGCAGCCCGCTAGCGCAGGAATATCGCTTCAGTTTCGGCCAGTGGCCACAAGGAATTCCGGTGTGGCGGCTCATCGTTAACGGAGAGACCACACAGTCCCTGGCTGCAGTAGCCTCCTTGGTGGCAGACTGCTTGCCGCCGCAAGCCCCCTGGGTGGGCAGTGCGGAAATCGGTTTTACGGAGATGGGGCTTGGTGCCCCGGCGGTGTGGCGGGCGGATTCTGGGTTATAAGCGGAATTTGGAAATCATTTAGCGCTTTTTCTGCCTAAACTGCAGCGCATATGCCTTCTAGGGTTATAGTAAAGGGGACATTCCCTCAGTTTCCTATTCCCAAGGTGGTCCCTGAACTATGACGGCTCCCAATGGCAATAACTACGGTGGATATAACCAGCAGCCGCCCCAGTACAATCAGCAGTATTATTCCCAGCCGCAGCAAAGCGGTGGCGTAGGCGGCGCCACCATCGCGGCAATTATCGCAGCCATTGTGGCGGTCATTGCGGTGGCCGCCATGGTCATCATGTTCGTGACCAATAACAAGGATGATGCATCGACCAGCGCTGCTGCCGATAGCCAATTCCAGCAGGCGGATGCGAATAGCGGATCCGGAACTGGGTCGGGGTCCGGCAAGAAGTCCGGTTCCTCCAAGGATTCTGCAGAGGATGAGGACTCCAGCCCGGTCACGGTGACCGAGACCAAGGAAGCCCCGGCACCAGCACCGGCACAGGCTGGTTCCGCTGGCTCCAGCAATGGACATTCCTGGGGTGATTACCCTAACTATTATGCGACGGGCCCGACTTCCAGTCCTTTTGCTCGCAACGTCTACACCGCTTTTATGAATAACTGGGTTGCGGGTGGCGGCACCAACGTCACCTTGAGCGTCCATTCGCCGACCACCGGTGGTACCTACACCATGTACTGCTCCGGTAGCTCCGCCCGGGTTACTTGCACCGGCGGCGATAACGCCCGCGTGGTTATCCACTAAGCACGCGCCGCACCTTCCTCCTTTCCCTGCTGGAAAGGAGGATTTGCGTTGAGAGGGGCGTCGGCAAGCGAAGGCGGTGTAAGGGCCGTGCGGTAAATTGGGTGGGTCTAATCCCAAACCTCGAGAAAGAGTGAGGAGACCACGTGAATATTGCGGCAACCATCGCCGCCGAGCTCAACGTCAAGGAATCGCAGGTTTCTACCGCGTTGCAGCTGCTTGCGGAGGGCAATACAGTGCCCTTTATCGCCCGCTACCGCAAGGAGGCCACCGGTGGGCTGGATGACTCCCAGCTGCGCACCATTGAAGAGCGCGCGAATTATTTAAAGGAGCTACAGGAGCGCAAGGAGACCATCCTTGCGGCGATTGAAGAGCAGGGCAAGCTTAGCGACGCCCTCAGGGAACAAATCCTTGCCTGCGAGACCAAAGCGCGCCTAGAGGACCTGTACCTGCCGTATAAGAAGCGCCGCAAAACCAAGGCCGATATTGCCCGCGAAGCCGGCCTAGAGGAGCTGACCGATAAGCTCATTGCGGATCCCAACGCGGCTCCAGAAGAGCTGGCACAGGGGTTTGTTACCGAGGGCTTTGAGGACACCAAGAAGGCCCTCGACGGTGCCCGCGCCATCTTGGTGGATCGCTTCGCGCTCGACGCGGATCTGGTGGGTGAAGTACGCGAGCGTATGTTCACTGAGGGCTCCATGGGCGCGCACGTTGTTGAGGGCAAGGAAGCTGAGGGCGCGAAGTTTAAGGATTACTTCGATTTCAACGAGCCTTTCCACAAGCTGCCTTCGCACCGCATTTTGGCGCTGCTGCGTGGCGAGAATGAGGGAGTGCTGCAGTTGCAACTAGATGCCGGCGATGACGCCGACTACGAGGACGCAATCGCCTCCCGCTTCGAGCTGGATCGCTCCTCCAAGTGGCTTGCCGACGCCGTCCATTGGGGCTGGCGCACCAAGCTCTATATTTCCTCCAGCCTGGACGTTCGCATGCGGCTGAAAGAGATTGCGGAGGAAGGCGCGCTAAAGATCTTTGCTACTAATCTGCGCGACGTGCTGCTCGCCGCCCCAGCCGGCCAGCGTGCCACCATCGGCTTGGACCCGGGCTACCGCAATGGTGTGAAGTGCGCGGTAGTGGACAAAACCGGCAAGGTACTCGATACCGCGATTGTCTACCCGCATCAGCCGCAGAACCAGTGGAACCAGGCTATTCAGACGCTGTCGACCCTGTGCGCCAAGCATTCTGTAGACCTTATGGCGATCGGCAACGGCACCGCCTCCCGCGAGACCGAGAAGCTTGCCCAGGAAATTGCGGACCTTATTAAACAGGCCGGCGGCCAGCGACCCACGCCCGTCGTGGTTTCCGAGTCCGGCGCCTCGGTCTACTCCGCCTCGCCGCTTGCGGCGGAGGAATTCCCCGACATGGATGTCTCGCTGCGCGGTGCGGTTTCCATCGCTCGCCGCTTGCAGGATCCTTTGGCTGAGTTGGTCAAGATCGATCCGAAGGCCATTGGTGTGGGGCAGTACCAGCACGACGTTAACCAGACGGCGCTCGCCCGCACCCTCGATGGCGTGGTGGAAAGTGCGGTAAACGGCGTGGGCGTGGATCTCAATACCGCTTCCGTCCCGCTGCTCGAGCGCGTAGCTGGCGTCAATTCCACCATCGCCGCCAATATTGTGGCCTACCGCAATGAAAATGGGTCCTTTGCCTCCCGCAAGGAACTGAAGAAGGTGCCGCGGCTTGGACCTAAGGCCTTTGAGCAGTCTGCAGGCTTCCTCCGCATCAACGGCGGTACCGATCCACTGGATTCCTCTGCCGTACACCCAGAGGCCTATCCTGTCGTCTCCCGCATCGCGGCGAAGACGGGCCTGGGTATTTCTGAACTTATTGGCAATACCCGCGTACTTAGCACGCTGGCGCCCGCAGACTTTGCGGATGAGACCTTCGGCATTCCTACGGTGACCGATATCATTGCCGAGCTGGATAAACCCGGACGTGACCCGCGCCCTGAGTTCAAGACCGCCACCTTTAAAGAAGGCGTACATAAGGTCTCCGATCTCACCCCGGGCATGATTCTTGAGGGCACGGTGACCAACGTGGCGGCTTTTGGCGCCTTTGTGGATGTCGGAGTCCATCAGGATGGCCTCGTCCACGTTTCTGCCATGAGCCACAAGTTTGTCTCCGATCCGCACGAGGTCGTGCGCTCTGGCCAGGTGGTCAAGGTGAAGGTCATGGAGGTTGATGTGTCGCGCCAGCGCATCGGCCTCTCCCTCCGGTTGGATGATGAACCGGGGCAGCCGGCTCCCAAACGCCGCGGTGATTCCCCACGTGGCTCCTCCAAGTCCGGCGGCAGGGGAGAAGGAAAGCGCTCCGGCCACAAGTCCGGCCGCGGATCCCGGGGCGGCTCGCGCGGCCGCACGGGTGGTGCAGGCAGCGCTGGTGGCGGAGCTATGGCCGATGCCCTGAAGAAGGCAGGTTTCTAGGTTCCTTACGCTGCGGTGAGGAACCTTGGGCGGGGCGAGGAAGTTTGCAATATGAGGATTTGGTTCCGGCTGGCGTATGTGGAAAAATAGTGCATCGTTCTATGTAACGGGCACGAACCGGTTAGGCAGTACGCCGCTAGGGTCCTCTGTCCCAAACTGAAAAGGAATATTGGCATGTCCAACATTATTGACAAGGTCGATGCAGCACAGCTGCGCGACGATATCCCGTCCTTCCGCCCAGGCGATACCCTCGACGTTAACGTAAAGGTTATCGAGGGCAACAACGAGCGTGCACAGCTCTTCAAGGGCATCTGCATCCGTCGTCAGGGCTCCGGCATCCGCGAGACTTTCACCGTCCGTAAGGTCTCCTTCGGTATCGGCGTTGAGCGTACCTTCCCGGTTCACTCCCCGAACCTGGAGTCCATCAAGGTCTCCCGCCGTGGCCGCGTCCGCCGTGCGAAGCTCTACTACCTGCGCGATCTGCGCGGCAAGAAGGCTCGCATCAAGGAGCGTCGCTAGTACTAGCGCGCTGCGAGCCAGCTTCCCCTTGCGCCCCACTGTGGGTGCAAGGGGATTTTTTGATGCCCAATTGCGCTTATTTCAAAGTTAGAAGCATGATCTAAACGGAAAGTTGTCTGTGAATCCTCCTGCAGCGAGGGGGATAAGACCGGAAACGGGGCGTGGGGTTGCTAGGATCTAGCGCGTGAATAAAGACAGCATCTCGCAGGAACAGCCGCCAGAAGGCGAGGGAGCCCACCCAGTACAGGGCGAGGCCGCCCAGCAAGGCAAAGAGGCGACTAAGAAGAAAGAAATGCCGTGGCTGCTGGAAACACTTCTGGTCGTGGCGACGGTTCTCGTAATCGTCGGACTATTCCAGAATTTTATCGGCCGGCAGTATGTGATCCCGTCGGGTTCAATGGAGCCGACCCTCCACGGCTGCGAGGGCTGCACAAATGACCGTATCTTTACGGAGAAGATCTCTTACTACGGTGACGGCGAGCCAGAACCAGGCGATGTCGTTGTATTTAAAGGCACTGAGGACTGGAATTCCAGCTACGTCTCACCGCGCTCGTCCAATCCGATCATTCATGGCGTGCAGGATGCGTTGAGCTTCGTATCTTTGGCACCGCCAGACGAAAATACTCTGGTCAAGCGCGTGGTTGCTACCGGCGGACAGACGGTGTCCTGCCAGGAGGGCGATCCTGCCGTCATGGTAGATGGCAAGCCCATCGAACAAGACTATGTGCAAGACCCGCCAACGTACCCGGTAGATGAGTCGACCGGCTCGGAGGCCTGCGGTGGTCCGTACTTTGGTCCCGTCGAGGTACCGGAGGGCAATATCTGGGTGATGGGCGATAACCGAACTGCTTCGGCCGATTCTCGTTACCACATGACCGATAAGTTCCATGGCACGGTTCCAGTAGAAAACGTCCGCGGCAAGGTGAAATTCGTATTCTGGCCGTTTACCCGCATTGGTGGGGTCGATGACCCGGACATTCAGGAATAAGCCTTCCTCCCAACGCCTGCGCACCCGGGATTTTCTCATCCCCGTGGTGGCAGGCTTTGTCCTGCTAGTGCTCCTGCAGGCGCTAGTGGGGCGGATGTATGTCATTCCTTCTGCTTCGATGGAACCCACCCTGCACGGGTGTGCCGGCTGCAAAAATGATCGCATTGCCGTGCAAAAGGTCAGCTACTACTTCACGGACCCCACGCCCGGTGAGGTGGTGGTTTTTGAAGGGCCCGAGTCGTGGAATAACGAGTTTGAGGTCAATCGCTCGCGCAATATTTTTGTACGCGGCGCGCAGAACGCTTTGGCGGCCGTAGGGCTGCTTCCCAATGGGGAAAATATCCTGGTAAAGCGCGTCATTGCTACCGGCGGGCAGACGGTGAGTTGTCAGGCTGGCGACCCTGCGGTCATGGTGAACGGAAAGCCCATTGACCAATCCTTCGTCCTCGATCCGCCGGAGATTCCCGTAGACCCCAGCGTGGGCTCGCAAGAGTGCGGTGGCGAGTATTTTGGCCCGGTCACCGTCCCCGAGGGAAACCTTTGGGTGATGGGTGATAATCGCACCAACTCCCTCGATTCCCGTGCGCACTTGGGCGACCACCTGCAGGGCACCGTGCCGGTGGACAATGTCCGCGGTCGCGTCGAGGCCGTCATTTTGCCGCTTTCGCGTTGGGGTGGGGTGGAGCACCCGGAAATTTCGCATGCGGCGGCTTAAACAGCGGCGCACCTACGAGGTCGCATTGAGCAAGGCCGGTTTAGGTCCTGTAGCTGGCGTGGATGAGGCTGGGCGCGGTGCCTGCTGTGGACCAATCACCATCGCGGCCTGTGTGATGCCTGATCGGACAATTAAGGAGTTGGCGGAGCTTACTGACTCCAAGAAGCTCACCCCCAAACAGCGCGAGAAGCTTTTTCCACTCATTAAAGACAAGGCTGTGGACTGGTCTGTGGTGCATATTGGTGCGGGGGACATCGATAAGCGCGGCATCCAACACGCCAATATTTCCGGCATGCGCAGGGCGGTTGCGCGCCTGGAAGCGCGTCCGGGCTATGTGCTTACCGACGCCCTCTTTATCCCCGGCCTCACCCAACCCCACCTGCCCATTATTGGCGGCGATGCGGCCGCACGGTGTATCGCCGCGGCGAGTGTATTGGCCAAAGTCAGCCGCGATCACCTGATGCACGAACTGGATGTGCGGTACCCCGGATACGGGTTGGCCAGCCATAAGGGGTATGGGACCAAGGCGCATGAGGCCGCAATTGCGGCGCTAGGAGCGTGTCCGGAGCACCGGATGAGCTACGAGAATGTCCGTCGCGCTCATGCGGAGTTTGCCGCGCGTGCCTAGCTAAAATCTAGCCTTTCTCGCGCTAAGCTATAGCGAGCTAACCCACAACCTGGAGGTCCACCGTGAGTGCAGAGGAACTCGATAACTACGAGGCTGAGGTAGAGCTGTCCCTCTACCGCGAGTACCGGGACGTTGTCAGCCAGTTTTCCTATGTCGTTGAAACTGAGCGGCGCTTTTATCTGGCTAATGCGGTAGAGCTCATTCCGCATACCTCTGGGCCTGATGTCTACTACGAGGTGCGCATGTCCGATGCTTGGGTATGGGATATGTACCGCTCCGCGCGCTTTGTGCGCTACGTCCGCGTTATCACCTACAAGGACGTCAACATCGAGGAGCTGGATAAGCCGGAATTCATGATGCCGGAATAGTTTTGTCAAGCCGGCGCACGCGGCGCCGCGCCCTAGCTGTGGATAACAGAGTTGCAGAGCCTAGTTATCCACAGCTAGGGTCTTTTTGCTTTTGCGTCCCTTGTATAAGCCTTACCAGCTGCGGTGTTCTGTGCTGGCCAATGAATTTCCCAACGCACAAGGATAAACCGCAATGCACTTTAATTCAGAACACCGCTTGGCCACGAAGAAGCCTCGCCATAAACAAGTCTTAGGCAAAAGGGGAGAGGCCTTCGCAGCGCGCTATCTGCGCGAGCGCGGGGCAGAAATCATCGCTGCCAACGTCTCTTATCGGGTGGGAGAAATCGATCTCATCGCCCGAGAACCTAACGGAACCATCGTCTTTGTCGAGGTTAAGACCCGCGCCAATTCCAACTACGGGGTAGCTGAGGCCGTAACCCCGCAGAAGCTCGCGCGCCTGCGCAAAGCCGCGGCGCAGTGGCTCGACGGAAGGCCTCTGTCTGAGGTGCGATTCGACGTCATTGCCTTGGTCGCGCAGGGGCAAGGATTCATGCTGGAACACTTCAAGGCGGTCGAAGATGGCTCTAGGTAATTGTTTGACCATGTCCCTCAATGGAGTCCTAGCTCAGTTGGTTGAGGTAGAAGCAAACGTTGGCCATGGGCTGCCAGGGATACACGTTGTAGGCCAGACGGATACCGCAATCTCCGAATCCCGGGACCGGATCAGGACCGCAGCCTTTAATTCCCATCTTCCCTGGCCCAAGACCAAAGTGGTGGTCTCCATGTCCCCGGCTTCGCTTCCCAAATCCGGGTCCCACTTTGACCTACCCATAGCGCTTGCGATCCTCGCGGCACAGGCGGAGGCCGACTTCCCGTCTTATGGCAGTACTCCCTCGCCCGCCCAACGTCTCCAGCGCACCTTGGTCCTGGGCGAGCTCGGTCTCGACGGCTCCGTTCGGTCTGTAGCAGGCATTATCCCCGCTCTTCTCGCCGCACGGGAACAGGGAATAACAACTCTTATCGTTCCGCCTGGCAATGCCGCAGAGGCCACATTGGTGCCGGACATGGACGTACTCGTTGCGTCGTCGTTGAAGGAAGCCTTCAGCTGGGCTTGCAGTAACCGTGGGCTGCCGCAGGCTGGAAGCTTTTCGGGGTCGCTCAGCCCCGCGCCTGCGGCGGCGTCGCGACTCGACTTTAGCGATATCGCTGGTCAATCCAATGCCAAATGGGCTGCCGAGGTTGCTGCTGCCGGCGGCCACCACTTGATGATGATCGGGCCGCCTGGGTCTGGAAAGTCCATGATCGCCTCGCGTCTGCCCACCATCCTGCCTACGCTTACCCCAGATCAGCAGATAGAAACCACTGCGATTCATTCGCTAACCGGAACTCCAGGTGAGGTTATCGAACGCGCCCCATTCATTGCCCCGCATGCCTCGGTAACTCGGGCCGCATTACTTGGCGGCGGTTCCGGTCATCCGCGACCTGGTGCGGTGAGCTTGGCTCACAATGGTGTGCTCTTTCTCGACGAGGCCAGTGAAGTAGCCGCGCCGGTACTCGATGGATTGCGTGCACCGCTGGAGGAAGGACACGTGCGGTTGGCGCGCTCGCGCCGCGAGGTTACCTATCCTGCTCGCTTCCAACTGGTCATGGCGGCAAACCCGTGCAGGTGTGCGGCCGAAGACCCGTCCAAGTGCAGGTGCAATCCGCATGAACGCATGAACTATCTATCCAACCTCTCCGGTCCGCTGCGAGACCGTCTGGATATGGTGGTCACGCTAACGGGGCAGGCGGCAACTATTAACGCGGAGGGAGAAGAGGAATCCGCAGTTATCGCCGAGCGCGTCGCCGCTGCCCGTGAACGTGCCGCCGCGCGCTGGTGGGCGGATGGCATCACCGCGCGCACCAATGGGGAAGTGCCTTCGTCCTATTTGCGCCGAAAGAGGCCAGCCGCCGAAGCCGCGATGGTAATGCTGTCCGCTTATTTGGCAGATGGCGAAATATCCCAGCGCGGAGTGGACCGCGTATTGAAGCTCTCCTGGACCCTGGCGGATCTAGCAGGAAAGGCGCAGCCGGACCTGGATGAAGTGGGGCGCGCGCTCGATCTGCGCGGCTCAATTAATGTAGGGAGGCTCGCGGCATGAGCGAACTCGACCTCTCTACTCCGTATGCGACCTGGGTATACCTCAACCGAGTGGTGGAAGGCCCCTCTGCTGCTCTGCAGGCCTTGCTAACGCAGTACCCAGCAGAGGAAATCGCCCACGGAATCTATCACCGTGCTGACTGGATTGGTCCGCTTTTGGCGCGCACGGCCTCTCGCTATGACTGGTTGCGGCAAGCCGAAGACATGGCGGCAGCCGAAAGGGTCGGGGCACGGCTCATTACGGCAGAAAGCCCAGAGTGGCCCACAGAAGAGTTTGACTCTGCATTCGGCTTCTATCAGCACAGCGGGGAGGCCCCAGCTACTTTTGATGACCAAGCATTGCCACCGCATAGCCTGTGGGTGCGCGGTGCGCCATTGCAGGCAGAGGTTGCTCAAGCTGTGGCCATCGTCGGTACTCGTGCTATTTCTCGCTATGGCTGGCAGGCCACCCACAACGTCGTGTCCGGATTGGTTCAGCATGAATGGACTCCAATATCCGGCGGCGCGCTGGGAGTGGATACCGTCGCGCACGAAACAGCGTTGCACAACAACGGGCGCACGGTAGCTATAGCAGCGTGTGGCATCGATAGGGATTACCCAGCCCGCAATGCCAACTTATTTGCCAAGATTGCAGATAACGGCTGCATCGTTTCTGAATTCGCACCGGAAACCGCGCCGAAGCGCCACAGGTTCTTAACACGCAATCGCTTAGTGGCAGCATTGAGCCACGGCACCGTCGTCATGGAGGCGGCATTTCGATCTGGCGCGTTGAATACCCTCAACTGGGCAGAAGCGCTTGGGCGAGTTGCGATGGCAGTGCCTGGGCCGATAACTACTAGCGGTTCGTTGGGCTGCCACCAGCGCATTCAAGAAGGCCGTGCACAGTTGGTTACCAGTGCCGATGAAATTCGCGCGCTAGTAAGCCGCGCCGGGGAAGTAGACCCAGGCGCACAATACGAAATCAATTTTGCAGCCACCATGACCCAACGCCTCTCCCGCAATGAGTTACGCGTCTTTGACTCGACGCCACCGCTAGGACAGGAGAAAGCAACGGCAGAAGACATTGCCCGCGAAGCGGGATTTCGTTTACCGCTGACAGTTCACTTACTACTGGCACTGGAAAAGATGTGCGTTGTCGTCCGCCATGGCAATACCTGGGCGCGCCGGGAAACAGAATAAAAGCGAGTACACTGCTGTGGCATGAGTGAAGATGGAAAGTCCGCGAAGGCTCCGAAAGTTGAGGGGCAGATGGCTGAGGCCATTGAGGACTTCGCGGATTTCCAACTACATGTCAAAGGCCGCGCAGAAGCGACGGTGCGCGGGTATCGCTCCGACTTGCGCGACCTTGCACGCAGCGTGCCTACCTTCGCGGAGTTTGACCTCAACAGCCTGCGCCAATGGTTGGCAGAAGCTGTTACAGAAGGAAAGTCGCGTTCCACCCTGGCACGGCGCACCGCGGCAGCGAAGGGTTTTTCTACTTGGGCAGTGCGCGAAGGGCACCTTAAGCGAGACGTTGCTGCCCGCCTAGTTACGCCCAAAGTGGGGCGTCACCTTCCCACGGTTCTCGCTCCTGAGCAGGCCGGCGAGCTTATGGGCAATGCGGTCTCTGCCGATGAAGTCCACTTCCTTCGCGATAGCGCCATCCTGGAGTTGCTCTATGCCTCCGGTATGCGCGTGGCGGAGTTGGTCCGGCTGGACCTAGGCGATATTGATTTTCAACGCGGTACCTTGCACGTTACCGGTAAGGGCAATAAGCAGCGTGTAGTGCCTTTCGGGCACGCAGCGGAAGACGCCCTAAAGCAGTGGATTGACAAAGGCCGTGGAGAAATCGCTGCGGCCGATACTGAAGCGGTTTTTGTTGGCAGCAGGGGAGGGCGCATCGATCAACGCCAGGTGCGCCGCATTGTAGAAAAGGCCGCCAAAGTCACTGGTACACAGGGGCTTACCCCGCACGGGGTGCGCCACTCTGCCGCAACCCACCTTTTAGAAGGCGGGGCAGATTTGCGCGTAGTGCAAGAACTACTGGGGCACTCCTCGCTTAATACCACGCAGATTTATACCCACGTGTCCGCGCAGCGCTTGCAACGCGTATACGGCCAAGCCCATCCCCGAGCCTAAAGCGGTTTGAGGCGAATTGCCGGCATATCCAGCAGGGTTAAAGGGTCTATGTAGGTATCCTTTGCAATGAGTGCACCCCAGTGCAGTCCGGGATAGCCATCGACGGGATTGCCTAAACGGCCTATCACTTGGCCCTCGCGGACTTCTTGGCCCTGCTTTACGGAGCCGTGCACGGGCTGATACGTCGTTCTCACTCCATCCGCGTGGGCAATGGAGACAACTGGTTTGCCAGCAACCGTGCCCACAAAGGCGACCTTGCCGTCTTCGGCGGCTACCACCGGCGAGCCCACCGATAGGGCCATGTCGACGCCGCGGTGGCCAGGGCTCCACTTTTGTTCGGGGGCATCGAAACCACGCAGTACCCGCGCTGGGCTAGGTTTGCCGGAAGCAGGGTCGACATAGGCTGTGGCCGGTGGGCAACACAGAATAAGAAGCGAAAAAAGGGTGAGGAAAGCGGCGGGGAGGAAGGCGGGGCGTCGGCAAGCGGGAAATGTGGAGGAGGAAAGAAACTGATTCATGGGCACAGTGTCCGCCGGAGGCAAGCGGTTGGGAAGTGAGTTCTCCTTTAGTTGTGGACAACTTGGGTTGCATGATGTGATTGAGTCGATTGTGACGATTGAGGCAAAGTGGCTGCGACGAAGTTGTGGATAAGCTGACTTCGGTTTGGAAAAACCAGCGTAAGGGGATTATTCTTTGTGGCAGCAGTGTGTCCACCTCGTGGAGGCATTGACTACGCGCGGCGAAGTTGTCGCTTCCTGCTGGAAGGAAGAGACAGCCTGACGGTTGACGTGGTCCTTGGAACAAGGTGTCAGCGGGGCCTTCGTTGCTAGGGTGCGGAATAAAACACCGCACAATTGGAAAACCGAAAGACAAGATAAAAGAAAGCGAGCGAATCATGGCAGTTGTAACCATGCGCGAGCTCCTCGACGCTGGTGTGCACTTTGGCCACCAGACCCGTCGCTGGAATCCGAAGATGCGTCGTTTCATCTTCACTGACCGTAACGGCATCTACATCATCGACCTGCAGCAGACGCTGACCTACATTGACGAGGCTTACGAGTTCGTCAAGGAAACCGTTGCACACGGCGGCACCATCCTGTTCGTTGGTACCAAGAAGCAGGCTCAGGAAGCAGTTGCTGAGGAAGCAACCCGCGTCGGTATGCCTTACGTCAACCACCGCTGGTTGGGCGGCATGCTCACCAACTTCCAGACCGTTTCCAAGCGTCTGAAGCGCATGAAGGAGCTTCAGGCAATGGACGAGCGTGAGGACGGCTACAAGGGCCGCACCAAGAAGGAAGTTCTCATGCTCAACCGTGAGCGCGCCAAGCTCGAGCGCGTTCTGGGTGGCATCTCCGATATGGCCAAGACCCCATCCGCACTGTGGATTGTTGATACCAACAAGGAGCACATCGCGGTAAAGGAAGCTCACAAGCTGAACATCCCGGTTGTTGCCATCCTGGACACCAACTGCGACCCGGACGACGTTGACTTCCCGATCCCGGGCAACGACGACGCCATCCGCTCCACCAAGCTGCTCTCCGGCATCGTTGCCTCCGCTGTTGAGGAAGGCAAGAAGGCTCGTGAGGAGCGTCAGCTGGCTGCAGCTAAGGAAGCTGCCGGCGACTCCGCTGAGAAGGAAAAGCGTGACGCTGAGGCAGCTGCCGCAGCTTCCGACCCGGCCTCCGCGGAAAAGTCTGAGGAAGCATCCGCAGACAAGGCCGAGAAGTAGTCTTAACTTCTCGCTAGGAATCTTCCTTACCTGCGTTTAACTGAATACCCCACGCACTTTTGGTGTGGGGCAGCAAGGGAGTAATTCCTGCCCAAGGCTGTTTACCAACCCCCGCCACCGTGCTTTAACGGCGGCGGGGGTTGGTTTTATCTATGCTGGGTTCTGCTGAAGCCAGCTCCACCTTTACGCAGAGGTGGGAAAGGGGTGGTTTCTGCCACCCTAAAGCGGCGCGATTTCACCGCGTCGACTACGCTGTTTGAACGAACACTGTTTGATTTTCAAGGAGGATCGCCCCAACTATGGCGAACTACACTGCTGCAGACGTCAAGGCACTGCGCGAAGCTACCGGCTCCGGCATGCTCGATTGCAAGAAGGCTCTGGAAGAGTCCAACGGCGACTACGACAAGGCCGTTGAGTACCTGCGCATTAAGGGCGCTAAGAACGTCTCCAAGCGCGCTGACCGTGAGGCTACCGAGGGCCTCATCGCAGTTTCCGGCAACACCATGGTCGAGATCAACTGTGAGACCGACTTCGTTGCTAAGAACGAGGCTTTCAAGACCTTCGCAGCCAAGATTGCTGACGCTGCTGCTGAGGCCAAGGCAAACTCCGCTGACGAGCTCAACAACATTGAAATCGACGGCAAGAAGGTCTCCGAGGTCGTGGACGAGGAGTCCGCAAAGACCGGTGAGAAGCTGCAGGCACGCCGTGCAGTTACCGTAGAGGGCGACAACGTTGCCGTTTACCTGCACCAGCGTTCCGCTGACCTGCCGCCGGCAGTGGGCGTTCTGGTTTCCTACGAGGGTAGCGAGGAAGGCGCTCACGCCGCAGCACTGCAGATTGCTGCAATGAACGCTGAGTACCTCACCCGCGAGGACGTTCCTGCAGAGATCGTTGAGAAGGAGCGCGAGATCGCTGAGGCCACCACTCGTGAGGAGGGCAAGCCAGAGGCAGCCCTGCCGAAGATCGTGGAAGGCCGCCTGAACGGCTTCTTCAAGTCCATCGTTCTGCTGGAGCAGGCTTCCCTGTCTGATAACAAGAAGACCGTAAAGCAGGTTGCTGAAGAAGCTGGCACCACCATCACCGGCTTCGTTCGCTACGAGGTTGGCGCTTAAGCCCATCCCGCTGTAACGACTAGCCCACGAAGGATTATCCTTCGTGGGCTTTGTTGTGCGCTCACCGTGCCGACTTGTGCGGATTGTCTATTCGCAGGAGCGGGACTGGCACCTCGCAATTGCCTACTGGCCTGCACCGGCGGGCGGTGTGAGGAAGCGAAAGATATATGGGTAAGATAGGGCGGAGATTGAAACTGCCCCGCGTTAAGGAGACGAAGTAGGCGTGACTGCTGCAGATATTAAGCGAACTGGATACAAGCGAGTAATGCTGAAGCTGGGCGGTGAGATGTTCGGCGGCGGCAAGGTCGGTATCGACCCAGACGTGGTTGAAAACGTAGCCCGCCAAATCGCCGAGGTCTCCCGCCAGGGAATCGAAATTGCAGTGGTTATCGGCGGCGGAAACTTCTTCCGCGGCGCGGAGCTTTCCCAGCGCGGCATGGATCGTGCTCGTTCGGACTACATGGGCATGCTGGGCACGGTAATGAATTCTCTCGCATTGCAGGACTTCCTCAAGCAGCAGGGCGTGGACTGCCGCGTGCAGACCTCCATCAACATGGCGCAGATTGCCGAGCCGTATCTGCCGCTGCGCGCTGACCGCCACCTGGAAAAGGGTCGTGTGGTTATCTTTGGCGCCGGCATGGGCATGCCGTACTTCTCCACGGATACCACTGCCGCGCAGCGTGCCCTGGAAATTGGTGCCGAGGTTCTTTTCTTGGCCAAGGCAGTCGATGGCGTCTACTCCGATGACCCACGCACCAACCCGGATGCGGAACTGTACTCCGAAATCACTCCGCGTGAGGTCATTGAAAAGGGCCTCAAGGTTGCAGATGCCACGGCCTTTAGCCTGTGCATGGACAATGATATGCCGATTTTGGTCTTTAACCTGCTGGAGGAGGGCAATATCGCCCGTGCCGCAGGCGGCGAAGTTATCGGCACGCTGGTGCAGTCCTAATACTGTAAGGGCTGCGAACCTGCTACCTTTTTATACAGCCACCCCTATTCGTTTAAGGATGATTTAACCTCATGATCGATGAGATTCAGCTCGAAGCAGAAGAGCACATGACCGCTTCCGTCGAGCACACCCGCGAGCAGCTGGTGACCATTCGTACCGGCCGCGCGAACCCCACCATGTTCAACGGCTTGGTAGCCGAATACTACGGTGTACCTACCCCGATTACCCAGATGGCTACCATTTCCGTACCGGAGCCGCGCATGCTGCTCATCAAGCCTTATGAGCAGTCCATGATTCATGAGATTGAAAACTCCATCCGCAACTCGGATTTGGGCGTGAATCCCACCAACGATGGTCAGGTTCTGCGCGTGACCGTTCCGCAGCTGACGGAGGAGCGTCGTAAGGAAATGGTGAAGCTGGCCAAGAGCAAGGGCGAGGACGGCAAGATTGCTATCCGTAATATTCGCCGCAAGGCCATGGAGCAGTTGAAGAAGCTGCAGAAGGACGGCGACGCCGGCGAGGATGAGGTCATCGCTGCGGAAAAGGAAATGGAAAAGATTACTTCCGGCTACATCGAGCAGGTGGACAAGCTGGTAGAAAATAAGGAAAACGAGCTGATGGAGGTCTAAGACCTCCCATCATTGCCGCCGTGCCCGTCCCCGGCCGGCGGCGCTTTTTCTGTTCCGCGGCCTACAGATCCGAAGTTTGGAGTAGGGGAGGTCGAGCAGCGAAAGTTAGCGAGGGGCGCGAAAAGATGCAGCGAAAGGAGCCGGTCACGGTGAGTGATGCCATAAACCGCCGATTGCCACAGCCGAAGAATGGTGCAGGCCGCGATTTGCCGGCCGCTATCGGCGTTGGCGTAGGCCTTGGCGCACTTGTCGTGCTCGCCGTATGGGCCGGCCCACTCGCGTGGTACGCGGTCGTGGCCCTTGCAGTTGGCGTTGCCATGTGGGAGGTACTCAGCCGCCTGCGAGAGCATTCCTATTATATTCCGCGCACGCTGCTCATTATTTTGGGCCAGGCCATGGTGTGGGTCTCGTGGCCACTGGGCGCGCCCGGCCTTGTTGCGGTCTATGTCACCGCTGTGCTGGCGCTTATGTTTGGTCGCCTCTTCCATAACGGTCGCCATCGCCCACCAATTAACTACCTGCGCGATATGTCCGTCGGCATTTTTGTGCTGACGTGGATTCCGCTATTTGCTACCTTCGCAGCAATGCTATCGCTGGTGTCGACCCCGTTTGCCAGTGGTGCCGCTTCCATCGTCGTTTTCATGTTGTGCGTGGTGGCATCCGATACTGGTGGCTATATCGCTGGCGTGATGTTTGGCTCGCATCCCATGGCCCCCGCAGTAAGCCCCAAGAAATCGTGGGAGGGCTTTGCCGGGTCCATCGTCTTCGGCGTGGTCACCGGCGCGCTTACCGTGAAGTTCCTGCTCCATCACGATGCCTGGGTGGGCGGCCTGATGGGCCTTGGCCTCGTCATTTGCGCCACCTTGGGCGACTTGGTGGAATCACAGTTTAAGCGTGAGCTGGGAATCAAGGATATGTCGGACCTGCTGCCAGGCCATGGTGGACTGATGGACCGCCTGGATGGCATGCTGCCTTCCGCCATGGTTACCTGGGTGGCCATTAGCTTCCTGGCAACGTTTACGCCATAGAAGCAGCGGGTACGCAAAAGCCGCCTCTCCCCAATAGTCCTTCCTAAGAAGGCGGGAAAAGGGGAGCGGCGGCTTTTTGAGATTTATACCTGCTGAGCTTGCTTGCGCAGCTGGCGGCGCAACTCGAACATGCGCCAGCCACCCACCAGCGCCATGATGAGTGCTCCGCCAATGGCGAAGATGAGGAAAGCAATTCCGGCAGGGAACTCACCGGACCAGCCCAGGAAGTTCATGGGAACCTCGTGCTGGTTTTGCATGATGAAAACAATGAGAACAATCAGCAGCAGGAAACCTACGATGAGCGCGATCCACGTGCTGGCTGCGAAAGATCCCTTGGCCTTGCCAGAAGGCTGGGTGGAGTGAGAAGTAGAGTCAGAGACCGTCGGCTCTAGGTCAGAACCGGTCTCCGGTGCAGAAGTGTTCATCTCCGTCGAGGAGAGGTCTGCGTCGGAAGAAGAAAAGTCATCTGCGGGGTAATTCGGATTTGTCATGCATCCATTATTTCTTTAAACCTGTCAATTATGCCACTTGGCACGGCTTTCAATTGGAAAAACCCACGCAGACCGTGGAAAGATGGGCAACACTATGGCTCAACCAGTGAAACTTAACTTCTCCGCCCCGCGCCGCGGACTTCCCCCTAAGCACTTCGCGGACCTGACCGAAAGCGAGCGCATTGATAGGCTCGCAGAAATTGGCCTGCCTAAATTCCGTGCAAAGCAGCTGGCTAAGCACTATTACGAGCACTATACCGACAATGTGGAGGATATGACCGATATCCCCGCCGGCAAGCGCGAAGCGGTAAAGGAAGCCTTCTTCCCTGAGCTCATGCAGCCTATCCGGACTACTTCCACGGATGACGGCGAGACCACCAAGTCCCTGTGGCGTTTGCATGATGGCACGCTGCTGGAGTCGGTTCTGATGCGCTACCCAGGACGCGCTACGTTGTGTATTTCTTCCCAGGCCGGCTGCGGTATGGCCTGCCCGTTCTGTGCTACCGGCCAGGGTGGTCTAGACCGCAACCTGTCTACAGGCGAGATCGTTGAGCAATTCCGCCACGCTGCAGCCGCAATGGCGGCAGAAGGCGGTCGCCTGTCCAACGTGGTCTTCATGGGCATGGGTGAGCCACTGGCCAACTACAAGCGCGTGGTGCAGGCCGTGCGTCAGATTACCGGCCAGGATGGTGCCGGCTTTGGTCTTTCCCAGCGCAACGTGACCGTGTCTACGGTGGGCTTGGCTCCGGCAATCCGTAAGCTGGCGGACGAGGATTTGGCCTGCACGCTCGCCGTTTCCTTGCACACTCCGGATGACGAGCTGCGCGATGGCCTCGTGCCGGTCAATAACCGCTGGTCCGTCGATGAGGTGCTCGATGCTGCGCGTTATTACGCGGATAAGTCTGCTCGCCGCGTGTCCATTGAGTATGCCCTGATTCGTGATAAAAATGACCAGGATTTCCGCGCGGATATGCTGGGCCGCAAGCTGCATCAGAAGCTGGGCTCCAAGGTTCACGTCAATGTCATTCCGCTGAACCCCACGCCGGGCTCGGAGTGGGATGCAGCCCCGCAGGACCGCCAAGACGAGTTCGTGCGCCGCGTACAGGCCCAAGGCGTTCCTTGCACGGTGCGCGATACCAAGGGCGATGAGATTGCGGCAGCGTGTGGTCAGCTCGCAGCGGATGAACGGGAAGATAAGTCTGCCTAACTGATAACATTGGCGGATATGATTATTCCGAATTATCCGCCGCTTGCAGATGACCCCACCGCGCAGGCCTTTGCCGTGCGCGGTCTGAATAAATCTTTCGCTGGACGCCCCGCGGTGTCGAATTTGAGCCTCGACATCCCGCGGGGCTCTATTTATGGCATCGTCGGCCCTAACGGTGCTGGCAAGACCACCATGTTGACCATGGCGTGTGGCCTGCTGCGCCCAGATAGCGGTGAAGCGTTCATCGCTGGGCACAATACGTGGCAGGAACCGATTGCGGCCAAGGCGGCGATGGGCCTGCTCATTGATGGTGCTCCCGTCTTTGACCGCTTGTCTGGCCCGGAGTACCTGTTTTATCTCGGCGCTTTGCGCAGCATGAACCAGGCCGAGGTGGAGCGTCGCAGCGCACAGCTGCTGGACGCCTTGCAGCTTGCCGACGCCGCCGATAAACCCATCGCGGACTATTCCGCTGGCATGACTAAGAAGATCCTTTTGGCAGGTGCGCTCCTGCATAACCCAGAGGTAGTGATCCTCGACGAACCTTTGGAAGCGGTGGACCCAGTCTCCGGCCAGCTTATTCAGGAGCTCTTGCGCGCCTATGCCGCCCGCGGTGGCACCGTAATCCTGTCTTCACACGTCATGCAATTGGTGGAGGGCTTGTGTGATCATGTAGCCATTATCGCGGGAGGACAGGTGCTATCTGCTGGCCATGTGGAGGAGGTGCGCCAAGGCGGCAGCCTGACGGATGCCTTCATCCACTTTGCCGGTGGGAGTGATTTTGATGCGGGCTCTTTCGACTGGCTGCGTCGTGAAGGCGGCGAGCCGCAGCGTGGGGAAGGGGAGGCGTAGACGCAATGACTTCGACGCTCCTCAAGCTGCACCGCACACTGTGGGCGCGCAATCTCAAGGCGAATGCCGCGGCGGTCATGATTCCCATCTGCCTCTTGCTCTACGGTCTCATCGGCCTTGCGTCGCTGGGCGCTCTTGCTGCGGCAGATATCTCCATCGGAACTGGGAACATGCAAGCCCTTACCGTGGCCCCTGCTGTAGGCACGCTGGCCTTTATTGTTATCACCCTCATCATGCCCAGCGGAGAGAATCAGCTTTCTGCCCGTGAGCTTTCCGCGTTGCCGGTGCGGTTAAAAGACATCACACCGGCACTAGCTATTGCCTCAGTACTCAATCTGCGCGCTCCAGTATCTGTCTTGCTCTCCATTGCCTATGCGGTGGCGGGAAGCGTGATTTTGGCGGCCAATGGCAAGGCATTGTTCATCGTGCCCTTCTGCCTGAGCATGCTCTTTGCCCTAGTACTGACGCTGGTTTTAGTGGACCTCGCGGTCTATGTCGGGGTTACTGTCGCGGAGCTAAGCTCGACCACCCTCAAAGTTTTGGGTGCGCTGGCGGTGTTCTTGCTCATCTTTGGTTCTAATCGGCTTGCATCCCTTGCTGGCTCTGACTTCCCATTGGGATCTGTGGGCGAGGGTCTGGCGTGGACGCCCGTTGGCGCACCGGTGGGCTGGGCGCTCGCGCTCGCCCAAGGCGAACCAGTAGTAGCCTTCTTGCAGTTTCTCATCGCCGCGGCGTCGCTGGGTGCAGCCGTGTGGGCGTGGCACCGGTTGCTGCGCTTGCAATTCGAGCGCCGCACACTCTTGTCTCCGGCGCACCAACGCCGCGAAAAGGCGAAAGGAATTAACCGCTTTTCCTTGGGCTCCTTTTCCTATCGCGGACCAGCTGCGATGGAATTTACCCGCTCGCTGCGCTACATCTTCCGTGACTCCCGCCTTATCGGAACCATCATCATGCAGCCGATTTTGGCAATCGTCTTTATCATTCAGGGCTTTACTACTGATTCCGTCATGCCTTCTATAGGAGTGCTATTTCTGGGACTCTTCGGCGGAATTGTAGCCACAAATGATTTTGGCTATGACGGTCCAAGCCTGTGGGTAAAGATGGCCGCACCAGTTCGTCCGCGCACGTTTCTCTACGCGCGGCACTGGGCGCACTTGGCGCCCACAGCCATAACTTTCGTCCTCTCGGCGGCGGTGCTTTTCGCGGTGAGCGCCGACAAAGCGCTCACCGGGTGCTTGATGGTGGTCGCACTGGGAATTTTCATTTCTTCTGCGGGATTGTCATTGCTGCTATCCACCTTTAATCCCTTTGCCACCGCGCGGCCCGGTGGCAGTATGTGGGCAGATAAATCCGGCTACTCGGCCGGTGCCTTCTTAAGCGCCATTTTGAATTTGTTTATTGGCTGGACGCCGATTATCCCTGGCGTCATTCCAATGGCCATCGGCTACGGCTCGAATATGGTACTGGTTGCGCTGGGGTTTATCCTCGTCATCGCGGTTCCAGTTGCGTGTTATATCGTTGCCCTCCGGGTAAGCGGAAAACGCGTGGACAACTCCCTGCCTGAGATTTACGCCAAGGTGGGGCACTGGGTGTCTTAATCCTCCGGCCCCCGCGACAGTGGCCGCATTGCGGCCCTCTCGGGGTCGCGGTTGAGGCCGTGGGGGCTGGGAGTGGGGCCTAAACGACAGGATGTGTTGGTGAGGAGGAGGGGCGTCGCCAAGCGGAGGCATAAAGAAACCGCCGACCTTCGCGGGGAAGGGCGGCGGTAGCTAAAGCGTACTAAAAGCTTAGAGCGTGTACTTGCCGGAGGAAACCGGGGTGGCGTTGTTGGTGCCTGGCTCAACGCGCAGGTGAGAAACGCGGGAAGGCTCAATGTTGAGCGCGCGCAGCTGGGAATCGGTCAGCTCGGCGTATACGCCGGTGTTGGTTTTCTGGTCGTAGACCCAGTCCGGCTCCTGGTGGCCTACTGGCTGGTTGTTGGCGGTCACGGTGCGGACCTGGTGCAGCTTAGGCTGGAAAGCGTGGATGAGCAGGCCAACGGCGAGCAAGATAGCCAAGGCAATGAGCCAGATGGTCTCAACGTGGCCCTTGTGGTTACCAAAGTTGTAGGCAAGCAGGAACAGGACGGAGATCCAACCGGCGATCTGTACGCCAGAGCGGCTGATGCGGGACCAACCGAATCCTGCGGATGGAACGTCCTCAGTAGAAACACCGTCAAATACCTGCGGTACCGGCTTGTGGGAAGACACTTGCTCTCCTTCGCTTCTGCGTGTGTCCGTCTGCGCGATGGGCGTGCGGGCACACCAATGCCATTTGTCTGCTACACATTCTAAAACATCGCACCTGAGATGGCGATTAAACACCCCCGTCGCAGTGCTGCGTACCTGCTGCGTCCGCGCGATGGTGGTGGGCGCTAGGGTGGAGGCGTGACTACTCAGCGAATACTCATTCTTGGTTCCACCGGTTCAATCGGCACGCAGGCTCTGGAAGTCATTGCGGATAATCCCGATAAATTCGACGTCGTGGGAATCGCCGCGGGCGGCTCCAACCCGCAGCTCATCATCGAACAAGCCCGTAGCCTCAACCTTTCGTTTGACCACGTTGCCGTGGCCAACGAGGGTGCCGCGGCCGAGGTGTCGGCCGCTTTAGGCGGTTCGGTTTTGAGTGGCGCCGACGCTGCAGAGCACCTAGTGCGCTCGACCCCGGCCGATACGGTACTCAATGCCTTGGTGGGTTCTTTGGGGCTCAAGGCCACCTTGGCCACCTTGGAGATGGGCGAGTACCTAGCCTTGGCCAATAAGGAATCCCTCGTCGCGGGCGGCACGCTGGTTACGCAAAAGGCGCGCCCTGGCCAGATTATCCCTGTGGACTCGGAACATTCCGCCATGGCGCAGTGCCTGCGTGCCGGCGAGGAAGGGGAGCTGGATAAGCTCGTACTTACCGCCTCTGGTGGCCCCTTCCGCGGTTGGTCGCGCGAAGAGATGTGGGACGTGACCCCTGAGCAGGCAGCGCAGCACCCTACCTGGTCCATGGGGCAGATGAATACCCTCAACTCTGCCACCCTCATCAACAAGGGCCTAGAGCTGATTGAGGCCACCCTGCTCTTTGACATCGCACCTGAGCGCATCGACGTCACTGTGCACCCGCAGTCCATTATTCACTCCATGGCCACCTTCAAGGACGGCTGCACTATTGCCCAGGTCTCGCCGCCGTCGATGAAGCTACCCATTTCGCTAGCGCTGAATTGGCCGCACCGCGTTCCAGGTGCCCAGCCGGCCTTGGATTTTGCGCAGGCGCATGACTGGCGTTTTGAGCCGCTTGACGATGCCGCCTTTCCCGCCGTCAACCTCGCCCGCCGAGCCGCGGCCGAGGGAACAGGGGTCATTTATAATGCCGCCAATGAGGAGGCAGCGGCCGCGTTTTTGTCCGGGCGCATCCATTTCCCGGAGATCGTGGACGTCGTGGGCACGATCCTTGATTCCGCATCCGAGTTTGCTGGTGTAGTCTCTAGCCTCGATGAAATCCTCGCGGTAGAAGGCGAGGCGCGCAGGCGCGCGAATGCGCTGATTGACTCGCTGGCTGACTAGAAAGCTTTCACACCATGGCAAACTTGCTGGGCATTGTGTTTTTCGCCCTCGGCATCGGGCTTACCGTAGCGCTGCACGAAGCAGGCCATATGCTCACCGCGCGCGCCTTTGGCATGCGCGTGCGGCGTTATTTTATTGGCTTTGGGCCGCGCCTATTTTCCTTCCGGAAGGGCCACACGGAATATGGGCTTGCGGCCTTCCCGGTAGGCGGGTTTTGCGATATCGCTGGCATGACGGCCCAGGATGAATTCCTCACCGAGGAAGAAGAGCCCCATGCCATGTATAAAAAGCCGTGGTGGCAGCGCATAATCGTGATGGCCGGCGGCATCGGCGTCAACCTGATCTTGGGCTTTGTCATCCTTTACTTTGTGGCGATGACGGCCGGCCTGCCCAACCCGGATGCTGACGTGCGCCCGCGCGTGGGCGAGGTGACCTGCTCGGCCAATCAAAAGCCGAACCAAGAACTGGAAAAGTGTACAGGTGAAGGCCCCGCTGGAAAGGCCGGCGTGCAGGAGGGCGATATTATTGTGGCCCTCGATGGCAAGAAGCTGGATTCTTTTACCCAGCTGCGCGATGAGGTAATGCAGCGCCCCGGCGAGACCATCACGCTGACGGTTGAGCGCGGTGGGGAAGAAAGGGACTTCACAGTCCACCTCGATACGGTCAAGCGATTGAACCACGACGGCGAGCTAGTGGATGCTGGCTCAATCGGGCTGAGCAATCAGCTAATCGATGTCGTCGAAAAGCACGGCGCCGTCGACGCCCTACCGGCAACCTGGCGCTTTAGCACCTACTCACTGAGCGCAACGATCGACGGGCTGAAGCAATTCCCGGGCAAAATTCCGGGTGTGGTGGCCTCCATCTTCGGCCACGAACGCGAGGCCGATGGCCCAATGTCCGTCGTCGGCGCTTCCCGCGTGGGCGGCGAATTGGCAGAGCGCTCCCTGTGGTCGATGTTCTTTATGATGCTGGCCACGCTGAACTTCTTCCTCGCGCTCTTTAACCTGATTCCGCTGCCGCCTTTCGACGGCGGACATATCGCCGTCATCATTTATGAAAAGCTGCGCGATGGCATCCGCACACTGGCGGGCAAGCCAGCTCTGGGGCCGGCCGATTACACCAAGTTGATGCCGGTGACCTACGTGGTAGCCGCGCTGCTAATGGGCGTTGGTGTCATCGTCATCGTTGCCGATGTGGTCAACCCCATACGGCTATTTGGTTAGCCGCCGCAGCTCCCGCTGCGTGCACTTCAGGCATAAAGCAAGCAGTGCTAGAGTGGGGGCGTTAATCACCCACCGTATGTATTTACTGTGCTTCAACAAGGAGAATTCATGTCGACCCCCATCGGTCTAGGAATCCCAGACGGCCCACCACCAGTCCTGCACCCGCGGCGCAAGACTCGTCAGCTGCAGGTGGGCCCGGTCGGCGTCGGCTCTGACTCGCCCATCTCGGTGCAGTCGATGACCAATACCAAGACGCACGACATTAACGGCACGCTGCAGCAGATCGCGCAGCTGACCGCTTCCGGCTGCGATATCGTGCGCGTGGCTTGCCCTAAGCCCATCGACGCGGAGGCACTTCCGGCCATTGCCAAGAAGTCTCCGATCCCGGTGATTGCGGATATCCACTTCCAGCCGAAGTACATCTTCCAGGCCATCGATGCCGGCTGTGCCGCCGTCCGCGTGAACCCGGGCAATATCCGCGAGTTTGATGGCCGCGTGAAGGAAGTTGCTAAGGCTGCAGGCGATGCCGGCATTCCCATCCGTATCGGCGTGAATGGTGGATCCTTGGACAAGCGCCTGCTGGAAAAATACGGCAAGGCCACCCCGGAGGCGCTAGTAGAGTCCGCGATTTGGGAGGCTGGCCTCTTTGAGGAGCACGGTTATGGCGATATCGCTATTTCCGTTAAGCACTCCGATCCGGTTTTGATGGTGGAGGCCTACCGCCAGCTGGCGGAAAAGACTGATTACCCGCTGCACCTCGGCGTGACCGAAGCTGGTCCGAAGTTCATGGGCACCATCAAGTCTTCGGTTGCCTTCGGTGCACTGCTGGCAGAGGGCATTGGCGATACCATTCGCGTGTCCCTGTCCGCTCCGCCGGTAGAGGAAATCAAGGTGGGCGACCAGATTCTGCAGTCGCTCAACCTGCGCCCGCGCAAGCTGGAGATCGTCTCCTGCCCGTCCTGCGGCCGCGCCCAGGTGGACGTTTATAAGCTGGCGGAGGAAGTTACCGCCGGCTTGGACGGCATGGAGTTCCCGCTGCGCGTTGCCGTGATGGGTTGCGTTGTCAACGGCCCAGGCGAGGCCCGCGATGCCGACCTCGGCGTTGCTTCCGGCAATGGCAAGGGGCAGATCTTTGTTAAGGGCGAGGTCGTTCGCACCGTGCCGGAAGACAAGATCGTGGAAACCCTCATTGAAGAGGCCATGCGCATTGCCGATGAGCAGGGTATGGAAGCCGTGGAAGGCGCCAAGGCTGAGGTTCGCGTAACCCAGTAATTCACCCACTTTGAGCAGACTTCCCCGCACTTCGGTGTGGGGCAGTCTTTTTTGGCGCTTGCGCTGCTAGAGTGCCAAGACATGAAGAAGTTGGTCGCGCTGGTTGCAACTATCACGCTCGCCTCCACCAGCGTGGTTGCCTGTACGCCGAAGCCGGTTTCAGCGGAACCGGTGGCGGAGGAATTCCTCCGGGGGATGGAGTCCCGGAATAATGACGGTTTAGCCGCGCTTACCGACGCCCCCTCGGACGCCACCTCCGCTCTCGATGCCACCTACTCCGGCCTGCAAGCCGAGGGGCTCGACATGGAGCTTGAAGGCGTGGACCAGGATGAGAACCTCGCCACGGCGAACTACAAGGTCACCTGGGACCTGCCCAAGGACCGCACCTTGAGCTATGACACGCAGATGACGCTGACTAAGACTGAGGATGAGTGGACGGTGCGGTGGAAGCCGAGCCTTATCCACCCCGACCTGGGAGCAAATCAGCACCTGGAACTGCGCGCACTGGAAGCAGAGCGCGCCAGCGTGGTTTCTTCCAACGGGGTGGAATTGATGAGCCCGGGGTTGAATTACCGGCTGGTGGTAGATACCAGCTCGCTGGATGATGTGCGGCCCACCGCTTCCAAGATCAGCGGCGCACTGGCTGCCGCCCACCGCCAGGATGACTCCATTGCGGAGATGGATGCCAAGGATCTGGCCAAGAAATTGGAGGAGGCAGACGGCTCCTTTTCCGTCACCATGTTTACGGAGGATCAAGCCAAGGCCGTGCGCCCCAAGGTGGAAGGCATGGACGGCGTGCGCCTCAATGAAGAACCGGCTCTGGTCACCCGCGACCGTGGCCTGGCACCCGATCTGATGTCGCGCGTGCGTTCCGCGGTCCAAGATGAAGTCGATGGCCAAACCGGCTGGTCCATTTCTGTGGTCAATGAAAATGGTGCGGCGCTCTCTGATGTGGAAAAGCACGACCCTGATGCGGCGCCGTCGATCAAGGTAGGTCTGGACTACGACGTGCAGCGGGCCGCGCAGGAGGCGGTCAATGAGCGTGCCGATTCCCAGGCCATGCTCGTAGCCATTCGGCCCTCCAATGGCGATATCTTGGCCGTCGCCCAAACCGAGAAGGCCGATGAAGAGGGCGACGTAGCCCTCCAAGGTCAGTACCCTCCGGGCTCGGTGTTCAAGATTCTCACCGCGGCGGCCGGCGTAGAAAAGCAAGGGCTTAATACCGATACCATCGTTCCGTGCCCTGGCACCATGGATATCTTTGGCCGCGTGGTGACCAACTACAATGCCTTCGCCCTAGGTAGCGTTCCGCTCAGCCAAGCCTTTGCACAATCGTGCAACACTACCTTCGCGGATATCTCCACCAAGCTTAAGCCTGGTGAGTTGAAGGATATGGGCAAAAAGTTTGGCTTCGGCGTGGAATACGAAATCCCAGGCCTTACTACCATTACCGGTTCCATTCCGGAGGGCAAAGAACCACTCGAGCGCACTGAAGCTGGCTATGGACAGGGTTACGACTTGGCTAGCCCTTTCGGCATGGCGCTTGTCTCCGCAACGGTTGCCAATGGCAAGACGCCTACGCCCACGCTTATCGAAGGCCACGAAACCAAAGCCTCCGATAAGCCGCAGCAGATTTCGAAGCCTGTGCTAGATAACGTCCGCGCCATGATGCGCCAAGTGGTTACTAGCGGTACCGCACGCAGCATGGCGGCGGGCGGCACGATTTACGGCAAGACCGGTGAGGCCGAGATTAACGAGGGCTCGCACGCCTGGTTTACCGGTTACCGGGAAGAAGACGATATCGCCTTTGCCACCCTCGTGGTTTTGGGCGGCGGCTCCGATGTCTCGGTCAATATCACTAGCAACTTCTTGCAGAAGGTCGATGACTACCGGTCCGGACCGCACGAGGGTGCGGCTCCGCCGGCCGAAGGGTAGAAACCCCGCCTGCCCTCGTGACCCCGGCTGCTGCATTATGGGCGCAGAGGACTACCATGGGAAACCATGAGTAATCGAGGAAAGCTAAAGCCAGGCAAGCCCACTCCGATCCTCACCGTGCCGGAGAGCATCGAGCGCCCCGAGTACGTGTGGAAAGACGAGGTGCAGGAGGCCGTAGGCGAGCCCTACGTCCAGTCCCCAGAGGTCATTGAGAAGATGCGTGAGGCCTGCAAGATCGCAGCCAACGCCCTCAAGGAGGCCGGAAAGGCCGTGCAGCCGGGCGTAACCACTGATTACGTGGACCGCGTGGCGCACGAGTACATGTGCGACCACGGCGCTTACCCGTCCACGCTGGGCTACCGCGGCTTCCCCAAGTCCAGCTGCGTGTCCCTCAACGAGATTGTCTGCCACGGCATCCCGGATACCACCGTGATTGAGGATGGCGACATCGTCAATATCGATATCACCGCTTATAAGAACGGCGTCCACGGCGACAATAACGCCACCTTCCTCGCCGGTAATGTCTCCGAGGAACACCGCCTGCTGGTAGAGCGCACCAAGGAGGCCACCATGCGCGGCATCAAGGCCGCAAAGCCCGGCCGTGAGATTAACGTCATTGGCCGCGTTATTGAGTCTTATGCCAAGCGCTTCGGCTACAACGTCGTGCGCGATTTCACCGGCCACGGCGTCGGACCAACCTTCCACAACGGTCTTGTGGTCCTACACCATGACTCGACCGTGTACCGCGACATCCTTGAGCCTGGCATGACCCTAACCGTTGAGCCGATGATTAACCTCGGCTCCTTGGATTACGAGATCTGGGATGATGACTGGACCGTCCAAAACACCGACGGCAAGTTCACTGCCCAGTTTGAGCACACCCTCGTCATCACCGAAGACGGCAATGAAATCCTTACCATTCCAGATGAGGACTAGTACTTAGTCTCAGAACAAACTGAAGGCCGCCTCCATTTCCAGAGAAGGGGAGTGGAGGCGGCCTTTGTATTCTTGCCGACTTCCCACGGAGCAGTCGGCCGTATCGGAGCGACTATATATAGCAAAAAGGGCCTCGTTACAAGAACGAGGCCCGTGCAAGCCCTAGCTATCTAGAGCCAATCTGCGGCTAACAATTAGCGGCGGAAGATTGGGTCCAGGATGTGCTGCGGGATGATGCCGTTGTAAACAGCGTAGTTGTAAGCGCCGATGATTGCGCCGATAACGGAGGTGATGCCCAGTGCGGTAGCACCCTTCTTCCAGTTGGAAGCCCACTCCGGGATGGTTTCGGAGGTTTCCTTGCCGAACATGTCCTCGCCGGTGACCTGGTTGTCTGCAGTTACTACCGGCTTGCCGTCCTCGCCCGGAGTCCATGCGCCCCACTCCTTGCCCTTCTGGGTGAAGGAGCTGGAGGACAGGGAGGAACCGGTGCTCTCGTTGGCGGTGGAGGACTCTGCAGAAGCGACGGCAACGCCGCCGAAAGCTACGGTGACAGCGGTAGCAGCAGCAACGGCTGCGGTGCGGAAGTTACGCATTGTGAAAATTACCTTTCGGAAGTTTTGATTGAGCCGTGTGGCTGTTGCTTAGAAGGACGGGCCGTGTACGAAGAAGTTGTAAACAGGGCCGATGATGCCGCCGAGCAGGGCACCAACGCCTGCTACAACGGTTGCACCGTAGAAGACCTTTGCCCATGCTGGCTGGCCGGAGAAGTCCTTGGAAGAACCAAAGATGGCAACGCCGTTAGCTGCCTTGTCGCCCTCGAGCTTGTGGCCAAGCTTGGAGGACAGGGAAGGGGTGTAGTCCTCTGGAGTCTGGTCTTCGGCCTGGCCTTTACCAGTCTTGGAAGGGTTAGCCTGCTCTACGGTGACGTTGTTGCCGTTCTGGTTGACGGTGTCGGCAGCGGAAGCGACGGTGGTGCCGCCGAAGGCAACGGCGAGAGCGGTTGCGCCAGCGATTGCTGCATTGCGGATACGCATATCAAAATTCCTTAAAAGTCGTACTTGCAAGGCTTCCGCACTGGGAAACCAAAGTGTTATTGAATACACAGGAGGTATTCATAAACACGCGGTAGCCGTGTTCGTATCGGCTCGAGCCGGTGTCCCAAGTGAATTTAGTAAAACTCCCGTCCTTTTGCACGTCAAAGACCGGAATTTCAGCGATTAAATTAATTTGGGCCCCTTTATGGTGGTGAATTTCCTGAAATTGTGAATGGGGCTTCCTTGGCGTGAAGTGGGAAAACGTCCTAAACCCTGGGAAGAGACTGGAGGAGTGTGAGAAGGATCACGTAACAGTTCACTTATTCCACTCCAGTCCCAAAAGGGCATTTTCCACTACTTCTGGCAGCGCAGGGTGGATCCAATATTGGTTGCGAGTGAACTCCCGCATGTCCAACTTGTAGGCCATCGCGGTAATCAATTGCTGGATCAAGGTAGATGCCTGTGGACCCATCAGGTGCGCGCCGAGAAGCTGCCCAGTGGCGCGGTCTGCTACCAGCTTGCAGATGCCGGTGTGATCTTCCATAGCCCAGCCGTAGGCAACGTCGCCAAAGTTCTGTACCTTGACGGTGACGTCGAAGCCCTTCTGGCGTGCCTGCTTCTCAGTTAGGCCCACTGTGGCGATTTGTGGGTGGGTAAAGATCGCGGCAGGGACATTGTCGTGGGGCAGTGGGCGGAGATCTTCGGGGTGGAGCAGGTTGTGCTGCACGGCGCGGGTCTCCGCATTGGCTACGTGCTTGAGCATATATGGAGAAGAGACATCGCCAAGCGCCCAAACACCCTCGGCGGTGGTGCGGCCGAACTCGTCGGTGCTCACGCGGGCGTCGGCAAGCAGTTCAATGCCCGCCTTGTCCAGATCCATCTGATCGCCGTTTGGGGTGCGCCCAGTAGCAACCAGAATCGCTTCTGCTTCCACGGACTCACCATTGTCGAGCTCCAACCGCACGCCCGTGTCAGTTTCCTCGAGCTTGGTGCCATTGGCTATGCGCACGTCGAAGCGATCGCGAGCAATCTGGTTGAAGCGGCTAGATAGGTCATCATCCAGGTGGCGTAGCAAGGTCTCGGAGCGATTGACCACGGTCACCTTGGTGCCGAGGCCGTCAAAGACATGGGCAAACTCCATGGCGATATAGCCACCGCCTACCACAATGAGGCTTTCTGGCTGGTGGTCCATGCGCATGATGTCTTCATTGGTGTAGTACTTCACGCCCGAGTTGGCATAGACCTCCGGAATGACCGGACGGGAGCCGGCGGCAATGACGATCTGGTCGCCGCTGATGACATGCTCGCCGGTCTGAATGGTCTTCGGGCCGACGAAACGGGCGTGCTCATCAAACACGGTAATGTTCGGGGTTTCTTCGCCGCGACGGTACTGTTCGCCGCCCTGGGCAATCTGGTCGATGCGGTTGGTAAAGACCCGGTCCACGATGGAATCCCAATCCACGCTAGTGACCTGAGCATCAAGGCCGAGCCGGCCGGCCTCGCGCGCCGCTAGGGCAATATCGGCGGCGTAGACATACATCTTGGTGGGAATGCAGCCTACGTTGAGGCAGGTGCCGCCAAAGGTGCCCTTTTCAATGATGGCGATTTTCTGGTCATCAAAATCCGGGCTAGGGATGGAGTTTCCGGAGCCAGTGCCGATGATGATGAGGTCGAAATGTTCCTCGGCAGCGGGCGTGTGGGACTGGTGTGAAGTAGTCACGTTTATTCCTTATATATAGGGACTAAATTACTGAGTGGATTGTGGGGCTTCGAGGACGGTGGGCAGCCACTTGTCACAGGCGTCAAAAGCTTCTTGCAGCGGGTCCGGAAGCGATAGGAACACATCGTGCCTAGCCCCCTTGATGGGATGCAAGGTGTAGTGGGCACTAAGTTCCTTTGCCCAGCGCCGCGTTTGTGCAACGTCGATGATGACATCTGCGTGGTTCACGCTGTCGGAGTAGGGCTGGCCCAATTGAGTGCGAGTGGACTGCAGCGTCAAGATGGGGACGCCGGCATCAATGCGGCCGCTGTGGATAGCGTCAAAGCTATGGAATACCGCGGCTATCCAGCCGACATATTTCTTATGGCCGGCCAATGGCTTAAAGCGAAGATCAAAATCCCATTCGCCGTAGAAATCCTTATGCACGGACTCGCCGTAAGCAGTGAGATTGCCACCGGGCAGGGGAGTCATGGGGGCGATGCGGCCCAATGTGTAGAGCAGCGGCTTGAGGGGAGTGAGGACCTGGCCGGGCACGCCCATCATGTCGAGCCATGGACTATTAAGGATGAGGCCCGCCAAGCGCTGGTGGCGTTCTTGGTCAGTTCGGCGCAGATGATCCATCCACAGCGGGGTGATCAAGCCGCCGGTGGAGTGGGCGATGAAGATGACCTCCTCATTGGGGATGGCATCAAGTGCGGCGGTGAGATCTGTAAAGTACAGCGCCAGGTCCGAAGCATAGTGCCACGACTGGCCCGAGCGGCGCGAGCGGCCGCACTTGCGGAGATCGATGGCATAAAAGTCATAACCTTCGGCGGCAAAGTGCTCGGCTACGTGGGTATGGAAGAAATAATCGGTCATGCCGTGTAGCCACACCAGCGCCGGGCGAGACGGGGCGGCTGACTCACGTGCAGTACCACCCGCGTGCTCCGGCGCGTAGTGCACCAGCGTGGTGACCACGTCGCCCTCGCCATCGGGGTCTGTACCCAAGTCAATGGTGGCAGCTTCATAGTCAGGGCCAAGTTTGTCCGGGCCCCATACCGGGGAGTGTGTAACCATGCTTCGATTCTAGGTGCAATGAAGAATTTATGGTGCTGCCGGTGGGGTGGAAATAGTGGGGGCGGAAATTCCCACATTTTCGCCACTGGTCTGGGGGAGAAATCCCAAATTGGATGAGAAAAGCGTAGAGTAAGGCCTTAATGCGTGACGCACTGCCAGGTTGTCATAGTGCAGCAATGGTGGCGCGGGGCGCTAAGCGCTAAAAATCAAGGCGTAGACCGCGCCGATGGATATCTATTTTCAATTCGAAGAGGTAATAACACAGTGTCCTCCGCTAAGAAGACAGCACAGGTTGTAGACGAGGTCGATGTAGCACTAATCGGTGCTGGCATCATGAGCGCCACCCTGGGTGCTATGCTCCGCGAGTTGGAGCCCAGCTGGACCCAAATGGTCTTTGAGCGCCTGGATGGCCCCGCATTGGAATCCTCCTCCCCGTGGAATAACGCCGGTACCGGCCACTCCGCACTGTGCGAGCTGAACTACACCCCGGAGAAGAATGGCCGCATTGATATCTCCAAGGCTCTGGGCATCAACGAGAAGTTCCAGAAGTCTCGCCAGTTCTGGTCCCACCAGCTCAACAACGGTATTCTCACCGACCCGAGCGAATTCATTAACCCGGTTCCGCATGTGTCCTTCGCACAGGGCGAAATCCAGGTGGATTACCTCAAGCGCCGCTATGATGTGCTGAGCGAGAAGCACATGTTCCCGGGCATGCAGTTCTCCGCAGACGATTCCGATTTTGCTGAAAAGCTGCCGCTGATGGCGAAGGGCCGTGACTTCTCCAATAAGGTGGCCATTTCTTGGACCGACGCTGGTACTGACGTCAACTTTGGTGCACTGACTAAGCAGTTCCTGACCGCGGCCAAGGCCTCCGGCACCGAGATCCGCTACGGACATGAGGTCATCGACATCAAGCGTGATGGCTCCGCGTGGAAGGTGTACTCCAAGAACAAGCACACCGGTGACATCACCGTAGTCAAGGCAAAGTTCGTCTTCGTAGGTGCCGGCGGTTACGCCCTGGACCTGCTGCGCAAGGCAAAGGTGAAGGAAGTTGCCGGTTACGCAGGCTTCCCGGTATCCGGTCTGTGGCTGCGCTCCAAGAACCCTGAGCTTATTGAGCAGCACCAGGCGAAGGTCTACGGCAAGGCTGCCGTGGGTGCCCCGCCAATGTCCGTGCCGCACCTGGATACCCGCGTGATCGACGGCGAGAAGGGCCTGCTCTTCGGACCTTACGGTGGTTGGAGCCCGAAGTTCCTGAAGAAGGGCACCTACCTGGACTTGTTCAAGTCCATCCGCCCAGACAACATCACCTCTTACCTTGGTGTTGCCGTGCAGGAGTTCGGCCTGACCAAGTACCTGGTCGATGAGGTGCGCAAGAGCTTCTCGGACCGCGTGGAAGCCCTGCGCGAGTACGTACCGGAAGCAAAGGAAAGCGACTGGGAGACCGTTATCGCTGGCCAGCGCGTCCAGGTGATTAAGCCTGCTGGTGCTCCGCAGTTCGGTTCCCTCGAGTTCGGCACCACCCTGGTGAATAACCAGGAGGGCAATATCGCCGGCCTGCTCGGCGCTTCCCCGGGTGCATCCATTGCCCCGGCCGTCATGCTGGAGCTGCTGGAGCGTTGCTTCGGCGAGCACATGATTGATTGGGCAGACAAGATTCGCGAGATGGTTCCGTCTTATGGCATCAAGCTGCGCAGCGATCAAAAGCTGTACGACGAGATGTGGGAGTACACCCAAAAGACCCTGAAGCTGGACCGCTAAAGCCAGCTTCTGTCTCGTAAGCCCCTGCACCGCTGCCGTTGCGGTGCAGGGGCTTCGTGCGCTTTGGGAAGGCGGGGAGGGATTAGGTACCGCAGTAGGTGAGGTAGCCCTCGAGACCGTTAGGATCCGGCGATTCGAACGTTGGGTTGGGCTCCCACGGGTGGGTGACCGCGTGGAGGAGCTCTCGGAAGGGGCCCATCTCTCCGCGTTCGGCAGCATCCAGCGCGGATTCCACGGCGAGGTTGCGCGGGATAACCCGCGGCATGGCGCTGTCAATACGGGAAGGATCGGGAGAGGACGCAAGGTAGTCGTCCAAAAAGTCTCCCTCGGCAAAGAGCTTGCGGGCGTGGGTGGGGTGGCCCGCGGCGGCGTCGGCAAGAGCGCGGTGAGCCAGCGTGATATCTGGGCCGTTGAGCTGCATGGCAGCCGCATAAGAAGAAGCGACTTCTCGAGAGGTATCCAAAGCCTTTGCTAAATCTGCCCTGTGCTGGTCCTCAAAGCGGTCGGTAAAGCCGTTGATGGATTCTTGGGCAAAGTCCATGGCCTTTTTCATGTCCATATCAAAAAGCGGCAGGAGGGACTCCGCCAAGCGCGCTAGATTCCAGCCCAGGATGGAAGGTTGATTGCCAAAGGCATAACGGCCTTGCCTATCGATGCTGGAAAAGACCGTCGCGGGCGAATAGGCCTCCATGAAGGCGCAGGGGCCATAGTCAATGGTTTCGCCAGAGATGGTGGTGTTATCCGTATTCATCACGCCGTGGATAAAGCCCAAGCGCATCCAACGGGACACGGTGCGGATCTGCGCATCCATCACCTGGGTGAAAAATTCCTGGTAGTCCGCGCCAGGGTAGTGGCGCGCAATGGCATAGTCGGCCAACTGCCGGGTGTAATCCGTCTGCGCGGCTAGGTGAAAGGTGCCGACGCGGATATGGCTGGCTGCCACGCGTACCACAATGCTGGCGGGTTGCACGTGCCCGCGCTGAATGGGCCGTCCGGTGGAGATAACCGCCAGCGCCCGGGTGGTGGGAACACCCAAGGCATACATAGCCTCAGAGACTAGGTATTCGCGCAGCATGGAAGACAGCGTTCCGCGGCCATCGGACCCGAGGCGGGAAAAGGGAGTAAGTCCAGTTCCCTTGGCATGGAGATCCCATAGCCGCCCGTCCTTATCCACCTCGCCCAAGAGCATGGCCCGGCCGTCTCCCATCTGCGGGTTAAACGCACCGAATTGGAAGCCGGAATAGGCCATGGCGTGGCCGCCCGCGCGGCCGGTAAGGAAATCCATGCCCTCGGAGGAGCGCAGCCAGTCCGGGTCAAAGCCCAACTGCCTGGCCAGTTCCTCGTTTAGGATGACCATCTCTGGGTTCGGCTGCTCCTCACCCTCGGTGGGGCGAACCAGGTGGGGAAGCTTCTGGGCAAAATCGTGGTGTAGCTGCATCTAAACCTCCAGTGTTCCGCGCACGCGAATCTGGGCGCGACCGCCTACCCAAATATCCGTGCCGTCATCGTTGATAAATACTTCGCCCGCCCGGCCAATCTGGCTGCCTTGTGTTGCGGTATAACGCGTTGGCACCAGGTTACGCGAGCGCATAAACTGCGCGGCGCCGCCATTGAAAGAACCGGTGACTGGGTCTTCAAATTGCGTGGTAAAGGCCCGAACCTCATAGGCCGGCTCGCCCTCTGCGGCGTTGGGATTAAGGCCCACAACGCCGACCTTGGGGCGCTCGCCCTGGGGCTTAACCGCACGCACCGCCTCGGCATCGCGTAATTGGAGCAGGCGCCAGCCCGGGCCATTGTCCACCCAGCCATGGTCCACAATATCCGCGCTATCTAGGCAGAGCCCACCGCAGGCCTCCTTCAGTTCCGCCGGGCTTAGCGGTTCTTCGCGGTGCAGCGGCGGGGTAGCAAAGGACAAGACTTCGCCCTCTTGGCGGACGGTTACCAAGCCCACGCCGCATTCTTGGACGATAGTTCCCTCCGTCTGCGGGCTATTGCCCAGCGCCCGCCACGCGGCAGCGCTGCCCAAGGTGGGGTGGCCGGCAAAATCGAACTCCTCGTATGGAGTGAAAATTCGAACGCGGTAATCCGCACGGGAGTCGTGAGGTTCGAGCAAGAAGGTGGTCTCAGAAAAGTTGGTCCAGTTCGCGATTGCCTGCATTTGCTCGGTACTTAGGCCATCGGCGCCCGCGATCACCGCCAAGGCATTGCCGTTAAAGGCACCCGTGGCAAAAACATCAACCTCAAAGAACTCGTGCTGCATGCTCGCCAGTCTAGTCAGCCCCAGGGATGAGGACTAAGGCTTAGAGCCTGCGCTAGCCTAGAAAGCCATGAAGAAGCTATGGCCCGATGCACTTCGCGCGTGGGTAGGCCCACCGTGGAGAATTCTCATTCCGCTGTTTTTCTGGACTTCTTCGGTGCGGGTGGCAGAAGGTGTTATTGATGGATCCTCGCCTTTCCAAATGTTGGTCCTCGTGCTTTATGCAGTCGGTATTCCACTAGCATTATGGCTGCACCCCAAGCTCAAGGAGTACGCCATTGGCTTCATCGCAGTAATACTAACGGTGTGTATCTTTACCCCGCTGGCTGCCATGGGTAACGCTCACTTCTTCCCAGTGGCATACTGCGTATTTCTTATAGGCGCACATTCACCCAAGCGCTTACAACGGTTCTGGATAGGGTGGATTGCCTTAGGCACCTTGGCGGCCACTGCAGCGGACCTTTATGGGCGGAGATTCATAGATGGCATCGACTTTGGTCTGGAAGATGCCAACAGCATCGGCCCTCTGCCTGCTTTCGGCTCCGTCGTTATCATCGCGTGGCCCGTCATGGGCTTTTTCTTCTTGCTGGGCACCAATGACCGCAAAAAGCGCGAGGACCAGCAGCTGCTGATTGAACGTGCGGAAATGGCTGGTGCGGTAGAGCGCAACCGCATTGCCCGCGAGATGCACGACATCGTGGCGCATAACTTAGCGGGCGTTATTGCACTTGCCGACGGCGCCCGGTTCGCCGCTGCCAAAAATCCCGCAGCGGCCACAGAAGCATTGGAGACCATCGCCTCTACCTCCCGCGATTCCCTCAAGCAAATGCGCGGATTGCTCTCTGTGCTGCGAGATGGCGATTCCCGCGCCGATACCAAGGCGCCTGGCGCGAGCGATATTGCCGGCCTCATCTCGGAAGCCCGTCGCAGCGGCTTCGATATCACCGTGCACGGGCTAGAGGACCTGCCGACCGAAAGCGACGAGCTCTACCAATTCACCGTCTACCGCGTGGTGCAAGAAATTTTGACCAATATGCTCAAGCATTCCCGCGATAAAAGGGGAGTGCTGCGCTTCCGCTCTACTGGAAACGGCCTAGTATTGAGCGCCGATAACCCGGCCGCACGCACGCCGGACAATCACAAGCCCGGTTACGGGCTCATCGGAATGAGCGAGCGCGTTAAGGCCTATGGCGGCAGCGTTGCTACCCGCACTGAGGACGGACACTTCTTTATCACCGTGGAGGTACCCAATGACTAACCCTGAGCAGCCAACAGGTGCGCCTGCCGGCCCCATCCGCATCGGTTTGGTAGATGATCAGCCCCTCGTGCGCGCCGGGTTCGCCATGCTCCTTGGTTCCCAAGAGGATTTGGAGGTTGCCTGGCAGGCCTCCGATGGCGATGAAGTCCTCGACCTCGCCCGCGCGCAGCCTGCCGATATCGTGCTCATGGATGTCCAGATGGCCCGCGTCAATGGCATCGCCGCCACCGAAAGGCTGCTGCCGGAATTCCCGGATACCCAAGTCATTATGCTTACCACCTTCGATGACCAGAACTTTGTCCATGGCGCCATTTCCGCCGGGGCTTCTGGATTCCTGCTCAAAGACGTCGAACCGGAGGAACTCCTCGCCGCCATTCGCACCGTACATTCTGGCGAGGCCGTCCTTTCACCGCGCATTACCGCACAGGTGCTGCAGCAATTGCGCAGCGGGCAGTCCGCGTCACAGCCCGATTCACATGCCACCCCCGTTGCGGCAGCAGCTACCGCCCCTCCGGCAGAAGATCTCACGCCACGCGAGCTAGACGTCCTCAAGCTAATGGCACTGGGGTATTCGAATACCGAAATCTCCGAGTGCGAGTTCGTCTCCATGGCCACGGTCAAGACCCACGTACGCCATATCTTGACGAAAACCGGCTCGCGCGACCGCGTGCATGCTGTGCTCTACGCCCTTACCCATGGCGTGGTCTCGGTGGAGGAACTGCTGTCTCATCCCTAGGTATGACCTGCTAAATCACTCCCAAGGATGGTTACTTTGTGCCGGTCAGGCGGCACGATGGGAACCATGCTCAAAGTTTCACACCTTTCCAAGAATTTCCGTTCCTTTAAAGCAGTAGATGACCTCTCCTTCGAGGTTCCTGACGGTCAAGTCACCGGCTTCCTCGGACCGAATGGTTCCGGCAAATCCACCACCATGCGCATGTGCGTGGGTCTGGAGACTCCGACTTCCGGCACCGCGACTTTTGATGGCACGCCTTTCCGTGAACTGTCCAATCCCGCTGCCACGGTGGGCACCTTGTTGGACGCCAACTGGTTCCACCCGGGCCGCAGCGCCCGTGCTCACCTGGGTTACATGGCCGCGTTGCAGGGCGTGTCCATGAACCACGTGGATGACACCCTGGACCGCGTCGGCCTTACCCAGGTAGCCACCAAGCGCGTGGGCGGCTATTCGCTAGGCATGAAGCAGCGCCTGGGCCTTGCTTGTGCGCTCATCGGCGAGCCGAAGCACTTGCTTCTTGACGAACCCGTCAACGGTCTCGACCCCGAAGGCGTGCACTGGATGCGTGCCCGCATCCGCGAATTCGCCGAGGCTGGCTGCTCCGTGCTGGTTTCCTCCCACCTGCTGTCGGAAATGCAGCTCACCGCAGACCGCCTCGTGGTCATCGGCAAGGGCAAGCTGCTGGGCGAGGGCACCGTGGAGGAGTTCGTCAACGGCACGGGAGGCGCAAGCCTCGAAGTGATTGTGGACCAGCCCGATGAACTCCTGCGGCTGTTGCACGGCACCGATGCGGAGACCTCCTTTGACGGTGAGGTCCTGCGCGTGCGCGGCCTCGAAGGCTCCGACATCGGCCGCATCTGTCTGGATAACCGCATTCTCATCTCCAGCTTGGAACGCAAGCAGCCCTCCCTGGAAGAGGCCTACCTCGGCGCGACAGCCGACCACGTGGCCTACCGCTCCGCCTAAACGCACAACCCAACCTTTAAGGACAGATTTCTATGAATACTGTGGTTTCAGAATCCCGCAAACTCTTTTCCCTGCGCTCTACCTGGGTCTACCTCGTCATCGTGGCACTCGGTATGGCCGCCGGCGGCGTGCTCATGGCCTGGGGCTATGAATTCAACGGCAGCGTGGATGGCAAATTTCAATCTAGTGATGTCTTAGCAGCTAGTGACCTCGCCATGGTGGTGATGATCTTTGCCTCTGCGATGATGGTCGGCGGTGACTTAGGAAAAGGAACCGTTGCATGGTCTTATCTTTCATCCAACCGCCGCGTTGGCATAGTGCTCAGCCAATTCTTAGTCATCCTGGTATCACTCTTGCTCGCGGCCACACTGGGTATAGCTGTGGGAACTTTGCTGATTGCGGCATTCGGCGGCGATATTGACTTCACAAGCTTTTATGAATGGCCGGACTGCAACCGAGTGGTGTTTGCTTACCTGGAATGGGCCGGCTTTAGCCTGCTGGCTATGGGGCTGGCTTACCTCTTGCGTAGCGGCACATTTGCCGCAATGATCCTCGTGGTGGAATTCTTTGTCGTAGAAACTGCGCTTATGGCATTTGATACCTCCTGGGCAGAAGCGTTATTGGGCTGCCTGCCCTTCGCCAATATGCAGACCTTGGTCCTGGGTAGCGATTCGGGCCCCTTGGACCATTCCCGTGGCGTATCGGCTTTGATTCTGGGCATCACGCTGGCAGTCTGCGTCGGCGGTGCGTGCGCAGTGTCCCGCCGTCGGTCCGTCGCCAAATAACTCCCAGAACTAACTACGCTGGTGGGCATGAGTGATGCACTTTTTGCCCGCATAGAACCTATCCAGACCATGCGGGATGGCACGGTCAAGCAGGTCAACCCGTTCTCCGGGACCGAAGTGTGGACCGTGCCGGGCCGCGGCAACCGCCCGCTGTCCACGCCAGTGGCTAACCCGCAGCCACTGCAGGAAGAAGACTTCACCCACCGCTGCGCCTTTTGTTCAGGGCGCATGACTGATACCCCGCCGGAAAAGGCCCGCATCCTGCCGTCCGGCGGGATTGTGCGTGGATTGCCCTTGAGCGAATACGGCCACACCGTCCCGGCCTTTCGCCGCATTCCAAATCTGTTTGAAATCGTCTCCTTTGACTATTGGCACGCCAACTACGGCTTCGACATGGATGCTGAGACCCGCCAACGCATGGACAACTACCTTGCAGATCCTGCCGGCCGTGAACATGTGCTCAATATCGTGCGCACGAAGCGAAAGGCAGCGCACCTGCCCGAGGCAAGCGACGAGGAACTTATAGAACAGGCGGCGGGCTTTTTCGCAGGTGGCCACGAC
This sequence comes from Corynebacterium tuberculostearicum, assembly GCF_022347235.1. Taxonomy (GTDB): domain Bacteria; phylum Actinomycetota; class Actinomycetes; order Mycobacteriales; family Mycobacteriaceae; genus Corynebacterium; species Corynebacterium tuberculostearicum_F. Next base: position 150,420 of record NZ_JAKRDX010000003.1, read on the forward strand.
GTCATCGTGGCGGGCCGCCATTTTGAGCGCGGTGCACAGGATGATTCCCAAGTGGTATCTTCCGGCACCCTCAGCGCCGAAGAGCACCTGCTCTTTATGCAGCTGACTATTGACGCCATGCGCGACCTCTACGAACGCAACCGCTACGCACCCTATGTGGTGGCCTTCCAAAATTGGCTGCAGCCAGCCGGCGCCTCCTTTGAGCACCTGCACAAGCAACTCGTTGCCATCGATGACCGCGGCATGGCCTCCCACCGGGAGGTACAGATGCTGCGCAGCAATATGAATATGTACAACGAGTGGGCGGTGGACTATGCCGCTAGCCGCAACCTCATCATTGCGGAAAACGACCATGCCGTCCTCTTCGCCGGCTTTGGGCACCGCTATCCCACCTTGGAGGTCTACTCCAAGTCCGCGACCTGCGAGCCGTGGCGGCAGTCGGAAGAAGAAATCCGCGCCATGAGCGACCTCGTCCATGCTGCCCACGCTGCTGTCGGCCGCGAGGTTCCCTGCAATGAGGAGTGGCACCACAAGCCTGCCGATGTCGACGTCGCTCAGCCATGGCGCATTCTCATCAAGCTCCGCATTTCTACCCTTGCCGGATTCGAAGGCGGCACCAAGATTTATCTCAACACCATCTCGCCCTGGGATCTGCGTGATAGGGTAGTTAGCCAGCTTTATTCCTTGCGCGAGTCCGGACATGTTGCCCGCTCGGTCCGCGTGGCTACCGAATGTTCGGTACAGCGCAATAGCCTGCTGTATAACCCGCAGCTGCGCTAAGCGGGCAGCGTTGGGCTCAGCGCTTGACGACGAGCGTAAGCTCACTCGACCCAGGCCCCGGCTCCTCAACGGTCATACCCGCGGCGCGCGCGATGGCGGCAACGTCGGCGGCGCTATAGGCGTCGGCAGGCGAGAGCGCCAACTCGCGGGCTAACAGGCCCTTGTAGTGCTTATTGAAGTGGCTGACCACCTTGCGCGATCCATCGTCCTGCACGCTTTCCACCCGTACCGTTACCGCATCCTTTACCCGGCCGAGCTGCTGGTAAGTGCCCGAGCGCAGATCCACAATAAGCTCGTCCACCCCCTCGAGCGCCTGCGTAATCTGCTTGCCCCAGCGCGACTTCATGGTGCGGCCGCCAAGCTTCGAGCCACCCGAAAGCCGGTAATGCGGAATGGGGTCGCTGGCGCGGAGGACACCAAAGAGGGCGTCGCCAATAGCAAGGCGATCCCATGTGGGCAGGGAAGGGGCATCCAAGGCATCAAAAAGCACGCCGGTATAACGCAACACGGCCGGCATGGTGGGGGTGGTAAAAAGCCCCTGGTTGGATTCGGCCTCACCGCGCAGCTTTTCCGAAAGCTTGAGTACCTCCATGGCCTCGTCTACCGGAAGAGACTGCAGCTCAGCGGCAATTTCTCGTCGGGTGGCATGCAATTGCGGAAAGGACAGCTGGCTGAAGTTCAGGGGCTGTCCCGTACCGCCATGGGCCTTAGTTTCTGAAGGAGGGAGGATAATGAGCATATATACAGGGTAGCGGGGTATATTTTTGTGCATGATTACCCGCCTTTCTGAACTATTTCTCCGAACCCTTCGTGAGGACCCCGCCGATGCCGAGGTCCCTAGCCACAAGCTGCTCGTACGCGCCGGTTATGTACGCCGCGTCGCGCCGGGCGTGTATACCTGGCTGCCGTTGGGTTTGCGCACCCTGCGCAAGATTGAAGATGTAGTCCGTCAGGAAATGGACGCCATTGGCGGCCAGGAAATGCTATTTCCTGCCCTGCTGCCGCGCGAGCCTTATGAAAAGACCAACCGCTGGGTGGAATACGGCGATAACCTCTTCCGCCTCAAGGACCGCAAGAACGCAGATATGCTGCTTGGCCCTACCCATGAGGAAATGTTTGCCAGCGCGGTCAAGGATATGTACTCCTCCTATAAGGATTTCCCGGTCACGCTGTATCAGATTCAGACCAAGTACCGCGATGAGGAGCGCCCCCGCGCTGGTGTGCTGCGCGGCCGCGAATTCACGATGAAGGATTCTTACTCCTTCGACATGACCGATGAGGGATTGGACGAGTCCTACGGCCGCCACCGCAAGGCGTATCAGAATATCTTCAACCGCCTAGAGATCGATTACGCCATCTGTAAGGCAACCTCTGGTGCCATGGGTGGCTCCGCTTCCGAGGAATTCCTCGCCGTCTCTGAGGTAGGCGAGGATACCTTCGTGCGCTCCACCGAGGGCGACTACGCAGCCAACGTCGAGGCCGTGGTGACCCCAGCACCGGCGGAAAAGGATATCGAGGGCCAGCCAGAGGCACAAGAGCATGACACCCCGGGTGCCGAGACCATTGAGAAGCTGGTCGAATGGGCCCAGGGCGCCGGTATTACCGTCGATGGCCGCGAGGTAACCGCCGCAGACACGCTCAAGTGCATGATGGTCAAGCTCTACCACCCGTCCGCAGAGAGCGAAGAGCGCGAGTCCGAGTTGGCGGCGGTTCTCATCCCTGGCGACCGCGAGCTGGATGAGAAGCGCCTTGAGGCCGCACTCGAGCCGGTGGAGTTTGAGCTGGCCGGGGACAAGGACTTTGCTGACAATGACTTCTTGGTCAAGGGCTATGTGGGCCCGCGCGCTTTAAACGCCAATGGCATCAAGGTCCTGGCCGATCCGCGCGTGGTCAAGGGTACGGCGTGGATTACCGGCGCCGACGCGAGCGAGCGCCACGTGGTTGGCTGCGTGGCCGGCCGCGATTTCACCGTGGATGAGTTCATTGAGGCCGCAGAGGTTAAAGAAGGCGACCTGGCTCCTGAAAACCACGGCACCTTGACCTTGGAGCGCGGCATTGAGCTCGGTCATATCTTCCAGCTGGGCCGCAAGTACACCGAGGCCTTCGATGTCCAGATTTTGGACGAAAACGGCAAGCGCGCCGTTCCTACCATGGGGTCCTATGGCATTGGCATTACCCGCATGCTGGCCGTCTTGGCCGAGCAGCGCCACGACGACAAGGGCCTCAACTGGCCGGTTGCCGTCGCTCCTTACCAGGTACACGTAGCCGTTGCCAACAAGGATGCAGCAGCCATGGAGGCCGGCGACAAGCTGGTAGAAGAGCTATCTGCCAAGGGGCTCGAGGTGCTCTTCGATGACCGCCCAAAGGTCTCCCCGGGCGTGAAGTTCAAGGATGCAGAGCTCCTTGGCATGCCCTTCGTGGCTATCTTGGGCCGTGCCTTCAAGGACGGCAAGATTGAACTGCGCATCCGCGGGGGAGAGACCCTCGAGGTTCCGGCCGAGGACATCGTGGACAAGATCCTCGAGCTCGTGCGCGGCTAATTGTCCTCGCACGGGCCTGCGGCGTGGTACCGTGGAAGGTATGAACTTTCAAAAGAATGGGCTTTCCACGGTGCTTTTAGCAACGGGCGTACTGCACTTTGTGAAGCCGAAGACTTACGAATCCGTTGTCCCGCCGCAACTGCCAGGTCCTGCGCGGTTCTATAACTTTGCTTCGGGCCTGTGGGAGATTGCCACCGGTGCCTTGCTTCGCCGCCGCGCCACCCGCGGCTTCGGAGGTGCCTCCGCACTCGCGCTCTTTGCAGCGGTGTGGCCAGCCAATATGTACCACGCCTGGATCGAGCGCAAGGCAGGGTGGCCAAAGAAGCTCTACCACATCATCCGCCAGCCGCTACAGGTGCTGTTGATGATGTATGCCTGGAAAATCGCCAAGCATGAGGCCTAAAGCCGCCTTGGCTGCATGCTAGCCAGCTAGGTCAAGCACAAAACCGGCCTCCTCCCTTACTCCGCGGGGTTTAGCGGGAAGGGGAGGAGGCCGGTTTCGTGTTAAATGCCGAAGCTAAAACTAGCCGGCGACGGGGCCGCCGCAGTTAGGCCAAGCGCCAGCACCCTGGGTGGCCAGGACGTTTTCGGCCACGGCAATCTGCTGCTCGCGGGTTGCCTGGTCAGCGGTCGGGGCGTACTGAGTGCCGCCATTGGCAGCCCAGGTCTGCGGATTGAACTGCAGGCCGCCCTGGTAGCCGTTTCCGGTATTGATGTGCCAGTCACCGCCGGACTCGCAAGCAGCTACCTGATCCCAAGCGCTAGCCGGTGCGGCGGTAGCAGCAGGCGCGGCCAAGCCAGCAAGGCCGAGTGCCGCGGCGGATACGGTCAACATGGTCTTCTTAGAACGCATTGAGAGGAAACTCCTTCTCTTTGTGTCTGTTTAGCTTGCGGAATCTCCTGCAAGCTCATGGTGAACCAACCTACGCACGCTAGAGGAGCCGAAGCAATGCATAGGGCCGTAGAGGTTGCTGCCATTTCGCTGGCCCGTTGTCAGGGGATAGACAGGTGGGGGCTGGCCGGGGCGGCAGTGGCCTAGTGCATGCCGTGGGACTCCGCCGCGATGCCAATGAGCCACGTAACCCATTCCTGATCCGGGGATTCTTCTTGCGCTGCACCTGTGGCGGCGGCGGACCACTTGCGGCCGTCGTGTTCGGCAAGGCCATCGATAAAGGCCAGCGCGGAAGCAGAATCGTGGGGCAGTTCTTGCTCTCCGGAAGTATAGGCCGACTCTGGCTGCGGAATGTTGCCGTAGCGGGCTAGTGCATCCTGGAGGGCGTCGATGCGGCGATGATGAACAGCTAGGCGATGATCCACCTTGTCCTCGTGCTCGGGGCCAACGTAGGCGCGGGCGAAATCTAGACCGAATACCTGCTCATACTCCCAGCTCAGGAGATCAGCAGCGCTTTTTTGCTCTGGTTGGGAAAGCTCGGGGATATCCGGGGCATCGCCAGGCAGCCAGGCATTGAGCGCGATGGCCTGCTCGGTAACTAGGACGCGCGATTCAACGGTGACTTCATCGGCCGCCTCTGTCGTCGCAGAAGCGGCATTTTCCATAATTTCGCCAGAGTCTGCGGCGTGATTGGCTTCGGTAGGGCGCTCTACCTCGCAGGAGCGTGGGGGATTGCCAGCATCATCCGTGCCGCATAGCCGTGTAATTTCGGCATACAGGGCGTCCGCCTGGGAGCTGCGCAGCCCTGCGGCATGGTCGTCGACGCCGCTGAGGGACAAGGCGTCGGTAGCGGCGGCGTCGGCAAGCGCCAGCAGCCTGCTTTCTGGCCGCGGGCCAAAGTAGTCGACGACGGAATCAACCGCTTGGCACCCAGCCAAGGTGGGCAGGGTGGCGGTTGTGGCTACGAGGGCTAAAGCTAAACGTCGGCGGTTCACGCAAAAGACTGTACCCCGTAGCACGTAGGCTAGTGCACATGGCTTTCCCAGATGCACAACAATTGACCGATCTCCTGCAACCCAAACTGGCTGAGCGGGGATTGGACGTAGAAGACATTAAAACCACCAAGGCGGGAAAGAAATCCCAGGTCATTATCCGTATTGATGGTGATAAGCGCCCTAGCTCCGATGTGTTGGAGGAAGTATCCAACGAGATTTCTGCCTTCTTTGATGACAAGGAAGCGCAGGGAGAGCTGAACTTCGGTGCGGGCTATACCTTGGAGGTCTCCACCCCCGGTGTGGACCTGCCGCTCACCGCCCCGCGCCACTGGCGTCGCAATCGGGGACGCAAGGTCTCCTTCGACCTTGGCGATGGCAAGACTCAATCGGCGCGCATTGGCGCGCTTAACGACGCCGCCGATGCCGTAATCCTCATCACGGCAAGCAAAAAGGACGTGCAGGCGCGCGCCGAACGATTGGAAAACATTGCCCGGGCAGTGGTAGAAATTGAGTTTGCACAGCCGTCCGAACAGGAGTTAGAGGCAGTGCGCAAGACGTTTGAAGAAGCCGAGAATTAACCGGCAACCGAGAGGAATGACAAGTGAATATTGATCTACAGGCACTTCGTACCATCGAGTCCGAGCGCAACGTCCCCGTAAAGGACTTGCTGGAAGCGATTGCGGGTGCCTTGTTGTATTCCTACCTGGATTACCGCGAGTCTAATGCTGGCGGCAAGGTAGAAGGCGCCAAGTCCCGCGTCGATATCGACGCCACCACCGGTGCGGTCAGCGTCATTGTCTCGGAGCGCGACCCAGAAACTGGGGAAGTAACCACCGAATACGATGACACCCCGGAAAACTTTGGACGCGTGGGCGCACAGGCCGTGCGCGAGGCCATCCTGCGCAAGCTGCGCGAGGCCGAGGCAGAGCGCACCTATGATTCCTACTCGGAGCTCACCGGCCGCGTTGTCAGCGGCATCGTCCAGCGCGATGCGCGCGCTAATGCCCGCGGAATCGTCGTGGTCCAGCTGGGCTCTGAGCTGGAGTCCCAGGACGGCATCTTGCTGCCGGCCGAGCAGATTCCGGGTGAAAAGCTCGAGCACGGTGACCGCATTAAGGCCTATGTCGTAGGCGTTAATCGCAATGGCGCCCAGGTACAGATCAATCTCTCTCGCACTCATCCGGAGCTGGTGCGTGGCCTTTTTGAGCTTGAAGTTCCAGAAGTTGCCGATGGCAGCGTAGAAATGATTGCCATTGCCCGCGAGGCAGGCCACCGTTCCAAGGTGGCCGTTGTGGGCCATGCCAAGGGCCTGAACGCAAAGGGAGCCTGCATTGGCCCGCGCGGTCAGCGCGTCAACAACATCATGCGCCAGCTCGGCGGTGAAAAGATTGACATCATCGACTTCAGCGAGGATCCCACGGTCTACGTAGGCAATGCCTTGGCCCCCTCGAAGGTGGTCAAGGTTACCGTTGTGGACAACGAGGCGCAGATCGCACGCGTGGTGGTGCCGGATTACCAGCTGTCCCTGGCTATTGGTAAAGAGGGCCAGAATGCCCGTCTTGCTGCCCGTTTGACCGGTTGGAAGATCGATATTCACTCGGACGCTGACGCTAATTAAGGATCTGCGCTTTTGTAGCGTAGGCTAGTAAACGGCCCAGTTGCAGATTGGGGCATATTGGCGACGCGAAAAGTAAGGAGTTGGATGTCTGAGAGGCAAAGACTCCGGACCTGCATCGCTACTCGCCGCCGCCTGCCAGATACGGACTTGCTACGGGTGGTCATCGACCACGATGATCCGCACGGCCGCCGTCTGGTAGCAGATCCACACCGCCGGCTTCCCGGCCGCGGGGCGTGGATTAGCCCCACACTTTCTGCACTCGAGCTGGCGGAGCGCAAACGCGCCTTCAAGCGCGCGCTTCGCACGTCCGCACCCGTGGACACAGGTCAGGTACGGCAGTACTTGGAAGCGCATAGCGGACAGGTACCTAGCGCGGACAATGCCGCGTTAGATTCGTACGAACCAGAGTTACAAAGGAAGACCGAACACTGATGAGCGCACAACGATGAAGCATCAGCGATGAAAGTCCTACACACCTAACTAGGGGTCTGGCCAGTTTCCGCGGCCTTGACTCCTAGTCGATACCAAGAGGAGACAAGTGCCCGGAAAGCTACGTGTTCACGAGCTCGCAAAGCAGCTCGGAGTAACCAGCAAGGAACTGCTCGCCACCCTGAAGGAACAGGGTGAGTTTGTAAAGACTGCTTCTTCCACCATCGAACCGCCGGTGGTTAAGAAGATGCGAGCACATTATGAAGCACAGTCCGGCGGCGATGACGCCGCCGAGAAGAAGCAAGACAATAAGCCTGCCAAGGGTGCCGCTAAGAGCACCGCAAAGGCGAGCGCCCCTAAGCCGGGCGCGAAGTCTGCTGCCCCGAAGCCGGGCGCAGAGGCGCCAAAGCCAGGCGCGAAAGCCGCTGCCCCGAAGCCCGGCCAGGGCGCACCGAAGCCGGGACAGGGTGCTGCTAAGCCCGGCGCAAAGCCAGCTGCCCCGAAGCCGGGCGCACAGGCCCCGAAGCCTGGTGCTAAGGCTGCCGCACCGAAGCCAGGCCAGGGCGCACCGAAGCCAGGCCAGGCTGGCGGCAAGAAGTCGGGCGAGCGTCCGACCCCAGGCAACTCCATGCCTCGTCCTATGCCGAAGCCAGGCGGTTCCCGTCGCGTAGCCAATAACCCGTTCTCCACGGGTGGCGGCGACAACCGTCCGGGCCCTCGCCCAGGCGGCTCCAAGGGTCAGCGTGGCGGCAATAAGCCGGGCGATAACCGCGGTAAGCGCGGTGGCCAGAACGAGGGCGGAAATAACCGTCAGGGCGGCAATAACCAGGGTGGCGGCGGTCGCCGTCCATCCCCGGCTATGATGCCGTCCCACCCGAACCCTGCGTCGATGCCGTCTAAGGCACCGAGCGGCGGTGGACGCGGCGGCCGCGGTCGCGGCGGTCATGGCGGACCAGGCCACGGTGGCCCAGGTGGCGGCCGTCCAGGCGGTTTCCGCGGAGGCGGACGCGGCGGACGTCGCGGTGGCACCGCAGGTGCATTCGGCCGTCCAGGTGGCGCTCCACGCAAGGGCAAGAAGTCCAAGCGTCAGAAGCGCCATGAGTACGAGGAGCAGCAGAAGCACGTCGTAGGCGGCGTGCGCTTGCCAGACGGCAAGGGCCAGACCGTCCGCCTGCGTCGCGGTGCATCCCTGTCTGACTTCGCCGAGAAGATCGGTGCGGATCCAGCAGCACTGGTGCAGGCACTGTTCAACCTCGGTGAAATGGTGACGGCAACCGCTTCCGTATCGGAAGATACGCTGCAGCTGCTCGGCTCCGAGATCAACTACAACGTTGAGGTCGTCTCCCCTGAGGATGAGGACCGCGAGCTGCTCGAGTCCTTCGACCTGAAGTTCGGCGAGGACGAAGGCGGCGAGGAAGCACTGGAGAATCGTCCTCCAGTCGTCTCCGTTATGGGTCACGTTGACCACGGTAAGACCCGCCTGTTGGACGCCATCCGTAAGACCAACGAGGGCGCCCGCGAGGAAGGCGGCATCACCCAGGGTATTGGTGCCTACCAGACCACGGTGGACGTGGACGGCGAGCGCACCATCACCTTCCTGGATACCCCGGGTCACGAGGCCTTTACCGCCATGCGTGCCCGTGGTGCTAAGTCCACCGACTTGGCCATCCTCGTGGTTGCCGCCGATGACGGCGTCATGCCACAGACCGTGGAGGCCATCAACCACGCCAAGGCCGCCGATATTCCGGTCGTCGTGGCTGTGAACAAGGTGGATAAGCCGGAAGCTCAGCCGGATAAGATCCGTGGCCAGCTCACCGAGTACGGCCTGGTTCCGGAAGAGTACGGCGGCGACACCATGTTCGTGGATATCTCCGCGAAGCAGGGCAAGAACATTGACCAGTTGCTTGAGTCGGTTATCTTGACCGCGGATGCCGCCTTGGAGCTGACCGCTAACCCAGACATGGACGCACAGGGCGTGGCCATTGAGTCGCACCTGGATCGCGGCCGTGGTCCGGTGGCAACGGTCATCATTCAGCGCGGTACCTTGCACGTGGGTGACTCCATCGTCGTCGGTGATGCGCACGGTCGTGTCCGCCGCATGCTTGATGAATTCGGCGAAGATGTCGAAGAGGCTGGCCCATCCCGTCCGGTGCAGGTTCAGGGTCTGTCCGGTGTGCCGGGTGCAGGCGATAACCTGCTCGTGGTGGAAGATGACCGCGTTGCCCGCCAGATTGCTAACCAGCGTGATGCTCGCAAGCGCTCTGCCCTGCAGGCAAAGCAGCGCAAGCGCGTCTCCCTGGAGGATCTGGACAAGGTATTGCAGGAGACTTCGACCCTCAACCTCATCCTCAAGGGCGACAACGCCGGTTCCGTCGAGGCACTGGAAGATGCCCTGCTGGATATCAAGACCGAGGACGAAGTCGAGCTCAACATCATCGACCGTGGTGTCGGTGCTGTGACCGAGACCAACGTATCTCTCGCAGCGGCTTCCGACGCCGTCATTATTGCCTTCAACACTCGTGCGGAAGGCAAGGCAACGGAGATGGCTACCCAAGAGGGCGTGGATATTCGTTACTACACGATCATCTACAAGGCCATCGAAGAGGTCGAGGCTGCGCTCAAGGGCATGCTCAAGCCGATTTACGAGGAACGCGACACCGGTGCTGCCGAAATCCGCGCCCTGTTCAAGTCCTCCGCGGTGGGTACCATCGCCGGCTGCATGGTTACCGAGGGCAAGGTTGTCCGCAACGGCAAGGTTCGCCTGCTGCGCGATAACAACGTCATCACTGCCGACGCCAAGATTGAGTCCCTGCGTCACGAAAAGGACGACGCAACCGAGATCAAGGCCGGCTACGAGTGCGGTATGGTGCTCTCTTACCCGGATATTCAGGTAGGCGACATCATCCAGGCCTACGAAGAGGTCGAGGTTCCGCGTACCTAGTCCGCAAGCGGCGTAAATAAAATCGCCAGGTGTTTCCCCGATTGGGGAAGCCCTGGCGATTTTATTTGCAGCTTCTGCTGAACTTTAGTATTTAAACTATCTAGACAGGTTTACGACAAGTTGGGTTTGCTAATGCGTGCCTTGTTTAGCAGAGAAGTTGAGGAATGCAAGAAATTTTTCGGCCTTGATTTGGGGCTCACCAAGCAGGTCGAATACCCAGTCCTCAAGTGGGAGCATTTCCTTGTTGCCATCGTTGAACCGAAGGCCGATACTATTTTCCGTAGCCTCGCCGTGGGCCAAGTCCGACCACGTTCCAGTGCGTTTCGAAAGTAGCCATTGGCCCAAAACGTAGGTGATTCCTATTCTTCCTTCTTCGGCTTTTGTGCTGGAAGTGAGCAACCTGTGCAGTACCACTTCACTAATCTGTTCTTGATCGTTTAGCCACTCTTGCGTGAGTTTAGCCCTTTCGAGGCAGCTTGCTGCTTTGTTCGGAGCATCGGCGTGAAACTCATTTAAAGGCTGGGGCGTGACGCTCGCTGTTTCTGGCTTAGATTGGTTTTGGTCTTGCAAATCCTAGGTCCTTAGATGCCATACTCCGTTTCCCCAGTTGCTTTCGTAATTGCAACTTGCTCTTCTCGCCCAATTAGCTGTCGCTGGGTCTTTACGTAACTCCTTCAGCGATCTTTCACACTGATCTTTTGTGTCATAAAGGAAGTTTCCGATGTCGGCGGTGGCAATATTTGAGGAAAGAAGGAGGGAAAATGCTGATACAATCGCGATGATTAGGGTCCTCATTCTGCTGCGTGTATCTAGCATTCTTGAATACCGTCCATTCGCTTTGTCGGAGACCATTCAAAGTTCCTCCGCGAATGTGCTTTTACCAACAGGCATTGTGTGTCGAAATCAAATGCAACGATTACTCTGACGTTCATATCAAAATCGCAATCGTTATAGACTTGAATTGCGCCCTTTTCCTTCTCAGAATGAATGCAAGCAGGAACAGGATTTCCCGGGCTTCTTTCCCCTGTGGAATATGGTTGCAGGCTTGGGGCGCCGTCAGAATCTACATTGAGAATGACGAATTGAGGGGGATCGTTAAGCGTTTCATTTGTGGCAGAGGCTGGAGGGACTGCAAAGCCGCCGAGGATACAAGCGGCTGTAGTGATCGATGCGGCTATTTTATAAGGTTTCACGTTTCTCCATTCAGGCTCGTGGTGGGGTGAAACACTTTTGACCATAGTTTCGGAAACGTTTTAATTCAAGGGATCCATAAGATATATATATGGTTTTATTGCATGTTCGAGATCCTCAGAATTGCCTTCATGTGCAGTTAATTTTCTGCCACAGGACATGCATGCGGAGTAATGTAAGATGGACACAATTTTATAGATCTTGGTAGAGATTTATAGATCTTGGTAGAGATCGATAGTTCGACGGAGAGGGAGTTGCACCATGGTTGACCACGCGCGTGCTGCACGAATGGCCAAGCGTATTAAGGAAATCGTGGCGAGTGCCATAGAACGCGAGATCAAGGATCGCCGCCTCGAGTTGGTGACCATCACAGATACTCGAGTGACGGGCGACCTGCACGATGCCACCGTTTTTTATACCGTGCGCGGAAAAGACATCGACTCCGAGCCAGACTTCGCTCAAGCAGAAGAAGCCCTCAAGCGCGCTAAAGGTCAACTGCGCAAGATTGTGGGTGATCAACTCTCGGTGCGGTTTACCCCGACGCTCACCTTCGAGGTCGATACCGTTCCGGAGGCCTCCGCTCATATGGAAGAACTTCTGGCCCGTGCTCGCGCCCGCGATGAAGAACTGGCAAAGCTGAAGGAAAACGCCCAGCCGGCAGGGGATGCGAACCCGTATAAGACCTCCGATGAAGACGAGGCTTAAGTGACTAAGAAGCAATACCAGCCGGCAGTTGCCGCTTTGCATGATGCTCATAGCATCTGCATTGTGACGCACCTGCGGCCGGATGCCGATGCCATCGGCTCTGCTGCGGCGTTGCTGCTCGCGCTGCGCCAACGGGGCAAAGATGTGTGTGCCGTTGTGGGCCAGGAGCGGGAAATTTCCCGTAACCTTTACACCATTCCTGCCGCCGACGACGTCACCACTAGTCGTGAGCTGCCGGAAGGCTATGACCTCTACGTCACCGTTGATTGTGGTTCTTTGGACCGAACGGGCTTTTTTGCGGATCGGATTGAGCAGCTAGCCCAGCAGGGCCGGGTTCTGTGCATTGACCATCATTCTTCTAACCCAGGGTTTGGTGCCATCAATGTGGTGGACACTGAATGTGAATCCACCACCGTGGTGTTGCTGAGAATCCTGGATTCACTGGAGATTCAGATTGACCGTCATATTGCACACTGCTTATATGCCGGTTTGATGACCGATACTGGCAGTTTCCGCTGGGGTAGGCCGGCTATGCACGATATTGCTACCCGCCTCATGCACTACGATCTGGATACCAAGCAGATCGCAGCTGACCTGTTAGATTCCACCACTCCGGACGATCTTCAGATGATCGGTAGGGTATTGGCCGGTTTGCGCCTCGAAGAAGCAGGGGAGCACACCCTAGGCATTCTCGTCGCGCGGCTGGAAGATATCCAGGGACACTCCGATTCGGCTGTCGAATCACTAGTGGAGTTCGTTCGCGCGCTTGAAGGAACCACCGTCGGCGTAGTGTTTAAGGAACAAGCTCCGGAGGTGTGGGCAGTTTCTTTGCGTTCTTCTCGCATCGATTGTTCTTCGGTAGCGCTTACTTTCGGCGGCGGCGGGCATATACCGGCCGCGGGGTATACCGCTCACGGGGCTCCGGAAAAGATTATTAAGGAATTGGTGGCCGCTATCCAATGAGAAATAGGCAGACGGATGGAATGAACGCTCAGGATCGCTCCACCGCTGGCACGGTAACCGCACGCGAGGTCTTTGGCCTCGCGTTTCCCGCGCTTGGCGTACTTGCGGCCATGCCGCTCTACCTTTTGCTAGATACCGCGGTTGTTGGTCGTCTAGGTGCCCAAGAGCTCGCCTCGCTTGCTGCAGCCACCACAATTCACTCCGTGGTCACGACGCAGTTGACTTTCTTGTCTTACGGCACGACCGCTCGTTCTGCTCGGCTCTTTGGCTCCGGCAAGCGCGAAGCTGCGGTTGCTGAAGGCGTGCAAGCCACCTATGTGGCTCTAGGAGTAGGCGGGCTGCTCGCGGTAGTCATGTGGATTTTCGGCGGAGTATTTGCCCGTGCTCTCACTGGTGATCCCACTACAGCCGCCGGGACGGCCTTGTGGCTGCGCATCGCAGCTTTGGCTATTCCCGTTACTTTGGTGGAGATGGCCGGAAACGGCTGGATGCGCGGTGTCCAAGATACGAAGAAGCCACTGTATTTTACTTTGTCTGGCATGATTCCCGGCGCTATTGCGGTTCCCATCTTCGTTCATTTCTGGGGGCTGGCAGGCTCGGCCATTGCCACGGTATTAGGCATGAGCATTATTGCTGCGCTATTCGTCCGCGAATTGCACAAGGAACACACCGGCTCCTGGCAATTTCAGTGGCATGTGGTACGCGAACAGCTCATCTTAGGCCGCGATCTTATTTTGCGTTCAGCCAGCTTCCAGGTGGCCTTTCTTACCGCTACGGCTGTGGTTTCCCGCGTTGGTACCGCTTCTTTGGCTGGTCACCAGATCATGATGCAGCTGTGGAACTTCATGTCCCTCATCTTGGATTCGTTGGCCATTGCCGCGCAATCATTGACTGGTGCGGCCCTTGGTGCTGGCTCTGCGCGGCACGCACGCAGTGTGGGCAGCAAGGTGGCGTTGTACTCTACGATTTTCTCTGGCCTCTTGGCCGCCGTATTTGCCGCTGGTGCAGGGATTATTCCGCGCATTTTTACCTCCGCTCCAGAAGTGCTCGATGCCATCTCCCAGCCGTGGTGGATCCTGGTAGCCATGGTTATCGGCGGTGGCGTGGTCTTCGCCTTCGATGGCGTCTTGCTGGGCGCGGGCGATGCTGCGTTCCTGCGCACGCTGACCATTTCTTCGGTCCTAGTGGGATTTTTGCCGGGCGTTATCTTGGCGCACTTTATGGGCACAGGCTTAACCGGCGTGTGGTGTGGCCTCGCCGCCTTCATTGCTTTCCGTATGGTGGGTGTGGTCTACCGGTTCCGATCGATGAAATGGGCCGTAGTGCAGGAGAGTTAGCTGCGCTAAAGTGGGCGTGTTGATACTCTCGCGCGGTGTGCGGCTACGTGCAGCGCGCAGCTTCTAGGAAGGCAGGTGAGAAACCTATGCCAACAGTGTGGGCGGTTTCTGATCTGCATGGAGCGGTCAACGCCAATAGTAAACGCATTGAGCAGCTCACTCCGCCCGATCCCGCGGATTGGCTCATCGTGGCCGGGGATGTTGCAGAACGCACCGATCTCATTATTCGTATTTTGCGCCAGCTCAATGATCGCTATGCCAGGGTCATCTGGGTGCCGGGCAACCATGAGTTATTCTCTCGCTCTCAGGACCGGTATCAAGGCCGGGATAAGTATGCGCACCTGGTGGAAAGGTGCAGGGAAATCGGAGTTATTACTCCCGAAGACCCGTATCCGGTATTTCACGGGACTACCATCGTGCCGCTATTTACTTTGTATGATTACAGTTTCCGTCCGCATGGTCTTAGCGTGGACGAAGCCATTGATGCGGCGCGCGCAAAACAACTGATGATGACCGATGAGTTTGCCATCGCCCCCTTTGTAGACGTGCGGGCGTGGTGTTGGGACAGGTTGGCCTATTCCATCAAGCGCCTTTCCCTAGTACATGGTCCTACTGTGTTGGTTAACCATTGGCCGTTGGTCCAAGAACCGACAATGCTGTTGCGCTTTCCGGAAATTGCCTTGTGGTGCGGAACCCGGCATACGCGGTCGTGGCCGCGGCGCTACAACGCAGAGTCCGTCATTTATGGGCACTTGCATATGCCGTCTCGCATGAATGTGGACGGCGTTGACCACATTGAGACGTCATTGGGGTATCCACGCGAATGGCAGGGACGAGATAGCACCCAGGCGTGGCCCTATCCGGTACTGCGTTCTTTTGAAGGGGAGGAGGCACGATGATGTATCCAGAGTTATTTCCGGAAAGTGCGCGCTATTGCTATGTGCGCACGGATTCGGGTTACGCGGATTTGGCTAATTTTGAAGAACTCGCGGCCGAAGAAAAGTCTCTCGTTTCCCAGGCAGTTGATGTGCGCAAGGCCGAGTTCGGTGATGCTCGGTGGTGTGCGCACCGAGCCTTGCAGGAATTGGGGGCCAGCCCGGCGACGCCAATTTTGCGGGGTGAGCGCGGCATGCCGCTGTGGCCCGAAGGTTTTGTCGGCTCGATGACGCACACCGAGGGCATGCGTGCTGCAGTGGTTGCCCCTACCTCAGCCTTAAAATCCGTGGGCCTGGATGCAGAACCCGCCGAACCGCTGCCAGATCATGTGCTCACCATGATCGCCCGAGCAGGGGAGATGCCGCAGCTTTCGCGGCTGCGTGAGGCAGGGATTACCTGCCCGGACCGATTGCTTTTTTGTGCCAAGGAGGCCACGTATAAGTCGTGGTTTCCCATGACCTTCCGCTGGCTGGACTTTGACCAAGCAGAAATCGACCTGCGCGAGGATGGCACGCTAATTTCCTATATTTTGGCTAGGCCCACACCGGTGCCTTTTATCACCGGGCGTTGGGTAATTCGAGACGGCTACGTTATCGTCTCCACCTCGGTTCCGGCTTTAGACTTTAGCCACTAAAGGGTAGAGGGCCGTGCCACAAATACGGTGGCCAGGCGCTTGCCTTTTTCTTTAATGAGCGCCACGGCTTGGCCATTAGGGGCCACAGCAGCGTGGACGCCCCTGAGTCCGCGGGGCTCAAGCCACTTGCCCATGGCGAGGGCGGCTGCCTCCTCCTCCGTGACGGAAAGGACGGGGAAGCAGCGAGCCAAGGCCTCATCCAAGCTGAGGGAAAGGCGAGGGGAATCGGCCAGGGCGTCGAGCGAGAGGGCGTCGGCCAGCGCAAAAGGGCCCACCTTAGTGCGGCGCAAGGCAGTCAGGTGCCCGCCCACCTGCAGCGCCTCGCCTAGGTCGCGGGCCAAGGAGCGAATATAGGTACCGGAAGAACAATCCACCGTGACGTCTAGATCGATGTAGTCGCCCTCGCGGCGCTCTGCCAGAACGTCAAACTTATCTACCGTTACTGGGCGGGCGGGAATGTCTACCTCCTGGCCCTCCCGCACCAGCTCATGGGCGCGCCGGCCGTTAATTTTAATAGCGGAAACGGCCGCGGGCTTTTGCATGATGTCGCCGGTGAGCTTGGCAATCTCTGCATCGATTGCGGCGCGGTCAATGGCCGCAGCGCTAGCGCCCCAGGAGTATTCTCCCTCGGCGTCATCGGTTGTGGTGGCGGCGCCCAGGCGAATGGTGGCGTCATAGGACTTAGTGGAGGCAACCATGTGGGCCAAGAACTTGGTGCCACGCTCCATGCCAAGGACAAGCACGCCGGTGGCCATGGGGTCGAGGGTGCCAGCGTGGCCTACCTTCTTGGTGTGAAAGTACCTGCGTAGGCGGCCGACAACATCGTGGGAGGTCATGCCGGCGGGTTTGTCTACGATGACGAGTCCGGAGTTTGCGAGCGCATCAGTCATAGCCTCTAAGTCTATGCTCTACGATGGTCTGCGTGGATATTTGGTACGGAATCGATGACATCCCCGCGGAAATGGGCCCAACGTCAGTAACCATCGGCGTCTTTGACGGCCTGCACCGCGGCCATCAGCAGCTCATCTCCGCCTGCGTGGAGCACGCACGCGCTCATGGTGAGCGCCCTGTCATGGTGACCTTTGACCCGCACCCGGTATCGGTATTCCTCCCAGAGCGTGCGCCCCTGGCGGTGCTGAGCTTTGAACGCCGACTGGAATTGGCCGAAGAGATGGGCATTGCAGCCGTGCTCGTTATTGACTTCACCCGAGACCTTGCTGGGGTGGAGCCACGGCCCTACGTAGAAGATTTATTGGTAGGAAAGCTCGCCGCACAGCACATCGTGGTAGGCGAGAACTTCACCTTTGGCGCCGGCGCCACCGGAACCGCCCAGGCTATGCAGGACTTTGGTGCCGAGTTCGGCTTTAGCGTGGAAATCGTCCCGCTGCTGGATGATGAGGGCGTGCGTATTTGTTCCACCCACATCCGTGAGTGCCTTGCGCAGGGGGATATCGAATCCGCAAACTGGGCTCTCGGCCGCCATTTCACCGTGACCGGGCCCGTAGTGCGCGGCGCAGGACGTGGTGGCAAGGAGCTCGGATTCCCCACGGCCAATCAATATTTCCCGGATACGGTGGCCATCCCAGCCGATGGTGTGTACGCGGGCTGGTTCATCGTCCACTCTGACTCCTCTATCGACGGGGACATGCGCCCTGGCGTGGCCTACGCGGCCGCTATTTCCGTAGGCACCAACCCCACATTCGGCGATGAGGAGCGCTCTATCGAGTCCTTTGTGCTCGACCGCGACGCTGACCTGTATGGCTACGAAGCTACGGTGCATTTTGTAGGCCACCTCCGCGATATGGTGAAGTTCAATTCCGTAGACGAGCTGCTTGAGGCCATGGCCAATGACGTAGCCAAGGCCCGCCAGGTGCTCGCTGCCGACGCGAAGGCGCAGGGCTGGACCGCGAAAGACTACTTCCTGCGGGAGAAATAAATGAAGGCGATTCTCGATCTTGATACCGGCATTGATGATGCCCTAGCACTGGCGTATGCCATCGCCCATCCGGACCTGGACTTAATCGGCGTGACCTGCACGTACGGCAACGTGACCGTGCCCTTGGCCGTGCGCAACACCCTGGCCCTTCTAGAGCTGCTGGGCCAAGACGATATTCCAGTCTTTGCCGGGCCTAGCCCGGATGGGTTTCGGCCAAGCGAGATTTCTTCTTTCATCCACGGCCACAACGGTGTGGGGGAGGTCCTGCTTCCGCCGGCAACCACCCAGGCGCAGTCCCAACCAGCGGCCGATTTCCTCATCGAGGCTGTGCACGAGCATGGCGATGATCTAGTAATCATTCCCACCGGCCCGTCCACCACGATTGCTGCGGCCATGCAGCAGGACCCTTCTTTTGCCGCGGCCGCGCACTTGGTGATGATGGGTGGGGCTCTTACCGTTCCTGGCAACGTCACGCCGTGGTCTGAGGCCAATATTTCCCAGGACCCGGAAGCTACCGATTACCTGTTCCGCCACACGAGCGATACCACCATGGTGGGCTTGGATGTCACCTTGCGCACCCTTTTGACCACGGCGGAGTCCGCTCGTTGGCGCGCTACCGGCACCCACGCCGGCCGCATCTTTGCGGATATGGTGGACTATTACATCCGCGCCTATGCTACGACTTCGCCGCACTTGGGCGGGTGCGGCCTGCACGATCCACTGGCCGTTGCGGTGGCAGCAGATGCCTCGCTTGTCGACGTCCTTTCGATAAACCTCAAGACTGACACCACCGGCCCTACCCGTGGACGGACAATCGCGGATGAAACGCGATTGGATGCGCCGCCCACCGCCCGAGTGGCTGTGGGTGTGGATAGTGAGCGCTTTGTGCGTGAGTTTGTGGAACGCCTTGAGACGCTCTTCAGCGAGCTCTAAGAGCACAGCCTAGGTGCCATATGGTTTTGATTTTTTCTGCCTGGGCGCTGTAAGGTGTTTGTTTGGCTTAGCGACTGCGGTTCACAGCAGTTGCGGCACGCACAAGTACTGCGCCCAGCGCAGGCTTAAGCGTCACGATAATGTGGACTGAAATAAAGGAGAAATACTCATGGCATTGACCACTGAGAAGAAGGCCGAAATCCTCAAGGAGTACGGCCTGCACGAAACCGATACCGGTTCCCCTGAGGCACAGGTTGCCCTGCTGACCTCCCGCATCAATACTTTGACCGAGCACCTGAAGTTCCACAAGCACGATCACCACTCCCGTCGTGGTCTGCTGCTGATGGTTGGTCGCCGTCGTGGCCTGCTGAAGTACCTGGCTGAGAACAATGTCGATCGCTACCGTGATCTGATCTCTCGCCTGGGTCTGCGCCGTTAATTTCGGCCCAGCTTCGGCCACCTCGCCCCGCCCTTTGGCGGGGCTTTTGTGGTTTTTCTGTTAGAATTTGACACCGTTGTCATAGACAAAATCGACCAGGCGGCATCGACGATCGCCTAAACCACTCAAGGAGACATTTTTTAATGAGCGTTCAGAACTCCGTCGAGTTCAATATTGACGAGGACTTTGGCATTACCGAGGCCATTGCCACGCTAGACAATGGTGACTTTGGCACCCGCACCCTGCGCTTTGAAACCGGCCAGTTGGCCCGCCAGGCAGACGGCTCCGTGACCACCTACTTGGACGATGACACCATGTTGCTGGCCACGACCACTGCGTCCAACCAGCCGCGCGAGGGATTCGATTTCTTCCCCCTGACCGTGGACGTAGAAGAGCGCATGTACGCCGCCGGCAAGATTCCGGGCTCCTTCTTCCGCCGTGAGGGCCGCCCTTCTTCTGAGGCCATCCTGGCATGCCGCCTCATCGACCGCCCGCTGCGCCCAACCTTTGTCAAGGGGCTGCGCAACGAGGTTCAGGTCGTTGTCACCGTGATGTCCCAGGATCCGGAAGAGTATTACGACGTCGTTGCCATCAACGGCGCCTCCGCCGCCACCCAGCTGTCCGGCCTGCCCGTCTCCGGTGCAGTCGGTGGTGTCCGCATGGCACTGATTGCTGACGATAAGCACCCCGAGGGCCAGTGGGTAGCGTTCCCGAACCACGAGCAGCACGAGCGCGCTCTCTTTGAGATGGTCGTTGCCGGTCGCATCGTCAAAAAGGGCCGCAAGGACGACGTAGCCATCATGATGGTTGAGGCCGGTGCCGGCACCAACGTTGCCGAGCGCATTGCCGACGGCGCTCCTGCACCGCAGGAAGCAGCCGTCGCTGAAGGCTTGGAGGCAGCAAAGCCATTCATTAAGACCTTGTGCGAGGCCCAGAACGGTCTGGCGGATCGTGCCGCCAAGGAAACCCAGGAGTTCCCACTCTTCCCGGCATACGGCGATGATGTCTTCGCGGCAGTGGAAAAGGCTGCTACCAAGAAGCTAGAAAAGCTGCTGACCATTCCGGGCAAGCAGGAACGCGACGACGCCACCAATGAATACATGGAGCAGGTCGAAGAAAAGCTCTTGGACCAGTTCGAAGACTTGGAAGAGGCCGATGCGTCTAAGCAGATCCGCGGCGCTTATAACGCTTTGATGAAGCAGATCGTGCGCCAGAAGATCCTCTCCGAGGGCTTCCGTATCGATGGCCGCGGCGTTACCGATATCCGTGACCTCTCCGTCGAGGTGGACCTGGTTCCGCGTGCTCACGGTTCCTCCCTGTTCGAGCGCGGTGAGACCCAGATTCTGGGTGTTACCACCCTGGACATGCTCAAGATGGAGCAGCAGATTGATTCCCTGACCCCGGTGGAATCCAAGCGCTACATGCACCACTACAACTTCCCGCCATTCTCTACCGGCGAGACCGGCCGCGTGGGCTCTCCGAAGCGCCGCGAGATCGGCCACGGTGCATTGGCCGAGCGCGCTCTGCTTCCGGTCATCCCATCCCGCGATGACTTCCCGTACGCCATCCGCCAGGTCTCTGAGGCCTTGGGCTCCAATGGCTCGACCTCTATGGGCTCTGTGTGTGCCTCCACCTTGTCCCTCTACAATGCCGGTGTTCCGTTGAAGGCTCCGGTAGCTGGCATCGCTATGGGCTTGGTCTCTGGCGAGGTAAATGGCAAGGAAAAGTTCGTCGCCCTGACGGATATCCTCGGCGCCGAGGATGCCTTCGGCGATATGGACTTCAAGGTCGCCGGTACCTCTGAGTACATCACCGCCCTGCAGCTGGACACCAAGTTGGATGGCATCCCGTCCAAGGTCCTGGCCCAAGCACTGGAGCAGGCTCGCGATGCCCGCTCTACCATCCTGGAAACCATGGCTGAGGTCATCGATACCCCGGACGAGATGTCTGGCCTTGCTCCGAAGATCACTTCCGTGAAGATCCCGGTTAATAAGATCGGTGAGCTTATCGGACCAAAGGGCAAGACCATCAACCAGATCACCGAGGAAACCGGCGCCGATGTCTCCATCGAGGATGACGGAACCGTCTACGTTTCCGCTGCTACCGGTGAGGCTGCGGATGCTGCCATCGATAAGGTCAACTCCATTGCTAACCCGCAGCTGCCGAAGGTAGGAGAGCGCTTCCTGGGTACCGTGGTAAAGACCGTTCCGTTCGGCGCATTCGTTTCCTTGACGCCTGGTCGCGATGGCTTGATCCACATTTCCAACCTGGGTGGCGACGAGCGCATCGAGAAGGTAGAAGACGTCATCAACGTTGGCGATAAGGTTCAGGTAGAAATCGCGGATATCGATAACCGCGGCAAGATTTCCCTGGTTCCGGTTGAGGACTAATCCCTAAACCCAAAGAAAAGGCTCTGCCTTCCAGTTCACTCGCTGGAAGGCAGAGCCTTTCTTCGTAGGTGTGCACCGTTTAGAGGCGCCGCTAAACCTTAGTTCTGGAAGTCAATGACCACGCGCGATGGGTCTTTCAGATACGTCACGGAGTAGGCGGTCTTCTTCTCTAGACCGATAATGAGCTGGGTTTGCGCCTCAAAGGTGGTGGTGTAGTTGACTTCGCTAACCACCCCGGCACCAGGGGTAGTGCCTGGCTGCATGTACTTTTCTTTTAACTCTGGGGTAGAAGGCCACGGCGTTCCCTCAATGCCGAGGTTGAGGAAAGTATTTCCTTTGACCTCAACCGGTTTTCCGGATGCCTGTTGGGCAGGGCTATCGGTATAGGAAGTAAACCACCCCGGTTCACCTTCGCCCTCCAGGTCGATGACGACGCGGGTGAACCCATCGTGCGCCCCCACTCGCACACCCGTGGGAATGAGGTTTCCGAGCCCCTCCGGCATGTGCTGTTGGTCCTCGAGCGAGGCCGTGCCCATACCGGCGAACGCCAGTGGGGCAGAATCTTGGGGGAGCTTCTGCTTTTCTGCATCCGCTGCCGAGGTACTGCGCGGGGCAGAAGAAGTAGCAGGGGTAGCGGAGGAGGTCTGAACTTCAGCGGTGTCGGTAGCTGACTGAACCTCACTGAAAGCCGGCGCGCCTGCCTTCGTAGTGTCTTTATCGGAACAAGCGGCAAGTGCTAACGCGCATCCTGCACTGATGGCCACGGCGATAGTGCGAGAGAAAATTGAGGGAGACATATTCATCACTTCCTTGGTGCTTACCGTGTTATTACACCCATTCTACTGGGGCGGATGGGACGGGCAGTAGGAAGTGATGCAATTGTTAACCCGTGTGAGAGGGGAGGGTGCGGCTACTTCTTTAGTTCCACCAGCTGAATAAGGTTGCCCACGGTGTCATCGAATACAGCGATGATGGACGGGCCAACATCGGTGGGCTCCATGGTGAACTTCACGCCCTTGTCACTGAGCTCTTTGTATTCTTTTTTCACATCGGCGGACAGGAACTGGGTGGCTGGAATGCCGTCGGCCTTGAGTGCTGCGGCATAGTCTTTGGCGGCGGGATGGCCCTTCGGCTCCAAAAGTAGCTCGGTATCTCCCTCACCTTCAGCATTGGTGACGGTGAGCCAGCGGAAATCGCCGTTGGTTACGTCATCCTTAACTCGGAAGCCAAGGGTATTGACGTAAAAATCGTGAGCGCGGGCAACGTCGTCTACAGGAACGGAGCGATATAGATCTGCATGCCCGCCATCCTAGTGAGAGTGAGGGGCATCGTCGGAGAGCGCAAGTCCGTTCCAAGGAAGGCGAGGAATTGCGCAACCCCCATGCGCGTTAGGATGGGGAGAAAAGTACTACCGATGTGGCTGAAGAAGGAGAACACACCATGGCTATCAAGGTTGGCGTACTAGGCGCGCACGGACGCGTAGGCCAGGCAATCGTTGCAGGTGTCAACGCGGAAGACGACCTCGAACTGGTAGCGGAAATTGACCGCGGTGATGATCTGCAGCAGCTTATCGACGCCTACGCAGAGGTCATCGTGGACTTTACCCAGCCAGATTCGGTAATGGGCAACCTGGAGTTCTGCATTGCCCACGGAATCCACTGCGTGGTGGGAACCACCGGCTTTGATAAGGAGCGCTTGGCTCAGGTGGAGGAATGGACCAAGCAGGACGGTGCCGGCAATGTCCTCATTGCGCCGAACTTTGCCATTTCTGCAGTTCTCACCATGGTGCTAGCTAAGCAGGCTGCCAAGTTCTTTGAGACTGCAGAGGTTATCGAATTCCACCACCCAACCAAGTTGGATGCGCCGTCCGGTACTGCGATCCATACCGCTGAGGGAATTGCCGCCGCCCGCAAGGAGGCTGGTCTGGGAGACATGCCGGATGCCACGGAAAAGCAACTCGATGGTGCCCGCGGCGCTACCGTCGACGGCATTCCGGTTCACGCAGTACGCACCCGTGGCATGGTGGCACACGAGGAGGTCATCTTTGGTGCTCAAGGTCAGTCGCTGACCATCCGCCAGGATTCTTATGACCGCGCTTCCTTTACTCCGGGCGTGCTGGTGGGCGTGCGCCAGATTGCAGATCACCCGGGCCTAGTCGTGGGCCTCGATAAGTACTTGGGGCTTTAAGCCATGGCTAAAGCAAGTGAGCTAGACATTCAGCTCATTGCCGCAACACAGTTCCACGCCCCGCAGGGCGTGGAGTGGCACGCGGATGACTCGGCCTCTGATGGGGAAGCACTCGTTGAGTTTGCTGGACGGGCTTGCTACGAGTCCTTTGATAAGCCAAATCCCCGGACGGCAACCAATGAAGCCTACCTGCACCACATCATGGAGGTAGGCCATACTGCGTTGCTCGAGCATGCCACAGCCACGATGTACATCACAGGGCTGTCGCGGTCGGCGAGCCATGAGCTCGTGCGCCACCGGCACTTTTCTTTCTCGCAGCTCTCCCAGCGCTTTGTTCACCCAGAAGAGACCGAAGTAGTCCTACCAAAACTGGTGGCCGAAGACGAGCAACTAAGTCGATTGGTCATGCAGGCGGTTGATGAGACCCGCTTTGTCTACGATGAACTGCTTAGCGCGCTGGAAGAGAAGCTGGATGAGCCCAACGCCCTCCTGCGCAAAAAGCAGGCCCGTCAGGCGGCGCGTGCTGTGTTGCCAAACGCCACAGAAACGCGCATCGTTGTTACTGGCAACTATCGCGCGTGGCGGCACTTTATTGGTGCGCGAGCCGCCGAACAGGCCGACGAGGAACTCCGCCACGTTGCGGTGGAGTGCCTGAAACTGCTGCAAAGCAAGGCGCCAGTGCTCTTTGATGATTTCAATATCACCACTCTGGCTGATGGAACCCAGATGGCAGCGAGCCCCTACGCCTAACACGCGCGGGACCCCGATGCGGCTAATTGCAAGCCAAAAGGGTAATCTTGACGGCTATGAGCACAGGTATGACAGCAAAGACTGGCGTCGACACCTTTGGACGCATCGGCGTCGCCATGGTCACCCCATTTGACCGTGACGGTGCGCTGGACGTTGCAGCAGGTCGTCGCCTAGCAGCTCATCTCGTTGACAATGGCGTTGATTCGCTCATCCTAGGTGGAACCACGGGTGAATCGCCGACCACTTCGGTCGAAGAGAAGCTGGAGCTGCTCAAAGCCGTAAAGGAAGAAGTAGGAGACCGCGCAAAGCTTTGCGCCGGTGCCGGAACGAATGACACCGCTACCTCTATTAAGTTGGCTCAGGCCACCGCGGAAGCGGGGGCAGATAGCCTGCTGGTGGTAACTCCGTACTACTCCAAGCCTTCTCAGAAGGGCGTTTACGAGCACTTTGCCGCAGTTGCGCAAGCCACGGATCTACCGATCTGTGTCTATGACATCCCTGGCCGCTCGGGCATCCCAGTGGCGCCGGATACCCTCCGGCGCCTTGCGGATTTGCCGACCATCCAAGCCGTAAAGGACGCTAAGGGCGACCTTCCTGCGGCCGCAGAACTCATCCAAGAAACCGGTTTGGCCTGGTATTCCGGTGATGATCCGATTAACCTGCCGTGGCTTTCCCTCGGCGCTTCTGGTTTCATCTCCGTCATCGGCCATGTTGCACCGCGTGCCTTGGTAGAACTTTATGAAGCTTTCGACGCGGGCGATATGGCCCGCGCCCGAGAAATCAATGTCACTACGCTCCTTCCGCTCACCCATGCACAAGCTCGGTTGGGCGGAGCGACGTTTGCAAAGGAAGCCCTGCGCCTGCAGGGCATCGAAGTTGGCGATACCCGTCTTCCTGTCACCGCTGCGAGCGAGGAGGAACGCGAGGTACTTCGCCGTGATCTGGAACAATCTGGAGTCCTCTAAGAATGAATGAACCCCGTAACCGTTCCCGCAAGGTGACCCGCAAGGCGGGCCCACCGGCGGAAAACGAAACCGCCTCCAACGAGGCGGCTTCGCCAGTTTTCCAAGCCCCAGCAACTGACGCGGGCAATTCCGCGCAGGATAATTCCGCTAAGGGCGACAAAGATAATTCTGGCAAGAAGAATTCCTCCGACAATAACAATGATGGTGGCAGCAACAACCGTCGCTCCCGTTCCCGTGGCAGCCGCGGCCGTGGCCGTGGTGGCAACGGCAATGGCAATGGCAATAACCACGGTGGAAACAATAACCACGGCGGCAAGAACGGCAACGGCAACGGAAAGAACGGTAAGGGCCGCGGCCGCAATAACCGTGGCCGCCGCAACGTGCCCAAGTCTATGCAGGGCGCGGATCTGACTAAGCGCCTGCCGGAGCCACCGAAGCAGCCGAAGGATGCCCTGCGCATTTACGCTCTGGGCGGTATCTCGGAGATCGGCCGTAATATGACCGTCTTCGAGTACGGCGACGACCTCATCATCATTGACTGCGGTGTGCTCTTCCCATCCTCTGGTGAGCCAGGCGTCGACCTCATCCTGCCTGACTTCGGCCCCATTGAGAAGAAGATCCACAAGGTCAAGGCCCTCGTCGTTACCCACGCGCACGAGGATCACATTGGTGCAATCCCGTGGCTGCTCAAGCTGCGTCCGGATATTCCCATCGTTGCTTCCCGCTTCACCATCGCGCTTATTGCTGCAAAGTGTAAGGAGCACCGCCAGAAGCCGAAGTTCGTCGAGGTTAATGAAAAGTCTGACGTAACCTACGGTCCGTTCCGCGTGCGCTTCTGGGCAGTCAACCACTCCGTGCCGGATGCTTTGGGCATCATGCTGGGAACCCCAGCCGGCAACATCATCCACACCGGTGACATCAAGCTGGACCAGACCCCGCTGGATAACCGTCCAACGGATCTCCCAGCCCTGTCCCGCTATGGTGACGAGGGTGTTGACCTCATGCTGTGTGATTCCACCAACGCCACGGTCCCTGGTGTATCGGCGTCTGAGGGCGATATTCCCGCCAACTTCAAGCGGCTCGTCGCCGGCGCTAAGCAGCGCGTAATCTTGGCGTCCTTCGCCTCTAATGTTTACCGTGTCCAGGCCGCTATCGACGCCGCTGTGGCTAACGGGCGCAAGGTAGCTTTTAACGGCCGTTCGATGATGCGCAACATGGAAATCGCGGAGAAGATGGGCTTCTTGAAGGTTCCACGCGGCACCATCATCCCCATCGATGAGGCTGCCAAGATGGCTCCGCATAAGACCATGCTGATTACCACCGGTACGCAGGGTGAGCCAATGGCTGCTTTGTCGCGTATGGCCCGCCGTGAGCACCGCCAGATTACCGTCCGCGATGGCGATACCATCATCTTCTCCTCCTCGCTCATCCCAGGCAATGAAGAGGCCGTGTACGGCGTCATCAACATGCTGTCCCAGATCGGTGCCAACGTCATTACCAACCAGGACGTAAAGGTGCACGCTTCCGGTCACGGTTACGCTGGCGAGCTGCTTTTCCTGTACAACGCAGCGCGCCCGCGCAACGCGATGCCGGTGCACGGCGAGTGGCGCCACTTGCGCGCCAATAAGGAACTGGCTATCTCCACCGGTGTGGACCGCGACCGTACGGTGCTGGCACAAAACGGCGTCGTCGTGGATCTGCGTAAGGGCCGCGCCGAGGTCGTAGGCCAGATGCAGGTGGGTAACCTGTACGTCGACGGCGTATCCATGGGCGATGTGGATGCCGATACCTTGGCTGATCGCACCAACCTGGGTACCGGCGGCGTGGTTTCTATCACCTGTGTGATTGATAACCGCACCTCGCGTCTGCTGGAGCACCCAACGGTATCTACCACCGGCTTCTCCGATGATGACCGCGGCATCGTGCCGGAGGTTGCGGAGATGGTGGAAAACACCATGAACGATCTCGCCGCTGAAGGCGAGAACGATACCTACCGCATGGTGCAGAAGCTGCGCCGTAAGGTATCCAAGCTCATGGATTCCAAGTACAAGCGCGAGCCGGTTATCCTTCCGACCATCGTGCCGACCAACTCCGGCCCTTTGGTTACCGATGAAGAAGACGTCGACGCTTCACGTGAGTCCCTGTAAGTAATACGGGTTCCTCGCGCTAAGTGAGACAAAGCCCCAGCATGCCAGTTAGCTCGGTATGCTGGGGCTTATGTCGTTTTCTTCTGCTGAGCGCGCCAAAATGGTAGCGCTATTTCATAAGCTTGGTCCCGATGCCCCTACCTTGTGCGAGGGCTGGACAACCCGCGACCTAGCCGTGCATTTGTGGGTGCGGGAAAACCGCCCCGATGCAGCCGCCGGCATCTTCGTCAACGCACTGTCCGGCCGTCTGGAAAAGGAATCACGCAAGGTGGCCGAGCGCGATTTTGATGAGTTGGTTGATGACTGGGGGAGGGGACCTGCTGCCTATAATCCCGTCCGGTTCGTGGATGCACAGCAAAATTTTGTGGAGCACTTTGTTCACCACGAGGACATTCGTCGGGCTAATGGCATGGGCCCACGCGACTTTTCGGCACACATCAAGCAACAGATGCATAGCTACCTAAAGCCCTTGGCAAAGGTGGCCCTGCGCAAATCTGAACGTCCGGTCATTCTGCAGCCGGAAGGATTGCCGCGAATCGTTGCCGCAGATACGCATGGCGTGGTGGAGAAGGGCGATGCCGTGGTTCGCGTTTCAGGCGAGGTAGGCGAGCTCATCCTCTGGTCCTTCGGGCGTGATGCTGCTGAAGTCAAGATTGAAGGTGACTCCGAAGCCATCGTAAAGTCAATTCTCTAATCTTGATTTAATCGCGGTTTCTTAGCTGTGGGGTGCGTGGGAAGCGTTCGCCGTGAGATTGTGGGTCCAGGAGTTAGGGAAACGCGTGTGGCTAATGTGATTTATGGGGTGGCGCGGTTAAGGTAGAGGCATGTCTGTCAAAAATGCCTCTTCGCGCGGAACGCGCCGAAAGTCGAATCGTTCACGGCCGTCGGGCCGCAGCCGGTCCGGTGCTGGCATGCCGGAAAACCTGGCTATGACGTCTTCGCATCGGCGCGCGGCGGCGACCTCGCAGGAGCGTACGGGCAGTGCGTTCCGGGCCGTCGGCAAGGGCTTGGGCGTTGCCTTTGGTGCCACGGCCCGCGGCATGGGAAATATGGCGCGGGGTGTAAGCCATGGCGTCGCCGGGCTCAAGCCCAGCGAAGACGTATATGAGACCGAGGAGTACGAGACGACGAGGGAGCCGGAAGAAATTTCTGCACGCGGGGAGAAAAAGAAGAAGAGCAAGGTTACGCGGGCGCGCGATGTAGCTGCGGAAGAAGAGTTTTCTACCATGGAAGTAAGCGAGGAAGAATCACGCGGTATTCAGGTGAAAAATCCTGATGCGGTGGCGCTCGTTCTTATTGGTATTGCCATCGTGCTTGCGGCTACCGTCTGGTTTGGCGTTGCCGGCCAGGTAGGCGCCTGGGTGGGCAATATCGTCCGCTACGTCATTGGTGCAGGCGCCTGGGTGCTGCCGGTGGCACTGGTGGCCTTGGCCATTGCCTTGATGATGGATATCTCCGGCCCAGCGGGGCACTTTAAGCCGCGCATTGTGGGCGGTATCAGCATCATCGTCCTCGCCATGCTCAGCTTGATCCACATCTTTGCTGGCACCCCTGAGCTTGGCTTTACCCCGGACAGCGCCGGTGGTGCCGGTGGTGTAATCGGCTACGCCATCGGCGGCCTTCTGGAGACGGCCTTCACCTCCTTCGTCGCCGTGCCGTTGCTGTTCCTCGTCATTATTTACGGAGCCTTGTTGGTCACCGGCATTACTATCCGCGAGGCCTATGAGTTGGTGGCTGATGCCATTGCTGCGGCGTTCTCCCGCTTTGGCGGCGCGGACGAAGACTTTTACGACGAAGAGGGCGATGACCTCTACGGCCACGTGACTGGCGATATTGATGACATCGCGGAAGGACGCGAGCGCAGCGAGCGCCCGGCACGACCTGCAGCTAAGCGCCGTTCCTCTGAGCGTGGTGGAAGCCTGCGCGCTTTCCGACGCCCCACTGAAAGCTCCGCCCCGCGTGGTTCTTCTTATCCGGTGGATTCCCCTGCTGCAGCAGAGGAGGAGCATGCCACCCGTGCCTTTAGTGCACCAACGCGAGGCGGGTTCCAGTCCGTGTCTTACGCGGCTGAGAAGCCGGTCTCTCGTGACATTGGCGATACCGATGAGATCCCGGTAGTAGACGACGCCGCTGCGTCGTCGCCAGCACAATCGGACTCTGGGGATCCGGAACCGACCCGAGTGCTGGGCACTACTCGTCAACGTCCCACTTCTCTTTCCACTCGCTCGGCTACGGCAGCGGGTACCGCCGGTACCGCCATTGGCTCGGCCGCTGGTGCGGCTGCGGGTGCCGCGGGTGCTGCGGGAGCAGCAAGTGGCGCAGCAAAGACTGCTGCTGCGGGTGCTGCCGGTGCCGCTGGCGCTGCAGCAGTCGGTGCAGCTGCAGGCGCTGCTGGATCCGCGGTGGAAGGAGGCGCTGATGCGGTCTCGTCCGCACACGAGAAGGCCCGCCAACTCTTCCGTGAGCGCTCCGGACGCGACGCTACGACCGGTGAACAGGTGGACTCCACCGAGCCTGCGGCCGAGGCCGCAAGGGAAACGGGTACCTCTGCTGCACCTGCGCCGGCCGCGCAGTTTGGCAACGAGAATTACGCGGTTCCCACCACGGACCTGCTGACTCCGGGCACTCCAGCAAAGGAGCGCACGGAGATTAATGACCGCATCATTGAGGCCATCACCGATGTCTTCGAAGAGTTCAAGGTCGATGCCCAGGTAACCGGCTTTAGCCGTGGCCCAACAGTCACCCGTTATGAAATCGAGCTGGGACCAGGCGTCAAGGTATCGAAGATTACGAACCTGCAGTCCAATCTGGCCTACGCCGTGGCCACTGATAATCTACGTTTGCTCACGCCCATCCCCGGCAAGTCGGCCGTCGGCATTGAGGTTCCGAACCCAGATCGCGAAATGGTGCACCTGCGCGAGGTGCTTGATGCGCCAAGCATGACCAGCTCACCGGATCCCATGCTCATCGGTTTGGGCAAGGACATCGAAGGCGAATACACCTCGTTCTCGGTGCAAAAGATGCCGCACTTGCTCGTCGCCGGCGCTACCGGTTCCGGTAAGTCCGCTTTCGTCAACTCCATGTTGGTCTCGCTGCTCACCCGAGCCACCCCTGAGCAGGTTCGCCTCATCTTGGTGGACCCGAAGATGGTGGAACTTACCCCGTACGAGGGCATTCCGCACTTGATCACGCCCATCATTACCCAGCCGAAGAAGGCCGCAGCAGCTTTGCAGTGGCTAGTGGAGGAGATGGAGCAGCGCTACATGGATATGAAGGCCGCTCGTGTGCGCAAGATTGAGGACTATAACCGCAAGGTGGTCTCCGGCGAATACCAGGCACCGGCAGGATCCGAGCGCGAGGTACGCCCGTACCCGTACATCGTCTGTGTTGTTGACGAGTTGGCCGACCTGATGATGACCGCGCCAAAGGAGATTGAGGACTCCATCGTCCGCATCACCCAGAAGGCGCGTGCCGCCGGTATTCACCTGGTGTTGGCAACCCAGCGCCCGTCCGTGGACGTGGTGACCGGCCTGATTAAGACCAACGTGCCATCGCGTCTGGCGTTCGCGACGTCCTCGTTGACCGACTCTCGCGTTATCTTGGACCAGGGTGGCGCGGAAAAGCTCATTGGTATGGGCGATGGCCTCTTCATTCCGCAGGGCAAGCGTCCTGTGCGTATGCAGGGCGCATTCGTCTCGGATGATGAAGTCATGGCGGTTGTCGATGCCGCCAAGTCGCAGGCTGCGCCGAACTACACCGAGGGCGTGACTGAAGAGAAGCAATCCGAGGCCAAGCAGGAAATCGATGAGGAAATTGGCAAGGACATGGACGACCTCCTCGAGGCCGTCGAGCTGGTGGTCACCGCCCAGTTGGGCTCGACTTCTATGTTGCAGCGTAAGCTGCGCATCGGTTTTGCCAAGGCCGGTCGTCTCATGGACCTGATGGAATCTCGTGGCGTCGTCGGACCGTCCGAGGGCTCCAAGGCCCGCGAGGTCCTAGTGAAGCCGGAAGAGCTCGATACCATCATCTGGATGATTAAGGGCGCCGATCCTGCCGAAGCCCCGAAGGAGATTCAGGAGGAGATGCAGCAGCAGGAGCAGGAGGAAGCTGCCGCTACTTCCGACGCCGATTCTTCCGCAGGCGCCGATTCCTCCCCGCAGGGCGATGCCGGCGACACCCGTACCGTTCAGGCGACGTATAACCCTTCGGCAGGCGCCTTCTAAAATCGTGTAAGGTTGGACGGGTCTTGGAGGGGAGTACCCCATCCTTCGGCATCGATCGTCAGCACGGTAGCATTACGCTCCCGGTCGTGCCGGCCCAGCGGAATTTAGTTCGCCGGGCGGGGGAGACCTCCGGTCAATTTGTTGTATCTTCGACCGGAGGGATGTACCAATGCATGTGCCATTGTGGATCTGGGCGATTTCCATCGTCGTCATTCTTGGATTCTTTGTTTTCGATTTCTACTCCCACGTGCGCACCCCGCACGAGCCGACGCTGAAGGAATCCGGGTTCTGGACCCTATTCTATGTCGGTATAGCTTTACTTTTTGGTGCCGGTGTGTGGGCCGTATGGGACCACGAGCACGGCATCCAATACCTCACGGGTTACGTGACAGAGAAGGCGCTATCCGTAGATAACCTCTTTGTTTTCGCGCTTATCATGGGCGCCTTCAAGATCCCGCGTAAGTACCAGCAAAAGGTATTGCTCATCGGTATCGTTATTGCCTTGGCATGCCGCCTGGTGTTTATCCTTTTGGGTGCTGCGGTCATCGCGGCATGGTCCGATATCTTCTACCTGTTCGCGATATTCCTCATCTACACAGCGATCAAGCTCATCGTCGACGAGATTCGGGACGCCCCCGAAACCGATCCCAATGACATGGGCATCATCAAGCTGATCCGCAAGGTAGTCCACGTCACCCCGCGCTACCACGGCGATAAGCTCACGCACCGCCTGGAAGATTCCTCGGGCAAGCGGAAATTCGCGTTCACCCCGCTATTTATTGCGTTGGTGTCCATTGGCCTTATCGACGTGATGTTTGCCTTCGACTCCATTCCGGCCATTTACGGCATTACCTCGGAAGCGTTCTTGGTCTTTACCACGAATGCCTTCTCCCTCATGGGATTGCGCCAGATGTACTTCCTGTTGGATGGCCTACTGGATCGCTTGGTGTACCTGCCCTATGGCTTGGGCATCATCTTGGGCTTCATCGGTGTAAAGCTCATGTTCCATGCGCTGCATGAGAATAACTTGCCGTTTGTAAACGGCGGCGAGAACGTGGAGTCGATCCCAGAATTTTCCACCATCACCTCACTTATCGTGATCGTGGGCGTCCTGGTTATTACGGTTATCGCCTCGATTATTAAAAACAAACGCGATGAGAACCAAGGCGGAGTACCGGTATCGCACAATCACTTCGACTGGGACGAGGAAGGCAATAAGATCGTCCGGAACAAGAAGGGCGAATTCTTGGGCAAGGCCGAAGATCTGCCCAAGGAAGAGCTACCCCACTAGAAGCGGGCGTTTACGGGATTCCATTCGCGGAAGCTGCGGCCAGTGATGCAGCCGGCTTGGTAGAAGGGGTCGTTGTCCATGAGAGCGATGGCGTCGGCGACCACGGCGTCGTCGGCAAGCCCCACGATGATGAGTGCGCCGCCCTTGGAATCCGTCAAGGGGCCTGTGGCAATGATGGTGCCCTCCTCAAAAAGTTGCGCGGTAAACTCGCGGTGCGCGGGGCGGGCCTTAGCAATCTCAGGATTATTGGGGTTGTAGTCGTAGCTAACAGCAAAATACTTCATGCTTCGCATTTTAAAATGCAGGGGCATCCAAGCGCAGGCCCTTGGTGCTAACAGGTAGTATGTATAACGTGAATCAACCCGGAACACAGTCAGCGCAATCCTCGGATGTGAATCCACAGGTATCCAATTGGAACCTGCCAAATATTCTCACCAGCCTGCGCATTCTTTTCATTCCGGTTTTCGCATGGCTAGTTATTGCCGGCCATGAATGGTGGGCTTTTGGCCTATTTGCGGCCCTAATGCTGACAGATAAGCTCGACGGGGACATCGCACGTGCCCGTGGGCTTATCACCAATTTTGGCAAGATTGCTGATCCCATCGCGGATAAAGCGCTTATGACTACCGCACTGGTATGCCTCAACATCATTGGGGTACTGCCAGTGTGGATTACCGTGGTCATTCTCATTCGAGAGTTTGGTATCACCATCTGGCGTATGGTGTTGTTGCGCCGCGGCAAGGTGGTACCTGCTTCGAAGGGCGGCAAACTGAAGACTGTATTGCAATCCTTGGCAGTCGGGCTGTATCTGTGGCCGTTGCCGGAGTGGATGAACGTTCCTACCTTCCTAGTGATGCTCTTGGCTGCAGTGGTGACCGTAGTTACCGGCGTCCAGTACCTCATTGACGGCAAGAAGCAGAATAGCTAGGTAGTTCATGAGCACCATGGCGGCCCGCCTCGTGTCCGAGCTCACCGAGCGGGGCGAGACTTTGTCCTTTTGCGAGTCACTTACTGCTGGGTTGGCCAGCGCCACGGTGGCTTCTGTCCCTGGAGCTTCGGCTGTGTTGCGCGGAGGGCTTATAACATATGCCACCGAGGTGAAATCCCACTTTTTGCACCAACCAGTAGCCGATATCGAAGCAGCCGGTGTGGTTTCTGGGGAGACTGCCCTTGCAATGGCGCGCGCGGCGGTGGCAGAAACCGGTGCGGACTGGGGGATAGGCCTTACCGGAGTGGCAGGACCAGACCTACAAGAAGGCAAGCCGGCGGGCACGGTTTATATCGGAATTTTTTCTCCTAGCGGAGTCGGATTTTCCCAACAGCTTTCCGGGTTGGGGAAAGAGCGAAACGAAATCAGAGAGGCCACGGTCGCAGCCGCCTTGCGTCTCCTGTGCTCAACTGTGGAAGAAAATCCGGCACTGCGGGAACAATAGCGAGACAAGGAGCGTTGACTATAGTGATGAACACTTCTACTGCTGTCCTCGAACACCCGGTAAACGGCGCTGTTGCACCAGCGGCGCCCGCCACTGCTCGTACCCCTGAGCCGCTTTTGCGTGAGGCTCTTGGGTTGACGCTGCGCGCCTTCCGCGCGGACAAGGGAGTGACCCTGCGCGAATTGGCCGGGGTGGCCCGCGTATCGCCGGGTTACCTTTCAGAGCTCGAACGCGGCCGCAAGGAGGTCTCCTCTGAGCTTCTTGCGTCCGTGTGCCACGCGCTGGATTGCTCAGTCTCGGACGTATTGATTGAAGCGGCCGGTTACATGGCCCTGCCCTCCATGGATGAGGAGCTTGCCCATACGGCACCTGCCGCATCAGAGCTTTAGCCCACAGCGGTCTATGTCTACAGCCGGCCTATTCTCTCGCGAGGAGGGGGCGGCTGTGGTGGTTAAGGGGGGGTGTTCCTATATAGGTTGTCAACCTCGAGGGTGGAGAAATTGAACTGGCCCCCGAAAGTTGGACTGGTTTAATTCTAGGCGGTTAGGGCTTCAAGGGTCTGATTTCGATATTGCATCGGGGTCAGGCCCTTGAGTCGTTGTTGGATGCGTTCGGTGTTGTACCACTGGATGTACTCGTCGATGGCCTGGTTGAACTCTGCGACGGTGTCGAAGACTTCTCCGTGGTACATCTCGGTTTTTAAGTGCCCGAAGAAATTCTCCATGACCGCGTTGTCGTAACAGTTGGCTTTACGCGACATTGACTGAACACCA
Source organism: Corynebacterium tuberculostearicum (assembly GCF_022347235.1). Classification (GTDB taxonomy): domain Bacteria; phylum Actinomycetota; class Actinomycetes; order Mycobacteriales; family Mycobacteriaceae; genus Corynebacterium; species Corynebacterium tuberculostearicum_F. Next base: position 185,848 of record NZ_JAKRDX010000003.1, read on the forward strand.
CCGTTGTCATGAATCAGGTTGCGCCAGGACGAATGCTGGTACTGGAAACCTTGATCGGTATGCATCATCCACCCAGGCTCAGGCGCACACGTTTTAATCGTCTTAGTTAAAGAATCGGCGGTAAACGTTGTCGACGGCGATGTAGCCACGGTGTGGGCAACGATTGAACGGTCGAACAGATCCATCACCGGTGACAGGTAGACCTTGCGGCCTGCGACCCTGAACTCGGTGACGTCGCTAACAAAGACGGTATTTGGCTTATCTGGAGTGAACTTGCGGTCAAGTGTGTTGTCGGCAATGTGGCTGATCGTCCCGTTATAAGAAACATATCGCCTGCGCTGGCGGACCTTGGCTCGAAGCCCCATCTCGCGCATGAGTTTGTAGACGAGCTTGTGATTGACCACCCACCCCTGGTTGCGCAGGTCAAGTAGCACTCGTCGGTAGCCATAGCGATACTTGTTGCGCTCGAAGCTTCCCCGGATCGCGTCTTTGAGCGCAGCGTGCTTATCCGGATCGCTGAGTCGTTTCTGGTGATAGAAAAACGTTGATCTCGGCATGCCGGCCGCATCCAAAAGGTAGTGCAGACGATGCCGTGACTTGAGGATGACAATCGCCTGGACCTTCAGGCGTGTCCCTGATTCCTCAAGTCCCGCAATTTTTTTAGATATGCGTTTT
>NZ_JAKRDX010000040.1:0-1942 GCF_022347235.1 Corynebacterium tuberculostearicum
TCGTAGAGGGCCACGGCATCGCGTTTGAACTGTTCGGAGTACCTGGACATGGTGGTAGATTACCTTTCTTCCAGCCCGACTGGGCTGGATATCAGGTGTCCACCAAACAGGGGTCAGGTCCCTCATCTGCCCGCCAGATTTCAGCCGCGGGCGCACCATCGCCATCGGCGTAGCCGCATATTCGCGCGCAATGCCGCGCATCTCTTCTACCAAGGCTTTCTGCTTATCGACGCCCACCCATCCCGGCACATGCCCCACCCCCGGAGCCACACGCACGCTCGGCCGCGGCAGCGAATCAAAAAGCATGACCTCACCCTAATCCCAGCACCCCAATAAATCGATCCAGAACTTTCCTTCAAAACGGTGGAGTTAGCCTCAAGTCGTGGACACTTAGCGAAGTTTCCTCAGGATTAGGCAGCTGCTTCTCTCCCATATATAAGAAGGGCCCTAGTTATATAGAAATCCCCTCCAGCGTGTGCGTTCACACGCTGGAGGGGATTCGCAGTGATTAAGTCGCGTTAGCGATACAGGCTACTTAACGTAGCTCTGCATGCCCGGCTCAAGCTCAGTTGCGCCGGATGGTACGGACTTAATATCGACACGCTGGGCGTCGGATGGCAGTGCATTGCCGACCTCTTCAGGTTCTTGACCCGGAGCATCGCCGTTGCCGTTGCCATGGCCAGAGTTACCGCCCTCTGGAGCATCCTGGTTGCCTGGCTGGTGGTTGTTGTCACCGTGGCCACCGTTGTGGTTGCCATGATCCTTGTGGTCGAAGTGATCCTTGATGATCTTGCCCAGGCCGATGCCCGGAATCAGGATGAGCCACCATGGGGTCTTGCCGCCCTTCTTATGAGAGGTAACGGTCTGATCCTTATCGTTGATGTCCTTGTGATCAGCAACCTCATTCGGGGTCTCAGAATCGGCAGGCTTATCCTCACCGTTCTCATCAACCTCAGTAGAGGTCAACTCCTCAAAAGCAACTGCAGCCTTAACAGGCTCCGTCACATCATCGTTCACGGTGATGGTGACAGGCTCCATGCCCTTGGACTTCTTCGGGGTGAAGGTAGCTTCACCAGTACCCAGAACAGTCTTGCCGTCCTTCTTGGAAATGAGCTCAGCCTTCAGGGTGTATTCCTTACCCGGAACCAGACCCTCGTAGGAAACCTCATCAACAATCTTGGCACCAGCAACAACCTCGTGGGAACCCTTCTCGAAGTCAGCGTTAGTGGTGATCTTCGGAGTCTTCTTCTCCTCGTTGCTATCAGGCTTGCCCGGGGTCGTCGTCACGCAATCCGAAGGCTTGTCAGAAGTAGTGGTCTCAGAAGCCTCGGAGGTCGTGGTCTCTACAGACTCCGACTCAGAAGGCTCAACGGACTCAGACTCAGACGGCTCCTCAGAAGGCTCAACGCTCTCAGAGCCGCTCGGCTCCTCAGACTCACAAACCTCGCTGGACTCCGTAGTAGAAGACTGCTCGGTAGTGTCCTTACCACCGCCAGGATTTTCTGGGTTCTCAGAGGTCTTGGACGTGGAGGTCTCAGGCTTTTCCGTCTCGTCCTTCGGGGTCGTCGTCACGCAATCCTTAGGCTTGTCAGAAGTAGTGGTCTCAGAAGCCTCGGAGGTCGTGGTCTCTACAGACTCCGACTCAGAAGGCTCGCTGGACTCAGACTCAGACGGCTCCTCAGAAGGCTCAACGCTCTTAGAGCCGCTCGGCTCCTCAGACTCACAAACCTCGCTGGACTTCGTAGTAGGAGTCTGCTCGGTAGTGCCCTTACCACCGCCAGGATTACCCGGATTATCAGGAGACTTGGACGTCGAGGTCTCAGGCGTCAACTCATCATGAGAATCAACAGTCTGAGCCTTGTCATTGATATCCGTGTGCTCAGCAATCTTATTCTCATCGCCAGACTCGGAATCCTTACCAGACGCATCCACCGCAGTAGAC
>NZ_JAKRDX010000041.1:0-1853 GCF_022347235.1 Corynebacterium tuberculostearicum
ATCACCATCGTCTAGGGGATCGGTGTCGGGGTGGTCGCCGATGAGGAGGGTGTCTGGGTAGTCGAGGCTGGTATCTGGTTCGGGTTGGGTGAGTGTGGCAGTCATGGACGGGGCACTCCAGCAGAGAAGAACAGGGTTCGTATGTGTTTTCTAACGAGTGTCTTTATGGTATCCCGTCTGGTGGACATGTGCCTTGTGTGGGGGTGTTTATGTTCGAATAAGGTGTCCTAAATCCGCAGGGAACCCCAGAGTCGCACCACAACCGGCAGCGGGGGTAAAAGCAAAGGTTTAGGGTTGGGCGGCGTCGGCAAGCTGGTTGCGAATTTCAGGGCAGTCAGCAAACTTCCGCTGTAGGCGACCTAAGAAGTCCTCAAATGAAGCCGGGTCAGCTGCCTTCTGAACTTTCCCGAGCAACCCATACGCTTGGTCGCGACCATAGACATTTTGTGTTTCCAGCTTGTCCTCAATGAGTTGCATAAGAACGGGAATGGTTTCGACCGGCAGGTGCGGAAGAAGTAGTTCTGCCACATTGCGTTGGAGCCCGGCGTCCGAGGCTGTCGCCCATGCTCGTTGCGGATCGCGTAGGCACTGATACTGAAACATTGCAAGATCCCAGGGCTTATCGCGCAGCCGAGCCTCGATGTGCTCCACTGCGCTATCCCCCACCGCCGCAAAAAGACCTTCCGCCGTCGAAAGCCGTGGAAACGCATCGAATACTCGCTCATTGACGTAAGGGCTGCGGTGAGGAAAGTGGACGTCGGTAATCGCGGCCCAACCACCAGCAATGTTGAACGTTTCCTCAGCGGGGAGGATTCGCATCGCTTCTTCCGAGTACGTGTAAGCAAGGTCGAACCGGCCGATCTCCGAAAGCCCGCTAATGAGCTGCTCGTATCCGTCCGTGTGGGTACGAAATACCTCCTCGACAGAACCGGAAAGCACCGCTAACCGACGACCGACATACTCACCCTGCGCACGCTCGCGCAGCTCTTTGAGGCCTTCAGGCCCTAAAGCCTGCGCGTACTGTACGGGGTCGATATAAACCTGCTCCGCATACGGCGACTCGAGAACGCCCAAAAGCCACTCGGCTAAGCGCAGCCCGTCAACCTGGGCCAATTGGGCGGCCTGAGGTAGTTCCTGGGCCAAGCGTTCCGCGCTCCAGATCACGGACCCAACTGGATCATTAACCAGCGGCAACTGTAGCAGAACCTCTTCTAGCGCCCGTTGTGCGACCGGGAAGATATCGTAAGGCTCTATTGACTTGACGCCTTGGCTGGTCAGGTGTTGAGGCTCATCAATTGCCACATTCAAAAGCACACCCGCCTGCCACACCTGGTCGGCATACGCCCGTGAATCGTCGGGGTCAGTCAGATTCAAACCTGAGGGGTTTACAAGGGTGTTGGTTGCTTCGTCAAACGTCTGCACTACTTCTGGCATTCCTTTAGATCCGCGAGAAACTCCTTCAGCGCTTCCGTGAGCTCCCATATCTGGTTACGCTCCTCCTCAAACATGCGGTCAACGAGGAAATCCACGCCGGCCAAATCATCCGGATGCAGGCTGTCCAAGTAAGCCAGCAGCTTATCGACGCCTTCGAGGCCAAGAATTCCTTGCTCGACCTGGTCCACCACATAAGAAATTTGCTTTTGGTCCATGGTGAGGAGAATAGCAAAACATAAAAAGAAGGAGACGGTGGTTTGCCGTCTCCTTCTTAGTGTTTCTGTATTTTGTTGTGTTTTTGTTGTTTGGTGTCGGCGGTGACTTACTCTCCCACAACCTCCCGGTTGCAGTACCATCAGCGTGTGCAGGCTTAGCTTCCGGGTTCGGAATGGGACCGGGCGTTTCCCTGCAGCTATTGA
>NZ_JAKRDX010000042.1:0-1766 GCF_022347235.1 Corynebacterium tuberculostearicum
CACTCCTTCTAGTTTTCGTAGTGGTCAGCAGGCCGGATAAAGACGGCATCGGCCACGTCGCCGGTAAGCGGGGTACTTGGGCGTGGTTGGCGCTTGGCCACAGGCTGTGTTTTTGGCCCTGGTTCCCCGGGATGTTGTTGGGCGTGGGCAATGTCAGTCTGGAGGCGTTTGATCACTGCCATCGTTGGGGCCAGCTTCTTGTCCACGACCTGCTGGCAGGCAGGTTCCAGGGTGGCTTTGTTGTGCTTTTTGCCCAGGTTGGCCAACACGTTGCGTGCCTGGATGAGTCCGCGGGGTACGGCGGCACTATTGCGGTCGAGGATCATCGCTATGACTGCGTGCGTTGCTGCCCCAAACGACGAGGCCCAGGCCAAAAGCTCATCACGGGTAAGCGCCTTGTGGCCTTCATCATCGCCACGCGGCCCATGCTGAGGGTTGGTGGAATACCGGTATTTGAATCCGTGAAGGCGCGTGTGTTCAGCAACAAGCTGCTCCCCGTTGAAGACGCTCACCAGTTGCGGGGTGAGCCTGACTGTTACCGACTCTCCTACCAGCTGAAATGGCACTGAGTAGTACTGGTAGTCACAGGTGATGTGCCAGTTGCGATCGACTTTAAGCCGCTTATAAGACACTTCCGTAAACGGCGTCGGCGGAAGATCCCGCATCATTGGTGCCTCTTCTTTATCAAAGCGCATCTGCCGTGTTGAGCCATCAGGCCGCGTCATTGCGCCGTTGATAACAGCAAGACGGCAAGCGATCGCCTCATTAAGCTCATCAAGGTTATAGAAGACCTCGTTGCTAAAGTAACCCAGGATTTTGGTGTAGGCGATTTTCACGGCACGCTCTACCGCTGCCTTGTCACGAGGCCTGCCGGGCCTAGTCGGCACAATCGTGACCCCGTAATAGTCAGCAAACGCTGCGTAGCGGTCAGTGACCATCCGGTATGTAGAGGTCTTCTTCGGCCGATAAGTCGCCGTAGAAGCATTATCTGGCACGATGATTGCTGGTACTTTGCCAAGATAATTCAACGCCTTAACATGGCACTCAATCCACGCCGACATCTTCTCATTCGCAGCAGCAGTAACGTACATCAGCCCTGAGTACGGGCTGACCGAGACAAACAATGACGCCTTGAACACGGTATCACCACTGGCCTGATCTACTACAGGCACTTTGTCACCGGCCCAGTCGACATAAAGCTCTTGCCCTGGCTCATGGGTGATAACTTCGACGAGATCGTTGGCACGCAGAAACTCATTGAGCCCACTGCAGAACTGGGAGTACTGGTACTTTGTCTTATCCGTCGGACAAGGCTTCGACACGTAGTCCATCCACAGCTTATGCCTGGTCACATGCTTCGTACCTTTCAGCTTGCGTGCAAGAGCATGAAAATCAGGCTGGTCGTAGGGCAACGACCGCTTACTCCGGCCATCACTGAATCGATCATCGAACCATCCCGGTGGGAGCTGACGGAAACGCTCTGGAGTTAGTGCCTCATCGTTGATGACTTTCTTTGCTCGGGATACTTCTCGTCGTGAACATCCCAATGCATGTGTGATCTGCGCGTAGCTAGCACCATCAAGGCACATCGCGATGATCTGTTTGAAGTTAGCCACAAGGACCGGCTCCTTCCAAGTAGAAGTTGACGCAACACCAGCGGATTGTGGTGTCGCCAACATCAACTATGAAAGAAAACCCCTTGCAGTACCGGGTACGCGGAACACCGGTACCAACTACGCAGACTCGCGGTACCAACTACCCCAAAT
>NZ_JAKRDX010000043.1:0-1663 GCF_022347235.1 Corynebacterium tuberculostearicum
GGCGGATTCTAGTGGTCGTGGAAACACGTCTTATGTTTCGGTTGAGTTTATCAGTGCGGCCATTTTCTCGGCTGGTGTTTGAAAGCCCAGGGTTTTGCGGGGGCGGCGGTTGAGTTGCATGGCGACGAATTCTAGGTCGGCTGCACTATGGACGCTTAGGTCTGTTCCTTTAGGGAAGTACTGCCTTAGTAGTCCATTGGTGTTTTCATTGGTGCCTCGCTGCCACGGCGAACCAGGATCGCAGAAGAACACGGGACAGTTTGTAGCTACAGAAAAGGCCTTATGGCAGGCCATTTCACTTCCCTGATCCCAGGTAAGTGATCCTTTGAGATGGTCTGGCAAGGTAGCAATCGCTTTAGTAAGTGCTGCATTTACTTCGGTAGCATTATGCCCATGAGGTAGATGCAGCAAGATGACATAGCGCGTGGTTCGCTCTACTAGCGTACCAATTGCAGACTTATTACCTGCGCCTAAGATGAGGTCGCCTTCCCAATGACCTGGTACTGCTCGGTCGTCTACTTCTGCTGGCCGGTCGGAAATCATCACCATAGGGTCAACAAACCGCTTGCGGGCACTGCGCGTGCCACGAGGTCGACGTTGGGCGTGACCGCGCCGCAGTGCAGCAGCGATTTCTTTTTTCAACTCGCCTTTAGCCTGGAAATACAGAGATTGATAAATCGTTTCAGGACACACGTACATAGTCTCATCACCGGGGTAGCGACTGCGCAACCTCCCAGAAATCTGCTCTGGCGAGTACCTGTCTTTCACCATTTCCCAAACCACCTCACGCAAGCGTGGATTGGCATCAATCTTGCGCTTTTTCGGTCTAAACCTACGCAACACCGATTTACGGTGCGCATGCGTGGGAAGATATACCCCAAATTCATCCCGGTTGCGTTTAAGTTCCTTGCTGATAGTGCCAGCAGAGCGCTGAAGACGCCGAGCTATCTCGCGTACACCTTTGCCTTGCCGGTCAAGATCAAAGATGAGCTCGCGCTCTTCTACCGATAGATAGCGCGAAGAAATACGCCTATCGATACGCTGTTGGGAAATAACCTGGACTGGAACTGCTTGGCGACCATCAACGTACTCGAGTACCTGCATAAGCCTGTTATACAGCGCCACATCCGGGCCAGCCGGGACAAAAGGCACACGCCCGGTGGAAAGCTTAATGACGCCTTTGTCTATATCAGCAGCATCACGCGGATGAATGCCACAGGCTAAAGCGGCATCTTTGCGTCCTAAAGCATTTACACGCAGTTGCAGATAACTACACCGGCGAGTTGTTGCCGCAGCCTTGCGGCCGTACGGATTGCGTTTCCACAAACCAAGCTCAATACCGATTCGATATACCGGAGTAGAGCCTATAGAAAGCTGGCGCGCAATATCCATTGGTGCCACACCTTCCAGCCACAGGCGAGCTATTTCCTGACTGTCAGCCGAGCTAATACGCCTGCGGCGCTTGCGCGGCAAGTCCAACTCACCAGCCAGCCGATAAGCTACCGACTCTGGTAAACAAACCACCCCAGCAGCCGCCCGTATTGAACTACCAGCCCGAACCAACGACGCAAACCGCGCCACAACAGCAGAATCCGGAACCCATTTCGACTCCACACAATCACCTAACCCATGTCAGGTGTTTCCACGACCGCTAGAAATCAAG
>NZ_JAKRDX010000044.1:0-1554 GCF_022347235.1 Corynebacterium tuberculostearicum
GAAAAATAAAAGCTCCTTAGAAAGGAGGTGATCCACCCGCACCTTCCGGTACGGGTACCTTGTTACGACTTCGTCCCAATCGCCGATCCCACCTTCGACGGCTCCCTAACAAGTTTGGGCCACCGGCTTCGGGTGTTACCAACTTTCATGACGTGACGGGCGGTGTGTACAAGGCCCGGGAACGTATTCACCGCAGCATTGCTGATCTGCGATTACTAGCGACTCCGACTTCATGGGGTCGAGTTGCAGACCCCAATCCGAACTAAGGCCGGCTTTCAGCGATTCGCTCCACCTCACAGTGTCGCTGCGCGTTGTACCGACCATTGTAGCATGTGTGAAGCCCTGGACATAAGGGGCATGATGATTTGACGTCATCCCCACCTTCCTCCGAGTTGACCCCGGCAGTCTCTCATGAGTCCCCAACCAAATGCTGGCAACATAAGACAAGGGTTGCGCTCGTTGCGGGACTTAACCCAACATCTCACGACACGAGCTGACGACAACCATGCACCACCTGTACACCAGCCACAAAGGGAAAGACTATCTCTAGCCCGATCCGGTGTATGTCAAGCCCAGGTAAGGTTCTTCGCGTTGCATCGAATTAATCCACATGCTCCGCCGCTTGTGCGGGCCCCCGTCAATTCCTTTGAGTTTTAGCCTTGCGGCCGTACTCCCCAGGCGGGGCGCTTAATGCGTTAGCTACGGCACGAAAGTCGTGAAAAGACCCTCACACCTAGCGCCCACCGTTTACGGCATGGACTACCAGGGTATCTAATCCTGTTCGCTACCCATGCTTTCGCTCCTCAGCGTCAGTAACTGCCCAGTAACCTGCCTTCGCCATCGGTGTTCCTCCTGATATCTGCGCATTTCACCGCTACACCAGGAATTCCAGTTACCCCTACAGTACTCAAGTTATGCCCGTATCGCCTGCACGCCCGGAGTTAAGCCCCGGAATTTCACAGACGACGCGACAAACCACCTACGAGCCCTTTACGCCCAGTAATTCCGGACAACGCTCGCACCCTACGTATTACCGCGGCTGCTGGCACGTAGTTAGCCGGTGCTTCTTATCTAGGTACCGTCACAAAAAGCTTCGTCCCTAGCGAAAGGAGTTTACAACCCGAAGGCCGTCATCCCCCACGCGGCGTCGCTGCATCAGGCTTGCGCCCATTGTGCAATATTCCCCACTGCTGCCTCCCGTAGGAGTCTGGGCCGTATCTCAGTCCCAATGTGGCCGTCCACCCTCTCAGGCCGGCTACCCGTCGCCGCCTTGGTAGGCCATTACCCCACCAACAAGCTGATAGGCCGCGAGCTCATCCTACACCGAAAAAACTTTCCAACCATCACACTAAAAATGGCTCCTATCCGGTATTAGACCCAGTTTCCCAGGCTTATCCCGAAGTGCAGGGCAGATCACCCACGTGTTACTCACCCGTTCGCCACTCGAGTACCCTGCAAGCAGGGCCTTTCCGTTCGACTTGCATGTGTTAAGCACGCCGCCAGCGTTCGTCCTGAGCCAGGATCAAACTCTCCACAAAAAAATTTCAGAACAAA
>NZ_JAKRDX010000045.1:0-1468 GCF_022347235.1 Corynebacterium tuberculostearicum
GGTCAAGTCCTGGGTAGTGGTGTATCTGTTTTCGAATCTGGGGTTAGTTTCATGGCGGTGGTTTAGGGGCCATCTCGGGGATAAGGGGTGAGGGTATTCACGCGGCGATCTCCTGGTTGTTGTCGCGGTCCTCGTCGATGACCCCAGCGGCGATGATCTCTTTGGTCTGTGCCAGGCTGGTCAGTGACATATAACGCTTCTGTTGGATCCAGTCATCGTGCTGTTCGGCCAAAACCGCCCCAACAAGGCGCACAACAGCGTCTCGGTTTGGGAAGATTCCTACGACATCGGTACGCCGGCGGATCTCCCTATTGAGCCGTTCAGTGGGGTTATTCGACCAGATTTTGGTCCACACCGCTCTCGGCGCAGCGGTAAACGCCAACAGCTCGTCGAGACACTCCTCGAGGTAGGTGGCAACGTGAGGGAATTTCTGCTGGCAGAATTCAATAACCTCACGAGCTTGGGCCCACACACTAGCGGCATCGGGTTGCTGAAAGATTGTGTGAAACATCGCTGACAGAGTCGGCCATTGGGTTTTGGGAACCTGGGCCGAGAGGTTCTTCGCGAAGTGTGTTCGACACCGCTGCCAACTAGCCTGCGGCAGGCAGTCACCCACGGCTGCTTGAATACCAAGATGGGCATCACTAGTAACGAGGAATACCCCGGTCAGGCCACGGGCGATGAGGTCCCGAAAGAACCCGGTCCACGACGCGGTAGATTCCGCGGTGGCAACCTGCATGCCCAAAAGCTCTCGGTAGCCGTCAGCGTTGACACCTGTGGCCAGCAACACGCTGGTCTTTACGACACGTCCGCCTTCCCGCACCTTCATTGTCAGCGCGTCGCAGGAGACAAAGTGGTAGGGGCCTTGGTCAAGCCGGCGGGTGCGGAAGTCATCGACCATGTCATCGAGTTCTTTGGCCATCTGGCTGACCTGAGACTTCGACAAGTTGTTGATCCCAAGGGTGGCCACCAGGTCGTTCATCCTGCGAGTGGAGACTCCTTTCAGGTAGCAGGTGGCGATGACTGTGGTCAGGGCACGCTCGGTGCGGCTGCGGCGCTCTAGCAGCCAGTCAGGGAAAAATGCGCCGGTGCGTAGCTTCGGGATTGCCACATCAATGCTGCCGACTCGGGTATCAAGTTGGCGATGACGGTAGCCATTACGTGTGTTGGTGCGCTCGGCTGACACGGTGGCGTAATCAGCCCCGCAGACGGTGTCTGCTTGGGCGGAAAGAATCTGGTTGATGAAGTCAGTGAGCATTTGGCGCATCAAATCTGGGGACGCTTGAGTCAGTAGCTCTTCGAGATACGCGGTCGGATCGATATGATGAGGGTCAGCGGCCATCGCAGGGTACTTCCTTTCGAGGATAGGTAAGAGTTGATTCGAAAGGTACCCGCGATGGTCGCCTTCATGCACACCGGCACAAGACTTACCGCGGGCTACAGATACACCACGTTAGGGGACGCAACC
>NZ_JAKRDX010000046.1:0-1198 GCF_022347235.1 Corynebacterium tuberculostearicum
GGCCCAAACTTGTTAGGGAGCCGTCGAAGGTGGGATCGGCGATTGGGACGAAGTCGTAACAAGGTACCCGTACCGGAAGGTGCGGGTGGATCACCTCCTTTCTAAGGAGCTTTTATTTTTCGGGTGCAGTTGCACCCTTGGTTGGTTGAGTATGCGAGTGTCATGCTGCCAGCTTTTATTGTTGAAAAATTGTCCGGGTGAAACACATACCTGATGAGACAAGCCGAGTGTTTGAATGGCGCTTTGTGACACACGTTGTCCGTGCACAGTGAAAAGTAATTGTTGTTTGTATGTTGGTGCATTGTTGGGTGTCTGGGGCATTATCCCCTTTTTTGTGTGCCTGACCATGAGTCTTGTTGACACTTATTGTGTTGGTGGGTTGTGGTTGGGGTGTTGTGTGAGAACTGTATAGTGGACGCGAGCATTAAACACGCACGGATGGATTGCTTTTGTGGTTTGTTTGTGTGTGTTTGTGTGATTTCTTTTTTCTTTAATCAATTTTTGTCAAGTTCACTTGTGTGGCCACCCGCGCGCTTTTGTTGTGTGTGGTGGTTTGTGTGTTCGTTATTAAGGGCGCATGGTGGATGCCTTGGCATGCTGAGCCGATGAAGGACGTGAAAGGCTGCGTTAAGCCTCGGGGAGTTGTCAATTAAGCGTTGATCCGAGGATGTCCGAATGGGGAAACCTGGCCCTGGTTATGTGGGGTTACCCTTCAGTGAATTCATAGCTGTTGTGGGGGTTTACGCGGGGAAGTGAAACATCTCAGTACCCGTAGGAGGAGAAAATAATAATGATTCTGCTAGTAGTGGCGAACGAACGTGGATGAGGCTAAACCGTGTGCATGTGATACCTGGTAGGGGTTGTGTGTGCGGTGTTGTGGGCCCCAATTTGCGGTGACTACCATCATCGTGCTCGTGTGTTGTTGTTAGGTGAAGTGGTTTGGAATGGCCTGCCGGAGAAGGTGAGAGTCCTGTAGTTGAAGACAATGGCATGTGGGTTGTTGGGTTGCCCGAGTAGCAGCGGGCTCGTGGAATCTGCTGTGAATCTGCCGGGACCACCCGGTAAGCCTAAATACTTAGTGTGACCGATAGTGTATGAGTACCGTGAGGGAATGGTGAAAAGTACCCCGGGAGGGGAGTGAAATAGTTCCTGAAACCATGTGCTTACAATCCGTCAGAGCACCGTTTGTGTGTGATGG
>NZ_JAKRDX010000047.1:0-1160 GCF_022347235.1 Corynebacterium tuberculostearicum
AGTGTGACCGATAGTGTATGAGTACCGTGAGGGAATGGTGAAAAGTACCCCGGGAGGGGAGTGAAATAGTTCCTGAAACCATGTGCTTACAATCCGTCAGAGCACCGTTTGTGTGTGATGGCGTGCCTTTTGAAGAATGAGCCTGCGAGTCAGCGGCATGTCGCGAGGTTAACCCGTGTGGGGTAGCCGTAGGGAAACCGAATCCTAATGGGGTGTTTAGTGGCATGTCCTGGACCCGAAGCGGGGTGATCTACCCATGGCCAGTGTGAAGCAGCTGTAAGAGGTTGTGGAGGCGCGAACCCACGTAGGTTGAAAACTGCGGGGATGAGCTGTGGGTAGGGGTGAAAGGCCAATCAAACTCCGTGATAGCTGGTTCTCCCCGAAATGCATTTAGGTGCAGCGTCGTATTATAGCTTGGTGGAGGTAGAGCGACTGGTTGGTTGAGCGGGACTACAATCTTAGCAATGTCAGCCAAACTCCGAATGCCACTAATTGTGTTGTACGGCAGTGAGACTGTGGGGGATAAGCTTCATAGTCGAGAGGGAAACAGCCCAGATCGCCGGTTAAGGCCCCTAAGGGTGTACTAAGTGGAAAAGGATGTGGGATCGCGAAGACAGCCAGGAGGTTGGCTTAGAAGCAGCCATCCTTGAAAGAGTGCGTAATAGCTCACTGGTCGAGTGGTTCTGCGCCGACAATGTAGTGGGGCTCAAGTACACCGCCGAAGCCGCGGCAAACTTTTTTGTTTGGGTAGGGGAGCGTCGTGCATGGGTGGAAGCGTTACCGTAAGGAGGCGTGGACTGTGTGCGAGTGAGAATGCAGGCATGAGTAACGAATTGATAGGTGAGAATCCTATCCGCCGGATGACTAAGGGTTCCTGGGTCAAGTTCGTCTTCCCAGGGTGAGTCGGGACCTAAGGCGAGGCCGACAGGCGTAGTCGATGGATAACCAGTTGATATTCTGGTACCCGTACATGCGCGCCCATGATGAAGCACTGATACTAACCACCGCGGATGCACTGCTAGTCTTCTTTGAAGATTGGTGGTGTTGATGTCGTGGGGCCTGATGTGTGGTTCAAGTGATGGGGTGACGCAGTGAGGTAGCCACGCCACTTATTGGATTGGTGGTGTAAGCGTGTAGATCGTGTGGTAGGTAAATCCGCC
>NZ_JAKRDX010000049.1:0-1057 GCF_022347235.1 Corynebacterium tuberculostearicum
GGTTGTTGGCCCGTTTCATTCGTTGTCTGAATCGGATCGTCGTGGCTTAGTTGCCTTGGTTGGCAGTGGGCGTAGTGTCCGTTCGGCGGCTGGTGAGCTTGGCTGTCATTACGGGCATGCTTTGAATTTTTGCCATGCCTTTGGATTGCCAGTCGTGTATAAAGCCAAACGAGTTGATCGCCGCGGCAGCCAGGCTGTCCAGCTTGTAGAGCTAGTCCGAAGCGGACTGTCGGTACGCCAAGCTGCTAAAAGATGTGGGATGCATCTTACCGCTGCGTATGCCGTAGCTACGGAAGCTGGGTGCCATATCCGGTTAAGTCAGTATGCTCGGAAAGTCCGCCAGACGCAGTTAAGAGTGGAATACCTGCGCCTTCGGCTGGCGAGCCTGCCTGGTGGTGATGCTGGCACGGCAGTAGGAATTGATCGTCGACTGCGTTTAGATTTCGAAAAAGGACTCACCAAATCCCAGGGTCGACGAGAAGAGTTCATACCCGTCGGCGAAGACGCCAGCACGTATAACAGACTTATGAAAGCGCTGCGCCAACGCCATGATGTCATCGAATCCGGAAGGCTTGCCCCTCCCGCCTTACCTAGCGGGGTAGATCCGTATAAACGCATCAGCAATCGCTACATTTGCTTCGAAGAACGCGTCATCATCGCCGATCTTCTCCGCGAAGATGTGCCACTGCGTGAGATTGGGCGCCGTTTAGGGCGAAGTGCATCGTCAATTCAGCGTGAAGTACGCAGAAACCACAGTGCTCAAGGCCCGTATCGTGCAGAAACAGCCCAGTTAAAGGCCTGTGCGCGGAGGTTGCGGCCGAAAATACCGAAACTACTAGCCAACAAAAGACTATGGGACTATGTATGCGCACAATTGCGGGCACAATGGTCACCTGAGGAGATTTCTAATCGCCTGCCCATCGACTACCCCACTGATAAGGACATGCGCATTAGTCACGAAACGATTTATGACGCCTTTTACCTGCAGGCCAAAGGAAGACTCAAAGACCTTGGCCTGGACTTGCCGACCGGTAGAAAGAAACGCAAGAAACGCCAA
>NZ_JAKRDX010000004.1:0-182649 GCF_022347235.1 Corynebacterium tuberculostearicum
CAAAAAAATTTCAGAACAAATCCGAAACAGGCCGTGAAAAGCCCGAAACCCAACAAAAGAACAAACCACCACAAACCACAAAAGCCTGTGCTGGCGTCCAAAAAATTACTACAAAGAAAAAAATAAGTTCCCTCAACCCGACGGGGTCAAAAATAAGGAAACCAAAAAAGTTGAACACAATCACATGCCAACCAATCCATCTCAATGCAGCCGAAACACCAAACAGCATTCAAAAGAGTACGTGCTCCACATACCCAACCGGCACACACCAACCAACAAACCACTAAGCCTGCTGGCAGACAAACCAATCAACACACAACCATGCACACAAAAAATAAAAAGTACATTGGCACACTATTGAGTTCTCAAACATCATCCACACACCCCAAAAATTAACCTACCGTTAACCTCTCGTTGGCGGCTCGTACAAACGTACTCAACTCAATGAACCCTGTCAAATCATCGAACCAAGTCCGCACGAAATTCGCTCAAAAGTAACCAACCGGCTACCTCGCGGCGACTTCGATTAATGTAGTCCAACCCCACCAACAATGACAAATCCCCAGCACAGTCCGGATTTCCCGCACTACATGCCAGAGCAACTCCGCGCCAGGAGGCAGGATTCGGTGAGCGGCCTAAGCCATATAGAAGGCCCCAACTCCACTGCGAGATTGCTTTCCCCTAATGCCGCAGGAGAGGGTTCGCAGATCTAAAAGCCATTGCATGGAAAAAGGCCCCCGATTTCTCGGGGGCCTACCGGTGGAGCTGCCGGGAATTGAACCCGGGTCCTTCGTCACCTTGCCAGGGCTTCTCCGTGCGCAGTCCGCACAGAATCTCTGCTCGGCCCTCCGGATCGGGCGAACACGTCCGGATGATGGACCCAGTCACCAGTAAGAGTCCCGACTGGTCCTGATGACCCGGCCAGCCGGCTAGTTCCTTAGTCGATGCCAGGTTCTAGGTCAGGAACGAAACCTAGGCTGACAGACACGCGTCGCTGTAATTAGGCAGCGAGGGCGTAGTCACGCTGAGAGTTCTTCTCTGCGTTTATTGGTTGCTACGACGCTTATACGGTGGTCGTTAGCCTGCACCGGCACGCTTCCCCTGGCGCAGTGCACGAAGTCGAAACCAAATCAACCCCATGCTGTAGGGACGGGATAGTGCATCTTCCCTACGGTTCGTTCAACACTACCCCACCCGCTTTTATTTCCTCAAGTGCTCCTCTAACCATTCCTTGAGGACTACCGCATGGTTGACCGTGCGGTTGGCGGCGGCGAAGAGGAGGGTGGCGTCGGAAAGCGCAAGCAGTTGGGTGAGCTCGTCGGAATCGTTGTCATCGAGCTCAGCCTTGTAGCGGCGGGCAAACTCGTCGAAGCTATCCTCGTCGTGGTTCCACCACTTGCGCAGTTCGGGGCTGGGTGCGACATCCTTGAACCACTCTTTATAGTCTAGGTCACTCTTGGCAACGCCCCGGGGCCACATCCGATCCACCAGCACCCCGGTACCTTCGATGGTGTCCTCGCCCTTGACGACGTCGTGGACTTTCGCTGTCTTAAACATTGATGCCCTTCACGCGGCGGCCGAGCTCGCGGGAGATTTCACGGTCTTGGTCGCGGCGCTTAATATCCTCACGTTTATCGTAGTCTTGTTTACCTTGCGCTAACGCCAGCGAGAGCTTGGCGTAGCCATTCTTGAGGTAGACCTTCAGCGGGACCAGGGTCTTATTACCATTGCGCACCTGCCCGTAAAGCTTGTCGATTTCGCGGCGGTGCAGCAAGAGCTTGCGGGTGCGCCGCGGGCTGTGGTTCGTCCATGAGCCCATGGAATATTCCGGGATGTGCAGGTTGCGCAGGTACACCTCGCCATCATCGATGGTGGCGAAGGCATCATTGAGCGAGATTTTTCCCTCCCGCAAGGACTTGATCTCGGTACCGAGCAAGACGATGCCACACTCGTATTCCTCGAGGATCTTGTAGTCATGCCGGGCCCGGCGGTTGGTAGCGAGTGTTGCCTCGCCGGAGGCCGCCTTCTTATTCTTCTTGCCCTTCTTAGCCATAATTATGGCAGTGTAGTGCCCTTTTAGCCGGCCCGGCAAACGGGCTATTTGCGCACATAGGACCGCAGGGTGATATGCGCCGTGACGGCCGTGACCACCAGTGCCAGGAGGCCAACGAAAGGCAGGGCAATCCATAGATCACCGGACTTCATGGGGGCGAGCAGCTGGGATTCATACAGGCCTTGCAGGGATGGGTCCACCACTTGGGATTTTCCTAGGAAGATACCGGCACCACCCAACACCACGCCGATGAGCGAGGCCAGCACTGCTTCCACCACGAACGGCGCCTGCGTCATCCACCGGCTTGCGCCCACCATGCGCATGATTTCCGTTTCGCGGGTGCGGTGGAACGCGGCGATCTGCACCATATTGGCCACCAAGAAGATGGCCGCCACGGACATCACGATAGCCAGCACAAAGGTGGCATTGCGAATAGCATCCAGGTTACTTGCGGCATCGCGCACTTCCTGCTGCTGGTCGACGACATCCTCTACCGCCGGATTATCCCTAATCGCATCGATCGCAGAAGCGTCTTCTGGATCCTTCAGGCGCACGTGGAACGCTGCCGGCAGTGCGTCGGGCGAGGTTTGTTCCACCATGACGGGGTCGGTGTCTTGGAAAAGCTCCTTGAACCGCTCATAGGATTCCGCGCGGTTGCGGTATTCCACGGACTCGACGGAATCATCCGCGTCGAGCTGCTTCTTGAGATCCGCGCAGGCCGGGCTGGTGCAATCCGGATCACCGGCAGAAATGTCCTCATTGAGCTGCACCATGACCTCGACACGGTCGAGATAGATCTCCTTGGTGTCCTTGGTCAGGTTGGTCACCATGATACCGGCGACAACGAGGCCTACCGCAATGGCGGTGGTAATGATCATGGCGATCGTCATGGTCAGGTTGCGGCCGAGTCCCTTGGTGGCCTCGCGAAAAATAAACCCTAGCTTCATGCTTCCCCCTCATACATCGCCTCGTGCTCGTCGCGCACGAGGACTCCATTGCGCAGCTCCAGTACGCGTTTGCGTGCCCTATTGACGGCGCGGGCATTGTGGGTGGACATCACCACGGTGGTGCCACGGCGGTTGATGCCCAGCAGCAAGTCCATGATCTCGTCGGCGGTGGAGGGATCGAGGTTGCCCGTGGGTTCGTCGGCAAGCAGCAGCTTCGGCCGATTGACCACGGCGCGCGCAATGGCCACGCGCTGCTGCTCGCCACCGGAAAGCTCGTGCGGATACGCATCGCGGCGATCCTCTAGGCCCACCAGGTCTAAAACCTGCGGGACCGAGGTGGAGATGCGGTACTTGCTCTTGCCAATAACCTCCAGCGCAAAGGCCACGTTTTGATACACCGTCAGCTTGGGAAGCAGGCGAAAGTCCTGGAAGACATAGCCAATGGACTGACGCAGCGCGTTGATCTGCTTGCCCGAAAGCTCATTGACATGGAAATCATCGAAATAAATATCGCCCTTGGTCACGTTGCTATAGCGCACCATGAGCTCCAGGAAGGTGGACTTACCGGAGCCAGACGGGCCAATGAGGAAGGCGAATTCGCCATCCGCAATCTCGAAGGACACCCCGTCGAGCGCTGGGCGAGACTCGGCGGAGTAAGCCTTAGTCACGTTGTCGAATCTAATCACGCGAA
Source organism: Corynebacterium tuberculostearicum (assembly GCF_022347235.1). GTDB lineage: Bacteria > Actinomycetota > Actinomycetes > Mycobacteriales > Mycobacteriaceae > Corynebacterium > Corynebacterium tuberculostearicum_F. Next base: position 3,692 of record NZ_JAKRDX010000004.1, read on the forward strand.
TCACTGTAGCAACTAAAGTTGACACCACGCTGTGAACTGTATTTAAGTAATGTGGTCTAAGACACTAATTTGTTCCGACCGATCGACAGAAAGTGCCGATACAATGGCCGAAACCGAAACTAAAGAAAAACCACGTTCTGCAAGCGGCTTCCTGGGCACTGTAGAAAAGATTGGCAATAAGCTGCCGGATCCCTTCTGGCTCTTCGTTATCCTCGCAGCCATCGTCGCTGTGACCTCTTGGCTAGGACACCTCGTCGGCATGACCGCCGAGGATCCCAAGACCGGCGATACCATCGAAGTCGAATCCCTGCTGACCACCGAGAATATCTCGCGCATGGTTACTGATGCAGTGGAGAACTTCACCAGCTTCCCGCCGCTTGGCGTCATCCTTGCCGTAATGCTCGGCGTGGCCGTGGCGGAGCAGTCTGGACTGCTTTCCGCGTTGGTGCGCGCGATGGTGACCAAGGTCAGCGCCAAGATGCTGACCTTCGTTGTCGCCTTGGCCGGCGTGACCGGCTCCGTGGCCTCTGACGCCATCTACGTCATCCTGATCCCGCTGGGCGCAATGGCCTTCCACGCCGTGGGCCGCTCCCCCATCGTGGGCGCGATGGTGGCCTTTGCGGCATCGTCTGCCGGTTTTAATGCCTCACTGATTCTGAATATCACTGACCTCCTGCTCGCGGGTATTTCTACCCCGGCCGCACAGTTTGTGGACCCAGAATATGAGGTCAGCCCGCTGGCCAATATCTTCTTTGTTATCCCTTCCGCCGTGGTGCTCTCCCTCATCATTACCGCGGTCACGGAATTCCTCATGGTCAAAAAGGCCCGCGAGCTGGTGGACCACGACCACATCAATTACGAAGAGGTGTCCTTTTCCAAGGCCGCCGGTGGGGCCGGCGCGAATGCAGAGGAGGGTGAGGAGTACGACTTCACCGATGATGAAGAGGCGATGCGCATCAAGCCCAACGAGCAGCGTGGTCTGATTGCTTCCGGCATCGCGCTGGTGGTCTTCCTTGCCGCCTTCTTTGCCTTGCTCTTTATCCCCGGCTCCCCGCTGGCAAGCCAAGGGGATAGCTTCATGGAGTCGCCACTCATTAGCGCCATCGCGGTGCCGATTGCCCTGGCTTTCTTGGTATGCGGCATCGTCTACGGCCTGGCGGCAGGCACCGTGAAGTCCTTTGCCGATGTCCCCGAATTCATGGCCAAGGGCATCGAGACCCTCGTTCCCATGCTGGTCCTCTTCTTCGCCGTCGCCCAGTTCCTGGCCTGGTTCGAGTGGTCGAACTTGGGCGTGTGGACTGCGATTAAGGGCTCCGAGCTGCTCCAACACTGGTCCCTGCCGCCGCTGGTCATGTTTGCGGCACTGGTGGCCATGGTCGCACTGCTTAACCTCTTCATCACCTCCGGTTCCGCCCAGTGGGCGCTGATGGCCCCGGTCATCGTGCCAATGATGATGTATGTAGGCGTCTCGCCCGAGGTTTCCCAGATGCTCTTCCGTATCGGTGACTCCCCGACGAATATCATCACCCCAATGTCGCCCTACTTCGCCTTGGCTCTGACCTTCCTGCAGCGCTATTACAAGCCAGCAGGTGTGGGTACCTTGATGTCACTGGCGCTGCCCTATTCTCTCTGCATGATCGTGGGTTGGTTCGCCTTCTTCGTCATCTGGTATCTCATCGGCATTCCGCTGGGACCAGGCGCGCCGATGGACTACGCGGGTTAGGTCCATAGAGATCAGGCCGAACTGAGGAGATTCTCCCCTCAGTTCGGCCTTTTCGCGTTCAATTCAGCCCGATCAGTATGGACCTAATCTTGGTCTTCTTGTTGCTGCATACGCCAGCGGATACCGGATTCAAGGAAGCCATCGATATCGCCATCGAGCACCTTGGAGGGATCGCCCACCTCAAAATTGGTGCGTAAGTCTTTGACCATCTGATACGGGTGCAGCACGTAGGAGCGCATCTGATTGCCCCAGGAGGCGTTGCCACCGGCGCCCAACGCATCGAGCTCAGCTTGTTCCTCCTGACGCTTGCGCTCCAGTAGCTTTGCCTGCAGCACGCGCATGGCCGAGGCCTTATTTTGAATCTGCGACTTTTCGTTCTGGCAGGTCACCACAATGCCGGTGGGAATGTGGGTCAGGCGCACCGCCGAGTCGGTGGTATTGACAGACTGGCCGCCCGGACCAGAAGAACGATAGACATCGACGCGCACCTCTGAATCCGGCACCTCAATCGAGTCAGTCTGCTCCACCACCGGAAGCACCTCTACCTCTGCGAAGGACGTCTGGCGCCGCCCTTGGTTATCAAAGGGCGAGATGCGCACCAGGCGGTGCGCACCCTGCTCCACGGAGAGCTGGCCATACATGTATTCACCGTGGACGACAAAGGTCGCAGACTTGATGCCGGCCTCCTCCGCATAAGAGATGTCATAGACATCCACCTTGTGACCGTGCTTTTCCGCCCACCGCGTGTACATGCGCATGAGCATCTCGGCCCAGTCGGCCGCGTCCACACCGCCGGCGCCAGAGCGGATATTGATAACCGCCTCACGCGGGTCATACTCACCAGAAAGCATGGTGGTGACCTCCAGCGATTCGATGGCAGATTCCAGGGAATCAAGCTCATCATCCGCCAGGGAGGTATCGCCCTCTTCTTCCGCGAGTTCATACATCACGGGCATGTCCTCTAAGCGCCCGCGCAGCGATTCCAACTTGCGAACCTTGGCCTGCGCTGCGGAAAGCTCGGAGGTGACCTGTTGCGCGTGGGCGGGGTCATCCCACAGGGATGGGTCGCCGGCCTGGGCCTCTAGTTCCCGAATGCGGGCAGCCAAAGCCTCCGGGTCCATGACCTTCTCGATGGTGGTCAGGGTGGTTTCCAATTGCTTGAGCCGTGCTGTTACTTCGGGACGCATAGGCCCCAATCCTACCCACCCGGCCGGCATAATTAGCCATCGGCCGCGTTTAGGGTGACAATGGTGGGCATGGATCAAAAGCCGAGCTTGCAGGAGATGATCGATGCGGTCATCAAGACCTTCATTGTCGCGCACGCGGATGACGGGGATGCGCACCTAGCGCAGGCCCTTGTCTATAACGCCGGCCGCCTGGCCTGGCGCTTGCGCGAGATGGGCGTCGACGTAGAGCACAAGACTTCTATCTCGGACGTTGTTACGGATGCGGACCGGGCGGCCGAGCGCTTCGTTGCGGGCGTGCTCGAGGCCGTGCGTCCGGAAGACGGCATCCTCGGCGAAGAGGGTGCGGCCCGCGAGTCCCAGTCCGGCCGCACCTGGGTCATTGACCCAGTCGATGGCACCTACAACTTCTCTTCCGGCTCCGATTATTGGTGCTCTGCCCTCGCGCTTACCGACGCCACGGGGATCACCCTCGGCGCCGTCCACCGCCCCGCCATGGGGTACACCTGGTTCGGTGGCCGGGACTACCCCACTTCCCTCGACGGCAAGGAAGTAACTCGCCTGCAGGAGAAGCCAGCCGAGCAGATTTCACTATCCACGTATCTGCACCCAACCTCGCTGGCGGATGGGGATATCCGCGGGGCATGGCAGCGCGTGGCAGAAAACTTTGCTACAGTCCGTATGCTCGGTGCCGGTTCTGTTGACCTGTCCTCCGTGGCCGATGGCACATGGGGCGCATGGATGCAGCATTCGGTAGCGGATTGGGATTGGTTCCCCGGCAAAGCCCTCGTGGAGGCAGCCGGCGGTGCTGCCCGCAAGGTAGAAGCCGGCGGCGTCGAATGGTGCCTGGCCGGCAATAAACAGGTAGTGGATCAGATGGAGGATTGGCTCCGTGGGTAAGTTTAAAGAAGACTTGGGCCTCGCGCTCGAGCTGGCCGGCCATGCCGATGTAGTGACCATGCATCGTTTCGAGGCCTCGGACCTTTCCGTCAAGGAAAAGCCAGATATGTCCCCCGTATCGGATGCGGACCTCACCTGTGAGAAGCAAATCCGCGAATCCCTCAAGCGCTCCCGCCCGCGCGATGAAGTGTTGGGGGAGGAATACGGCGGCGAGGCCTGCTATAAGGGCCGCCAGTGGGTCATCGATCCCATCGACGGCACCAAGAACTTCGTGCGTGGCGTCCCCGTATGGGCCACGCTCATCTCCCTTTTGGAAGACGGCGAACCAGTAGTCTCGGTAGTTTCCGCTCCCGCCCTGCGCCGCCGCTGGTACGCGGCCAAAGGCGCTGGCGCCTTCCGCGTTTTTGGCGGCGAGCCGAAGCGCTTGGGTGTATCCCATGTGGAAAAGCTCGCCGATTCTTCGCTGGCTATGAGCTCGCTAACCGGATGGGCCGAACGGGGCCTGCGCGATCAGTTCCTCGCGCTCACGGACAAAACCTGGCGCCTGCGCGGCTATGGTGATTTCTGGTCCTATTGCCTCGTGGCCGAAGGCGCGGTAGACATCGCCGCCGAACCCGAGGTGTCCTTGTGGGACCTCGCCGCGCCCTCCCTCATCGTGACCGAGGCCGGCGGTACTTTCACGGATTTGGACGGAAACCCCGGCCCCCACGGCGGATCCGGCGTCGCCTCCAACGGCCTGCTCCACAAGCACGCCCTAGCCGCACTACAGGGCTAGGAATTTCTGCGCAGCTGAAGTAACACGCACCCGCCACCCTGCGGCCGATCTGTACGCATGCACTCGGATTTTTCGCATCCGGGTCGGCGGCGGGTGCGTGCCAATAAGGACGGCTGCATCTCTGACCGGCTCCTGCCGGTGTCAATAACCACGCCTAAGTAGCTTCTGGATAGGGCTCGCAAGTAATTCACGCTATACCCCACTGGCTGTGGTTATTAGCACCAGCCAAAGATGCACAAAGCCCGCTCCCCAAGGCTGGGAAAGCGGGCAAAAGGATTGGCGAGGCTAGTCCTCAGGCAATGTAAAACCAGCACCTACGCCACCGCGGCGGTTCATATCCGCCAAGACTGCATCCATGGTGTTTGCGGCGGTTGGGTTATGCACCGGACCCTGCAGCGGGGTGCGGCACGGGAAATTCACCGGCAGGAAACCGCCGGTAATCGAACCAATGAGTCGGCCGTTGACCAACAACGGTGCACCGGAATCGCCCATCATGGCGCATACCTGGTTAACCTGAATTTTCTTTTCCTGCTGATAGGTCATGCCGCAGGTCTTCCCGGTGGCAACACCCTGCTTGCACACCTGCTGCCCCGGCTTAACGCCACCGCCCAACTGATTCACGGTCACGCCATTGTAGGAGCGGGATACCTTGGCCTTAGAGCCGAACTCGATGACGGCGTAATCCAAGTCTTCATTCTTGGACACCACGGTGCCGGTTGGGCCAATCTGCTCCGAATCGGCGGAGGTGACCGAATCCCCCACGTTGCCGCAGTGCGCAGCGGTAAGCCCAACCTTGCGGCCAGCATTATCGTTGCCCGCCACAGTCAGGGTGCACATCATCTTCTCATCGACATAAACCGGGGTGCCGGGGCCATAAAGCGACTCGCCCTCATTCATAGCCGCAACAGATTCTTCTGGAATGCGTGGGGCATCAAAGAACGAGCCCGGCACGCGGTGCAGCACGTAGTCAGCCTGTGGCTTGCCCGCAGCTACCTTGGAAAATCCATCATTTTTCCACTTATAGTTTGGATTGGTTCCCTGCGGCTTAAACTCCGGCTGGGTGGCCTGCTCCGCTAGGCCGATGGGATTCGGGTTGGTCATCGGCTCCGCGTACTGTGCCTGCTGCGCCGTGTGCTGCACGGCTTGCTGCGCGTTGCGCACAGAGGAATCCACGGCGTCGGTGACGTTCTTATCCACCTGCGGGGTTTGGATGCCTACCCCAGCCAGGCCATCTCGGACCTGGTCAATAATCCCTGCGGAATCGAAATCCGGTTGGGGCAATTCCTGGGCGCCTGCGGCCGGGGAGCCTAGGAAAAACGCACCAGCGAAAGCCGAGCCCACCAGGACTTTCTTAAGGTGCGGTATGCGAAGCATCAAGGTACCTACTTTCAGTTGTCAACATCGTGCAAACTCGATACTGGCACGAAAAAATTGTGGAATCAGCAAACTCCTGTGACTGTGTCCAAGCCGTTATATTTCTTCCAGAATTCGGGGGTAATCACCCCTCCCCTATCATTGGGCGCATGGTCACACCGCTGTCTTATTCCGATACCTCTGGCTTCCCGCAGCTGCACATGTCACGAGTCATCGACGCTGATTTTGATACCGCCGCGCACCGGCTTTTCCGCTGGTCAATCCAACGCAGCGGCCTTTTCCGCGTGCGGCCCACCCATGAGGTGGTGGAGCTCGGTGCGGAGGTCACCATGGGCCTCGGCCCGTGGGATTTTCGCTGTCGCGTGGTCGATGTCTTCCACGAAGACGGCCGCTGCGGGTTCACCTACGGCACCCTCCCCGGACACCTCGAGCGCGGCGAGGAAACCTTCACCCTTGAGCGCCTGCGCGATGGTCGCACGCTGCTGCTTATCGACGCCGCCTCCGAGCCCTTCCTCCCCTTCCTGCGCCCCCTTGTGGACGTGCCAAGGCGCCTGCTGATTAGCCGACTCTACCTTCACGCCTTGGACGATTAGCAGGATTGTATATACGACAAAAGCCGCCTCCCCGACGCCGGGAAAGCGGCTTAAACTCGGCGCTGGTTAATTCTTGCGCTTGTCCTCAATGGACTCGCGCGCATCGCGCACAGCGCCCTTGACGCGGTCAAAGAAGCCACCCTTCTTCGTGGACTCCTCCTGGTACTCGTGTGCCTTGTCCTCCACGAAGCCCTTAGCGCGCTGGAACGCATCGCCGACGGCGCTACCAGCCTCGGATGCCTTGCCCTTTAGCTGGTCCAGGCGCTCAGAGGACTGCTGACCGTTAACGTTGTCCTGGTTCGGCGCAGTAGCAACGCGCTCTTCGTTTGCTTCACCTACGATGTGCTGGCTTGGCGCGTAGTCCGAGTTATCCTCGTCCAGCTTCTCCTGCAGGTCCGGCTGCTGCGGGGCGGAGCCGATGTGCTCTTCCTGTGCCCCACCTACGATGTGCTGGCTCGGTGCATAGTCCGAGTTATCCTCGTCCAACTTCTCCTGCAGATCCGGCTGCTGCGGAGCCGAACCAATGTGCTCTTCCTTCGCGCCGCCTACAATGTGCTGGCTTGGCGCGTAGTCAGAGTTATCCTCGTCCAGCTTCTCCTGCAGATCCGGCTGCTCGGAGGCAGAGCCTACATGCTCTTCGTCGGCGCCAGCGACAACGTGATTCTGCGGCTCGTACTTGCTGGCGGTGGATTCTGCATTATCCGCAGCCTGCTTGCCTACCGGCGTGGATAGGCCCGCTGCGCCCGCGGCGCCTGCCGCTGCAACACCTGCACCCGCTGCAGCCGCGCCGGACTGAGCGGAGGCGCCCGACTTAGCTGCCGAAGACACAGTGTCCTCAGATGCCAGGTACTTGTATTCGTTGCGGTCCAGGTCAACTTCGTGGCCTAGGTTATTCGCCATTGCTGCGTACTCCTTTAAATAGATTTATCTTCTCCCCTCTAGGGTTCCAGAAAATTCAGGAGCGTGCACGGAAATGGGTATGGGAAAGCGTCGACCGGTGGAGGGATCAGTCATCTCTAAACACTCAACATGGAAGGTTTCGCGTACGAGTTCAGCAGTCATCACCTCCTCGGTGACCCCTTCGGCCACAATGCGTCCCTCACGCATGGCTACGATTCTATCGGCGTAACGCGCGGCGTGGACCATATCGTGGACCACCATGACCACTGTGGTCCCGGCACCATTGAGGTCTCGGATGAGCTCCAAGATGGACAGTTGGTGCGCAGGGTCGAGGTAAGTAGTCGGCTCGTCAAGCAAGGTAATTGGTGTTTCTTGGGCCAAGGTCATGGCGAGGAAAACACGCTGGCGCTGACCGCCGGAAAGGTTTGCGGCGGAGGCATCGAGAAGCTCGCTCACCCCAGCACGCGAGGCAGCACGCTCAACCGCTGCATGATCTCCGGCCCGCATCGTCGCTAGCGCTCCTGTATAGGGATAGCGGCCGTAACCGATGACGTCGCGCACTAATACCCCTTCCGGGGCCACGGGATGTTGTGGCAGAAAAGAAACTTCACGGGCAAAGGCACGCGAGGAATACTCACTGATTTTTTGGTCCCCGAGGTACACCGCGCCTGCGCTGGGCGTGAGTTGGCGGCCCAGTGTTTTAAGAAGCGTCGATTTGCCGCAGCCATTCGGCCCGATCAGAGCCGTTACTTGTCCGCTAGTTAAGTGGAGATTTACTTCTTTGACCACATCGGGACCCCCGTAGCCCACGGTTAATCCGCTACACGTCAATGTCATGTCAAGCCTCCGTTTCGCACTCGGGTCAGCCGAGTCAATAGGAAAATGAAATAGGGTGCGCCAATCAGCGCGATGAGCGCGCCGACGGGGATTTCCGTGGGGGCGAAGGCCCAGCGACCGAACGTATCGCATACAGTCACAAGGACCGCACCGCCTAGGGCCGCCACGGGCATTTGCCGGCGCAGGTTTGCACCAACAATCAAGCGGGCAGCATGCGGGACGATGAGCCCGGCGAAACCCAAGACCCCGGCTGCGGCGACTCCCGCGGCGCCAAGGATAACGGCCAGGGCCACTGCTATTAGGCGCCATATCTTGGTGCTCACTCCGATGCCGGCCATGGTGGAATCATCCAGCGCGAGCATGTCCAGGTGCTTTGCCACCACCATCGCGATGGTTAGGGCGAGAAGGATAAAGGGGGCGACGATAGCGGCGTCGCCAAGCGAGCGGGCGTAAAGCGAACCTTTCAGCCATGTCATGGCCGCTCCAGCCTCTGGCGCGGCGCGCACCAAGAGCAGTTCAGTGATGGCACCCAGCCCGAAAGATACCGCCACCCCGGTAAGGGGCAGGCGCACCGGATCGCTTACCCCGCGTCCAGCAAAAAGGAGAACCACCCCAGTTCCAGCCAACGCGCCGATAAAGGCGATAAAGGTCAGCAGGTGGGCCGGCAGGGCGCCTACTCCCATGAGTACCGCAACGGCCGCGAGTCCACCGCCGGAGGTAATACCCACCGTATCTGGAGCGGCCAAAGGATTGCGTAGCGCGGACTGCAATAGACACCCAGAAACAGCCATGGCACTGCCCGCGCAAATACCTACCAAGATCCGCGGTGCGCGGTACTTCCAGATGAGCGGATCTCCGGCAAAGAAGCCAGTGGTCACCTCGCCCGGCGATTTCATCACCGCACCGACGCCCATGCCGATAACTGCGCTCAATACCAACGCCAGGATGAGCCCTACCAGAACCCCTACAAATCTCTTATGCCGCATGCCTCCCCCTCCCTAGGGCATGGACGGACCACAGCACTAAGGGCATGCCAGCCAAAGAAGTCACGATGCCTACTGGGGTCTCGGCCGGCGCCCAGATTGCCTGCCCAACCGAGTCGGCCACCAGAAGCACCGCTGCTCCTACAATTCCAGCCACACACAGCCCCATGCGATGGTGCGGGCCGCACACCCGCCACGCTACGGTCGCGGCCATCAGCCCCAAAAATCCAATCGGCCCGGTTGCGGCTACCGAAGGAGCAATGAGCACTACCGCCTCCACAATGGCAGCCAACCGAATGCGCTCCGGCTTCGCCCCCACAGCACCGGCCACGGCATCACCGGCTACGAGCAAGTCCAGCGTTTGCGCACCGACTAAGGTCAAGGGAACCACGACCAGCACAGCGACCAGTGCGGGCATAATATCGCTTAGGCGTACACCGGCAAGCCGGCCAGAGAGCCATGACATCACCGTCGCCAGTTGAGCTTCATCTATCACCAGAAAAATGGAGGTCAAGGCGCTACACAGCGCGGAAACAGCAACGCCCACGAGTACCATGCGCTGGATCGCACCGCTCTTGCCCACGCCCACCGTCACCCCCACAGCAATCCCCGCACCCAGCAGCGCACCGGGCAGCTGGTCAACGCTCGAGGTTTCGCTCCCAGAAAACATTGCGGTTGCGACTGCGCCGAGTGCCGCACCGGAGTTCACACCAGTGATGGACGGATCGGCGAGCGGATTCGCGGTTGCCGTGCGCAGCAATAACCCACCTACACCTAGTGCAATACCGACCACCGTGGTAGCAAGGAGACGGTCAAAAGCCACGCTATGCAGCTCTTCTTCTAACCACGGGGTATCAACTGGCACCTGAACATGGCGGAGCCGCCACCACCACACAAAGGCAGCGGCAGCGGTTGCAAGGACCAAGCAGGCGCTGGCTTTAGTTCGAGGTGCCACTACTTTTCAGCGGCGATAATGTCATCGAGCATATGCTCGGCGGAAAGTGGCCCGCGAGCGCGCGACCAGATATCTTGGTCTACCTCTACGATGTCACCGCTGCCCTTGGCATAGGGCGTCTTTTTAAACGCTTCGACGTCCTTGTACATAAAGACTCGGTCAGCCTTCATTCCAGGGAGCTTATCGCCGGTCAGTTCCGCTACATCAGTCTTAGATTCGATGGAAGACTTCTCACCTTCGAAGGCGTAGTCATAGCCCACTTTACTCAGTAGCGACTGAGGGAAAGAGGGGTTGACCCAGGTATAGAGCATCTCGCTGGACCAGCCAGCCACGACCGCACGACTCCCCGGCTTTACCGTGTCCTTGGTCTGAGCAATCTTGTCCTCGATGCGCTGACGGACGTCTTTAGCCTTTTCCTCTTTGCCGAGTTTGGCCGCGATCTCATCCATCGAGTCCAGCACGTCCGAGTAGGTTTCATCTGGGTAGGATTCCGTCTGCGCAATCTCTTCCAGCTGCGGCATGATATCAGCTTGACGGGTAGGGCTAGCCAAAATCAGATCTGGTTCCAAAGACTGGATAACCTCCAAGTTCGGCTGCTTGGCTTGGCCCACGGAGGTCGCCTGACCTAACTGGCCCTTCAAAGTAGTTGGTGCCTCCGACTTGCCGATTTCTACGATTCCCACAGGGTCCACATCGAGGGCCTTGAGAATTTCCTCATAGCGCCAATCGAGCGCCACAACTCGCTCGATTTTCCTATCTTCACCCAGTCCCTGAGAAGAATCAGAAGAACACGCGGCAAGGCCCACGCCTAGGGCTAAGGTGGCTACGAGTGCGATAACCGCACGCGTTTTAGTGAAGTCTTTCTTTTGCATAGGCTTACCTTAGCTTTATAAGGGTTTACTGTCTAGAGCCTGATTGCTTCCCTCTCCATGACAGACCATGCAGCCACAGGATGAGTTCCATGAGGGATAGCGGTGAGGAGCGGAAACCGAAATCCGCTCTAGCCACGATCATCTACAGCCTCTGCGAACGAACTCCAAACTGCGGTCTTTGGTGTTCATCTTTCGAATGCTCTAGCCCTTGAGCACAGCGCGGGAAACGATGACGGGGGCGTCGCTGAAAGGATCGTCCCAGATTTCTACATCGATACCGTAGGCTGCGGCTAAAATATCCTTCCGCAGTGCTTCCTTGGGAGTCCCCCGGGCTATGACCTCGCCGTTGTTCATAACCGCCCTGGTGTCGGAGTACTGACCAGCCAACATGTGGTCGTGCAGCACAACAACGACTGCCTTACCAGCGCGGGCTTGCTTGCGAACGGGCTCCAAAACACTAATCGCGTGGGCGGGATCGAGGAAGGTCGTAGGCTCGTCGAGCAGCGGCACCGGCGCGCCCTGAGCCAGAGCCAGTGCAAGCCGTGCCCATTGGCGCTGGCCGCCGAAGAAAACGAAAATGGCCCTCATCGGCGAATGGGGAGCAGTTCATCAATCTAGAGGGGCTAACTGTAATTGGCCTTACAACCGTTCCATATCTATAGGCTATGCGAAGTTTCCATAGCCAGAAATGGTGCTCACCCATAAGAACGCGGATACGACGAAAGCCGCGGCGAATGTGAAGGCAAAAGCACGCCATGATCGGTCGCTAAGCCGATCCTTTTTCAACATGTAGACAGATATGGCTAATACACCCAACACCACCAATGAAGGTAGAGGTAGCCCATAGAAAACGAAAGGTATTGGAAGCCATGTGGACAGGAGCACTCCGCCATGAAGGGTTACGACACCCAAGACAATTCCAAAAAGTATTCCCGGAATGATCGTTCTTTCTTTCACAACAAATTCCTTACCAATCAGTTTATCTTGATCAGGCCACCGTTTTTAGCCTGCGCATGACATTCATGGGCCTGACCCCGGAAAGTAGACACGTCGGGGGTCAGGCCCCCAGTTTTCTATCTCCAAAGTAAACAGAACCAAACCGCTTTTGAGTGGCAGCTAGATGATCGGTGATTGTGAATTGTCGAGCCAGGCCACGATGTGGTTTTCGGCTTGTCTCGCAGACGGTAGTTTGTCGAGGTGGCGGTCTCCGTTATGGTTCGTGAGAAGAAGCGGGAAGTAGTTTCCCTTGGCATTGAACTTGACCTGGAGGGTCTCGCCTTGCGAATTCTGGTACGTAACGAAGCCAGCGGACGGAGTCTCCGACAAGTGAGTCAGCCACTTAGGTACGGCTTTGGCAGAGGCGTAACGTTGCTCGCCCAATACGGTAGACGAGGTGGAGATGTCAGTGGTTTCGTCGCCTTCCAAGATCGGAATGCCCAAATGCGGGACCGAAATGGCGATGCCCTGGTGGAGGCCGAGCGCTGAAAGTTTTCGGGCGTCGCTCGAGAGATTTTCCGTGGGGATGTCGATTTTGGCTTGGCCGGGAGCTGGTGGTTCAACCTGCGCCAACTGCGCAATTGCGTCGAGTGCCGCCGTAGACTGAGGTGTATCTTCGAGGGCGATGATGGCCAAGTTGAGAGACTCGCGCTGCGACGTACTCGCCGTGTACAACTCGAGCGAGTCGGACTGATTCACTGAATCCAGCAGGATGCCGAGTATTTCGCCTTGGTAGGCGTAGATGGCCTCATCGATGGCGGTGGTGTCATGAACATTGCTCAACAGATGGTGGAGGTGCTCGGCGGCATCCGAGTCCATGGATTGGTCGTAAACTTTCGCATACAGTCGTCCGATGAGCAGCAGTGCGGAATCGCTATGCATAGTCTTTCGCTCCGTAAAAGTCGAAGGGGTACGGGTGGCTGGTCTTCCCGGCGAGGGGGTTTCGATCCTTTGGAGCGGAAAGCCATCCAGTGATGGCGCTGAGCACTTCGGCAGGCAGGCGCACTTCTTCTCCTTCTGCTGCAGCGAACCTGTAGCTGAGGGCGCCGGTTTTGTCAGCGTTTCCGTCAAGTCGCTCGGCCAGCTCGAATATTGTCAGCGCAGTGATATCTGCAACGAATCTGATTGCGTCATCAGATGACAGGGGCCCTGTTTCCTGGATTCGCGTGTGAAGCTGTTCAATGGTTGGCGTGACGACGTCTTCGAGGTCCGATTGAAATTGCGTCAGCTGTTCGTTGGTGGGCTGCGTTAACACTCTTATAACACTCCAGGGTTCCACGGGATATTTGTAGGTTGAGACAAGCCTTGTTGCTTGAGCTGCTCGATACCATAATCGGTTAGTGCTTCCGCTTCAGATTGGCTGAATCCGACCGAGGTGTGTGCCTTTACCTCGATGGCTCTCACGTCGTTCCAAGTATAGGTATCGACGTCAGGATCGAAATTCTTGGCAAAATCATCATATCCGCGTCGTTGTACTGCAGTGATCTCTTTGTGAAGCGCAGATCCGGTTGCGGGATTGCGCGGTGCAGGATTTTGAGCCTAGTGCACCAAATGGCGATTTCAGCATAAAACGAAAGAGACCCCTACCAGCGTTTCCACTGGTAGGGGCTTGGAAGTTGGTAGCGGGGGCAGGATTCGAACCTACGACCTCTGGGTTATGAGCCCAGCGAGCTACCGAGCTGCTCCACCCCGCGTCGAGATGACTTCCATCATCTGCGCTTGAACAGTACGTTAACACTAAGTGTATTCGCTCTGTCCTGGCGACTCATGTAACTATACATAGGGAAAGGCACCTACCCAAATCCGCTGGGCAGGTGCCTAATTCATTGCGACTATAAGCCGGAACTACTTCTCCGTCGACTGGTAGGACTCGACTGCCTTGTCGAGCTCATCCAGGGCGCGACCATATTCCTCGAAGGAGCCATCGCGCGCATCTTCAAGCCCCTTCAGGGCCTTGTTGATGTCATCGATGGCACCCGCCTCGTCGGAGGAAGACGGAGCGGAAGCCGGAGCCGAAGGCTTATCGTCCTTAGACTCCTTCTTGTTCTCCTCATCCTTGGCGCCGTCCTTGTCCTCGGAATCGCCGTCAACTTCCTCGATGTTCTGGGCAGACTTGGCGTCGATTCCCACCTGCTCGAGGGCATCGCCGATGGTCGGGGCATAGCCCACGCGGCCCTTATAGGACACGAGCACGCGCAACAGCTTCGGGAAGGCAGAGGCCTGGTCCTTGCGCTGCGAGTAAATCGGCTCGAGGTACAGGATTTCGCCGCCACCTACTGGCAGGGCTAGCAGGTTGCCGTTGTGCAGGTCGTTGGTGCCCTCCCACAGGGTGCGGTCGCGGGCGACCTGGTCGGAGGACATCATCGCATCCTGTGCCTGCTTCGGGCCCTGGGTCTGTGTATTGGTGGGCAGCACGCGCACGGTGATATCGCCGTAGTTTTCCGGTTCGGAGGATACGGCCATGTGCGCAGACAAGAACTCGCGGTTGAGGCCACGGTAGGAGGTGGTCAGCTGGAAGGTCGGCTTGCCGGTCTCCGGGTCAGCGGCCATCACGTAGTACGGCGGCTGATTGAGCTGACGGGATTCCTCCGCGGTGGGGTCATTCGGCACGGACCAGAAGGCATCGTTATTGAAGAAGACATTCGGGTCATCCACGTGGTAGCGGGCCAACAGGTCACGCTGCACCTTGAACATATCCTCCGGGTAGCGGAAGTGCTCGCGTAGCTCATCGGAGATCTCCGCCTCAGGCTTGACGACGTCCGGGAACACACCCTCCCAAGCCTTGAGCACCGGGTCATTCTTGTCGAACTCGTAGAGGTCCACAGTGCCGTCATAGGCATCGACGGTGGCCTTGACCGAGTTGCGGATATAGCCGACCTTGTCATTGACCAAGCGCTGGGTGGTGCCATCAGGGTTGAGGGTGTCCTGGGTGGCGTCGGAAAGCGAGGCACGCTGGGAGTAAGGCAAGGATTCCAGAGTGGTATAGCCATCCACAATCCACTTCAGGCGGCCATCAACCACTGCCGGGTAGGTAGCAGAATCGGTGGTCAACCACGGAGCAACCTTCTCCACGCGCTCGCGCGGATCGCGGTCATACAGCAGCTTGGACTCGCTGCCGACGCGATCCGAGAGCAGGAAGTTCAGCTCGCGATACTTGGCGGCGTACATGGTGCGGTCAAAGATATTGCCGATGCCAACGCCGCCCTTGCCGTCATAGGTGTAGGTGGAGCTATCGGTGTCATACTCGACCGGGTTATCGCCGGTCTTGCCGGTAATCGCATAATCCATGCCGTCGGCCGCGCCGGCAATGACCGGGCCGTAGTAGATGCGCGGCTGATCAACCTTAATGCCAAGGGATTTCTCTGCGTCCTGAGTTTCGCCTTCGCCCTCGGACTCGCCGGCCTGAGTCTGTAGGTCAGACACGGTAAAGATGGGGAAGCCACCGCGGGCGGAACCTGCATCGCGGGCCACCTCGTCGACCTTATTGGCCTGCGCTGCCACGAAGCCGTTGCCGTGAGTGTAGACGGTGTGGCGGTTAATCCAGTCCGACTGGTTCTCCCGCAGCTCGTTCGGATCCAGCTCGCGGGCGGCGACGACGAAGTCGCGCTTCTTGCCATCGATCTCGTAGCGGTCCATCGACAGCGTCTCTGGGAAGCCGTAGAAGTTCTTCAGCTGCTGCATCTGAGTGAAGGTAGGAGAAAGGATCTCCGGATCCAGCAGGCGGAGGTTATTGATGGTGGCGTTATCAGAGGCCACCTTGTCATCGGAGACTTCATCCCCGCCCCAGTTGTCTTCATAGGTGACGTGGTCATCAGTGAGCCCATAGGCATAGCGGGTGGCCTCGATATTGCGGGCGATGGATTCTTCTTCCTTAGCCTGGCGGTTGGGCTGTACGGAAAAGCGCTCCATCAGCAGCGGCCATGCCTGGCCAATGACCAGCGAGGACAGCAGCATCAGCACCACGGCCAGGCCGGGGATGCGCAGGTCCTTGATGACAACGGCCATAAACAGGGCCACGGCCACAAAAACGCCAATGATCATCAAGATGATCTTCGCCGGCAGGTAGGCGTGAATATCGGTATAGGAACCACCGGTAAAGAGGTCGTGCTGGGTATTAAGCAGCTCATAGCGCTCCAACCAGTAGCCGATGACCTGGACTACCATCCACAGGCCGGCGGTAATCGCCAGCTGCAGGCGAGCGGGGTGGGAGATCGAGCCGCGCACACCGGCGGCCTTATTGCCAATGCGGATGCCGCCCAGCACGTAGTGGCCGAAAAGCGCAATAAGGAAGGCCAGGATCAACAAGATGGACAGGGTGCTAACCACCATCTTGAGAACTGGCAACGTGAAGGCATAAAAACCCAGGTCGTGGTGGAACTGGGCGTCTTGTTCGCCGAATTCCTGGCCGTTGAGGAAGAGCAGCACCGTGCGCCAATTGGACTGGCCGATGAAACCGGCGATGATGCCCACGATGGCGGGGATGACCTTGAAGAAGACACCCATGGACTTCTCAATGGACTTGCGGTACTGATACACCGGCGAGTTCAGGTCTCCCAAGTCGAGCGAATCCGGGCGCCCGCGCCAGGCAAAATAGCCGGCGGCCCACACCACTGCAGCGGCCACAAGACCGAAGATGATAAAGAGGACTATCCGCGCAATAATCGCGGTGGTGAAGACGTTCCGGTATTCAATCGCACCAAACCACCTCCAATCCGTGTACATGCCCACGAGCATGGGGCCAAAGAACAAGAGGACGGCAATGATGGCCGCAATGATTGTCGCGACCCGCGGGGGCCGCTTCAACGGGGCGGCTGGTGTGGATGACCCTAAGGACAACGCCAGCTCCAATCAACTAGTGCGAATTTAAAACCTGTAGACTTCTTCCAGCTTAAGGAAGCAATACACAGATAACGAATAAGGATGTTCATGAGTTCCCCCGAATTATCACAGCCAGCTTTAAACCGCGCGATGACCGAAGCCGTGGAATTCGTCCACGCCGAAGGCTGGGACGCCCGCCCCACCATCTTCGCGCTGGTTCCCACCCACTTGGTAGCCGATCAGCTTGCCGCGCTCGATGAAGAGGACGCCGCACCGCTTACCCTCATCGTGCAGGATAATGTGCCCGAAAACATTGAGCCTGGTTCAGAGCAGCTGGCCGATTATGTCTCCCGCCTGGCCTGGCCGCGAGAGGTTGCCGGCGTCATCTTGGCCCAAGAGATTAAGTTCCGCGATACCTCCAGCGAGGACCCCTCCCCTCGCCCGGCGCGCCTTTATTCCGGTGCGCTGCGCGAGGAAGGCATCGAAACCACATTGCTGCAGCTGCGCCCCACCGAGGAGGAGTTAGAAGCGGCCGGACCGTTCGCGGAAGATGACATCCAGCTGCGCGGCGGCCCGCAGGTAGCTCCGGGGGTCATTGCGGCCTTGCGCTATGGGCTGAACCAAGACCCGGATGAGCTAGATTAGACTGAAGTGACAATTCTCGCCTGCGACTAAGGAGCATTTTCCTACCGTGCGACGCACTACTCTCACTCGCCTGACCGCCACCCGCGCCACCGCAGCAGCGCTTCTGCTGGGTGTAGGCGTGAGCACTGCCGCTTGTTCCTCGGACGATGCCGCGCCTGCCGACGCCCCCGTGGAGACCACCACCGCCGGCGCCGAGTCCACCGCCCCTGCGGCGGATACCACTGAGGAAACCAGCACCGCCTCTAGCTCCTCTTCCACCGTTGCGTCCAGCGCGGAATCGAGCGCGGCGGAAAGCTCGGGGGTGTCTGAGGGGGCGTCGGCAAGCAAGGAGCCCGACAACGAAAAATTGGAAAAGTCTGTAGCCAAGGCCTATGACATCTTTGCTCCGGTAGCGCCCAAGGAGCTCTTCGCGCACTTCGACCGCTGCGATTCCACGGGCGGGGACGATTCCTATAATTGCTCTGGGCCGGAGGTAGGCCAGTTCCAGTTCTTCCGCTCGCACTCCAAGGCCAAGCAAACCACGCAGGTGCTCACCGAGCTGCGCAGCTCGCAGGTCATTGAGGATGACGGCGACCGCGTCGTAGGCTGGTCCACCTTGGGAACCACCGCGGTCATCACCGTGGTGGACAATAAAGAAGGCATGGTTATGCAGCAGATGATCTCCTCCGACCAGGAAGACCCGGAAGAGAAGATCAAGGAGCTGGGCCTAGCTAAGTAAGCCGGCTACTGGCAGGTTTTAATCTCCTTGCCGTCCGCGAAGTCCTTCATCGTGGACACTGCCTCATCCAAGGTGGAAACTTCCGCGATGGGCATATCGCCGTGGTCGCTCGCGGCGGCCTCAGAGCAATTATCCTTCGGCGCGAGGAAGAGCTCCGCGCCGGCCTCGTGTGCTGCGGCGATTTTATGTTGGATGCCGCCAATCGGGCCTACTTTGCCGTCTTCCTGAATAGTGCCCGTACCGGCCACGAACTTGCCGCCGGTGAGGTCTTCCTCGTTGAGCTTATCGATGACCGCTAGGGTAAACATCATGCCGGCGGAGGGCCCACCAATATCCTGCAGGTTGTATTTGACCTTAATATCGTCCTGCGGGACCGAGAGCATGGCGATGCCCAGCATTGCCTGCCCCTTCTGCTTCGGGTTCTCCCCTAGCTCGATTTCTTCTTCTTGCTCCTTGCCGCCCCGCTGGACGGTCAGCGTGACCTTATCGCCAGGGCTTTTCTGCTTGATGACGTCTTGGACCTCGCCCGGCTCCGAGACATCTTTGCCTTCTACCGCGGTAATGACATCGTCCTTTTTCAGCGTGCCCTGCGCCGCGCCCTCATCCATGACTTCCGCGATGGTGATCTTTACCGGCAGGTGCAGGTAATCCATGGCCGCCACGGTGGCTGCAGACTCGGACTGGGTAAAGGCCTGCTTATTGGACTCTTCTACCTCTTTATCGCTCATATTCTGCGGAATGACGGTATCGATGGGCACGATGGTGTCATCGGTCATCATCCAGCGGCCCAGCGCCTGCGCCAGGGTCATATTGGTGCGCACGGAGACTGTGGTCATGTTGAGGTGGCCGTCGGTGTCATAGGTTTTCGGCGCCTTAACATCTACCACCTGGGTGCCGTCGACCTCACCCAATGTGTCCACCGTGGGACCTGGCCCCTCAGCGGCATAAGGCACGGTCAAAGACACATCGGTGCCGGGGATATGGTCAAGCGATACCAACGCACCGGTGAGGACGACGGGGATGGCACCCCAGGCGATAGTGCGGACGCGACGGCTAGCAGGAGAATTCACGGATCAATACCCTACAACCTTTGCCGTAGTGTTCGCTGTCAGCGTAGCGGGGATCATGGAAAGTAGCCGGATGGTGCCGGTAGATTAGGACGCATGAGCAACGGATTCGGTTTTTCTTTCCCCAATAACGATGACGACGATAATGACGGACGTCGTGACCAGAACCCGTTCGGCGCATTCGGCGGCGCTAATGGTGGCGGCCTGGGTGACATGCTGAACCAGTTCGGTCAGATGCTGTCCGGCATGGGCTCTTCCATGAACTCGCCGGAAAACTCCGGCCCGGTCAATTACGACATGGCTAAGCGCATCGCCCTGCAGCAAATCTCGCAGTCCAAGGCGGTAAGCGCGGACGATACCAAGGCCGTAGAGGAATCCGTGCGTTTGGCGGAGCTCTGGCTTGATGACGCCACCTATTTGCCCACCGCCTCCGGCACGGCCAAGGCCTGGGATTCCAAGCAGTGGTTGGAGGAGACCATGCCGGCGTGGCAACGCATGGTCACCCCGGTGGCAGAGCACATGAATGATGCTCAGCTGGATTCCATGCCGGAAGAGGCCCGCGAGATGATGGGCCCCATGACCAAGATGATGAACCAGATGTCCGGCATGAATTTTGGCATGCAGCTTGGCCACGCCTTGGGCGATTTGGCTTCCCAGGCGCTGACCGGCTCCGATTTCGGCCTGCCCATCGCCCCAGCCAATACCGTGGCACTGTTGCCGCAGACCATCCAGAGGGTCGCCCGCGAGCTTAATGTTCCTGGCCAGGAGGTGCTGGTTTATATTGCCGCACGCGAGGCTGCCCGCCAGCGCCTGTTCAAGCACGTGCCGTGGTTGGTAGAGCGCATCGTCTCCTCCGTAGAGGAATATGCCATTGGCCTGGTCATTGATACCTCCCACCTGGAGGAAGTCACCCGCGAGCTCAACCTCGAGTCCGGCGATCCACAGGCAATCCAGGACGCAATGAGCAAGTTGCAGGGCATGGACCTCTCCCCGCGCATTACGTCCAAGAACACTGCAGCCGCATCCCGCCTCGAGACCCTATTGGCACTGGTGGAAGGCTGGGCCGAGCACGTGGTTACTGAGGCACTGGGCGAGCGCATCCCGTCGACCTCGAAGCTCACCCAGGCATGGGCACACCGCCGCAGCACCGGCGGTTCCGCCGAGAATGCCTTCAGCAAGGTGGTCGGCATCGAACTCAATGCCCCGAAGGTCTCTGAGGCCGCGGAGCTATGGCGCCGCGCCACCGTCGCCGTAGGCGCGGAAAAGCGCGATAAGGCCTGGGATCACCCAGACTTCCTGCCCACTGCGGAGCACCTTGATAATCCGGCCGCCTTTATCGATTCCCTGCTGGACGAAGGCCCGGATGAAGGCTTTGAAGAAGAGTTTGCCAAGCTGGAGGAAATGCTCAAGAACGGCGAGGATTCCTCTGCGGCGCAGGGCGACGAGTCCAAGGAGTCCGAGAAGCCGGAAGGCAAGGACGAGAAGAAGGACAAGGGCAACGAGGACGAGGAGAACTAGCAGCCCCAGCGCTGATAGGCCTCAAGATAGCCCTTCGCCCGCTCGGCGTGGGGCGCCCTGTCCGCCCATTGCCAAAAATCCCGCCCATGGCGCGGGATGAAGGTGTGGGTGAGCTCGTGAATGATCACTGAATCCAGCACATAGTCCGGCACGTGTTGCAGCCGGTCGCTCAGCCGAATGTCCGCGGTGGAGGTAGTACAGCTACCCCACCGCGTATTTTGATTGCTCACCCACCGAATAGAGCCAATGGTCGCGCGGCCATCTAAATACGCCGCGTTGAGCCGCCGCGCACGTTCTTCGAGCTGGGCGTCCGTGCGGCGGCCACTGCCCCGCTTCTTTTCCACCCGCGCCAACATATCCGCTACGGCTTCGCGCTCATCGCGCGCGGACATCCACGCGGGAATGCGTACCTCGAGTACCCCGGACACCATGCGCGCCTGCACGGTTTTCGTCCGCTTGGCAGAGCGAATGACTTTGATCTCTGGGGGCTGCGGTGCGGTAGGCTGCATGCTCGACATGACAGGTGATTGTACCTGTGGTGCAATGGAGACCACATACTTCGGGGGAAGGGGTTAAAGGCGTGGGGATTTCTGCCACCCAGGTGGTCTTAGCACCCGGCAGCGCGGTGTTTTGCCGCGAGGAAACGGTAATCCAATTTGGCATGGATGCCACCCGCGTCGGGGTTGCGGAAACAGGAAGCGCGCTCGCCGTCGCGACGGCTTTCAACACCGCTCGCGAGCCAGTGACCCCGGAGGACTTGTCCCACCGGCTGCGTGCCGCAGGACTTGAGGAAGCGGCGGCGCTGAGCCTCATTGAAGACGCGCTGGACTATGGCATCCTCTGGCCGCACAGGGAGTCCGCCGAAAAGACAGACACCATTGTCCTCATGGGCGAATCCACCCTGGCATACAACCTTCGCGCACGCCTTGAGGAGGATGGCTTCCAGGTGCGCATCCCGCTGGAGGAAGACAATGCCTTTTCCTATATCCACGACCTGGACGGCATGTATCCGGTCCTCGCCGTGGACCAGCTGCACTGCCCGCTGGATTGCGCGAATGCACTGGCGGGCACAGCAACCACGTGGATTCCGGTATCTTTGCTGGACAATCGTGGCGTCATCGGGCCGGTACGCATCCAGGGCCAAGGCCCCTGCCCCTTGTGTGCGCACTTGGCGCGCGTGGATATGGACCCACTCTGGAATATCATCAGTACCCAGCTCACCCGCGTGCGCCGCACGCCAGAAGCCGTGGTGCTCGATGCGGTTGCGGCGCATTCGCAGGTGATCATCCGGCGGCTGATGGGGCGTCCGCTGCCGCCAGGCGCGCCAACCCCTAAGCCGCGCCCCGGACAGCAATGGGAGGTCGATATCTACGGACATCACCAACAGCGCACCGTCATAGCGCATCCACGCTGCCCGGTGTGCTTCGGTGGCAAGACCAGCCTGGCTAGCTACGAACCGAACGAATAACCTCTAGTACCTGGGCGCCGTAGCGCTCCAGCTTGCTAGGTCCTACGCCGGAGATGGAGAGCATCTCTGCCTCATCGGAGGGCAATTCCTCCGAAATCGCCTGCAGGGTGGCATCGGAAAAGATGACATAGGCCGGAACCTTTTCCTCACGCGCTACCTGGGAGCGCCACGAGCGCAACGCGGCAAAGACCTCTTCATCGCCGCCGCCCTCGCAATCTTCATGGCGGCCAATGACCTTTTCCGCCGGTGTGCCCAGCGGGCCAGAGCACACACGGCACCGCTTCGGGCGGCGCGCGCGGGAGCTTCCCCCGGAGGCGTCTTCGGCCGCCGGGACGATGCCATCGAGGAAGCGGGTGCGCTCGCGCGAGGCACGCGAGCCGGTAGTCTTCGCCAGCGCCCACGACAGCGCGAGGTGCTCACGAGCGCGGGTAATACCCACGTAGAAAAGGCGGCGCTCCTCTTCTACCTGTTCATCGCCAGCCTTGATGGCATGGTTGATGGGCATAAGCTTTTCCGTTAGCCCCACGAGGAATACCGCATCCCATTCCAAGCCCTTGGCGGCGTGCACGGTAGCCAGCGTCACGCCTTCCATAGCTGGGGCCTGCTTATCGGTAGAGCGCCGGCGCAACTCCCCCAGCACCCCGTTGAGATCGATGCCAGGAGTGGATTCCACAATCTTTTCAATGAGCCCAACCAGTGCGTTGAGGGACTGCCAGCGCTCCCGGGCCTGGGCGCCCTGCGGCTCGGTGGAACTCAAACCCAGCTCGACAAACGCGGCGCGGGCAATCGCCACCGGGTCATCCGGCAGGTCCTCGCGGCGGGTCGCGGCGATGAGCACGCGGATCGCCTCCAGGATTTCCGGGCGGCGGAAAAAGCCCTCGCCGCCGCGGACTTGGTAGACCACTCCGGCGTCGGCAAGCGCCTGCTCAAACTGCTCCGACTGGGCATTGATGCGGTAAAGGATGGCAATCTCGGAGGCCGGCACACCCTGATCCAGCAGAGTAAGGACCTGGCCGGCCACCTCCTGGGCCTCAATTTCTTCGGACTCATAGGCCTTGAAAGTGGGCTCGGGACCGGGCTCGCGCATGCCCTGCAGCTCCAAGCGCGTGCCCGCCGCGCGGCCGGTGGCCTTGCCAATAACCCGGTTGGCCAGGTCCGTTACCTGCGGCGTGGAGCGGTAGTCGCGCTGCAGCTTGACCACGGTGCCATCCGGGTACGTGCGGGAGAAATTAAGCAGGTAGTCCGGGGAGGCTCCGTTGAAGGAATAGATGGTCTGGTTAGCATCGCCCACCACGGTAAGGTCATCGCGCTCACCCAACCACGCGTTGAGCACCCGCTGCTGCAGCGGGGTAACGTCCTGGTACTCATCGACGACGAAGGTCCGGTACTGCTCGCGGAAGGTCTCCGCAATCGCCGGCACATTCTCGATGGCACCTGCAATGTGCATGAGCAGGTCATCAAAATCCAGATGCATCATCTCCGGCGTGGCCTTGGACTGCTCGTAGCGGCGGAAGGCCTCTGCCACCTTGGCCGGATCGGCCGGCGCACTGCGGTCCGTATTGGCGATCACGGACTCATAATCCTCGGCGCTGACCAGCGCGGACTTAGCCCACTCGATCTCCGCCAAGACGTCTCGAATCATGTCCTTGGAATTATCTAGCCCCACCGAGCGCACCGCGCGGGCAACCAGCGGGAATTTATTATCCAGCAGCTGCCACGGAAGATCGCCTGCTACCTGCGGCCAAAAATACTTCAGCTGGCGGCGCGCAGCCGCGTGGAAGGTCTGCGCCTGCACTCCGGCCACGCCCATGGTGCGCAGGCGATCGCGCATTTCTCCGGCCGCTCGCGCCGTAAAGGTCACCGCAAGCACGCGCTGCGGGCTCACAAAACCCTGGTCCACCAAGTTGGCAATGCGATAGGTAATAGTGCGGGTCTTGCCCGTGCCCGCGCCAGCCAAGATGCACACGGGCCCGCGCGGCGCCGTGGCCGCGCGCAGCTGATCTTCATCCAGCAGGGACAAATCCGGCTTAGTCACCGTGATACCACTCCATAATCATCGTGTGTGCAATTGAACCCGGACGAGGAAGCTTAAGCTCAGGCAGCTCGGCGCGCTCCACCCACCGGATTTCTTCCAATTCCCCATCAGTATGGCAGGTGGGGTGGACATCAGCCGTGCGCGCGCAAAAGCCCAGCATAAGGGAACCACTCGGTGGCCACGCCTGCGAGCCCCAATAGCGAATATCGTCCACCCTGCGCCCGGTTTCTTCCAGGGCCTCGCGCGCAAAAGCAGCCTCCGCGGTCTCGCCCGGCTCGACGTAACCGGCAATCAGGGAGAAAAAGCCAGTGCGGCGGCGATTGCGCGCCAGCAAAATCCGGTCGGTGCCACTGAGGCGAATAAGCCCGATGACGGCAGGATCTAGGCGCGGGAAGACCATCCGGCGCTCGTCCACAGGATCGCGCCCCACGATTCCCGGTGCCGGGTAGTCCAGCTTGTGTCCGGTCCGCGGATCAAAGCGCTGCTCGCGCCGATTGCGGATCAGCGCAATGGCTTGCAAAATCACCGGCTGGTCTGCAAAGAACGTTGCGCTTTCCAGCCGGCCCAGCTCGCTAGCACCGTCTTCCGGATACGCGCACGCCTGCAGGGTACCTAGGTCCACTACTGCGTGCTTGCCGACGCCCCCGGGAACCTTCTCCACCAGCACCGGCTCCCCCGCTGCCGTAACCGGTACCTGGCCGTGAGGGGTTACTGGGAGGAACATTTAATCCTCATCATCATCGTCCATGACCTCGATGGGCTGTTCCATCTCATGCTTGATGTAGAGCAGGCGGTCGCCCGGCTTCAGCGCGGAGGCATCCGCGGTATCCACGCGGTGCAGCTCGTTATTGCGCAAAACAGCCAACACGATATCTGCCAGGTGGCGTGGGTTGGAGCCCACCTCGAATTCGCGCACGGCGCGCTCGGCTACGGAGAAACCTTCGTTGGGTGAAAGCAGGTCTTCCATCATCTCCACCACCGTCGGGGTGACGGTGGCCAGGCCTAGCAGTCGGCCGGCCGTCTCAGCGGAGGTGACCACGGAATCTGCACCGGATTGGAGCAACAGGTGACGGTTTTCGGACTCGCGCACCGACGCCACGATCTTGGCCTTGGGCGCAAGCTCTCGCACGGAGAGGCAGCACAGCACCGCGGTATCGTCCGTGGATGGGGTAACGACGATGGAGCTGGCGTGCTCTACCCCAGCGATCTTTAGCACGTCCTGCTTGGTGCCGGAACCAAAGATGGTGACCAATCCGTGGTGCTCTGCGTGAGCGAGGGACGCACGGTTGGTATCGATGACCACGATCTGGGAGGACGGAACATCATCGGCCAGCAGCGCGGCCACGGCTCCGGCGCCCTTGGTGCCATAACCGATAACGACGGTGTGGTTACGCAATTGCTTTCTCCAGTTCTGGATTTGGAAAGTGCGGCGGGCCTTATCCGTCAACACGGACAAGGTCGCGCCAACCAATAAAACAAGGAAGATCAGGCGGGCAGGGGTAATAAGCACTAAGTTAATGAGCCTGGCCTGTGGGGACACGGGCACGATATCGCCGTAACCCACGGTGGTCAGGGACACCGCCGCATAGTAGGCGGAGTCCAATAACGACATGTCCTCGCTATACCCACCGCCGTCCACATAGACCACGATGGTCACGAAGACAACGATGCCAAAAGCCCACAGCACACGCTTGCCCAGCTGACGCCACGGGCTGGAATTTTCATCCCTCGGCACCGTAATGACATCAATGAGCGCGTGGTCCGGCTGCGAGGACAGCTCAACCTGCGGCAAGAAGCGACTTCTAAAGCGTGACTTCATTGCCTGCGCACGTTTTTTGCCCACTAGCCCAGCCTTCTTTTCTGGTCTCGAATAATTGCTCAAGAGATTGCGAGTTACGCAACCGCCCACATACCTTAGCCCTTGTGGTGCTCAACTGACGATTCAAGGAGTTTCTTCAGCTCTTCCCCACGCGGCAGGCGGGCAGGCTCGAAGGTATAACCATCGTGGACATAATAGAACGCGGCACGAATCTTTTCCCCGCCGTGGATACGGCGCCATGCCTCTGCATACACCGCTAGCTGTATCTTGGCAGCATCCATAGCCTCTCCCTGGGGAGGGCGGCCGGTCTTCCAGTCCACCACCATCCAGGTGCCATCCTCCAAGCGGAATACCGCGTCCATGCGCCCGCGCACCACGGACTCACCAATGGTGATTTCAAAGGGCGCCTCCACGTGCTCCGGTTGGCGCTCGGCCCACTCGGAGTTCAGGAAGGCCTCCTTGAGCTCTTCCAAATCGAAGTCCTCCGGCTCATCAATACCTGGAAGTTCTTCCTCTCCCAATAGTGCCGGGCTGCCGAAGCGGTCCTCCAACCACGCGTGGAAGGCGGTACCGCGCTTGGCATAGGAATTCGGCTTAAACGGCACGGGGCGGCGTTGCCTGCGGGCAAACTGAAGCGGGTCTGCCCGCAGCGCAACCATGTCAGAGGCGGTCAGCTCGCTGGGTAGCTCAACGTCTACCACCGGCTGTTGCAGCGCCTTGTACTCCTCAATGAGCGCGCCAGCTTCCTGCTCCCACAGCTCAAAGGTTTCACCGCGGCTCAAATCTGGGAGCTCCTCCATAGCTTCAAGTACCAGGTCCGCACCGGCGACTGCCTCTGGGCTGGCCTGCAGCGCTGGGAATTGGGCGCTCTCCCCAAAATCATCCTCGGAAGGCTCGTCGGGGACGGACCACTCCACCACGTACTGCGGGAATTGCTCTTTCAGGCGCTCTAGATATTCATAGGGAGCCTTCTTGTTCTTTCCATTGAGGTTATTGGTGCCCGAGCCGGTAACGGTCAGGGTAGATTCGGTACGCGTCAGCGCCACATAAAAAAGGCGCGCCGATTCTTCCGCCTTGATGGCGCTATCTGCTTTCTTAAACTCCTCGCACGCGTTTTGGAAATGCGAGCGCTTTTGGGCATCCTCCGGGACCTCAATATAGTCATCGTCTCCCGGGACCTTATCGATCCTGGACAGGAAGGTCTCTGCTTTCGCACTATAGCTAGACGAATCCGCATGCACCACGCAGACGTGTTCCCATTCCAAGCCCTTGGCCTTGTGCGCGGTCATAATCTGCACGCGGTCAGTGGCGGCGGGAACCTCGCCGAGGTCTAGGCCATCTTCCTTTTCGAGCGCT
This sequence comes from Corynebacterium tuberculostearicum, assembly GCF_022347235.1. Classification (GTDB taxonomy): domain Bacteria; phylum Actinomycetota; class Actinomycetes; order Mycobacteriales; family Mycobacteriaceae; genus Corynebacterium; species Corynebacterium tuberculostearicum_F. The sequence continues at coordinate 31,228 of NZ_JAKRDX010000004.1, forward strand.
AATGCAAAGTAATCCAAGAGCGCATACAAAGAATCACCGTGGAAGCCCGCGACAATATCGGCAAATTTATCCAGATGTGTTGCTCCCCCTGCGCTTCCACGCGCTAGAACTTCGGTGCGGATATTAAACAATGCTTCAATATCGGCGAAGATGTCCACCAGCGGTTTGGAAAGAGAATAAGTACGCAGGTGTCGCAGTTTGGCAGAAACCTCTTCCATACGGGCGAGGCCTTGCGGGGTATAGCGGTCCCTCTCACCTAAATCTGCCAGGGCGTCGGCAAGGCCGACGCGCTGATCCGGCTCCTCAGCGGTGACGTCTTCCAACTGCGCACGCAGGTAGTCTTCCGGATCCATTCCCGGTTCCCAGCGCAAGCGCTCCTCCCTCGCGCCAGCCAGGTTTCGTTGGCGGGAAGCAAGTGCTTGAATATCGCTAATTCCCAGGCCACAAATGGGGCCCGCGAGCAGGCGCACGGCCGCAGGCAAATCTTCTGGGCGCACGAGCATGGTGGCAATGGCTACAAGGTCCTGGATTTCTGGCTGCCACAGCAGGCCACCGAGACCAATGATTTCATTGGGTACGCCCGCTTTGTCCAGGGCCGCAGCGATGGGTGCGGAGTGCCTATTTTTACGCACCAAAACCGCCGCACTGAAGGTATCTCCCTCGCGCTTTTCCCACTGCTCCTTCAGGTACTCGGCGACGAACTCGCGCTCGCGAACCTCGCTTTCGAAGTACGCCAACTGGATTTCGCCTTCGCCCTTATGCGGGGCGGCAGAAAGCTCGTCCACGGGGCGCTCTACGCCTTCAAATACCCCCTCCGCGACTGAGTTAGCCAAGTCCAGCGCACCAGAGGGGTTGCGCCAAGAGGTGGTCAACTGGTCCTTCGGGGCGGATGTGCCCGGCGCAACTGGGAAGTCTTCCACGAAGGCAGTGAGATTTTCAGAGGTCGCACCACGCCACCCGTAGATGGCCTGCATTGGATCGCCCACGGCCGTAACCGACAGGTCCTCTTGGTCCCCTCCGAACAGGCTGCGGAGAAGCACGCGCTGGGCATAGGAGGTGTCTTGGTACTCGTCTAGCATGACGACCTTATAGCGCTGGGACTGCTGCTTTCCCACCACAGGATGGTCGCGCGCGACGCGCGCGGCGACGGCCATTTGCTCGCCAAAGGTGATGACTTGTCGCTCGGATTGTTCCTTTTTCAGGGCCTCCAGCAGCGGCACGTACTGCACACGGCGCTCCTGTGTTTGGATATAGCCCAGCAGCGCCTTTGAGTATTCGGGGCCATTCTTTTGGGATTTATCGAGGTTATCGATGTCCGCCCGAAAATCGCGGGCATGCTCGGCGATGTGACTCGTGTCCTTGAGCCCATTATCGATATCTTGGCTGAATTTCAGCAGGGTCTCGGTAATCGTGGCTAGGGCGCGATCGTCTTCCAGCTGGCCGGTGTAATTGCGCACCACATCGTAGGCCAAGGAATAGCGCTCGGCCTCGGTGATGATGCGAGCCGTAGGCTCCACTGGAACCAACAGCCCGTATTCGCGAACGAGTTCTCCCGCATAGGAGTCATAGGTAGCTACCTTCGGCGCAATGTTTTCTAACGCTTCTGCCACCTCGCCGCCTGGTGGGATGAGGCCGGAATCGCGCAATTTAATCAGCTGCCGCCGGATGCGCTGCTCCAGCTGTTGCGCGGCCTTACGGGTGAAGGTCAGGCCGAGAACCTGCTCCGGGCGCACATAACCATTGGCCACCAGATACACCACGCGCGAGGCCATGGTTTCTGTCTTTCCGGCACCAGCGCCGGCAACCACGAGTTTGGGGCTAAAGGGGCCTTCGATGACATGGGCTTGTTCCTCGGTAGGCGGAAAGTTCTTGCCCAAGGCTGCAGCAATCTGCTGTGGGGAAAAGTTGCTCTTAGGCATCGGTGGTCATCCTTCCTTCTTCCTGCACGGGGCAGATGGAGCGAATTGGGCACTTATCGCAGTCTTTATTGGTGCGCGCAGTGATGCGCGGGCCGCGCATCTCCTCCACCAGCGGGGGCAGAAGTGCGGCGAATTCTTCCAGGGCTTCCGGCGATTTATCGCTTTGCCAAATCTCACCAATCTTCTTGGTGGTCGCGCCCGGATACACCAGCACACCGCCCTGGCGCGGCATGCCTTCGCCGTCGTGAACCTGGTGGCCGTCAAATGCGCCATGGGCAAGCGCAAGCTGATAGGTCATCAGCTGCACATGGTCCTCGCCCTCTTTCTTAGCCGGCTTGCTTCTGCCCGTCTTGAGGTCCACCACCAGGTAATTGCCCTCTTCATCGCGAAGCAGACGGTCCATATAGCCGCCGATGCGCACCTCCTCGCTGACGCGTACGCCTACGGGGATTTCCACACCGGCAAGCTCTTGATTGACCTCGGATTGGCGCGCCCATTCCCGGGCGCGGTCCAACAGGGTGGAAAACTCATCGAGCCTGAAACGCAATTGCCACTGCGGTACGTCCTGAATGCGCTCGAAAGCCTCCATCACCAATAGCTTGGCCTTTTCCGCGTCCATGCCGCGGCCAATGGCTTCAAAGAAGGCGTGCGCCAAAGTACCGCGGAGCAGGTGCTCCTCGGTGCTTGGGTCCTCGGCCACATTTCCTAGCACGGCCTTGAGCGGGCAGTTGAGTAATGCTTCCACTCGGGAGGGTGACAAACTGCCGCTGGTATGCAGCGGCATTTCTGCTGCAACGGAGCGCGCAGACCACCATTGCTCCGGGTGGGCGCCAGGGATATCGGCTGCCGCTAGCCGAGCGAGCTGGCGGGCTGCTTGTTTGCGCTCAACCTCACCGGATTCCTGATTGGTAACTACGCGGCGCAATTGTGCAACAAAGGCTGGCACGGACAGCACCGCCACATCGAGGGGATCCACCTCGAGTCCATCGCGCAATGACACGGGTGCGGGTTCGGGCACATCGAGGCCCAGTTCGCGCGGGAGTTGCGTGCGGCGCAGCGCCCGCTTTGCTTGCCGCCGCGCAGCCTGGCCAGGTACGTCCACGCCACGGCCAGCGAATTCGCTAATGAAGCGCGAAGGCTCAGAGACCGTATCACCTTCCGGGTTTTCCACAGCGGCAATGAGCAGGCGCTGTCGGTGGCGCGTGGTAGCGACATGGAAGAGTCGACGCTCCTCTGCCAAACGGGAGGCAACGTGGCTGACGGGGGTATCGGGATCAATATCGTGGTCGAGGAGATCGATGAGATCTTCCTGCCCAAAGATGGAGCCAGTCTCCCCTAGCGAAGGCCAGCTTCCCTCCTGTGCGCCGGCCACAATGACGGTATCCCATTCACGGCCCACGGCGCCGTGTGCAGTCAGGATCTCTACTGCCTGCGGAATAGCGGTGCGGCGGTCACGCACACCGGTGGGAAGTTCCTGTTCGGTGATATGCGTCAGGAAGGCGCGCAGCGAGGAATCAGGGCGGCGCTCGACGTAGTCGCCTGCGGCGTCAAAAAGCGCCATCATTGCATCCAAGTCGCGGTCGGCCTGCGAGCCGGTCGCACCACCGCGCAGCGCCGAAGCCTGCAGGCGGTTATCGAGCTCGGTTGCACTCCACACGGCCCAGAGGGTCTCCTCTACCGAGGCGCCAGAGGCGAGTGCGTCCCGGCCGGCGCTTAGAACCGCGCGTACACGCTCCAGAATGGAGTATTCGCGCTCAGTAAGTTGCCCATTAAAATCTGGGAGCTCGCCATAGAGAAGCCCGCGAAGGCTATCGATGCCCCGGGTGGTGGAATCCCAGCGGCGCAGACCACGGATAAGGCGGCGCAGGGTGACGGGATCGGCACCAGCTACGGGGCCAGTGAGCAATTCTTCCAACTCCGAGTTTGATAGGTCTTCCTCCAAGGCACGCAGGGCGAGCAGCACGGCGGAAACCAAACGCTGTTCGGCCAAGACGACGTCGGTAGGGCTAATGTGCACGGGCACGCCGGCGGCCAAAAGGGTGCGGCGCATCTGCCCGATATCACCGGTTGAACGAACGATGACGGCGATATCCCGCCAAGGCACGCCGTCTTCTAAGTGACGGCGCCGCACGGTATTGGCTACGACGTCACGCAGACTGCCGTCCGAATCCACAATGGAGATGCACGCCGGAGCGGGTGTGCGGTGGGGCTCGGTGAGCTCGATGTCGTGGTCAGCTGGGAAATCCCGCAGGAAACGCGAGCTAGCACCGCGGAAGGCAAAGACGGATTGATCGGCATCGCCGCCTACCACCACGAGATCCGCCTGCGGGGCCATGTCGCGAATGAGCTTGCCTGCGGTGGGGTCGAGCAATTGCGCATCATCGACAATGATGGTGTGGAAGGGGTGCTCGCGCAGTAGCTGGGGGCGCTGAAGAACCGCGGTAACCAATTCCGCAGCGGAATAGGAATGGGCGCGGGAAAGGAGCTGCACGCGTTCGTACTCGCGCAGGAATTCACCCGCCGCGGACCACATGGGGCGGCCGTGCTCGGCACCGAGGCGCTCTAGGTCGCCCGGGCCCAGGCCGCGTTCAATGGAGCGCAAAAGGAAATCGCGCAGCTGCCGGGCGAAGCCCACATATTCCAGTGCGGGCCGCATCTCCGCGGGCCACGAGCCATGCCCGTCTTCTGCTTGGCCAGTGAGCAGCTCGCGGATGACGGCGTCCTGCTCCGCACCGGTAATAAGTCGCAGCTCCTCCTCGGTCGTTGTGCGCAGCAATGCAAATGCGAGGGAGTGTACGGAACGCACCATGGAGGTCTGTGCGGCGTAATCCTCGAGCCGCTCGGAAAGCTCGCGGCGCAGCCGGGCGCCGGATTCCTTCGAGGGAGCGATAACCAGGATGCCGGAGGGATCCGCGCCGGTCTGCCGGGCTTTATCCAAGGCATGAATGACGGTATCGATAAGGAAGCTGGACACACCGGTGCCGGCGGCACCGGTTACCTTCCAGGTACCGGATTCGGGCAGTTCAACAGGCCAACTGCGGGTCGTAGCGGACTGGGTACGGGGAACGAGGCGCACCTGCGGGGACGGTGGAAGGACCACTCCCGCACGCGCGGTGGAATGGGGGTCGTAACTCACCGCTCCAGTATGGCAGATGCCCGCGACACCAGATGCTGCTCCACCCGTTCAATATGCGAACGCGTGTTTGAACGCGACGCGGAGTGCAGGTCATTGACATGACGGCGATACGACACCGCGCGCAACAGCAATTCCGGCATACCGGGTACATGACTAAAGCGCTGACAGATCCCATCATCGACCGCTTGGCCAATGAGCCCATCCACAATAACCAAAGCGGCCGTCCAGCCGGCTGGGCGTGGGGATTCGCTCGGCACAATGTCCACAATGCCCGGCGGGTTGGAGCCGTGGTAAACCGTGGTGGTGAGAAGTGCGGTGTGGGCGGGGATAAGGGGGACGTCGGCAAGCAGATCTGGCCGATAAGCCTCGCCTGTTTCCTCCCAAGCGGCGCGCTCGGCGCGTGCAAAGACATCGCTGCGCTGCCCGTTAGGAAGGGGCACCTCGGCTATAGCCGCGTCGAGGCGCAACGCCATCTGTGCGGTTTCATCAATTCGCCCGCGTACTTGGCCCGGAATAAACTGGGTAGCCTTCCACCCCGCGGCCGTGTGCCGACCATCGCTAGACAGTACCGGCCGGGAAACGCGGGCCCCCTGCACGCTGAGGCGCTCGCGCACCTTAGCGGACCAGGCGGCAAACGGACCGGCCTGGGAATAGACCACGTCGCCCACCTTAATGCCGTTATCCCACACCGGGCCCAATTGATCGCCCTGCGCGCGGCGGGTACCAGTGGCACCGGTTTCCGCGTGGAAGGCGCTTAACACATGCTCTGGGGGAAGCGGCATCCTTAACTCCTATTCGGGTTGGTGGGGATCCTTATTATTCGGATTCGGATAAGGCCACGGGTTTGGTGAGCAGGTCACGTCCTCATCAGGATAGACCTCGCTGGGCTTGCGATCGTGCAATTCTTTGTTGTTAAGGTCCAAGGTCTGCTGCATCATGACCGGCGCTAGCTTGCCTTGGCCGCCACACGGCTGGTGGGCCGCATAGCCAATGGCATGACCCAACTCATGGTTGATGACGTACTGGCGATAACTGCCCATATCGCCTTCAAAAGGCGTGGCGCCGCGCACCCAGCGGGCCTCGTTGATAATGGTGGTGGACTCGCCCGTAATGGTGGTGTGGCAGGAGGTTTCCGTTTCAATCTTCTCGCCACAGCGCTCTGCGGCGGTGCCGAGCGAAGTCAGCTGGATGCGGGTATCCGGTTCCGCATCAGCGGCCACGTGCTCGAACTCAAAGTCCTTCTGCGCGGTCCAGCCGCGCGGGTCAGACAAGGTGGCCTCCACCATGGCGACAAAAGACTCATCGCCTCCATACGGTGCGGTGTTAAGGCCATCTTCTACCTCGATGGAATAGCGCACCTTTTGCTCGCCGCCCTTACCCGCGACGGCGCCAGGCTCGCCTACCTCGTGGAAGGTGCCCTTGCCCTGCTTGGTATAGGAGCCACCGGGCGGCATCTCGCTGATTTCCCGCTTGACCACTGCAGCATCGGCAGGATCAGGGCCCATCTTCTCCGTACTCGTTGGGGCAGCCTCGCTAGTGACTTCCGCCTTTTCTTCAGAGGAAGAGGAGGTGGCGATATCGACGATGAACCAAATGGTCAGCGCGATCATGAGGGGGATAGCCACCACGCGCCACCAGCCATATTGACGCGCAAACCGGACCACCGCATTGGGGTGGTCCGGCGCATGGCCCTGGCTCCGGTGAGCGTGGCGATTCTCCCTTTTTTCCATGGGGCCTTAGGTTACCCGTTTGTATTTAAAAAAGCTGAATCAGCAGCCCTATGCGCTCGCCTTAGGCGCCGGCGAATCCCACGGCGTGCTTCTTTGCAATGCCGACCTCGACGTAGACCACGCGGTCAGTGCGCACGAGGTACTTGCGGCCCTTGTCATCTTCCAGTTCCAGGGTGGAGTTATCCGCCAGGGCACTGTTAATCTTCTGCGTCAGCTCGGCCTGGTCACCTGCAGCGCTAATGACCAGCTCGCGAGCGGTATCTGCGAAGCCAAACTTGATATCCATGAAGATTCCTCCTCTAACTAGAGTTTTATTGTCAATGGCCCCACTATAACCATCCCGGCTACTATCAAGGTGTGTCTGACATAAAATCCCAGCCACCGAGCTTCGCGGAACTCGGCGTTGCGGCCGAAATCTGCGATGGTCTCGCCACTCGTGGCATCACGCGTACTTTTGCAATCCAGGAATTAACCCTGCCCATCGCGCTATCCGGCCAGGACTTGATTGGCCAAGCGCGCACCGGCATGGGCAAGACCTATGGCTTTGGCGTGCCGCTTTTGGACCGCGTCTTTGATGATGCCGATATCGACGAGCTCGATGGCACCCCGCGCGCCCTCGTGGTGGTCCCCACCCGCGAGCTTGCCCAGCAGGTCACCGAGGACCTGCAGGTGGCTGCCGCCCACCTGCCCGTGCGCTTAGCCTCCATTTACGGCGGCCGTCCCTACGAGGAACAGATCAAAAAGCTCAACAAGGGCGTCGACGTCATCATTGGCACGCCCGGCCGATTGATCGATCTCCACGAGCGCGGCAATCTGCAACTAGATCGCGTGGCTATCTTGGTGCTCGATGAGGCCGACGAGATGCTGGACTTGGGCTTTTTACCCTCGGTGGAGGCTATCCTCAAGGCACTCGATGGCAATGCCCACCAGACCATGCTCTTTTCCGCCACGATGCCGGGCGCAATTTTGACGCTCGCCCGCCGGTTTATGGAAAAGCCCATCCATATCCGCGCCGAATCCGGCGAGCAGGATTTCACCCATTCCTCCACTCGCAAGGTCACCTTCCAGGCCCACCGCATGGATAAGGTTGCCGTCGTCGCCCACGCCCTGCAGGGCTCCGGCCGCGGGCGCACCATCATCTTCGCTCGCACCAAGCGCGCGGCCGCCCAGTTGGCCGATGATCTTGCCCGGCGCGGCTTCCACGTGGGCGCGGTCCACGGCGATCTGGGGCAAAAGTCGCGCGAGAAGTCGCTCCATGCCTTCCGCACCGGCCAGGTGGATATCTTGGTCGCCACCGATATTGCCGCCCGCGGCATCGACGTTGATGATGTCACCCACGTCATCAACTATCAGGTTCCGGATGATCCGATGACCTTTGTCCATCGCATTGGCCGCACGGGTCGCGCCGGCCATACGGGCACCGCTATCACCATGGTGGGCTATGATGAGCTGGGCAAATGGCAAGTTATTAATGATGAGCTGGATTTGGGTGAGCCGAATCCGCCGCAGTGGTTCTCCACGTCCCCGGAGCTGGCCCAGGCCCTAGACATCCCCGCGGAGGTAGAGGAAACTGTCGGCTCTGAGACCAAGGTCGTGGGCCAGGTGCCTGTCCGCGAGAAATCCCCCACCCGTACCACCGCGCGCCGTGGCAGCTCCCGGCGCCGGCGAGGAGGCCGCCGATGACTAAAGCTCCCATTTTGCGCTCGACCCCCGCCGATTGGAAGGCTACCGGCATTATTGCCGTGGTCTGCGCCATCGCGGTCGGCGGGGCGGCTATTACCGCCAATATTAATCAGGCACATCTTAGCCAAGCGGCCGTTCCTGGGGATAAGGATGCACCCGCGCTTGCCGACGTCCCCGAGGCCCTCCACGAGTCCTTCAGCCTCCCCAACGCACCGGTTCCTGGCCAATACCGGGCGGTTTCGGCGCACGGCCTGACCATCACGCACGCCGATCACACGCTCACCGCCACTAACCCGGACGGCTCCGAGGCGTGGACTTATGAGCGCACGGACGCGGATCTGTGCTCGCTGTCTACTGCATGGGGCAAGATCGTGGCGTCGTATAAGACCGGTGTGGGCTGCGGGGATACCGTGGCGATTGATGCCGCAACTGGTGAGTATGACAGCACCCGCAGCGCCGTCAACTCGGAAGAGGTAGTACCCGTTTCCTCTAATGACCGGGTAGGAACGGTCTCCACCGACCGCATTGATCTGTGGCGCTCCGATTTGGTGCGCACCGTGGAATACGGTGATGTGGAGGCAAAGCAGGAGCCGGACAAGCAGCCACATGAGGACTGCACCATTAGCTCCGCCCTCACCCGTACCGAGAATTTGGCACTGACCGAGTCCTGCCCCGATAAACCGGGCGCCACCTGGTTGCGCTTCCAAGACACCACCCCTGATGATTCCCGTGAGCCCGATATCGCCGCCGATGTGGACATAGCCACCGACGGCGCCCGGCTTGTCGCTGTGGGACAAAAGGCCGCCGCCGTCTACCGCCCAGGCCCGAATCCCACGATTGAGTCCTATGACAATAAGGGCGAAAAGCTGGACTCTACTTCGGCAGAGCCCTCTCCAGACATTGACGCCGGCGCCTCCCCGTTCGCCCCGGCAACCGCGGACCTGCCGCACCATATGACCTGGTTTGATGGCTCCCGGCTCTATCTCTTCAAGCCAAGCGACCTCGCAGTGGATCACGTGGTAGAAGACGCCATCGGCACCCCCATAGCCGTCGACGAGCACATGTTGGTACCTACCCAAGAAGGCATTGCTGTCATGGATTGGTCCACCGGCAAAACCCTGCGAACTATCCCGGTTGATCGCGGCAGCTACCACGGCCCCGTCTATCTCACCTTGGCGGGCGACACCATCGTGGAAACCCGCGGCGATCAGGTCGTGGGCCTAAGCGCTGATTAAACCCCTCCACTACAGAAAGGGCCGCGCATTCCGGATTTACCCGGGGCGCGGCCCTTTGCGTACGTGGCAGTGAATTTAGAAGTTTGCTGCCGCCCACTCCGTGGAAGCGCGGACGAACATCAGCAGGAAGATGACTACGGCGGCGCTCGCCAAGGTCACCGCACCAAGTAGCGGCGATCCGCCGCTGAACATCTGGAAGGAGCTCGCCGTCAAGATGAGCTCGACCAGGATAATGGCTCCCCTACCCCAGCGCTTTCCCTTGACCATGGCCCAAGCGCCGACGATGACAAAGCCAAAGACAATAAAGATAAATAGTGCGGTGCCTAGCCCTACAAAGCTTCCGGAGCCCGAGTCCGACACCATGGAACCATTTTCTGCGCCGGTCGCCTCGCGCACGATCAGGAAGATACCGAAGCAGATGACGGCAATGGACTGAACCACGGCGAGCGCTGCGGCCACGAGGACCGGCTGTGGCGCGCCCTGCTGGGCCTTCTCCTCACGCGCCGGCTGCGCGGAGGAAACACTTTGCTTTTTGTTTACCTGCTTTTTCTTCTGCTTAGACACAAACCCACAGTCTACTCACCGGTCAAGGCCATTTCCTTGTGCGCCACTCAGGTTTCGCGGGGGCAGGGGTTAGCCGGGTAGATTTGACGCTTCTTCAGTCACCACACTCAATGTTTTTTGGACAATGCGCCAGTTCAGCGCGTTTCTCACAGGCTTCTTTCAACTCATACGTCGACCTAAATGACCCCCACACTAGTTTCATTCACGTGAGGTTGGCCACAATTTTGCCTTTACCCCTAGCGGAGTCTGAGTAAACATGTCATGATTCTGGGGTAGCAAAAAGAAAGAGGACGTAAACCTCTTCTTAACTTGAAGGAAACTTCAAGTAACCACAATGTGAACCATTGGCGGCGGCGACGCTGGCCCGACCTCGAGACCGGGCCCCACTGCACGCAGACCAGTTCACACAACCACCCACCCTGGCATTGGTTGCTTTTCATTTCTCATGAAAAGCGCTTGTGCTTACTGCTGTCGAATTTTTGTTAGGAGATATCAATCATGGATTGGCGCCACGAAGCTGTTTGCCGCGACGAAGACCCCGAGCTGTTCTTCCCAGTAGGCAATTCTGGTCCTGCACTTACCCAAATCGCTAAGGCCAAGCTGGTCTGCAACCGTTGCCCCGTTGCCTCTTCCTGCCTGAAGTGGGCACTGGAATCCGGCCTGGACGCCGGCGTCTGGGGCGGCCTGTCTGAAGAGGAGCGCCGCGCCCTCAAGCGTCGCCGCAACCGCGGCCGTGGCCGCGCTCGCGTTTCTGCTTAATAAGCAGCCCCCAATTTTCGTTTCGGCGCCCTTAGCCGCTACAGTTGAATAAAGTTCAGATACCCTCAACGAAGGAGTGCGCAATGAGCAAGCGTGGTCGCAAGCGCAAGGATCGCCGCAAGAAGTCCGCTAATCACGGCAAGCGTCCTGGCGCATAACGCACAGCATTACTCAAAGCCCGGTTCCCTCGGTCAATTCGACCGTAGAACCGGGCTTTTGCTATGTCAGACGCACATCGATGTCGTCTCCTAGCTCCCCGCCTGGCTTCTCCGTGCCTAAAGTCCAATGTGATCGGGCCGAATTGAACACATTGGGATCTCAATTCGGCCCTTCCGCCCTCAATTCGGCCCGATCAGTATGGACTCAAGCAAAAAGTTGGAAAATCATGAGACCAGACCCCACCACAGCGGGTGAGCAACAGTGCCTACCACGCCGTGTCTATGCGGGTGATCTCTACCGAAATGCGGCGGCGCAGCGCCTGCGGCGCCTTGGCCTGGCCATTACAGCAGTTGCGCACCAGGGAGCGGATAATCTCCTCGCTCTCGAGGCGCTGTTGACAGAAATCGCACTGGGCGATGTGCTCGCGGATGGCGAGCGCGCGGGCATAGGTGGTGGATTCATCGAGAAGCTCGCACAGGAGGGCCTGTACCTCTGGGGAGCTACACGCACCACAGTTGTGTTCCGTTGCGCGGTCCATTACTTCTCCTCCATGTCTGGGTGTTCTAATCCAATGCCTTGTTCTCGTGCCACGTCTTTCAACGCTTTCCGGAGCATTTTTCTTCCCCGGTGCAACCGGGACATCACCGTGCCCAGCGGAGTATCCATAATTTCTGCAATTTCTTTATACGCCAAGCCCTCTACATCCGCGTAGTACACCACCATCCGGTAGTCATCGGGCAGGTCATTCATGGCCTCTGAAATGGTGGCGTCCGGCATGTCTTTAAGCGCTGATACCTCGGCGGATTCCAGGCCAGTGGAATCGTGCCCAGCAGTGGTATAGAGCTGAAAATCGCTCAGGTCATCGGCCGAGGACTCCGTGGGCCGGCGCTTCGCCTTGCGGTAGGAGTTGATGTAGTTATTGGTCATGATGCGATACAGCCAAGCCTTAAGGTTTGTACCTTGCTTAAAGGAACGAAAGGACTTATAGGCCTTGAGGTAGGTCTCCTGCACGAGGTCCTCAGCATCTTGCGGGTTGCGCGTCATGCGCAGGGCACCGCCGTAGAGCTGGTCTAGCAGGGGCAGCGCTTCCGCTTCGAAGCGGCGCTGCAGCTCCTTTTCGCTGATTGTTTCTTTAGCCACAATTTCTATCCTAACGCGTAGCGTTAGAATCCCAGTCATGTCCAAAAAGTCCCCGCATGCAGCCACCCCAGCGCTCAAAGTCATGGAAGACGCCGGCGTAGACCACCATGTGTACACCTTTGAGGCGGGCAAGGATCACTTCGGCGATCACGCCGCGGCGGCCCTCGAGGTAGAGCCGGAACGCGTGCTCAAAACCCTGGTCATCGATTTAACGGCGGGAAAAGGGCCCAAGCGGCAGTTGGCGGTGTGCGTCATCCCTACCACCCACCACCTGAGTCTCAAGAAGGCCGCGGCTGCCCACGGCGTTTCTAAGGCTGCCATGGCGGTTCCGCATGACGCGTCCAAATCCTCCGGATACATTCCCGGCGGCATTTCCCCGCTGGGCCAGAAAAACCCGCTGCCCACGGTCATTGAGGAAACCGCCGTCCTTTTCGATACCGTCTTTATTTCCGGCGGGCGCCGCGGGCTCGATATCGAGCTCAATGCGGAGGACCTCGCAGAGCTGTGCTCTGCCAGCTTTGCCGATCTACTCGCCGAGTAGCTCCGGATAATCGTTGGATACACTGCCCACGGCCTTGTCGGCGGGGTGGGTGTGGAAGCCACGCAGGGGCGTCGGCAAGAGCAGCTCAGCGGCTTCCTCGGGGCTGCCCTCCAGCCAGGTACGCATTTCTTCGGCCGCCAAGAACCGCGGCAGGCGGTGGTGCAGCCACTCCATTTCTTCCGTCGCTGCAGTGGTGACAATCGTGGCGGACAGGCGGTCTAGGCCGGTCTCCCATAGGCCCGCCGCCCACAACAGGCCCTCTTCCGCGCGGACGTAATAGGGCTGCTTGCCGCCTTCTTCCTGGTGCCATTCGTAGTAGCCGTCCATGGGGATAAGGCAGCGCTGCCCCTTAAAGGCATGCCGGAAGGAGGGCTTGCTGGCCACCGTCTCCGCCCGGGCGTTAAACAACGGCGGACCATCCAGGTCCTTCTTCCAGTGCGGCAGCAGTGCCCACCGCGCAGGGTCGACCTGGGCGAGGCTTTCGTGCACGCGCACCATTGCCACCGGCTGGGTGGGCGCAATATTGTAGCGCGGGCCTGGGGTGCCTTGTGGGGCATGGACTTCAGTAACTCCCGGCAGCGCGCCCACTTCATCGAGAAGGGACTCGGTAAAAAGAACGAATCTTCCGCACATGCCCTCTATTATGGACGATATGTCTCAACCTTGGTCCGCCCCGCAAGCGGCAGGCCCCATTACGTGGGCCCAGCACGTGCCGGGCTCGAAGTCTATTACCAACCGCGCCTTCATTCTGGCGGCGTTGGCCGATGGCCCTTCTACCCTGCGCGCGCCGCTCGTCTCGCGCGATTCGCAGCTGATGGAAAAGGCCCTGGAATCTATGGGCGTGCGCTTCGAGCACGAAGGCGAGGATATCCACGTCACCCCAGGCCCGCTTAAGGGTGCCACGGTGGACTGCGGCCTAGCCGGCACCGTTATGCGCTTTATCCCGCCGGTTGCGGCCCTGGCGGACGGCGCCGTGCTTGTCGACGGCGACGAGCAGGCCTACGCCCGCCCCATGTCCACCACCCTAGATGCACTGCGCCAGCTCGGCGTCGAGGTGGACGGCGATAGCCTGCCCTTTACCGTCCGCTCGCACGGGGTACCGGAAGGCGGCGAGGTTACTATCGACGCCTCTGGCTCCTCGCAGTTCGTCTCCGGACTCCTGCTGGCCGGCGCGCGCTTTGCCAAGGGCATCACCGTCACCCACGAGGGCGGTCCCCTGCCGTCTATGCCGCACGTGGAGATGACCGTAGGCATGCTGCGCCAAGCCGGCGTACGCGTGGATTCCGGGGAGAATACCTGGACCGTACACCCTGGCCCGATTGCCGGGCGGGAGTGGGCAATCGAGCCGGATCTCTCCAACGCCACGCCCTTCCTTGCCGCCGCTGCCGTCACCGGCGGCCGCGTGACCATTAAGCGATGGCCTGCCAATACCACCCAGCCGGGCGACGCCATTCGGCATATTTTGGTGGATATGGGTGTCATGGTCACCCAAGAGCCGGGCTTTGTTACTGCCAAGGGCGCCAAAGACGGCGCGCTGCAGGGGATCGAGCGCAACATGGGCGATATTGGCGAGCTCACCCCCACCGTCGCGGCATTGTGCGCCCTGGCGGACACCCCCTCTACCCTGACCGGCATTGCGCACCTGCGCGGGCACGAGACCGACCGTTTGAAGGCGCTGGCGGATAATATCAACGCCCTCGGCGGCAAGGTCACCGAGCTTGCCGACGGCCTACACATCGACCCCGCCCCTCTCCACGGCGGGGAGTGGCCGTGCTACGCGGATCACCGCATGGCCACCGCGGGCGCGATTATCGGCCTGCGGGTACCGGGCGTAGAGGTAGAAGACATTGCCACCACCGCGAAGACCCTTCCCGGCTTCGACCGCATGTGGGAGACGATGGTGGACCCCGAGCAACAGGAGAGCAATGGCTAGGCGTTTCGGTTCTTTCGATGAATCCGATGTGCGCGTGCGCCCCGGCAAGGGCTCGCGGCCGCGTACTAAGGACCGCCCCAAGCACAAAAATGCCAAGTTCGGCATGGTTATCACCAAGGACCGCGGGCGCTGGGGCGTAGCGCTAGACGACGGCCCCCGCGTCACCGCCATGCGCGCCCGTGAACTGGGCCGCACCGCCATCGAGGTGGGCGACCGCGTGGGCGTCGTGGGCGATACCTCCGGCAAGAAGGACACCCTAGCGCGCATTGTGAAGCTGGAAGAGCGCACCTCAGTCCTCCGGCGCACGGCGGATGACACCGACCCTTATGAGCGCATCGTGGTGGCGAATGCGGACCAGATGCTCATCGTCACCGCCGTAGCCGATCCGCCACCGCGCTCCGGGTTTGTCGAGCGCGCCCTCATCGCTGCGTTTGTGGGCAATATCCACCCCATCCTGTGCCTGACCAAGACCGATCTCACGGATCCTGCCCCCTTCGCGGCCGAGTTCGCCGATCTCGACGTCACGGTGGTGGAAGCCGGCGTCGAAGACGGGCTCGAGGCGGTGCGCCAGCACATCGACGGCCACGTCACCGCGCTCATCGGACATTCCGGCGTGGGTAAATCTACCCTGGTCAACCGGCTGGTACCAGACGCGGATAGGGAGACAGGGGAAGTATCGGGCGTCGGCAAGGGCAGGCACACCTCCACCCAATCGGTGGCGCTCCCGCTCCCCGCCGAGGATGCATTCACCGGCGGCTGGATTATCGATACTCCAGGCATCCGTTCCTTTGGCCTCGCACACGTGGATGCCGATGACGTGCTAGGCGTCTTTGAAGACCTTGCCGCAGCCATCGAGGACTGCCCCCGCGGTTGTACGCATATGGGCCCGCCTGCGGACCCAGAATGCGGCCTCGATGACCCCGCGCTTATTTCTCCTGATACCGCCAGTGCGCGGCGGCGCGATGCGGTGCGCGGCCTACTCGAGGCCCTGCGCACCAACGTGGAGTGGGAAAATTAGAGGTGGAAGCCGGTATCGGCCATAACGCCTAGCAGGCCATCAATGATGCCAAAGACCACATCGAGGATCTGGCCCCAGGTGCCCTGGGACGAGGTCTCTAGCAGCGCCAGCCACGGGGTGGTGGGCACGGCGTCGGCAGCCGCATCCGCAGCTGGGGTGGTATCTGCCAGGGCGGCCGGCGCGGCGATGAGGGCTGCGCCTGCGGTAACGGTGGCCGCAGCGAGGTTCTTGAAGCGCTTAGTCATATTTTCTCCTTGAGTAATTAGAGCAGTTCTACGAGGAACGGCAGCTCGGTGGGATGATAAAAGGCCATGAACTTATCCAGTGCATCGCCCACGGCCAGCTCCGCATCCTCATCGCCCAAGTCTGCGGTATCGATAGCCTCGATGGCCTTCGCGGTGGTTTCCTCGGACTCCGCAATATCCACGTGGATGGCCGCTAGGTCGTCTTTGCTGAACTGTGCCGGCTTAAGCTCTACCACCGGCTCACCCATATCCGGGCGCGGGGTAATGACAGAATCATCCAAGTCTACCGAGATGACCACGCGGCGGTGCGGGAACTTCTCTTCATCGCCGATGGCCAAAAGGCGCATGGAGGCCATTGAGGCCTCGAGGAATGCCGAGTAGGCAATTTCTTCTTCATCGCCCTCGGTATAGAACTCCTGCAGCGCAGGGGTCACCATGAAACCCCAGCCGGAGCGCGCGGACAGCGAGCCGGTTTCTTCCAGCTCCGCCAGCATAGCGTAGGTAGCAGGGATGTAAACGCGGGCTTTAGCCACTAAAACTCACCTTCAATATCGAAGACTGCCTGGATTTCAACGGAGACGCGGTCAAAGCTGGTGTACAAAAAGCCCACCATGCCGGATTCCACGGCGGCGCGCACGTTGAGGATGGAATCATCAACCATGACACAGTCATTGAGCGGCAGCTCTAGGGCATCTGCGGCCGCCTGGAAGGCTGCGACCTCAGGCTTTTCCGCCCCCACCTCGCCGGAGAGAACAACTGCGTCGACGTTTCCGCGGTACTCCCACTCGCGGATGTGCTCCGCGCCTGGTCCGCCTGGGTCATTGGACAGGATGGCGGTTGCTGCGCCATTTGCCTTGGCGGCGGCCAGCAGCGCCTTCCAGCGGCGGTTGTCTTCTTCGGTGCCGTCAAGGACGCCGACATAGTCAACGATTAGACCACGCATGTACTTAAATCCTTTGGTTACGATTCTCTTTAACTCCCCGAGAGTATAGCGAACCGCGCGCTCATTCGCGCCCACGCCTTTCAGGAAACCCTCAGAAATGGCGGGGTTGGGGCGGGCATGAGACAATTATCACGCGTCCGCCTCCTGCCCTTATTCAGGAGTACTACTTCCCCACCATGTACGAGCCCATTCCTGGCTACTCGCACCTCAAACTCTTCATTGCACCCCACCGCGTGCACTATGGCCGCTTGCCGACGTCCGCGGAAGTCGCCGCCCAACACCGCATCCAAGGCTGGGTAGTCTTCGCGCTCGAGGTAGCCGCCGGCTATCGCCCGCTAGCCCATCTCAATTCACCGCGCTATTCGGATGCCATCCGCCTGCACATTGGATCGTGGGTGCGCCGGCGCACAAGCCCCTATGCCACGGACAGACTGCAATTGACCAGCCTGCACGCGCGGCCCAATGGCGAGTACTTTGGTTCCGCCCACATAGGCCAACAGCAGCATGCATTTACGGGTTCGGCGAGCCCCACCGGTTTAACGTCGTTCCGCTTGCTCTAACTCAGCGGGCAGGGCTTGGCGCCTAGGAGAAGAACTGGCCCAGGTGAGAAAGGATTTCGGACCAGTCGAGCGCGGACCATCCGAATCCGGCGGCGCTGGTCAGCGCCGCAATACCGGTGGCTAGGAGGCCACCTTCGAAGGCGGATAGACCGGAATGCTCATTCGCCGCCGCATCCTCAGGCACGGTTCCCGCATCACGGTGCGAGACGGCGGCCTGCTCCAAAGGTGCATTGACCTGCTTGGTGATGGTGACAATATCGCGCAGCGCCGCCGCATAGGCAGGGAACTCATCCGGGAAGGCGGAGCCAGTTTCCCCGATGGTCGGCAGCTGGCCACTTTGAGAGGTCACCGCGTTGCCGGCAGGGGCCTGCGGCAAGTCCTTGGTAAACTCGCCCAGCTCAGCGCGAATTACCGCCTGGGCATAGTTGGCACCCAGCATGTCGAGGTAATCCAATACGGCCGCTTCTGTGTACTGCTTGCCGTCTAGGGATTGCGTCCGCTCCTCTGGCTCCCACGGGAAGTCCAGCGGGGTGGAATAAATACTGCCATCGGTACGCGCGGTATTGAGACGGGCTTTGCCAAAGTAGTACTCGAAGGCGGCGTCCGCTTTGTCCTGGGACAAAATTCCATCGGCCACCAATGCTTCCTTGCGCTGGGTAGCAATAGCCAGGATGGCGGCAGCCGCGTTATCCTGCTCAATCTTTTCGCCCGAATCCAAAATAATGCGCAACGAGGTGGCAGAATCACGCTGCATCTCATAGGCCACGGCCGGCGTGGCGCCACCGAGCAAGGTGGCAGACAGGAGCGTCGTAATACCGAGACGCAGAGAGCGGCGGCGCATCGTCAGTGGAGCTCCTCACAGGAAATAAGCAGAATGGACAGGTTTCTTATATTCTACTCATTTTTTCCTGAAAAGAAACCCGCCCCGTTCCCACTCTCAGGAGCGTGGACGGGGCGGGTTCGGAGGAAGGACGCCGAGGCCTAGGCCTCTACGGTGCCCTCACCGTTGCCGGAAGCGGTAGCAGCGGATTCGCCGGCCTGCTCCTCTTCCTGCTGTTTGAACTGCTTGCGCAGCATAAACAGCTGGCGGACGGTCTCTTCCTTCACGCCATCGTTCATGGCGTTGAACATCTCGCCGCCCTCCTTCTGGTACTCCACCAGCGGATCGCGCTGCGCCATCGCGCGCAGGCCGATGCCCTCCTTGAGGTAGTCCATCTCATAGAGGTGCTCGCGCCACTTCTGGTCGATGATAGGCAGGATGACCATGCGCTCGGTATTGCGCATCTGCTGCTCGCCGCCAATGGCGGTCACAGACTCTTCGAGCTTGTCGTACTCATTATTGGCGTCCTGCACCAGGGCGTCGCGAAGCTGCTCAGCAGAAAGCTCACCCGGGGAACCATACTCGGAGCCTTCCACCAGCTCCTCATGGGAAATGGTGGGGCCGTAGAGGGAATCCAGCGCATTCCACAGCGCGTCCAAATCCCAGTCCTCCACGTAACCGGTGGCGGTAGCGCCAGCGACATACGCGGACACGGTGTCATCGATCATGCCGCGGATATTGTCCTGAATATCTCCGGCATCAAGGATGTCGTGACGGGTAGCGTAGACCACCTTGCGCTGCTCGTTGAGCACCTCGTCGTACTTGAGGACGTTTTTGCGCATCTCAAAGTTCTGGTTCTCCACCTGCGCCTGGGCACCCTTGATGGAGTTGGAAACCATCTTGGCCTCGATGGGGACATCGTCCGGCACGTTGAGGCGGTTCATCATGTTTTCCATGGACTGGCCCACGAAGCGCACCATCAACTCATCGCGCATGGACAGGTAGAAGCGGGTCTCGCCTGGATCACCCTGGCGGCCGGTACGACCACGCAGCTGGTTATCAATGCGGCGGGACTCGTGACGCTCGGTGCCCAGCACGTAGAGGCCACCGGCCTCGCGCACCTGGTCACCCAGCTTCTTGGAGCGCTCCCTCTCGGAATCGATTTCTGCTTCCCAGGCCTCCTGGTACTTCTCTTCATCCTCGAATGGGTCTAGGCCGCGCTCGCGCAGCTTCTCATCGAGGATGACCTCGGGGTTGCCACCGAGCACGATATCGGTACCACGGCCGGCCATGTTGGTAGCCACGGTGACGGTGCCGGGGCGTCCCGCACGGGCGATGATCTGGCCCTCTTCCTCGTGGTGCTTAGCGTTAAGCACGTTGTGCTTGATGCCGCGCTTAGACAGCAGCTGGGACAGGTACTCGGAGCGCTCCACGGAGGTGGTACCGACCAGAACCGGCTGGCCGGACTCGACGTGCTCGGCAATATCGTCCACTACGGCAGCGAACTTAGCTTCCTGCGTCTTGTAGATGCGGTCAGAGTGATCGGCACGCTGATTCGGCTTATTGGTAGGAATCGGCACCACATCCAAGTCATAGATGGAGTGCAGCTCGGCGGCCTCGGTTTCCGCCGTACCGGTCATGCCGGAGATCTTCTCGTACAGGCGGAAGTAGTTCTGCAGGGTAACGGTAGCCAGGGTCTGGTTCTCGTTCTTAATCTCCACCTGCTCCTTGGCCTCAATGGCCTGGTGCATGCCCTCGTTGTAGCGGCGGCCGGCCAGCACGCGGCCGGTGAAGCCGTCCACGATCATGACTTCACCATTGCGGACGATGTAGTCCTTATCGCGGGTGAAAAGCTCCTTAGCCTTCAAGGCATTGTTCAGGTAGGACACCAGCTGGGAGTGCTCGGGGGCGTAGAGGTTATCGATGCCGAGCTGATCCTCGACGTATTCCACGCCCTCTTCCAGCACGCCGATGGTGCGCTTCTTGTGGTCCACCTCGTAGTGGATACCCTCGCGCATGCGCGGGGCCAGCTGCGCGAAGACGCTATAGAACTGGGAGGAACCATCTACCGGGCCGGAGATGATGAGCGGGGTACGGGCTTCATCGATAAGAATCGAGTCGACCTCGTCCACGATGCAGAAGTTGTGGCCGCGCTGGACCACATCGTTGAGGGAGCGGACCATGTTATCGCGCAGGTAGTCAAAGCCCAGCTCGTTATTGGTGCCGTAGGTAATGTCGCAATCGTAGGCGGCCTTGCGCTCTGGCGGGCGCATCTCGGACAGGATGACGCCCACGGACAGGCCGAGCCAGCGGTGGACACGGCCCATCATCTCGGCGTCGCGCTTTGCCAGGTAATCGTTAACGGTCACGATGTGGACGCCCTTGCCGTCAAGGGCATTGAGGTAGGCCGGCAGCAGCGAGGTCAGGGTCTTGCCCTCACCGGTGCGCATCTCGGCGACGTTGCCGAAGTGCAGGGCCGCACCGCCCATGATCTGCACGCGGTAGTGCTTCTGATCGAGGACGCGCCAGGCAGCCTCACGGACGGTGGCAAAGGCCTCGAGCAAGATGTCATTCATCTCTTCGCCGTCTCGCAGGCGAGTCTTGAACTCGTCGGTCTTCGCCTTAAGCTCGTCGTCCGAAAGCTCCGCGTACTTATCCTCAAGGGCAATTACATCGTCTGCCATTTTGCCCAGGCGCTTGACCGTACGGCCCTCGCCCGCGCGCAGCAGCTTGGAAAGTCCAAACACGGTTAGTTAGTCCTTCTAGTCGCGACAATAAAGTTAACTCGTCGCTATTGTACTCACTCGCTTTCACAAAGCATCTCCCGCCTAGCACAAAGGGCAGGCGGACAGCCTCCGTTCAGCCTGTATATCCCCCGCAACCTGCTTGCCGACGCCCCCTCCCCTAACCACACATTCGACCCCGCTGCATACTCGCAGCAGGGTCGTTAGCTAAGAGATGTATGAGCTCCTTTAAGCTTCAGCGTCTTCCGACAGGGAGATAATGCCGTAGTCGTAGGCGTGGCGGCGGTAGACCACGGACGGCTTATTGTTCTCCTCGTTGACAAAGAGGAAGAAGTCGTGGCCCACCAGCTCCATCTCGCTCAAGGCATCATCCACGCTCATCGGGGTAGCCGGGTGCTCCTTGGTACGCACGATCTGGCCGGGGCGAACGTCCTCCACGGTCTCAGCATAGGGGTCAACGTAGCGCTCTTCCTTGGCGCGCTCCGCTTCAGCTTGGGCCACCATCTCAGCGGCAATCTCGCCGGTACCCTTTTGTGCACGGTGACCGCCCTTGACGTTTTCGCGGCGCACCTTCACCTTGCGCAGGGAACGCTCCATCTTGCCCAAGGCGGTTTCGAGCGCTGCGTAGAAGGAATCTTCCTTGGCTTCAGCGCGGGCGATATGTCCCTTGCCCGTAGCGGTGATCTGAAGACGCTCCGCTTCGGAGTCACGGCGCGGGTTTGGTTCGTGCTGCAGCTCCACGTGGAAGAAGGTCAGGGTGGGGTCAAGGCGTTCAATCTTGGCCAGCTTGTCATTAACTCGCTCTTGGAAGTGCTCGGGGACCTCGACATTGCGGCCCGTAATCGTTACCTGAGCTTTGTTTGGCTGGGACATTGAGATGCCTCCCTTGAGTAGTGGGGACTAGAATCAATCACAGTAACTATCTCTCTGTGACACTCCTCATGGTAGCACTGGTTATGACCTTTGCGGGAAATTTTTAAGCAACTCCCCTACCTCGAGGGTGGGCGCCACCCCTATCTAGGCATCCGCAAAGACCAATGCCCCGCAGACTTCCACACCCGCGGCCTGCAGGGCGGCGATGCTCGCGGCGAGGGTGGCACCGGTGGTAATGACGTCGTCGGCAAGCAATGCAGGGCCCTGCGCAATTGGGGCGCGCACGCGGACTCGGCCCTGCAGGTTGGCCCACCTATCCTGGGCGTTGAGCTCGGACTGGTCCGCGGTGGACTGGCCCATTGTGAGCGCCGCGCACACGCCCACGCGCTGGTGCTGCGCCGCGGCGTGACACACAGCGGACACCGGATCGCCGCCGCGTGCCCGCGCCGAACGCGGCCGAGTAGGCGCGGGAACGAGGGTGTACTCGCGCGGGATATCGCCGCGGGCGCTCAAATGAGCCAGCCCGGCCGCGAAGACGGCCCCCACATACTCGCGCACCGGCCGATTGCCACGCTCCTTCATGCCAATGATGATGCGGCGGCGAATATCGGAATAGGGGCCGAGAGCATAGACAGGCGCGCCCAGCAGCCGGGGCCGTGCCACCATGTAGGGCGGCTGCCGCAGGTGATCGCGGCACGGTGGGCACAAGACCTCACCCGGCGCGCCGCACCCAGCGCACGCACGCGGAAAAATAAGCTCCCCCAAGCCCATAATCGCCTCTCCCCAGCCGCGCAGGCCCTCTGGCGGCTAATTAGAAACGATAGGGGAAGAACGCCGACCCTGCAGGCCGGAGACCTCGCGCCAGTTGGTTTCGTCCATCACGGTGGAAGGAAGCTCCAGCATGGCGTGCGAATCAGTAATAAAGAGCTTGGTAGGCGAGGTTGCCACGGCCACCACGGGGGCGGTGATATTGCCGGTGGGCATGGTCGAGGCTGAGGAACCATCCTGCTCGATGCGCCATACGGGCGACTGGCTCGAGGAAGTACCCACGATAAGCGAGCCATCCGCATTCCAGTCCAGCGATAGTGCCGAGCCAGATACTTCGGGGCCTACCTCGCGGGCATTGACGATGCGCTTATCGCCGCTGCTGGATTGGGCAACGGCCGCAATGTACACGTGGCCATCAATAATCATGGCCACGCGCGCACCGCTATGGGACAAGCGGATAACGGAGATTTCGCCCTCAATATCGTCGATGCTGCGGGCATCCACCTCGGATTCGGAGATGCGGCCCGTGGTCTTGGAGCGCACCACGCGCACGATGCGATCGCCATCGACCACGGTCCAGGCGGCTTGCCCGTTGTACTCGAAGGTGGGCCGTGCCAGTGTGGGGCCATCCACTGAATCCTGCAGCTGGCCGTCAAGCTCGCCTATCTGCAGCGAGAATTCACTATTAGACTTGCGGCGCACGGCCGCAACGAGGCCGCTATCGGCAACATCGACGGATTGCACGTCACCGCTGCTGCCCAGCGTGGATTTCACGTGCTCGGCCACACCATCGTCCACCTCCAGCAGGTTGCCCTCATTAAGGGCGTAGAGCTTAGACAAAGAGGTGCTGCTTTCCTCCGGGTTATAGTCCGCGAAGTCATCCACGCTGAGGCTATCCATGCCCTCCACCAAGTCACCGCCATCGGCCTTGACCTTAAAGGGGCCGGTATGGCCGGCTTCCGTGAGCGTCCACACTAGCTGGGCTGCAAAGAGGGTGCGATCTTGGGCGTCTAGGTCAGCAAGGCCCTCGAATTGGTAGCCCTGTTCGCGATCGTAGCCGGCGAAGGTGACATTCTCCCCCGCTGCCCGGCGGGTAGCGGGAGCAATGCTAGATGAAGGTCCCTCCATCAACAGCGTAAGGAGCGTCGACTCCGATTGTTCGCCGCCCTTGTACAGCCAGCGGCGGTCTGGAACCAGCACATCGTTGCTCTGCTTAAAGAAGTACAGCGATTGTGGGGTGTAGTGATTGCGCATTTCATTGCGCTCCATTACTACCCCTGCCGGCAAGCCATCGACGCGCCACCTATCGTCTTGCTTCTTCATGTAGATGACGGCCTCGTAGCCCTCATTTTCCGGCACGTACGCACCGCCGGATTTCAGGCGGCCGATGATAGTGCCGCGCACCGTGAAGGCGCGCTCATTATCCCTCGAGCTTTGCTTACTAGCGGGCGCGGTAACGATGTCCAAGCTATCGACCACCATCACATCGCCGCTGGCGTCCCAGGCTTCCCGGGCGTTATCCGTCAAAAAACCGCGCGCGACCTCATGGTCGTTTCCCGGCACGGCGGAAGCCTGGTAGAAATCGCGCAATGTCAAGTCCGGGTCATCGCCGGGTTGCGGTGCAATGACTTCTTCCGGGCCATCCGGTTGCTGCTGGTAGGTACCGACTACTTGCGGACCTGTGTTATTCGGCAGGGTGGAACAACCGCTGACAAAAAGCACGGCCGCTGCGGTGCCAACAACTGCGGTCTTGCGATACTTCGCTCTCAACACGCTTACTTCCTCCTGCCCTCAAAGTCCGGGGCCTTATAGGCGCGCCTGTCCGGGGCGGCCGCGCCGCGGTTAAGTTCGCGTTCCGAAGGCCAGAGGATGCCATCGCCCTCCGTCTCACCATCAGTGCCCCTGTCACTCTTCTCGACGTGCGGTGAGCTCATGCCGGATGAAATGGCCGGCGTTGCAGAGGCGGGCCCGGCATCCGGCGCGTCGGCGCCAGTGTCCTGTGCTTCTGTAGCTTCAGCTTCGGGTTCTGCCAGTTCGCTACCGGCCGCAGTGCTGGTGACGGGTGCGCCGGGAATCTCCACAGCGATGGGATCCTCGCCCACCTCGGTATTCGGGGTCCGCGGAATAATGAGGCGGAAGCGGGAACCAAAGCCCTCGTAGCCGGTGGCATCTAGCGTGCCGCCATGCAGGACGGCGTCCTCGCGGGCGATAGCCAGTCCCAAACCGGTGCCGCCGGAGTGGCGTTTGCGGGAGGAATCCGCACGCCAGAAGCGGTTGAATACCAGCTCTTCTTGGCCCGGTTTTAGGCCCACGCCATGGTCCGTAACGGTAACGCCCACAGCAGTGTCCGTGGCAGCAACGTCGACCGCCACCGGATTGCCTTCCGAGTGGTCGATGGCGTTGGCCAGCAGGTTGCGCAAGATGCGCTCGAGGCGGCGGGAATCGGCCTCGACTCCGATGCGCTCCTCCGGCAGGTTGAGTTGCACCTCCACGTCGAGCTCGCGGGCCAAATGCTCCACCTGCCCGTAGGCCGCCTCCACACAGGAGCGCAGATCAATGGCTGCCGTCGACAAATCCGCCACGCCAGCATCGTGGCGCGAAATCTCCAGCAAGTCCGCGAGCAGCTCCTCGAAGCGGTCCAGTTCGCTCGACATGAGGCGGGAAGCGCGCTGGGCGCCTTGCGGCAGGCTATCGCTTTCCGCCTCAATCATGTCCGCGGCCATACGCACGGTGGTCAATGGGGTGCGCAGCTCATGGGAGACGTCGGAAGTAAACTGCCGCTGCAAATCGCCGTACTCCTCCAGCTGCGCAATTTGGGAGGACAGCTTATCGGCCATGTTATTGAAGGACGCGGCCAAGCGGCCCATCTCATCATCGCTATCGACGGCCATGCGCTCCTTCAAATGACCCGCCGCCAGGCGCTGTGCAATGCGCGAGGCCGAGCGAATCGGCGTAATTACCTGCTGGGTAGCCAGCCAGGCAATGCCCACCAGCAACACCACGACCACTACGCCGGCCGCCGAGAGCAGGCCGCGCATCAGCGCCATGGTGGATTCTTCCGATTCCATGGACAACGCCAGGTAGACCTGTGTATGGGGAATATCGGTATCGGTAGGCGTGCCTACCAGCAAGGCGTTGTAGTAATCACCATTTTCGCGCGGCGCCGGGAAATACTGCTGCGCAATCTGGCCTTGATCCACCATCTCCCGCAACTGATCCGGCACGGGGAAATCCTCGGGCGAAGTGGTAACAGAGCCATCCTGGTTTTCCACCACGATGACTGGCTCATAAACCGTCTGGGTATCGCCCTGCTGGGCGGAGAGCTGGCCCAACGCAGCACGCGCAGAGTTGATGCGTACCTGGACGGAGTTAGCAGAACTGGTGGCATCGATCTGCTGTTCCACGGCCGTGCGGGCGCGCTCCAGCTCCTGTTGGGCCACGTCTTCTTTCTGGCTGACCAGGCGTTGGGTAAGCACGGACACCAACGCGTAGGCCAAGATGATCATGACCACCGAGGAGGCGACCAAGATCATGCCAATGACGCGCGCCTGCAAAGAGGTGCGCCACGTTGTAATGAAGGCGTCTCGAATGCGCCTTAGACGCTCAATGATGCCGATGGTCCTTACTCCCCGGCGCCGGCCTTGCCGGTCTTATATCCCACGCCGCGCACGGTCAGCACAATCTGCGGGTCTTCCGGATCGTGCTCGATCTTGGCACGTAGGCGCTGGACGTGCACATTAACCAGGCGGGTATCAGAAGCATTGCGATAGCCCCACACGGATTCCAACAGCGACTCACGCGTGTGTACCTGGCCGGGGCGGCGCGCCATCTCCAGCAGCAGGTCAAACTCCAGCGGGGTCAGGTTCAGCTCGGTGCCATCGGTGCGGCGCACGGTATGCTCCGGCACATCAATGACAAGGTCCGCAACCTCCAGGATTTCAGATTCCGCGGAATCGGTGCGACGCAGGCGCGCACGGATGCGGGCGATGAGTTCCTTGGGCTTGAATGGCTTGGTGATGTAATCATCCGCGCCGGATTCAAGGCCGAGTACCACATCAACCGTATCGGTCTTGGCGGTCAGCATAACGATGGGCACGGAGGATTCACGGCGGATGGCACGGCAAATATCTACGCCGTTCATGCCCGGAAGCATGAGGTCCAGCAGGATGAGATCCGGCTCGTGCTGCTCAAAGGCAGGCACGGCGTCATTGCCGTCCATGACCGGAATGGGCTTGAGCCCCTCGGACTCGAGCACAATGGTCAGCATCTCTGAGATAGCCGGATCGTCATCGACAACCAAAATCTTGGGCGCCACGTTTTATTCTCCTACAAGGTCTTTTATCGCTGAAATAATAGTATCCGCATCGGCGGTAGCGATCCAGCGTCCACCCCAGCCCGCATCTGCTAGGCGCCGGTAGGCCGCGGCGGTGCGTTCTTGCAACCCGCCATCGCGTTCGTAGCGGTCGCGTTCCCGGCTGGCGTCCGCTTGGGCTCGTGCCTGCGCTCTTTCCGACGCCACCTCTACCGCCGTATCCAAATACACCTGCAGGTCCGCCTGCGGCAGGCTGAGGGTGCCAAATTCCAGATTGTGCACCCACTCCATCACTGCATCGTCTTCGAGCCGCGCCGCCGAATACGCCGCATTGGAGGCCACGTAACGATCCAGGAGCACCACAGTGTCGGATTCCTTGGCGCGCTGCAGCTGGTCCTTGACGCCATAGCGATCCAACGCGAATAGCGTCGCCATGGCATAAGCCGAATCCGTGAGGTCGCCCATCTTTCCATAGAGTGCCTTTTGCGCTAGCTGCGCGTGAATCGAATCTGCATAGCGCGGAAAGGCAATAACCTCTACGGGCCGGTCCAACGACTCCTTGAGTGCGGAGACCAACGTATTTTTACCGGCACCGTCGATTCCTTCAATGCTGATCAGCATAGGTGTGGGCTATCTTCCCTTCTGTTATTTCATCCGCGGGGCCACTGTCTCGCGGCCGCTGCCGCAAGCAGTGGGTGCGACTTAGGACAGGGCCTCGATGAAAGGCTCGAGGTCATATTCTTCCTCGACGTTTTCGAGCACCTCGAGAGCATTTTCCGTCAAGCTCTCGCTGCCAGAGCCCACCAGCTCCCTAATATAGGGGTAGTCTTCGACAACTTCGCCCGCACTAAAGGGCGCACCAGCCCAAATGGCAGCAATGGTGGCCGCCGCTTGAGCGTTCTGCTCCTCTTCTTCGCTGAGTTTTGGCTTGCTGTGTGCGACCTCGCAGGCATCCTCGACGGCGCGGATTACCCCTTCTTCATCGAGGTTTGCCATCTCGTCCAAGAAATCGATGTTGAGGTCCGTGCTGAAAATATTTTCGTCCCAAGTACTCACTTTTGACTCCTTCGGTGCTTTCAGCGCCATTTATACACGCTTTCTTGGCGAAAGAAAGCAGACGATGAAAAGGTTTGCATGGCCTTCTACGCCCGTGAACTGCCTTTTTGTTTACTTATCACAGAAACGCGACGCCGTCGCAATGTTTCCCAAACATGATAGTCTCGTTACCAACTTGTTACCGGGGCACTGGATCGCCCTCCCCCCTTGGGCTTAAACGGCCCACCTCATAGAAAGGACAGCCACGATGAAGCCAGATTCGCGCCGCGTCTACGTGTTCATTGTGGCCGGACTGATCGCCGCGGTCGTCGTCGGAGTCGCCGTCTGGCGCATGAGCTCGCCGAGCGCCAACTATTCCAATGCCGCGGATCAGTCCGCGACCACCTCCGTCTCCCCGACCCACACTGCAGCAGAGGAGACCACCACTTCTTCCACGGACCATTCCCCCTCGAAGAAGCACTCCGCGCACGCTACGAGTTCTACCGCCTCCTCCGGTGATGCCAAGCACCAGCAACCGCACAACAACGATCCGTTTCTCGCCCCTAATGCGGTAGTGCGCCCACAGGCGGCAACCCAGCCCACCAAGGTATACCGCCCGGAGAATATTTCCCCTCGAGGAACTGCTTCGCAGGGCAATAGCACTACCCAGGGTGGTCAGGGCACCGGCCAGGGCAATCAGCGTCTAACGCCTGATTACCCGAGCAACCAGAACGGCTCGCAGTCTACTGGCGCCCCGCAGAACAACCAGGGCGGCAACCGTGGCAATGGCGGCAACACCCCGCAGGCCACCACTGCCCCGTCGACCCAGCAGCCTTCGGCTGAGGAACCTTCCGTGCATGATGATGCGGGCAAGGCTTCCGACGCACCGGCCCATGAACCAGCCGGCACGGAGCGGCCCGAAGCCGAAAAGGCGGAACAAGAACAGCTCACTGGCCATGCCGCTGCAGAGCGACCATCCGCCGATCAGAACCAGGAGCCTACCGACTTGGTGCCGACTAAGCAGGCACCGGTCACGGCCCAGCAGGCACCGAGCGAAGCGGCGCCTTCGCGCTAATTCGGAGTCGGCTCTCAGCGTAGGCGAACAAAACAAGCACGTTTCCTCGATTTTGAAGGCAGAAATCGGGGAAACGTGCTTGTTTTGCATGTGCTGGCACGCGGAAGCTACGAAGCAGCCACAATGTGCGCCAAGAATTGGGCGGAGCAAGCCACAACGCGGCCGTAGTGAAGACGGAAAAGCACGCTTCGCCTGAAACCGGAGAACGGCGGCGAAGCGTGCTTGTGTGGCTTAACGCGGACTAGGCGCGGGCGACGAAGAGGTCGGCGGCGTCGGATGCCGCAGTAGCGGTAACGAGGCCCTCGGAGGCTGGCAGCCAGACTGCTTGGCCTGGGGTCGCGGTGAGGGTCTTGCCCGCAGCATCGGTAAAGGTTACGGAACCTGCGGTACACAGGGCGATGGTCGGGCCGTCGTAATCAAGATCCACAGAAGACGAACCGGTGAGCTCCACGCGGTCCAGCAGGAATTCCTCGATGGGTACCGGGTACGACCATGCGGCGGCATCGTGGACATTGTCTTGGGCGGACTTATCTTGTTGTTGCACTCGCGGCTCGTCGGCAGCGGCATAAGTCAAGACCTTGACCAACTCTGGAACGTCCACGAACTTAGGCGTCAGGCCACCGCGCAACACGTTATCGGAATTAGCCATGATCTCCACGCCGAGGCCGGAGACATAGGCGTGGAGCTGGCCGGCATCCAAGTAGACGGCCTCGCCGGGCGAGAGCTCGATGTGGTTGAGTAGCAAGGCGCCCAGCACACCAATATCGCCTGGGTAGCGCTGGTTAAGATCCAGCACCGTGGACATGACGCGGGACTTCCAATCGGCCGGGTCGGCGGCGATCAGGCGCTCGCCGGCGGCCACAATGGCGGAAATGAGCTCCTTGCGCTTGGCAGCCGGAATGGTAATCCACGTGGTGAAAAGGACGCGCAGGTTGGCGGACTCGGTGGTTGCCGAGGGGTCGTCGTCAAGCATGGCAACGTAGTGATCCAGCTCAGGGCACTCGAGGGCGGCAAAAAGCTCGCGGGTGCGCGCCAAGGGGCGGAAGCCGGCCATGGCATAGAAATCCGTGAGCGCGACGATGAGCTCGGGCTTGTGGTTATCGTCCTTGTAATTGCGATTGGACGCGGTGAGCTCGATACCGGCGGCGTTTTCGCGGGCAAAGCCCTCTTCCGCCTGCGTCTTTGACGGGTGAGCCTGCAAGGACAGCGGCTCCTCGGCCGCAAGCACCTTGAGCAGGAAGGGCAGGCGCTCGCCGTACTCGGCAGATACGCGGCTGCCTAGCTGCCCTGCCGGATCCTCTGCAATGACCTCGTTGAGCAGGCGGCCATCTACCGTGGAAGGGTCGCCGGGGTGGGCACCGAACCACAGCTCTGCGACGGGCTTGTCGGAATCGGGCTGGCCCTGCAGGTGCGGGATAAGGGTACGCGAGCCCCAGGAATAATTGCGAGTGGCGCTGTGCAACAGCTGCATGTGTTTCTATCCTTTAGAAATCTCGTAGGCGGTCGCGGCAAAACTCCGCGTAATAAGCTGCAGTGAGCGGGCAAGATGCCCCATGCCCGGTTCCGGGTCGATGCTGCGGACTGCAAGCGAGTTGGGCAGGTTCGCCTCTTCCTGCCCCCAGAAAACTACCTTCAAGGGTACCAAAGCGCCCTCAGCACCATCGCCATCAATGAAGGGGTCATAAAAGAGATCAGTGGCCGGGGAACTATCGGAGTCCCGGTCGAGCGCGCGGCGCAATTCGGCTGGGTCCACATAAGCGCTCGGCAGGCCGTGCACGGCCCAGATGGTCGCGGCCATGCGGGCCACGAGGGCGTCGAGCTGCACGTGCTCGCGACGTTCCGAATAGGAGTACGGGTCGAGCACGCAGGAATGGATGACGCGGGCGCCATCAATAAACTCGCGCAATTGGCGGCCCGGATTAGTGGTGGCATCGCGCTCGGGAGAAAGCTGCGCGAGCTCGCGGTCCACGGCCACCGCAAGGTCCTCGAGGGTCTCCTTCACCGCGGTCGGACCCTGATAGAGCAGGCAGCACAGCGCATGCAGGGCGGCAATGCTGCGCGCGGGCGAGCTACCCTCGGCCGTCGGCAAGCAAGGGGCGACGAGCGTATCCTCCGGGCAGTCCTCCACCAGCGGGCCCTTAGCCGGTCCGATGAGCAGGGTGGTGGC
The DNA here is from genome assembly GCF_022347235.1 of Corynebacterium tuberculostearicum. GTDB lineage: Bacteria > Actinomycetota > Actinomycetes > Mycobacteriales > Mycobacteriaceae > Corynebacterium > Corynebacterium tuberculostearicum_F. The sequence goes on from NZ_JAKRDX010000004.1 coordinate 62,587, forward strand.
ACCGCGCTGGCTGGCAGTTATGAGGGCGCGCGACGCCCAGTCGCACTCGCCGGGCTCGCCGACGACCACGACCAGGTCCAGCGCCCCCACGTAGCGCGGGAGCGATTCGGTCACCACAATCGGGATCCGCAGCGGCTCGGCGAGGCCAACGCCCAGGTGGGCGGCCTGGCGGGCAATCGCGTCGGTGGGAATAATGACAAGCGAGCGGGGATTGAGCCCGCTGAGCGCCTCGCCCCAGCGCTCCACTTCTCCGGCCACTAGGCGGATTTGGGCGCCTTCGTGCGCCACATCGAAAAAGCGCACGGTTTCGGCATCGTAATTACCGGTATCCATGTGGCCCAAGCATAGTCGGGCGCCCACTAAGATGAAGTCCTATGACTTCCGCACAGATTCATCCCGTAACCCTGATTGGCGGCGGCCCCGGCGCATGGGACCTCATTACCGTGCGCGGCATGCGCGCCCTGCAGGATGCAGAGGTTATTCTTGCCGATCACCTGGGACCTACGGCGCAGCTCGATAAGCTGTGTGATATTTCTTCCAAAGAGCTTATTGACGTCTCTAAGCTCCCCTATAAGAAGTCAATCTCGCAGGAAAAGATCAACGAGCTGCTCATCGAGCACGCCCGTGCCGGCCGCAAGGTGGCCCGCCTTAAGGGGGGCGATCCCTTCGTCTTTGGGCGCGGCTTTGAAGAGGTGCAAGCGCTGGCGGATGCATCTATTCCCACCACGGTCATTCCGGGCGTGACCTCAGCCATTTCCGTTCCTGCGGCCGTCGGAATCCCAGTAACCCAGCGCGGCATTGTCCATGGATTCACGGTGGTTTCCGGCCACCTGCCGCCCGGTCATGAAAAGTCCTTGGTGGACTGGGCAGCGCTCGCCCGCTCTGGCGCCACGCTGGCTGTCATCATGGGCGTGAAAAATGCCCCGGCGATTGCTAGTGCGCTAATCGACGCCTCCCTCTCCCCCTCCACTCCCTGCGCCATCATCCAAGAGGGCACGCTTTCTACCGAGCGCGCCTATCGCTGCACCTTGGGTACCCTGGCGCAGACGATGGCCGAGCACGAGATCTCCGCGCCGGCGGTCTACGTCATCGGCGAGGTGGCCGGGCTGTAGCACCCCTCGGGGCCTTCAGGGGCCGCGAGGCCAACTTGTGGCCGCGCTCTACCCCACCGCAGCCGGGCTTTGGCCCGTATCGTGGCCAAAGGTCGCGGCGGAAGGGCTACGCGCGGTCAGCGGCGGGGCTTTTGGGCGCCTTATCCTGCACGATGGTTACGCCGGACTTGCGCGAACCGTGGGCGCGGTGGGCGGCAGCGACGCGCTCCGGATAGTCCGGGGCATGGAAATCCGCATGGGCGGCTTCCTCGGCGTTTTCGGCTTCCAATTCCGCCGCACGCGCACGCCTGGTGCGCAACGCGCCACGGATGGTGCGCAGCGCGCCACGGATGGTGGCCGCTACACCAGCCGCGACCACGACCGCGATGGCAGCGGGGGTAACTGCTGCAGGCACTGCCCAGCCAAAGTATGTCTCGGCACCGCCGATCACCTTGCTGATGTTCAGGCCAACGATGGCGGTGCCCACCAGTCCGCCGAGTAGGATCGGGTTGATGCGGGAGATGAGCCACGCGGCGATGGGCGCGGTGATGGCACCGCCGATGAGCAGGGCAATGACTGCGGCCAGGTTGGCGACGATATCGTGCCAGAGACCGACGATAAAGCCTGCGGTGGCGCCGAAGGTCACCAGGAACTCGGCGGCGTTGACCGTACCCACGATGCGGCGCGGCTGCTCGCGGCCGATGGCCATGAGTGTGGAGGTCGACACCGGGCCCCAGCCGCCACCACCGGTGGAATCGACGAATCCACCCACGAGGCCAAGTCCGGCCAGAAACGGCGTGGAGTGGGTGCGCTTATAGGCGGAACCACGGCGGCGTGGTTGGGAGAAACGCCAAATGAGGTTGGCGCCGATGCCGACCAAGATGAGAGCGGTCACCGGCGCGGCCGCAGCGGTGGAGATATTCGACAGTAACGTGGCGCCTAAGAAGGCGGCGATCCCGCCCGGCACGCCGAGACGGACCACGGTTTTCCAATCCACGTTGCCGAAGCGCGCGTGGCTCAATCCGGAGATGGCCGTGGTACCAAGCTCAGCGGTATGGACGACGGCCGACGCCTGCGCGGGACCGAGGCCTGCCAGCAACAACATCGTGGTAGACGTGACGCCGAAGCCCATGCCGATGCCACCGTCCACGAGGTTGGCGGCCGCACCGGCGAGCGCGATGAGGATGAGGGTTAGCATGGCGCGAACACCTCCTGTGCGGCGCGACGGGCGTGGTGAAAGCGATCTGCAACGAGGCCCGCGAGATCAGTGCCAAGAGGGCGGTCGACGGTCGCGGGAACGCCCGCCAGCCGGTCAAGGAGCAGGCCCTCGGTCACGAAGAGCGGAATCACGCGCACGCGAGAGGGGTCTTGATGCTCGCGGCACAGGGACACGATCCCTTCGCGACCACCGCGGGTGGCAAATTCCACCGCCGTGGGCACGCCGGTGAGCGCGAAGGTGCGGTGGGCGAGCTCACGGATGGCATCGTTGGCCGCGGTATCGGAGGAACCGACGGAGTAAATGACCACATGGGCATCGTCAGGCCGGGTACGGGAGGCGAGCACGCGGGCGAGGTCCTCGCCGGTGCCGAGCCCAGGGGCAAGGTGGAGGGAAAGGTGGGAGGTTTGGGCGGCGTCGGCAAGCGCGCGCGGGACGTCCACGCGCTGGTGGTAGCCCTGGGTAAAAAGCAACGGAACTACAACGGCCTCGGTCTCCCCTAGCTGGGCGAGCTCGAGCGCGGCCGTGGTGAGGTCGGGCTCATTGAATTCCAGGTGCGCCGCGCGGGCTGGGCGCAGACCCGTGGCCTGGGTCAAACGCTCAATGCCGGCCGCGGCGCCCGGGTGCCGCGAACCGTGAGACAGGGTAATAAGTGCGGGCATGGGGCGCATCCTTAAGCCTGCGGTGCCGTGGAGTGTCCGCGGCGGGCAAGCGAGCGCTTCAATGCCTCGTTGGAGGACACGGCCGGTGCGGGGGCTACCGGGGCGTCGTCTTGGCCGTGGAAGCGCACGGAGAAAATCCGCAGGCATTCCTGGCACTTCCAGGCAAAGTCATCTTCCTCATCCGGGAAGAGGTCGGTGCCGGCGCAATACGGGCAGAAGCTGGGATGGTTGCGGTTGGGGTTGGGCTGGCGGCGAAAATTCACTGCAAGTCCTCCTCCTTGGCACGCAGGACCCAGTGGCGGAATTGTTCGCCGTCCTCGCGCTGCTCTTTGTATTTATTGACCAAGCGAATGACGTACTCGGGCACCTCATCGGCGACGACCTTGTGGCCGCGCAGCTTGCGGCCCCAGTCCGGGGACAGGCCAAGGGCGCCGCCTAGGTGGACTTGGAAGCCCTCGACGCGGTTGCCCTCGGAATCGGTAACAATCTGGCCCTTCAGGCCGATGTCCGATACCTGCGAACGCGCACAGGCGTTGGGGCAGCCGTTGAGCGCGATGGAAATCGGCACGTCCAAATCGCCCAAGGTGTCTTCCAGGATGTCTACCAACTCGATGGCGCGGGCCTTGGTGGTCACGTGCGCGAGCTTGCAGAACTCCAGGCCGGTGCAGGAGATGACGCCGCGGCGGAATTCGGACGGCTGGGAGTACAGGCCGGTCTCATCGAGCGCGCGGGAGAGCTCCGGAATGTCTTCTTCCTCCACGTCGAGGAAGAGCAATTCCTTCATCGGGGTGGTGCGGATGCGGCTGATACCGAACTTCTCGGCCACGTCCGCAATGGCGATGAGCTGCTCACCGGTGGCGTGGCCCACGGTAGGTTTGACGCCAACGTAGAACTTGCCGTCCTTCTGGCGGTGTACGCCCAAGTGATCGCGGGAGCCGGGCTCGACCTCCAGTGGGATGCCATCCAGCAGTGGCTTATCCAGGTATTCTTCCTCCAGCACTTGGCGGAATTTTTCGATGCCCCACTTGGCTACCAAAAACTTTAGGCGGGCACGGTTGCGATTGCGGCGGAAGCCGTAGTCACGGAAGATGCCGACCACACCGGCCCACACCTCAGGCACGCGCTCTAGGGGAACCCAGGCGCCGAGGGACTGCGAGAGCATCGGGTTGGTGGACAGGCCGCCGCCAACGAAGCAATCGAATCCCGGGCCGTACTCGGGGTGGTTCACGCCCACGAAGGCAACGTCTTGAATCTCATGCGTGACGTCCTGGCGGGAGTTGCCGGAGATAGCGGTCTTGAATTTGCGCGGCAGGTTATGGAATTCCTCACGCGGCAGGTAATTATTCTTAATCTCTTCGATGGCTGGGGTGGCATCGATAATCTCGTCCTCGGCCACGCCGGCAACCGGTGATCCCAAGATGACGCGCGGCACGTCGCCGCAGCCCATGAACGTGCTCAGCCCCACTGACTCGAGCTTGTCCCAAATGGTGGGCACATCCTCGATTTGAATCCAGTGCAACTGGATATTCTGGCGGTCCGTAAAGTCCGCCGTGGAGCGGGCATAATCGCGCGAGATCTCACCGACGGCGCGCAGCTTGGCAGGATCGGCACGGCCACCGTCGAAGCGCACGCGCATCATGAAGTACTCGTCCTGCAGCTCGGCGTTGGACAGCTTGGAGGTCATCTCGCCGCCCAAGTTCTGGTTGCGCTGAGTATAAAGGCCCAGCCACTTGAAGCGAGGGGCTAGGTCATCGGCGGGGATGGAGGAAAATCCCTGCTTGGAGTAGATATCGATGACGCGCTGCTTGGCAGAAAGCCCTCCGTCTTCCTGCTTAATTACCTCATCGTTGTTGAGGGGCTCGGTGCCGTCAATCTTCCATTGGCCTTCGGGCTTTTTAGCGCGGGGCGTGCGCTTGGTATTAGTCGCGGTGGTCATGGTGTAGATCTCAACCTGCCTTTCCAAAGTATTGAAAGACAACGTACCCGTCTAAAATGAGCAGACAAAGCGGTCTTTTTTATTTTCAAGTAAACAATCGTCCTGAACTGCATGAAAGGAAGAATATTTTTAGAATCTAATTCATCACTTTGCCGCAACCTAGACTAAACGGTTCAATTGCCAGAAAGATAAGCCGCAAAAAATGAACCTAGCGGTCTAGACCCCGCGATTAAGAGAAAGGCATTCACGCAGCATGAATCAGCCCTTGAAGGTAGCCGTCATCGGTGCTGGCCCGGCCGGCATTTACGCCTCCGATATCCTGGTAAAAAAGACCGGCGGCGAGGTACAGATTGACCTCATCGAGCAGATGCCCGCACCCTTCGGCCTCATCCGCTACGGCGTAGCGCCGGACCACCCGCGCATTAAGGGCATTATCAAGTCCCTGCACCGCGTGCTCGATACCGAGCAGATTCGCCTGTTGACCAACGTGCACATCGGGCGTGACATCACCGTGGACGAGCTGCAGCAGCATTACGATGCCGTGGTCTTTGCCACCGGCGCCGTGGGCGACCGCCACCGCGAAATCCCTGGCGCAGACTTGGACGGCGTGCATGGCGCCGGAGAGTTCGTGGGCTTCTACGATGGCAACCCGCGCTTCGAGCGCGACTGGGACCTGTCCGCCAAGGAGGTGGCGGTCATTGGCGTGGGCAATGTGGGCCTGGACGTCTCCCGTATCTTGGCCAAGACCGGCGATGAGCTCAAGGTCACCGAGATCCCCGATAATGTCTACGAGTCCCTGGCCAAGAACCAGGCTGAGACCGTGCGCGTCTTCGGCCGCCGCGGCCCGGCGCAGGCCAAGTTCACCCCGCAGGAGCTCAGGGAACTGGATCATTCCGAGTCCATTAATGTTGTGGTCTCCCCCGAAGACATCGACTATGACGAGGCCTCGCTGGCCGCGCGCCAGGAGAGCAAGTCCACCGACTTGGTGTGCCAGGTGCTAGAGCAGTACGCGATTCGCGATCCCAAGGAGGCGCCACACACCCTGCAGATCCACCTCTTTGAGCAGCCGGTAGAGATCTTGGGCGAGGACGGCAAGGTCAGCGGCATCAAGACCGAGCGCACTGCGCTCAACGGCGATGGCAGTGTGCACGGCACCGGCAAATTCACCGAATGGCCGGTGCAGGCGGTCTACTTCGCCACCGGCTACCGCTCCGATGCGGTCGATGGCGTGCCCTTTAACCAGGACAAGAACGTCATCAATAACGATGGCGGCCATGTCATCGATGCGGCCGGCGCGGTAGTGCCGGGCCTCTACACCACCGGGTGGATTAAGCGCGGCCCGGTGGGTCTGATTGGCAATACCAAGTCCGATGCCACGGAGACGATTGGCATGCTACTTGCCGACGCCGCTTCTGGCGCCCTCCCCTCCCCCTCCAGCGCCGCGGATATCACCGAAGTCTTTGCCGAGCGAGGTATCGAATACCTGACGTGGCAGGACTGGCAGCGTTTGGACGCGGCCGAGCGCGCCCTAGGCGAGCGCGAGGGCCGCGAGCGTAAGAAGTTTGTGGAGTGGGAGGACATGGTCTCCCACTCGCGCGCCGAAGTTTAGCGGCGAATGATGGCAAGGACCTCGTCGACGATGGACTGCACCTCGTCGGCGGTCTTTGCCTCTACGTTGAGGCGCAGCAGCGGCTCCGTATTGGACGCGCGCACGTTGAACCATGCCTCGGATCCCTTGAGCTCCACGGTCACGCCATCGAGCTCATCGACGGACTCAATCTTATCCGCCAGCTCGTCCAGTACCGCCTGAGTAGCGGCCTTCTGGTCCTCCACGGTGGAGTTGATCTCGCCGGAGGCCTCGTAACGGGAGTATTCCGCCATGAGCTCGCTCAGCGGCTTATCGGACTGGCCCAGAGCGGCCAGAACGTGCATCGCAGCAAGCATGCCGGAATCGGCGTTCCAGAACTCCTGGAAGTAGTAGTGCGCGGAGTGCTCGCCACCGAAGGCGGCCTTGTGCTCGGCCATCTGCGCCTTGATGAAGGAGTGGCCTACGCGGGTGCGCACCGGGGTGCCGCCCTTTTCCTTAATGAGCTCCGGCACGGTCTTGGAGGTAATCAGGTTGTGGATGATGGTAGCGCCGGGGAACTTCTCCAGGTAGCGCTCAGCCACCAGCGCACAGATGGCAGAAGGAGAAACCGGCTGGCCCTTTTCATCCACCACGAAGCAGCGGTCCGCATCGCCGTCGAAGGCCAAACCAATATCAGCCTTCTGATCCACGGTGAACTTCTGCAGATCCACCAGGTTCTTTGGATCCAAGGGGTTCGCCTCGTGGTTCGGGAAGGTGCCATCGAGCTCGAAGTACAAATCGCGGACGTCGAAAGGCAAGCCATTGAAGACGGCCGGCACGGTGTGGCCACCCATGCCGTTGGCGGCATCGACAGCCACGACGAGCGGCTTGGAATCCTCCAGCGGTACCAGCTTGCGCAGGAAGTCGGCGTAGCCGGCCAGAATCTCCTGCTCGGCAATTGCGCCCTCGGTGCCGGTGAACTCCGGGGTGCCGTCGATAAGCATCTGCTTAATCTGCTCCAAGCCGGTCTCCTGGCCCACCGGTACCGCGCCGGCGCGGCAGAGTTTAATGCCGTTGTACTTGGCTGGGTTATGGGAGGCGGTAAACATAGCGCCCGCACACTCCAGGGAACCGGCGGCGTAGTAGAGCTCGTCGGTAGAGGTTAGCCCCAGCAGGGTCACGTTGAGGCCCTGCGAGGTCACACCCTCAGCAAAAGCGCGCGCCAGAGACGGCGAGGACGGGCGCATATCGTGGCCGACAGCCACGGTATTTTCGCCTTCTTCCCGCAGGATGGCGGCAAACGCGGCGCCCGTATCGCGCACGAAGTTCTCATCGATATCTTCGCCCACCACGCCACGGACGTCATAGGCCTTAATTACTGCATCAAGATGCTCACGAGTTCGCATAACCTGCAATAGTACTCCCGCCCGCTGGGAAACTACCGCACCACGGGGTTCGTGTCAGTCCTGTTCCGGTTCTGCGGGCGTCGTTTCATCGGGCACGACCGAAAGGTGCGCGCGGCGCGCCTTTTTGGCATAAGCCACGCGGCGGGTGCGAAAGACCGGGTGGTTCGAATTGGCAGGGTCCGCCCCATCAAAGGTCGCGGAATAGTCGATTGGGTCTGCACCGGAGCCGGCGCTGCGGTCATCGACCAAGCCGGTGGTCACGCGGCCGTCTTCCTTGACCGCCTCTGCCAGGGCCATCAAGTCATCTTCCTCATCCAGCTCGATGCGGTCCACACGCACCAGCTCCCAACCCACTGGGGCAGAGATGCGGTCGCGGTGGGTGGCGCACAGATCCCAGCTGTGTGGGTTTTCCTCTTCCGCCAGCGGCCCAACGACGGCCGTCTGGTCCGCGTAAGCGTAGGTCAATGTCGCCACGGCGGGGCGGCCGCAGCCTGGGCGGGAGCAATGGCGAGAAATAGTCACAGCGCATAAGTCTAAACCCTTAGTTGAGATTTAGATAGTCTTCGCCCCGGCGTGGCTCCGCTTAATGCAGCCCGCCAGCGCCTTAGAATCAGGGTCATGACCGCCGCTCGCCCGCATATCCGCCCCGCCCGCGACCGCCACGGCCACGGCATGCGCGGACCCCTTCTTCCCCAGCAGACCCCGCGCTACCGCAGCGCGCGCGAACACTTCGACATGGCCGTGCTAGAGGCCTATGCCCCCATCCAAAACGCCTTCGCGCCACAATTGCGGGGCCTCGACTTAGCCGTAGACACCATCCCGCGCATGCGGCTTTCGCCCGATATGACCGTGCTACCGGATGAGATTATCGCCGATGGCCCGGTTCCCCTCGGCCGCGTGGTTCCCGCCGGTGTAGATTCCGAAGGCCAGCCCACCCGCGCACGCTTGGTCATCTTCCGCATGCCCATTGAACAACGCGCCTCTACCCCGTCCGAGCGCTCCGAGCTCCTGGGCACCGTTATCACCGCGCTGGTGGCCAACTACCTCAACCTGGACCCCGAAGAAGTGGACCCGCGCTATAGCTGGTAGCGCCCCGGTAAGTTTCGCGACAGCAGAAAAGCCCCTGGCCACACATTGCGTGCTAGCCAGGGGCCTTACTGGACACCTTAATTATCCAATCTCGCGCTTGAGGCGGCGGCGCTCACGGTCCGATAGCCCGCCCCAAATACCGAAACGCTCATCGTGCTCCAGCGCGTACTCCAAGCATTCATCGCGTACCGCGCAGGCCTGGCAGATGCGCTTGGCCTCACGGGTAGAGCCTCCCTTTTCAGGGAAGAATGCTTCAGGGTCGGTCTGCGCACACAGCGCCTGGTCCTGCCACTCCTGCTCGACGGCACCGAAGAGTTCATCGAGCGACATCTCTGCAGCAGCACCGCCACGGAGAATGGCGTTGTTATTAGCCATTTTGTCCACGCCTTTTCCTTTCTCCGAGGTTGGGTAATTCTCATCAGTGCGACCGACTGTACACCACATTCCCCTTGGGTAACCCCGCCGGGATGGTGTGGAAGTAACGGCGCCGGCCGCTGTTTCTTTCACTGATGTAATTTCACACCGGATCACTAAATATCGTCAACCCGAATTGGCGGCTTCTTCGCGCTTTCCGGCAAAAACGCAGCACACGATCCCCATCTGTCACATCTGTAACAACTGATCCCCTATGGGGGTGTAGGTAGGGGGTACTACATGTAGTGGTGTCCCGTTTTTCTGTCAACAATTTTCAGGAAATTCCGGCGTGTCGCGCGCACAACGCCGCAAAGAAGGGATCCACGCCCTCCACGCTCGCACTAATTCCGCACCATGCCGGCCGGTGCGGGCAGGTGGGCACGGTGGCCCCATAAAAGAAAGGCCGAACCGAGGCTCTAATTTCCTCAGTTCGGCCTATGTCAGCTGGACCTAGTGCAGTGCCCAGACCACGGCGCAAGCGTTAAGCATCGGAGCTAAAACGCACGCCGGCATCGGGGATGGAAACGCCGGGGAAGACACGCATGCCGTCGAGAAGCTCGCAGCGTGCGCCAATGTGGGCGCCTTCACCAATGACGCAGTTCTCAATGACCGCGTTGGCGCCAATGTGGGCGCCGGAGGCAATGATCGAGTTGTGGATGATGGCGCCTGGCTCAATGCGCACGCCGTCGAAGACAACGGTGCCCTCCAGGCGGGAACCTGCGCCTACCTCGGAGCCACGGCCCACGGCGGTACCGGACAGCAGCAGCACGCCACCGGCGATGCCGGCAGAGGGATCCACCAGGGATTCACCAGTCTTGCCTTCAATCAGCGGGGACGGCGCGATGCCGCGTACCAAGTCGGAGGAACCACGGGTGAAGTCATCCGGGCGGCCCATATCGCGCCAGTAGGAGTTGTCTACGTGGCCGACGACCAGGCGGCCTTCTGCTAGGAGCCCTGGGAAGGTTTCGCGTTCCACGGAAACAACGCGGTTGGCCGGAATGGACTCGATGACCGAGCGCTTGAATACATAGCAACCGGCGTTGATCTGGTTGGTGGGCGGATCCTCGGTCTTTTCTAGGAACGCGGTTACTCGGCCGTTGGAGTCGGTCGGCACGCAACCAAACGCACGCGGGTCGGCCACGTTGAGCAGGTGCATCGTGACATCGGCATCCTTGTCATGGTGCGTGGTGAGGATGCCTTCCAGATCCATGCCGGAGAGCACATCGCCATTGAAGACCATGACCGTGTCATTGCGCAGTTTGTCGTAGACGTTGCGGATGCCGCCGCCGGTGCCCAGCGCAGTCTCTTCCACTACGTACTCGATCTCCAGGCCCAGCTCGGAGCCATCACCGAAGTACTCCTCAAAGACCTCGGCCTTATAGGAGGTAGACATGACGACGTGCTCAATGCCGGCGGCCTTGATGCGGGCGAGCAGGTGCTGCAGGAACGGGTAATTTGCCGTCGGCAGCATCGGCTTCGGCGTACCGATGGTTAGAGGGCGCAGGCGGGTGCCGCGGCCGCCGACGAGAATCACTGCATCCGTGCTGGCACCGTGGGTGGTGGCTGCTTCAGTCATAGTCTTCCTTATGTATGCGGACAGTTTTATTCTGTGATTTTCTGAGGGACAGTGTAGAGCGTAGGGAGCGCAATCCAGGTCAACGGCACGCGCACTGGACGTTAAGAACGTGCCGAGGCTGAGGCAATCAGCCCGCGGACTCGCAGTCCCAGCCACAACGCGCCACGCAGCGGGGCCTGCCACCATGCGGGGTGGCGGTCTGCTTGGAAGCGATAGGCGGAGTTGTGGTGGGCGCGCAGCATCGCTCCGGCGTGCGCTTGGGTGGAATGCCCCTTAGCGTGGCTGATGACGGCCTCTGGGCAAAAGATGTTCTGGTAGCCGGCGCGCGTGAAGCGATCTCCTAGATCCACATCTTCGAGGTACATGAAATAGCGCTCATCAAACCCGCCAATGGCCTCGAAGGCCTCCCATCGCACAAGAAGGCAGGAGCCGGATAACCATCCGGCTGGGCGCTGGGCGGTCATATCGGATTCATCGCGGTAGGCGCGCGACCATGGATTGGACGGCCAGATCGAAGAAAAGAGTGCGTGCCCAATGCCGGTAGCCACGGTGGGCACGGCGCGGGCCGAGGGATAATTGCTACCATCCGGTTCCACGATGCGCGGGCCCACGGCCGCAGCATCCGGCCACTGGCGAGCGCACTCGATGAGCTGGTCAATAGATCCCGGGGTAAAGGTGACATCGGGATTAGAGATAAGGAAAAATTCCTCATCCACGCCACCGTGCTCGCGGGCGAAGCGGGCACCCGCGTTCATGCCAGCGCCGTAGCCGATATTTCCGCCGGTATCGAGAAAGTCCACCCCGGCGCATTCGCGGGCGGCGGCCTCGGGCACGCCGTCGGTGGAGCCATTATCCGCAAGCACGACCTTGGTGCCGCGAGCGCAGGCGCCCGGCAGGGAGTCCAAAAAACTACCGAGGTATTCACCGGGACTATAGGTCACGGTGATCACGGCCAGCGGGGATTGATTTGGTGTAGTCACAATGGCCCCGAGCTTAGTCACAGGCGCTCCTCGCACTGGGCAGGGACACTGCCCGAACACGCGAAATCGGACGCGGATCACTAATTTTTGGCTTTTCTGCCCTAAACTGTCTCCAGATCCCCACCAATCTAGAAAGCCTCCACTTGTGACTTCTGAGAACACTCGCCGGGCACGCACCATCCAACCGGCCCCCTCTGCCGCTAGTGCCCTAAAGCAAAAAGGTTCCACGGCCATCAAGGCGATCGTGGCACTCGTGTCTGCCTTGATCCTGGTGGTATCTGGCGTGGGTTATGCCACCGTAGGTCGGCTGGATAATGGCATGTCTTCGGCCACGGACTTGTCCCTGGACGGCCAAGGCTTGTCCGGTGACTCGCTCGATGGCGCGGTGGATATCTTGCTGGTGGGCAAGGATTCGCGTACCGATGCCAAGGGCGATCCCCTCTCTGAGAAGGAATTGGCGGACCTGCACGCCGGCGTGGCCGATGGTGAGGAAAATACCGACACCATGATGCTCATCCGCGTCCCGGAGGACGGTTCCCGCGCAACCGCCGTATCCATTCCGCGCGATACCTATGTCAAGGATCCGGACTACGGCAATATGAAGATGAATGCCGTCTTCGCCTCCCACAAGAACGCCAAGGTGGAAGAGCTGGAGCAGGAAAATGCCGAGGCGGAGGCCAAGGGCAAAAAGAAGCCGCACTCGGATAAGGACATCGAAAAGCAGGGCGTCGAAGCCGGCCGCGAAGGATTGCTGGCCATGGTGCGCACCCTGACCGGTGTGTCCATCGATCACTACGCCGAGGTAGGCCTGTTGGGCTTTACCCTGCTGACTGACGCCGTCGATGGCGTAGATGTCTGCCTCAACGATGACGTTGATGATGACATGTCGGGCGCTAAGTTCAGCAAGGGCAAGCAGACCCTCGATGGCGCCAAGGCGCTAGCCTTCGTGCGCCAGCGCTATAACCTCCCGCGCGGCGACCTCGACCGCATCGTGCGCCAGCAGGCCTTCATGGCGTCCCTGGTCAATAAGATCCTGGACAATGACACCCTGGCTAATCCTTCCAAGCTGTCCAAGATTGCCAAGGCGGTAGAGCGCTCCGTAGTCATCGATGATGGCTGGGACATCATGGGCTTTGTTACCCAGCTAGCCGGTCTGGCCGGCGGCAATGTCACCTTCACCACTATCCCGGTAACCTCCATCGACGGCCAGGGCGATTATGGCGAATCCATCGTCACCATCGATGCCGCCGAGGTCCACCGCTTCATGGATGACCTGGCCAAGACCCACGATGAAGCCACCGATGAGTCCAAGGCCGAGGATAAGGACAAGCAGGACAAGGCGGAGAAGGACAAGGACGTCGATCCGAATATCAATATTCACGTCCTCAACGCTGGCAATATTGATGGCTTGGCCTCCGGCATCGGCTCCTGGCTGGAGGGCAAGGGATACACGGTAGAGCGCTCCGCGAACGCACAGCCGGGCATCTACAGCGAGTCGCAGGTCGTCGCCGCCGATCCGACGAGCGAGGAAGCTAAGGCCCTAGCCAAGAAGCTGGGCGGGCTGCCGGTGGCAGAGAATCCGCAGCTCGATGATGACACCCTCATCGTGGTTGCTACCGATGACTACCAGGGACCTTCCGATGAAGAGGCCAGCGCCCAGCAGCCGGAGGAAGATAAGTCCAGCCAGCCGGTTGGCACCCCGGGCAATGACTTCGGTACCGCCAAGGTTTCCCCGGAGATTGACGCCGGCGGCGACGGCCCGCGCTGCGTGAACTAGCACTTCTCCCCTACGATGGGCGGGTATGGAACTACTCGCCCATCTTTTGCGTGCCGACGCCGCCTCCCCGCGGCTTACCGTATATAACGAGGCCACCGGCGCGCGCATGGATTTTTCCGCGCAAACGCTCGACAATTGGGTGGCCAAGATCGCCAATATGTTGGAAGAAGAGCTCGACCTAGAGGCGGATTCCACCATCGCCATCGATCTTCCTTCCTCGTGGCAGGCGGCCGTTGTGGCCTTAGGCGCGCTCGCCTCTGGCCCTTCCTATAGCTTTGGCGAGTCTGCCGCGCTTGCCGACGTCGTCTTTACCTCCCCTTCCCGCTACGCGGCCGCCCACGAGCGCCAACCCCAGGCCGACATCGTGCTCATCAGCGAGGACCCCTTTGGCCGCGGCGTCGTAGAGTCCGGCGGGGAGCTGCCCACCGGCGCCATCGATTTTGGCCCCACCGTGCGCTTTTATGGTGATCAGTACTTCGCCGAAACCCAACCGCTGCCCCAGCTTGTCGATGCCCCCGCATCCGCCGAGCGCCTGCTTTCTACCGGCTGGTCCGATAATGAGACTTTCTCCCACGCCGTGCTCGAGCCCCTAGCCGCTGGCGGTTCCGCGGTTATCGTTGCCGGCATGTGCCCGGCCGAACGCTTGGAGGAAATCGCCGCCAATGAGAAGGCCACCGCCCGCCTCTAATAGTTTCAGAATGCAGACTAACCCCGGATACACTTAGCCCTCGTTATGTTTCTGGGAATCTCTGTAGACACATGGTCTTCTATCTTCATCGGCGTTCTCATCCTCGCTGGCACCATTACTCAGGGCACCATCGGTTTTGGCTTAGGCACCATTGCCACGCCCATCATCGCGCTCATTCGACCTGAGCTCGTGCCCACGCTCATTCTGCTGCTCGCGCTGTGCATTTCCAGCTATACGCTCGCGCGCACCTACCGCGAGACGTCCTGGCGCGTTGTGGGCATTTCCTCCCTCGCCCGCATTCCCGGTTCCCTGGTGGGCGCTTGGGCGATAGCCAGCCTCTCCCCTGATGGGCTGTCCATCTTTATCGGTTGCGCCGTACTCCTTGCTATGACGCTATCCAGCTTGGGATGGAGCCCTCGCCCCACCACCGCCAATACGCTCATCGCTGGCGTAGCCTCCGGCATCCTGGGCACCTCGACCTCCATCGGCGGCCCGCCCATGGCGCTGATCATGAAGCGTTTTGATCCCAACCGCACACGCGGCACCTTAGCGGGCACCTTTGTCCTCGGTACCTTAATTTCTCTTATAATTCTGACGTTCAATGGGCAGATCAGCGGCACCCAGGTCACCACCGCGGCGGCCTATTTCCCCCTAGTCGTCGTTGGGCTCATTGCCGCCAACTACCTCAATCGATTTATAGATAGGCAGCTCCTCAACCGCATCGTCATCATCGTTGCCTTCTGTGCGGCCCTCATGCTGATTGTCGAATCAGCCCTACTCTAGCCCCACGCGCCACCCCTCAGCAGAAGGCCCCAACAGGTTCCTGTTGCGAAACGCACCAACCTCTGTCATGTAAACGCCCATAACTTACGACACGTAACATTCACTAGCGGACATTTTATAACCCTTACCCACCCGCTTAAATGCAGCGTACGACGCATATTGTGACGTGTCCACAACCTTTTAACGGGACCCCAAACGCCTTCCAGAGGCCGCCAAAACACCCCCATATAGGGGCCCACTCCCTTCGTGCCGATTCTCGATTGTATAGACAATCATCCATCAATATTTTTGCACGTACTATCAGCCGCTTAGCGGGAACAAACACCAATAAACAGGTTGGTCTATATAAAAAATACCCACCCGCCGGGGTGGCAAATATATAGACATCTAAGAGATGAATTAATTCTGAGCCTGTTTTAGCGTTTTCTTAGCGCAACATTGAGAGTTGCTGGATTTCATTCATAAGTTCATTCATTTTCTACCTGCCTAGGAGAAGTTCTATATGTCGATTCGTCGTCGCATGACCGGCCTGACCGCCGGCCTCATCGTCGCCGGCACCGCATTCGCGGCACCGCTGGCTGGCGCAGCTACCCAGACCGAGTCCTACCCGGAGACCCCGGCCCTGAACCCGGACCTGCCAATCATCCACACCACCCACGGTTCCGACCACATGAAGGCGAACATCTTGAACCCTCGCCCGGTATGTAACCCGTGGGAGGACCACCGCACCGTGGTCTACAAGGTCTCCGACCGCTTCCTGCCGGCCGGCACCATCTCCACCACCAACCAGACCAAGAAGGACATCCCGCTGCAGCAGGATCTGTCCAAGTCTCAGTCCATCTCCCTTTCCGTCAACGGTGACCGCACCGAGACCACGTCCATGAACCTGGGCGGCAAGGGCTCCAAGAAGGGTGCAGAAGGTTCCTTCGGCATCTCCCACGAGATCGCCACCAAGATTGGCGCTAGCGCTTCCTACTCCCTGTCTTGGGATGCTGGCCAGTCCATCGGACCATACGATGTTCCGCCAAACCACACCGGTGAAGCTACCTACGGCTTCCGCGTGCTGAACATGACCGGCACCCAGCAGTACTGCAAGCCAAACGGCACCTGGTCCACCCCGACCGCATGGAACGCAATGCAGCCGGTAAAGAACGAGGTTCGCGTCAAGCTGTACGACAAGCTGTCTGACTCTTACGCTCCTAACAAGGACGCTCAGAACACCACCGACGTCAATGACCCGAAGGTTGTTGAAGAGGACAAGAACCTCGAGGCTGACGCAGAGGTAATCAAGGACTCCGAGGGCAACGCCAAGGAAGCAACCGAAAAGGTCTCCGAGGCAGAGGGCAAGAACGAAGAGGCTGCTGACAAGAAGAAGCAGGAAGAGGTTGATGCCAAGGAGGACAAGAAGGACTCCAAGCACAAGCTCGACCTCGAGCCTTACCTGACCGTTTCCGGCGCTAAGCACGCTGGCTTCGCAGGCACCGTTGCTCTGCGCGCTAAGAACGTTGGCTCCGAGCGCTACTACGGCGAGTTCCCAGCTACCCAGTTCCGCGTTGACGTGAAGACCGCTAAGGGCCCGAAGGGCGTTGACCGCCTCATCACCCCGCGTTCCTCCAACGGCGCTCACATCCGTGACCTGGGCTTCAACGAGAAGACCTCCACCCGCTCCTTCGAGGTAACCCTGGCTAACCCGATTAACGCTGGCGAAGAGGCTCGCATCGCTAACCTGGACTTCGGCGATGGCAACACCAAGGAAGGCCGCATCATCAACAACATCGAGGTAACCCAGACCTCCCGCATCAAGGGTGATGACTCCAAGCACAACGACCAGAACGTTGACTCCCGCGAGCACACCATGAAGGACACCGGCAAGAAGGCTGAGGGCCTGTTCTAAGAACTCCCCACTTCTGTCCTAGGGACACAGTTTCCTAGCCAGTCACTTCAAAAGGCCGCTGCACCATCAAACGGTGCAGCGGCCTTCCTTCATGTTCCCCCTCCCCATACACGTCATCACTCCGCTCCAGATGCTCCCACCGAGGCCCTGGACGAGCACCCAGAAATTGCAGAGCTCTTCGCTCCTCTTTCGCAGCTGCTTACCGACGAAAAGATGCAGGCACTTAACGCCCGCGTCGACGTCGACGGCGAGGACTACACCACCGTGGCACTCGATTTCTTAAAGGAAGAAAACCTGATCGCGGACTAGCTGCAGCACCTTAACAAGATTCCCAAAGACCGCTGCACCGCCCTCGGTGCGGCGGTCTTTTACATTTATTTAACTTAGATCACAAATTTGCTTTCGTTCTCTATAACCTTCAGATAGATTGTGTATGTTGTCTCGTTCACAAAAACTGGAGGATGAATTCTATGTCTCACACGACTGCGAATGCGCCTGCTTCACCAGCCAGCCCACCCACCACTGGCGATGCAGGTACTTCACCCAGCGG
Source organism: Corynebacterium tuberculostearicum (assembly GCF_022347235.1). Classification (GTDB taxonomy): domain Bacteria; phylum Actinomycetota; class Actinomycetes; order Mycobacteriales; family Mycobacteriaceae; genus Corynebacterium; species Corynebacterium tuberculostearicum_F. Next base: position 80,216 of record NZ_JAKRDX010000004.1, read on the forward strand.
CCAGGTGACCACCAATAAGGCCGTCAATAGCCAATGGACCATCACACTCTTCGGCACCGCCGTGGGCGCAGGCATCCTCTTCTTGCCGATTTCTGCCGGCAGCTTCGGCTTCATCCCACTGCTGGTGGCTACCCTGCTCATCTTCCCGATGACCTACCTGGCCCACCGCGCGTTCTCCTGGATCATTAGCTACTCGCCACTACACGGCGAAGATGTCCTCGCGGTACTCACCCACTTCTTCGGCCGCGGCAATGGCATCATCCTCGCCATCATCTACTGGTTCACCATCTTCCCGGTGGTACTTATCTACGGCGTATCGATTACGAATACGGTCGATAGCTTCATCGTCAACCAGCTGGGTGGCCCGGAAATCTCCCGCTACATCCTGGCGCCGCTGTGCGTGGGCCTCATGACGCTCGCACTAGCTTTTGGCAACGCCATCATGCTCAAGATTGCCCAGTTCGTGGTCTACCCGCTCATCGTGGCGCTCGCAGCGGTATCGCTCTACCTCATCCCGCAATGGGACTTGGGCTCCTTCCTGGAGGCCGGCGACCACAGCGCCGGCGGCGTGCTCAAGGCCATCATCCTCATCCTTCCGGTCTTGGTCTTCTCCTTCTCTTTCGTTGCCGCCATCTCCCAATTCTCCCTGGGCATGGAGAAGGAATACGGCGCGGACCACCACGCGCAGTCCGATAAGGTCATCCGCAACTCCGCCATCCTGCTGACTATCTTCACCATGTTCTTTGTCTGGTCCTGCGCCCTGGCCATGGGCGCGGACGGCATGCAGGAGGCTAATGACAAGAACCTGCCGGTGCTCTCCTACTTCGCCAACGAAACGGGCACGCCGTTTATGGCCTACATGGCGCCCATCGTCGTGATCTGTGCGGTGGCCTCCTCCTACTTCGGCCACGCCCTTGGCACCATCGAGGGCACCCAATACCTCTTCAACCTGGCCGCACCCAAGGCCACGAAGAAGATGTCTACGCGCACGCTCGACCTGTGGACCTACCTCTTCATCTTTGTCGCCACGTCCCTGGTGGGTATTTTCAACCCCTCCATCCTGGATATGATTTCCGTCGTGGGCGGCGTCTTCTTCGCCTTCATGACCTACCTGCTGCCCATCTGGGTCATCTACCGCGTGGAGGCACTGGCGCGCTTCCGCAGCAACAAGACCAACTATTTCGTGGCGATCATGGGTCTTATCGTGCTCTTCGCCACCATCTGGGGAATGTTCCAATAATCCCACAAAAACATGGTTCAACAAGGCCTTTTCCTCTCTGGCAGGGTGGGAGACATCATGTCAGAACAGGAAAAGGATCCCGACCTAAAGATTAAGCTCGGGCAGAACAACGAAATCAAAATTAAAAACAAATACGAGACGTTTTCCATCGCCAATGACATCGCCATCTCCGTGGTCTTCATCCTTGGCTCGGTGCTAACACTTGCCGGCATGTCAATGGTCGCCACCGTCTTCTACCTTCTCGGCAGCCTGGGCATGGCAGCCCGCCCGGCCATCCGCTTGAAGCGACGTACACACCTGCAGCGCATTGGGGCAGATGCCAATACCGCCGAAAGCTACGACTACTAGGCGCAATGGGTAGACGCGGCTAACAGTAAACTTTCAGCAACTGGCAGCGACCTATCAGGCGCAATCCATCGCAGTAGCAGCCCCGTACCCCATACTTAAATCATGCGTTTGAGAGAGCGCATACGAGAGAGATAGAGAGAACCCCTCAGTTTCCAGAGGGCGGCTTTAAGCCGATACATGGAAACACCTTGTAGAGAGAGACGCCTGCGGCCCTCGGAACCATTTAGGTTCCGAGGGCCGCAGGCGTTTTGGACTACCGCAAGGTACTACTCGTGCAACTTATTCTTCTTTGAGGCGAAGAGAACCGCGATGCCGGTCACCAGTGCTGCGGCCACCAAGTAGAAAGCGGGGGCGAGCTGCAGACCAGTGACGTCGATAAGCCAGGTGGCAATCATCGGTGCGGTACCACCGAATACAGCGTTGGCGGTATTAAACGTCAGCGCGAAGCCGGACAGCCGCACGTGGGTGGGGAATTGTTCGGAAAGGAAGGAGGGCAAGACGCCGTCGTTAAGCGCCAGCACGCCGCCCAAGCAGACCTGGATGATAATGACAAGCAAGAGCCCGGCGCCATCGAGAAGCATGAAGGCCGGAATGATGGTCACGCCCATAAACGCGGCCGCGCACAGCATCGTCGTGCGGCGACCAAGACGATCCGAAAGCATGCCGGTGAGCAGGGCAAAGCCCACATAGAATGCGGACGCCACCGAGGACGCAATAAACGCCGGCGTCGCGGCCATACCCAGCTCCTCCGACAGGTAAGTGGGCAGGTAGGTCAAAATGACGTAGAAGCCAATGGCATTGAGCACCGCACCCGCAAAGGCAATGGCCAGGGCTTTGGGGTACTTCAGAACCTCGCGCAGCGGGGACTCCTCTGGCTCGTCCTGGTCCTCAAAGTGGGAGGACTCTTCCGTGTTGCGGCGAATCCACAGGCCATACAGCCCCAAAGGCAGCGCAATCAGGAATGGTACGCGCCAACCCCAGGAATCCAGGGCGGCATCATCGAGGACTCCAGTCAACAGTGCCGCAATGAGCGAGCCCAAAAGCAGGCCCGAGGCCGTCGCGGACGGCACCACCGCCGAATAGATGCCACGCTTGCCGGCCGGGGCAATCTCAGCCAGGTGCGTGGCCGCGCCCGCATACTCGCCGGCTGCGGAAAAGCCCTGCACCATACGGCACAGCAACAGCAAGATGGAGGCGGCAAAGCCGATGGTGGTATAGCCCGGCAGGAAACCGATGCACGCTGTCGCTACCGACATCATCACGATAGACACCGTCAGCGTGTGAATGCGGCCGTATTTATCACCAAAGTGCCCCCACACGATGCCACCCACCGGCCGCACCAGGAACGACAGCGCGAAGAGCGCGAACGTCATAATCAGCGCGCGGCGGCCTTCCATCTCCGGAAAGAACACCCGGGAAATAATCGCGGACATATAAATATAGGCCGCATAATCGAACCACTCGATGAAGGTGCCGATAAACGCAGCCTTAATGGCCGAGCGATGCTGACGCTTGGTTTCCTCCGTACTTTCTACCTCCGCCGGCACGGCGTCACTGGCTGGGGGTTGGGCTGTGAGAGGAGACATGCTCCTCACCTCGATTCTGTAGCTCTACAAGCAGGTGAAACGGCGCAGCCTGACTGCGCACATATCTTCCACCCTACATAAACACACTATGTTCTACGTCACTTTCGCGCGTCAATGTTGCACACCTCTACCACCGCCCCGCTTTCCGACGCCCTCCCCACCCCATTCCCAGCCACTAACAGCAACCCAACAGCCGGACCCCATGGCCGCTACAGCCCAGTGCCCCATACTGAGATTGTGCGCTTGAGAAAGCGCATATGAGAGAGATAGAGAGAGAACCCCTGCAGTTTCCACAGGGCGGCAGATGCCGATACATGGAAACGACATGAGAGACGCCTGTGGCCCCCAGCTCCGAAAGGAACCGGGGGCCACAGGCGTTTCTACTGCCCTAGCAGCTCACGCTGCCAATGCAGCAGGCCACAGCAGGACCAGTGCTTCTACTATGCGCGACGGCGATTACCCAACAGCGCACCCGCTGCCATAATCACGCCACCCAGAAGCAGCCACGGAGCAATACCGTTGCCACCAGTCTTAGGCAGGTCACCAATCCAGACGTTGGCGATGGTAGCGGTGCCGACGATTGCCTTTCCGTCTACCTTGTTCGCAACTTCCATGACTGGGAAGTTCTGCTCGCTCACGTAAGTGTTCTTTTCCTTGGACCAGAACTGCAGACCCTTTTCAGGATCGGAATCCAGGCGGAACTTCAGCGGTTCAGGCAGAAGCTGGTAATTCTCGCCATCTCCACGTGCAGGAGCTTGTACCTCCACCAAGGTGTATTCAGAATCGAGATCGAGTCCTTCAGCTGTGAAGGTCTGAAGGTCATCCGAGGTCATCTCGATTGTCTCCTCACCATCGCGACGAACTTCGAACTTGGCTCCCTTGACCGGCTTGTAATCATCCGGATTGTCGCCATCCGCCGAGACCTTGGTAATGGTGAGTCGGCCCTTTTCAGGAGTAGGCTGCTCGGGCTTGTCCTCAATCCAGAAACTCTGCCCCTTATCAGCGATGTCACGGTGACTTACAACCTCAACATTGCCATCGCGTACAACCGTTTCGAAGAATACGTAGCGACCTGGCTCCAACTTCTTTTCGTCTCTTAGAGTCTTAAGGTCAACCTCAATGTCCCAGGAGCCCGAGCCCTTTGCAGAAACGTTCTTGGTGGATTCCCAAACCACACCTTCATCGGAAGAGCCATCTGCGCCTACTCGATGAAGCTCAGTCTTCAGTTGGTAATCCTGGTTTCCAAGTCCGCGGTAGTCGATACGGTCGTACGCCATATCTGCGTTGCTCAGGTTCGCCCTGTTTACGCGCTGCTCACCGAAATTACCCTTCTCCAAGGTTGCAGTAGTGCTCATCGCGGAATTTCCTTCATCTCCACGACCAGGGATAAGAATGGTCTGGACTGCAGTAATGTTACCGTAACCGTCATCCACCTTGTGCTTGTATTTCAGCATTTGGTAGTTGATGGCCTCATTGCTGAGATCCTTTTCATTCAACAAGTAGTCCACGATACGGTCGCCGCGACCATAGATCTCGTAGCGAAGGTTGCGCGCCTTGATATTGAGCGGATGCGGATTCTTCGCATAGCTGCTTTCCAAAATCTCGTCGGTGTAACCAGCAAGCTTTAGTGCAGCAACGTAAGCGGCTTCGAATGCTTGGTCACTATTAAGCTTGTCCAGACCAGCTTCCTGTGCGATTGCTTTTGCATTCGCGCGAATTGTCGTCTTAGCCTTGCCCGAATCATTCTCCTTGTACGCCAAAGAGTTTACGATGTAGCTAATTGCACGCTGGCGATCCTCAGTGATCGAACGGGTGCCATCGACCGGGCTTCGGTCCACTGGGAATTGATACCAATCCTTAGGATCCTTGCTCGGGTTGTTACCAGGGTAGCCCAAATGCGGTTCAACGCACAGGCCGCCAAACATGACGACTCCATCTTGATCCTCAATTTGGAATGGACCGGCAGAGTTTCGGAAGATATCGCCGTTAGCAACAGTGATACCTCGCATTGGGAACAGCTCAGTTGTTCCTTCGCCGTAACTCCAACCACCGGATTCAGTCTTGGCAATGTCCTTGCCCTTTAGCTTCACAGTCGTCTCAGACTTTTCCGGAACTGCACTGAACGCAGACTTAACTACAATTTCAGTACCTTCCTCGATCAATGCACTATCGACCTTCTTGCCATCCTTCATCGGGAAGACCTTGTAGGTCACAGCGTCGGAGCTACGCGCAACCAACTGCTTGCCCAGCGAGTATCCAGACTGAAGGCCGGTAGTTCCCTCGGAATTCGACGTGATATCGAAGGTGTAGCCTTCGATTCCCACAATGCTATTAGGAGCATTTACTGTCACCTCGGCGCCCTCAAACTGGGCACGAGAACCGACGGTAATTTTGTCCTCAAACGGGCTCTTACGGCTGACGGTCGTGGAGCTAGCGGTAATGTCCTCAGAGATGAGCTCAAAGGTGTTATTCGGCGAGGAGTAATTTGCAGCAAGAGCTCCCGGGCCCAGCGGCTTTGGGTTCATCTCATCCGTGACTGGAGCGGTCGCCTTCTTGCGGAATCCCATGTCAACAACGATTTTTCCGCCCTTTGGCACCTCAGTGCCTTTTAGGCCAGTAAACGTAAGACCGCCCCACCAGTCACTGTTTTCTACGTCCGTGGTTACCGGGTAGTCCTCTTGGGCCTTTCCCTCCAGCTCTTTAATGACGTTTCCACTAGCATCAAGGACCTTGAGCTTAGGCGTGCTTACATCATTATCAAGGTACGCACCATTCACATGACCGATCTGAGCGGTAACTTCATCATCGAGAATGGCTCCGTCATCGAAGGTACGCTCCATTTCGATGTCAAAATCGCTGCGCGAACCGTCTACTGGCGATACCGAAGTACTAAGTTTGCCATCCGCGTAGTCCTTAGTCCAGGTCTCTGCCTCTACGTCATTGCTTGGATAAGAAACCTCCCCCGCAGACTTGCCCTTGGTCGGGTTTGCCCAGAAATAAACGTCAAAGTCGTTTGCAGTGCTATTCGGTGTCGCTCCAAGCTTGACATCAACGATGTCTCCGTAGCCAGTATAAAAGTCTACGAACTTTTTTCCAGTATTGGCATTGTCCTGATTACACTTTGAAGCATCGATCTCAATGACGCTTGCTTTACCGTTGGTTTTCTCTAGAACCTTAACCGCCTGGTTCTTGAAAGCACCATCCATCCGACACAGCTCGGTAAATCGCTTGTCATTTTTGTTCCACTTCCGCAGAACGATAGGGCCTTCGTCAAGACCACGGGTCAAATTCTCGCGGTTGTCGCGGATAATGATCTTGTTAAGGAACAACGTTTTTTCTACAGTTTCGCCACCGATCTCCGTCTGCAAAATTGGATTGTTGGTTACGGAGTCTTGAACACTGACATAATTCAGCTCAATCCGTCGCGTTCCACCAGCATCCGGGGTGGTATCGATTGCGCGGTTTTCTTTCTTGACCTTATCAATCTTCTCCTGCTCCTCGGCAGAAGGATCCGGCAAGAAACCAGCATCCTGCACATCAGCCTTAGCCGGAATTTCATCCGCATCCAGGATCGAGTACTCTCCCTCCTCGGAAGACTTAACCTTCAAGGTCAGAGTCTCCGGCGGGGTGGTCTTCAGGCCGTAGTAATCAATAACGATCTTGTCCAGATCAGCCTCGTCATCGTGGATGAAGCCATAAGCATCTTCATCAACAACTTTGCCGTCAGCTTCTACCTCGACGATTTCATCGATACCAGCATCGGACTTGCGGCTAATGCCATACAGCGCGTCATCGGAGACCTTCTCTTCGCCAGAGAAGCTGTCTTGCCAAGCACCGAACTCCCGATCATCAATCGTCACAGTGTCGATATCATCGTCACGCTCAACACTAATCGGATCCTGGTAAAGAACCGGCTCCTCTTCGTCTTCGCTGGCCCGTGCGGGCTCTTCCTGATCCAGCGAAGTCTCAGCTACATCAGCCTCAGATACTTCAGCTTCGGTTTCCTCCTGTGCATAACCAGCAGGAGCAAGAAGCATCATAGCGCCAACCAAGGCAGCTACGACACCAAAGATAAATACAGCCATAGAGCCGCGGGAGGCGCTCAAGGCAAAATTCTTAAGATGAGTCACTGTAGCTCCAATTGGGGATAGAGAGGGAAGGGAATTCTTATTCACTAGCTTTCACCCTTCTTGCGGCGAGAAAGCCAAAGGCCGGCAATAATCAGCACCGCGCCGAAGCCGATAAGGCCGAGCACGCTAGCGCCGGTAGAGGCCAGAACACCCGAGTTGTGGCTGCGGGATCCGGTACCGGAACCACCCTCTGGCGGCTCTTGGCCCAAAACCTCTACGTCACGCTCGGTAGTGCTACCAGGACGGTCAGGGTGGGTAGTGCGTTCACCCGGAGGAGTGTTCTCTCGCGGCGGACGCTTCGGAGTCGTAGTCTTACCCGGAGTATCCGGCTCCGTTGGCGGGACAGTGGGTGGAGTCGACGGCGGAGTAGAAGGACGCCCCTTCATGACAGCCACCGAGTCATACTCAAACTCCGTACCAGTCGGGTTACCCAGTGGAAGGATAATCAGCCGCGGATCCGAGAGACGATAATCATGATCAGAATCCGGGGCAGACTCCTCAACCAGGTACAGACCCGGGTGCAGGCCGGCAAACAAGGCCTTGCCCTCGGAGTCAGTATTTTCGGAGGCAACCTTGTCCAGACCAGCCTCACGCGCCTTCTTCACGGTCATCTTCTTGGCAGCGGCACGACCGGTCTCGGTCGTCACTTCAAAGTCCTTGACCTTAGAAAGCGTGAAAGTAAGTCCCTCTACCCCGCCATCAGGCAAAGCGTTAGGGTCGCGGTCATCATAAGGATTAAGCGGAATCTTACGGAACGTCACGTCGATAGAACGCGAAGAATCCACGGTGGAGGCATTAACGTCCTGGTCGTTGCCGGAAATAACGCGCTCATTCGCGGTGGCTAGTGGAGTGGCAAGGCCAGCACACAAAGCAACCGCGAGCACCGAGGTTGGAAGGGAATAGTGCTTTTTCATATATTTCTTCTTTGTCAAGAGATAGCGTGCCCGCACAGGTCAGCTGTCTACGACAGGGAATTTGCCAAGAATCGCTGGTCTAAGGGATATCTAGGGGCGTTTCTTAGCTCTTTACCAGTAACCTTTGCGAATGCTTAAAATAATACCCAAGATTTCCTCAGGGTGCAATTCTTTAGGCAGCTTTTTATAAGGTTAAAGGCAGTTTTTACAGCCATGCTTAAGATAAAAATTGGAAAGAAAATCGGGCAGGAACCCTATACTCCCAGCCCACTGCACATTTATGGCTACCCCGCCAGGATTTCTTAAAGAAACTTAAAGTTAACGGGGCTCCTTAAAGAACACAGGAAAAGGGTGGGCAAAAGGGGGCGTCGGCAAGCGCTTAAGGCTTCGGCGGCGGCTGATGGCTGAAGTCAATGAGTCGGCCAAGTGCCCAGTCCGGGTCCGTTAGCAGGCGGGATAGCACCAACCCCGCGCCGATGGAGGCAACAACCATCATGCCGGTGGCAACGTTCGCCACCGCATGATCCATTTCGCCGGCGTTGAGGTAATAGACCGCACGGAACATGGTGACACCCGGAATCATGATGACCGCGGCCGGCACCGTCGTGGTGATGCGCGGCAGGCGCGCCGCCTTAGAAGCCACCGCGCCCAGCAAACCGATGATGGTTCCGCCCACAAAGGCCGCGAAATACGGGGTGGTGCCAAGCTCCAGGAGACCGAGGCGTACGCCGTTGGCCACGGTGCCCACGGCCGCGGCGACTAGGACCATACGGCGCGAAGAGTTAAACAAGAAAGCAAAGCCTGCAATGCCGCAGAAGCTGGCAACAAAGGCGAAGCAGTACCAGCGCAGGTTGGTGGCGGGAACGGGCGGCTCAGGATTAAGGTCGGTAAGCCAGCTAACCATAGCGACGGTAAAAGTAGCTGCGAAGATGACACAGAAGGCATAGGCCAGTCGGACTAAGCCGGCGTCGAAATCAAAGCGCGCCATATCAATGAGCGCGGAGAACAGCGGGAAACCAGGAATCAAAAAGAGCACGGCGGCCACATAACCGGAGGAAAAGTTGCTGGGATCGGCCGCACCGATAAGGCCCAAGAACTCCGTGATGGCAAAGAACACCAGGCTGGCGGTTACTCCCCCAGCCACGATGCCGCCGATCTGGTGCACGTGATTGCTTAAGGCCACATGCCGCATGAACTGACCGGCGAAGGCCGCCACCGCCACCAGGCCGAGGGCCTCGAGCGGGAAAGAGTTCAGGAACGCGAACGCGCCGCAAGCCACCGCGGCCGCGAGCGACAAAATAATGCGACCCCACCGCTTGCGCACGTCGTGCTCGATTTGGTCGAGCATTGCGCTAAGTTCTTCGGCCGTAATGCCGGCGTAGAGGCGGTTGTGAGTCAGGTCCTCAATAGCCTCGATGCGCGAGGCGTCCACCGCCGGCGAATGCTGCCGGGAGATCACGGTGCGAAACAGCGGTCCACGGTGGAAGGTACAGGTAATCTGCGTAAGCCCCACCGTGGCGTCGAGTTTATTAAAACCCAAGGCACGGGCGCTGCGCTTCATCGCGCGCAGCACGCGGTACCCCGAGGTACCCGCCCCCATGAGCAGCATGCCCAGGCGCAGGACAACATCGGCTTCTACGCCCATTTGTCGGTGGGCCTCGGCGTCAAAATGCGCGTTCATGTAGTCCACTATAACGTCGGAAAAATCCCCACCCGCTTCCGCATGGAAACGACTGGGGATTTAAGTGCGCGGGCTTAGTCTTCGTCCTCGCTTACGGGGTGGGCGGTGCCGGCGTCAGCAGCGCCTTCGCTTTCCGACGCCCCCTTAGCCTCTTCGCCAGCATTCTGCTTGCGCTTCATGCTGCGCACCCACCAGATCATGCCGGCGATAATGGCAATGGCCAAGGCGATAAGCAGCCACATCCACCACTGCATGAAGCTGGCCTTGTCTTCAAAGACGTGATCTTCATCAGGGTCCATCGGCACGCGGTGGGCATGCACCATCAGGCGGTGGGTATTGATGCCGTACGGCGTACAGGTAATAAGGGTTAGCAGGTCCTCGCCCTCGCGCGGCTGCAGCGAATCGGTTTCTTCCGGCAGGACCACCTCAATATCGTGGACCTCATACTTCATCTTCTCGCCGAAGGTAGAGACGTAGACAGCATCGCCCTTTTCCACGTCCACCAGGTTGTCCCACAGCGTTGCGTTGGACAAGCCCGTGTGACCCGTAATCACGGAGTGATGGCCTTCGCCGCCGACCGGAAGCGCGGAACCAAAGAGGTGGCCCAAGCCCTTTTGCAGGGTCTTATCGTCCGTGCCGTGGTAGACCGGAAGCTTCGAATCGATAGACGGGATAACCACCTGGCTCATCGCGGAGCTACCACTTAGCTGCTTCAGGTATTCCTGATAGGCCACGTTGTCTTCGCTCACGCGCGCCAGCCACGGGTCCAGAATCGGTGCATCACCGTGCTCGTCGTTGTAGCGACGTGCCTCTTCCAGCGCCTCGTTCTTTTCCTCCGGCGTCATCTCTTTGAGGTCTTCTTCGTAGCGCTCCGCTACTTTTTGCTGCTGCACGTTATTCCACTGCGTGGCATAGACCGGATACAGCATGACAAGAAGACCAACGATGACAAGCAGCAGGGGCAAAAATACGCGCTTGAACAGTGATTGTTTTTCCGTCTTGCGGTGCTTGGCAAGCTGTTCGGTCATGGTGGTCCTCTAGATCTATGTATTTAGTTGGATATAGGGAATGGAAAAGAGATAAAGCTCAACCGGGTTCTAGGGACTGCCCGGTACACAGTAATCAGTATGAAATTGTACAACGCCCCGTCTTATTCAGGGCAATAAAAAGGGGCGGGGATTTTTGCCGCCTCCCCGCTGGGCGGCGCAAGCCAAAAGGCCCGGAAGAATTTTCCGAGCCCAATGGTTTAGCAGGCTAGCACTGAGTGCTTAGGCCTTAGCGGAGTTGCGGCGTGCTGCGAAGAAGCCGCCACCGATGATTGCCAGACCAGCCAGGACGATGGCGATGAAGCCAGCGCCACCGGTGTTAGGCAGGTGGTTCTTATCGGTGTAGTTATCGATAGTTGCGGTATTCTCAATCTTCGCGGAAGGTACGCCCTTGTCGTCGACCTTGCCTTCCTTCTTCAGGTCGAAGTGGATGAGCTGGTCGTTCTTGACGTAGCCCTTAGGAGCCTTGGTCTCCTTCAGGCAGTAGTTGTTAGGCTTGGCCTCGTTATCAGCGAAGTCGGTAACGTGGATACCCTCGATGGTAACGGTACCCTCTGCGTTGGTGGTCCAGGAGGTCTTACCCTTTACGGTCTCTGCAGTGGTGTCCTTAGTCTGCTTCCAAGCCTTGCCGTCGGCTTGGCACTGGACGAGCTGGAACTCTGCGCCTTCCAGCTTCTTCTTATCGTTGCCGTCCTGCTTGACGATCTTCAGGTCGCCCCAGTAGGTGTGAACCTTGTTGGAATCAACGGTGGTGTCGTGCTCGTCGTCTGGGAAGTGGCTGACGGTCAGCTTTGCGTCGTTAGGAACGTGGTAAACAGTAGCGTTGTCCACGGTCTTAGTCTCGATGGTGGTGAAAACCTTGTCGGAGGTGGAGGTCAGCTGCTTGCGGCCTGCCTCCGTGAAGACAACCTTCTTAATCTGGGCGTTGCCTTCTACTGGCTCGACGTTGTAGTCGGTACCAGCCTTCAGTTCCTTAGCGCCTTCTTCCTTTGCGCCAAGAGCTACCTTGGTGACCTTGGAAGCTGCACCATTAAGCTGGGAATCCAGTTCATCGGTCACGATGTACTTGGTGAGGGTCTCACCCTTCTTGGTTACCGGAATATCGGAGGTAATGGTGTAGGTGTAGTTCTCCTGGTTGTTGGCGAACTGGTCCTTTACCTTCTTTTCAACCTTAACCTCGGTGTTCTTCGGGTAAGCGTTGACGTTGGTGATCCAGCCGGTCTTCTCCGGATTGGTCATCGGAACATAGACCAGGAACGGCTGTGCAATAACCAGACCAGAGTTCTCCGGAACGTAGGTCTCGGTTACCTTGTACAGACCTGGCTTCAAGCCCTCCAGCTTAATTTCACCGTTTTCGTTGGTCTCGGCGTCCTTGGTGTACTCGCCGTTAGGCTCGTCGGTTACCTTCTTGCCTGCAGCGGTCTTCCAGTCCTGAGGGGTGTTCAGGGACTGAACCATCTCGATCTTGTAGCCAACGCCCTTAACGGATGGGTTAACCTTCTCATCGAGGTTCTGAGCAGTACCATTGCCCTGCTGAGCGGACTCGGTGCCCTTGTGCTTGTGAATGGTCAGGGACAGGTTATCGGACGGAGCATCTGCCGGGTTGACGTTTCCACCCTCGGCAGCAGTGGTCGTCGCGGCAGCAGGGGTCTCGGTCGCTGCGTGAGCAACGTTTGCGTCAGCGCCTACAACGCCAGCGGACAGAGCAATTGCGAAAGCGGCGGAGAAAGCAGCAGCCTTCTTGCCAGCGATAGCCTTGGACATGAGTTCTCTCTTTCAGAATCTTAAGATAGGGAATTTTCCCTGGAGACAGAGTGTGTTTTGGTTTTTAGGAAGCCTCGCGGTTAGTGCAAGGACTTGGACGGTGTTGCGCGGCTGGAAGGTCCTGCACGGCACCGACTCTTTTTCAGGGGGAGAGTAATCACAGTTTCCTTAGGGGTTGGTGGCTGGGTGGCCACTTAGGGGGAATAGCCCGCCTGCTTTAAGCCTGTTTTAGGGAGCAGTCTTAATGTTTCTGGCGGGGCGTTTAATCTTTCCTGTGTAGATTAGCACCATATCCACAGCTTGCCAACCGAATTCTAAGGTTTCTTTAACTTAGGGTGCACTATAAGACTTTGAACTGCACATATAGAATGAAAATTACCCTTAGAAACCCGACAAGGGGGTGAATATATGGCAACCTTAAGCCCCTGCAGCGTTAACTTTTGAACTATTCCCGAGCGTAAATACAGCACTATTTAAGGTTGCTGGCACGTTCTTAACACTGCACCTAATCCCTACCTCCCTGCCCACACGACCCGGAGCACAACAAAACTGAGACACCCTTAGAATTGGGGATGGCCATCCTTGAGCGCTGCGCTACATGGAACCCGTTACCGTACCGTTACCAAGATGGCAGGATACTCACAGCGTGAATTTATTGTCGTTGCAGGTAAGTGGCTCATACTTAAAGCACGCGTTTGAGAGAACGCAAGAGAGATAGAGAGAACCAGTTCCAGCGCCCTGTGGCCCCAAGCGAGGCCCGGGCGTTGGAGCTGTTTTAGGGGTCTGCAGGTTGGGGCGAGGGGAAAGAAGTGGGCGTCGGAAAGCGATGCATGGCCTACACGCTCTCGCAGTAGACGCTGCGGACTACTCCCCCATTGCTTCATACAACCCGCAGGCCACAAGCAATGGCCGCACCCTCCATTGCAGATGTGCGGCCAGAAGAAGGGCCCCGGCTAGTTCTTGCCCAGGTAATTCAGCGCAGCAGCGGTAAGGGCTTCGGTGCCGGTTCGTAGAGTGGGCTGGAGCAGCGGGGCGAAGTGCGGGCTGTGATTGGGGACGTCTCTTTCTTCTTCCCGGCCGGAAAATACCCAAAAGCAGTAGGGAACGCCGAAGGCGCGGGCGATGGTGGAAAAGTCCTCCGAGGCGGTGAGGGGTTCGGCGTCAAGGACACGGTCGGGGCCGAAGTAGGCAGTAAAGGCTTCCTGAAGGCGCTCCGTGGTGTCCTCATCATTGCTGGTGAGCGGGTAGGAATCGTGATAGTTGAACTCGGCAGGATGCGAGCTGCCGGCAGCCTGACACTCGGCAGTGACGATGCGCTCGATAGCGCCGGTGATTGTATCGCGCACCTGCTCGCTATAGGCGCGCACATTGATCTTCAGGTTGGCCTCAAAGGGGATGATATTTGCTTTCGAGCCGGCGTTGATGGCCCCCACGGTCAGCACGCCGAATTCGGAAGGGTTGAGCTCGCGGGAGATGACCGTCTGCAAACGCATGACAATGGAGCTGGCCAGCACCACGGGGTCAACGCTGAGGTGCGGCATGGAGCCATGCGAGCCTTGACCATAAACCTTAACGTCCATACTTACCGCGGTGGACATGAATGGGCCGGAGGCCAGCGCCACGGTGCCGGCGGGAAAGTTGCTGGCAAAGACGTGCTGGCCAAGTACTACGTCGGGCGTGGCGACCTTGTCCACAAGTCCGTCATCCACCACGGACTGGGCACCGGCGGCAATCTCCTCGCCCGGTTGGAAAATGAGCTGTAGGGTGCCGGACCACTGGTCGGTGGCCTGCGCCATGAGCGCGCCCATGCCCAGCAGGCTGGCGACATGGGAATCGTGACCGCAGGCGTGCATGACGGGGACCGTGTTTCCTTCCTGGTCAACGGCGGTATCGGTGGAGGCATAATCCAGGCCGGTGGCCTCCTTAACTGGTAGGCCATCGAAATCCGCGCGCAGCATGACGGTTGGCCCGGCACCGTTTTCTAAAACACCGACCACCCCGCCGCCTACTTCAATGTGGTGGAAGCCGAGATCGGCAAGCTTGTCCTTGATGATGCCCAGCGTGCGCTCTTCCTGCATGGATAGCTCCGGGTGCTGGTGCAGATCCTTATACAGCGGCTCCTGCCAATCCTTGACGGAGTCATAGTTGCTGCAAACGGTACGGACAGACATGCTTCCTCCTAGTGGGGTCGCGGTGGATTGTAGGGGCCAGTGTAGTGGGGTGGGAGGAAGGTGGGCGTCGGCAAGCGGGGCTTCTTTGTAATGCCGGACAAAGTTAGGCGGTGGAGCGACCAGCGCCATAGGGGGCTGCGCTGCGGCTTTATAGAATCTTTGATGACGCGTCTACCTTTAACTCATTGGCCTTTTATTATTCATCAATTGTTTGTTTTCTGTGTAGCTGGGCGTCACCTGCCCGCCCTAGATTGACCGAGTGACTTTTCAGGAAGACTCTTCCGGTGCCGGTGGCGCCGGCACTACAACCGCATCTCCCGCACGCGCGGAAAGCCCCGGTGATTCCGGGGCGCTTGTCCGCAAGGCCAAGCGCAACCGACACAAAGAATGGCTGCTGGCAGCAGTACTGCTTGCCCCCAACCTGATCCTGCTGGCCATATTTACCTACCGGCCGCTGCTGGATAATATCCGCCTTTCCTTTTTCAATTGGAATATCTCCAGCCCCAACTCCACCTTCGTGGGCCTAGATAACTATGTGGAGTGGTTTAGCCGCGATGATACGAAGACCATCGTGCTCAACACCCTGGTCTTTACCTTCTTCGCGGTGATTGGCTCCATGGTCATCGGCCTAGCGCTGGCCTTGCTGCTGAACCAAAACATTAAGGGCCGCAACTTTGCGCGCTCGGTGGTCTTTGCCCCCTATGCCATCTCCGGCGCGGCCATCGGCATTGCCTTCCAGTTCGTCTTCGACCCTAACTTTGGCCTTATCCAGGAAATCCTGGGCTGGTTCGGCGTGGACTCCCCCAACTTCTACGCCGTACCGGGCTGGGCCATGTTCATGGTGACCTTCACCTTTGTGTGGAAAAACCTGGGTTATACCTTCGTCATCTACTTGGCGGCGCTGCAGGGCCTGGACAAGGAATTGGATGAAGCTGCCGCTATCGACGGCACCGGCCGCTGGCGCAAATTCTGGCGCGTGACCATGCCGCAGCTGCGCAATACCACCTTCTTCCTGTCCATTACGGTGCTGCTTAATTCCGTGCAGGTCTTCGACATCATCAACGTCATGACCCGCGGCGGCCCGCAGGGCAATGGCACGCAGACGCTGGTCTTTCAGATCTACAACGAGACCTTCGTCAACTTCCGCGCCGGCTACGGTGCGACTGCCGCCACCATCTTGTTCCTCATCCTGCTCATCATCACCCTGATCCAGGTCCGCATCATGGATAAGCGAGGTTAACCCAACATGGCTACTTCTACCCTTCACATGGTCACGGATGAATCCCCCGCCACCCGCCGCGCCAAGCTCATCGGCGGCTACCTGGGCATCCTAGCGGTCTTGCTGCTCATTGGCCTGCCGCTGTTTTGGATCCTCATGACCTCGTTTAAGGCCAAGGGCGATATCTATACCGACCCAGTCAATTGGCTTCCGCCGGTGTGGGAGACCGAGAACTACTCCGATGCCACCACCCGTGTGCCGTTCTGGACCTACCTGCGCAACTCGGTGTTCATTACCGCGGTGCTGTCCATCATCAAGATTGTGCTGGGCGTCATCTCCGCCTATGCGCTGGCCATCCTGCGTTTCCCGGGCCGACACCTGGTATTCCTGCTGGTCATTTCCTCGCTCATGGTGCCGAGCGAAATCACCGTCATTTCCAACTACGCCCTGGTCAATTCCTTGGGCTGGCGCAATACCTTCGTGGGCATCATCGTGCCGCTGGCCGGCGTGGCCTTCGGCACCTTCTTGATGCGCAACCACTTCCTGTCCCTGCCCTATGAGCTGGTGGAAGCCGCCCGCATGGACGGTGCTGGTCCCATCCGCTTGCTGACCAAGGTGCTGTTACCGGTTTCGTGGCCCACGCTGACTGCATTTTCCGTCATCACCATGGTCAATGAATGGAATACCTACCTGTGGCCCTTCCTCATGGCAGATACGGAGGACGTCGCTCCGCTGCAGGTGGGCCTGACCATGCTGCAAAACAACGATGGCGTGACCAACTGGGGTCCGGTCATGGCCGCCACCATCCTCACCATCATCCCGATGGTCATCATCTTCCTGGCCTTGCAAAAGTACATGATTCAGGGCCTGACCACTGGCGCCGTGAAGGGTTAGAAGGCTTCTTCCCCACCCACGCTCGCCGTTTCCGCTCGCTCTATTTTCCACCCCTTAACCACCCTTTTTAAGGAGAACTACATGCTACGCCGCAAATTCCTCGCCCTGGCCTCCACGGCCGCTTCTGCCACCGCACTCGCTGCTTGTGCCGGCACCTCATCCACCAATCCACAGGGCGACAACGACAAGGGCGGTGACGGTGAAGTCACCGAGCTGACTTGGTGGTCCAACCACCCGGGCACCTCCAAGGACATTGAGAAGGAGATCATCTCCCGCTTTGAAAAGGAGAACCCGGATATCAAGGTCAACCTCGTAGATGCCGGCAAGAACTACGAAGAAGCAGCGCAGAAGTTCAACGCTGCGCTCACCGGCCAGGACCTGCCGGACATCGTGGTGCTGTCTGACGTCTGGTGGTACAACTTTGCCATCAACGGCCAGATCGCCAACGTGGACGACCTTGCCAAGGAAGCAGAAATCGACCTGTCTACCTACGTGCAGCCGCTTTACGAAGACTACAAGTACGACGGCGGCCACTTTGCCCTCCCCTTCGCCCGTTCTACGCCACTGTTCTTCTACAACAAGGACGCGTGGAAGAAGGCCGGTCTGCCGGACCGTGGCCCCAAGTCCTGGGATGAGATGGATGAGTGGTCCAAGAAGTTGGCTGACGCCGATTCCAAAATGAAGCCTTTTGGCTGGGGCGATGCCGTGGATTACCTGGGCTGGATCTTCCAGGGCCCGCTGTGGTCCAAGGGCGGCGCTTACTCCGATGAGTGGGACCTGAAATTCACCGATGACAAGACCATCAAGGCCGTCGAGTGGCTCAAGGACATCACCGATGAGAAGAAGGGCTACTCCTACGTGGGCAATGACATGGCCATGGAGTTCGGCACCGGCCGCGCCGCCGCCACCGTCCTGTCCACCGGTGACCTGGCGGGTCTGACCGATACCGCCAAGTTCGAGCTCGGCACCGCCTTCTTGCCTAACCCGACTGGCGACGGCGCCTGCCCCACCGGTGGTGCCGGCTTGGCCATCCCGGCTGGCATCAGCAAGAACCGCCAGCTGGCTGCTATCAAGCTCATTGACTTCATCACCAATGAGGAAAACACCTGCTACTGGTCCCAGAACGTGGGCTACATGCCGGTGCGCTCTACCGCGGTGGACAACGAGGACCAGAAGAAGTTCATGAAGGACAACCCGAACTTCGAAACCGCTATCAAGCAGCTGCCTGAGACCCGCCCACAGGACAATGCCCGTGTCTTCCTGCCCGGCGCGGACCAGGAAATCGGCGGCGCCTTTGAAAAGATCGTCACCAACCGCGATGACGTCACCAAGGTGCTGACCGATCTGCAAAAGACCCTGCAGTCCATCTATGACAACCAGGTCAAGACCGTCATCAATAAGTAGGCTCTCGCAGCCACTCCCCCTCCCCCACTAGTTTCTGAAAGGTAACCATGGCTACTGTCACCTTCGATGGCGCAAGCCGCATCTACTCTAAGGACGCGGAACGCCCCGCCGTTGACCGCCTCAACCTAGATATTGCCGATGGCGAATTCTTGGTTCTTGTCGGCCCATCCGGCTGCGGCAAGTCCACCAGCCTGCGCATGCTGGCAGGTCTTGAGCCCACCGACCGCGGCTCCATCCGCATCGGCGGCAAGGATGTCACCGGGGTCAGCCCATCGGACCGCGATGTGGCCATGGTCTTTCAGAACTATGCCCTCTACCCCAATATGTCCGTAGCGCAGAATATGTCCTTCGCGCTGGAAAACCGCAAGGTCCCGAAGAACGAGATTAAATCCCGCGTGCACGAGGCCGCGAAGATCCTGCAGATGGAAGACCTGTTGGACCGCAAGCCGGCTAATCTTTCCGGTGGCCAGCGCCAGCGCGTGGCCATGGGCCGCGCCATCGTCCGCGAGCCAGCCGTATTCTGCATGGACGAGCCGCTGTCCAACCTGGATGCCAAACTGCGCGTTTCCACCCGCGCGCAGATCTCTAACCTGCAGCGCCGCCTTGGTACCACCACCGTATATGTCACCCACGACCAGACCGAGGCGATGACCATGGGTGACCGCGTCGCCGTTCTCAATGCCGGAGTCTTGCAGCAGGTGGATACCACCCGCACCATTTATGACCGCCCGCAGAACGTCTTCGTCGCCGGTTTCATTGGCTCCCCGGCAATGAATATCTATGACCTCACCCATAACTCCTCTGAGCTCACCATCGGCTCTACCCGCATCAATCTGGCCAACTACAACTTTGAGGGCGTGGAGACCGTTACCGTGGGCATCCGCCCGGAAGACTGGCAGCTAAGCGATACCGGCAACGGCGGGGCAAAGTTCACCGTCGCGCACGTCGAGGAGCTGGGCAACCAGACCTATGTCTATGGCGAGCTTAACGACGCCGCCGGCAACAGCTCCACCGACGGCGTCCTCAAATCCTCGACCCGGATGGGCGGCCAGACCGGCATCCTGGTTGATGCCCGCGGCCGCTATGCGGTGGGCGATACTTTCTACGTTTCCCCCGACCCAGACCGCGTGCATTTGTTTAGCACCACCACTGGGCAGCGATTGAACTAGAAGGCGGTAAAGAGGCAGTAAGTTCCTCAGTTTCTTATTTTTCCCTTTGCAGACAATAAGAAACTGATATATGCTCGCACGCATAAGAGACCCGCATAATACCGTTTACCACGGACATTGCTGGGAAACATGCACTCTGCGAACCTTAAAATCAACCGAAAGGTAACTCACTGCCTATGCCTTCTTTCAAGAAGCTTTCTGCCGCCACCCTGGCCGCTTCCGCCATCCTTGGCACCGTCGCCGCACCGGCCGCTAGCGCTAAGAGCGACCCAGTTCGCTCCCTAATTGATCCAGGCACCTGCAAGACCATCACCCAGCTGGCTAACGATGGCAAGCCGGTTCCGGATCCTTCCATCCTGCACGACGAGGACTCTGTAAAGCCGTATTTTAAGGATGGCGTACTGGAGTACAAGGTGGTCGAAGGCTTCCCCTACCGCAAGCAGCTGGATGCCGCGGTTGCCGAGTGGAACAAGGCGCTAGACGGCAAGGCTTCCCTGAAGGAAGTTAAGCCTTCCGAGGCTGACGATGACACCGTCGCCATCATCTTCAAGCCGGACCCAAATGGCTACGTCCAGGGCGCCGCCTACCCGGATCACAAGATGGTCTTCATCAAGATTCCTAATGCCCAGTACCCAGAGGCAGTCCAGGGCACCATCGCCCACGAGCTGGGCCACATGATGGGCGCGGGCCACTCCTGCGCCGGCGCGCTCATGGCCGGCGCCAACCAGAACCCCATCTCCTACCACGTGACTCCGCTGGATGCGGCGGCCATTATCCAGGGTCAGTTCGACTAAACTGCCTGCCCCTCCCCTAGGCCCAGTACGGTGCCTAGGGGATTTTTCTGTCTTCACCCGGCTACGTGTTGGGTAGGTCGCATTTAGCCGATTGCTTTAGGCAGCGCACAGGACCACTGCTAACGTTTCCATTATTCAAAGGTTTGCAAAGGAAAAGGAACTCTCTATGGAAACGTGGGAACCTACACTATCCACCGGCCCGCTACTGGGCATTGCGGTGGCCGCCATCGCCGTGATTTTGGTGCTGGTCATCTATTTCAAGCTCCATGCTTTTCTCACCCTGCTGGTGGTCTCGGCGCTCACGGCGCTCGCTGCAGGCATTCCGCTCGAAGGCATTGTGCCCACCATGACCGAAAGCTTTAGCTCCACTCTGGGCTCGGTGGCACTGCTCGTAGGCTTGGGCGCCATGATCGGCCGGTTGGTGGAAGCCTCCGGTGGCGCCAAGTCGCTTGCCGACGCCATGGTTCACCGCTTCGGCGAATCCAAAGCACCCCTTGCACTCGGCCTGGCTTCGCTGATTATGGGCTTTCCCATCTTCTTCGACGCCGGCCTGATTGTGATGCTTCCGGTTATCTTCGCCGTCGCTCGTCGTTTGGACGGCCCCGTGCTTGCCTTTGGCCTGCCGGCCGCCGGCGCGTTTTCCGTCATGCACGTCTACCTACCACCGCACCCAGGCCCCGTTGCAGCCAGCGAATTCTATGGCGCCGACCTCGGCCTCGTCCTGCTCGTCGGCCTGCTGCTTGCGCTGCCTACCTGGTATATCTCCGGCTACCGCTTCGGCCTGCTTTCCGGCAAGAAATTCCCGCTGAAAGTCACTGACGCCATCGCCGGCCCGGTGCTTTCTGAGGAGGAACAGCCGCTTAAGCCGGCCTCTGCCCCAACGGTGATTTCCCTCCTGCTCATCCCGATGGTGCTCATCTTCTTCAACACCGGCCTCAACGCCCTGGCATCCTATGGCACCATCGATGCCGACGCCGCGTGGGTACGGTTCTTTGTCATGCTCGGCCAGACTCCTATCGCACTGCTCATCACGGTGCTGGTCGCGCTCGTGGTCCTGGGCCTGCGCCGCGGCGTGGACAAGACCGCGCTGGAAAAGCTCATCGATTCCTCGCTTGGCCCCATCTGTTCCGTCGTGCTCATCACCGGTGCCGGCGGCATGTTCGGCGGCGTACTGCGCACTTCTGGCATTGGCGACGCCCTGGCCGATTCGCTCTCCGGCCTTGGCATCCCCGTCATCCTTGCCTGCTACCTCATTGCCGTGGCGCTGCGCCTAGCCCAAGGTTCGGCCACCGTGGCGCTAACCACGGCCGCCGCCCTCATGGTTCCCGCCGTGGAAGCCGGCGGATTCAATGAGCTACAGCTCGCCCTTATCGTCGTGGCCACCGCCGCCGGTTCCGTCTTCGGTTCTCACGTCAACGACTCCGGTTTCTGGCTCGTCGGCCGTCTGATGGGCATGGATACGGTCACCACACTGAAGACCTGGACAGTCAACCAAATGCTGATTTCCGTCATCGGCTTTGCCCTGGTCTTGGTGCTCTACGGAGTAGCGGCAGTCTTTTAGGCGCCTGCCTTTATCCAGGAAGCAGCTTCCTGGGCAATCTCCTCGACTGGCCGCGTCACATCAAAGACGCGGCCAGTTTCGTCTTCTTCCAGCGGCTCCAAGGTATCGAACTGCGACTGCAAGAGCGACGCCGGCATAAAGTGTCCCGGCCGGTGCTGCATCCGCTCATGCAGCACATCAAAGTCGCCATGCACGTGAACGAACACCACGGCTGGGCAGTACTCGCGAATCAGATCCCGATACTTCCGCTTCAACGCACTGCACCCCACCATCGCACCGTCCGGCTTATCCGCGAGCCACTGACCGATCTGCTTCAGCCACGGTTCCCGGTCCGCATCATTGAGCGGTATCCCCGCCGCCATCTTGTCGATATTGGCCTGCGGGTGCATGTCATCGCCATCGCGATACTCCAGCCCCACCAGCGGCGATAGCGCCTCCCCTACCGTGGTCTTGCCCGATCCGGACACTCCCATGACAACGACGTGGCGAAAACGGTTCTGGTTCATGGTGGCTCCTTGGGTGGGGTTCTTACAGTTGATTTCAAGCAGGACCTACCAAGTTCAATACTATTCGCTTGGCCGAACTCCTCTACCTTCAACCGATCTTATTTCAATGCTCTGTGAAGTAAGAAAACATCATTTACCATCATTCATGAAAATCTTTGATGGCGAATGCTCCATCTTATTCCCTTCAGTTTTGAGGACCTCCGATGACAAACCGTTCTACTAACAATGGCTCTCCTACCGAGGATGCAGCAAAAAGCATCTACGCAGATTGGAATAACAACCTTGCCTTTCCAGAGGAAATCTCAAGCTATCAAGCTCTAATCGAAAGCCTTGACCCTGAAACGGACAATCCTTCAAGAGAAGACCTTGATCAAGTACTCATTCACAGTGAGGATTGGGCTCATTGGAGCGACAAACAAAGGGATATTGCTGCTCAGTATGTTAATGGCCACCAAAATGAGTTGAGTGAAGATTCACGCCTTTTCCCCAATGCGCCTCAACCCTTTATGGGCGATCTCAGCAATCCTAAGGTCGTAGTAGTTACATTCAATCCAGGTTTTCACGAATTCGTCGACTGGGTTCTGGGCGGTCCCTACGAGAGCAAAGAAGCTTTGTGGAATACTGTTGAAAAAGAAGCCAGAGATAAACTGCTGATGTTCTTCTCACGTATGGGGTATGTCTCTGGTGACGATGTCGACCTCGACGCAATCAATGCGCAGTGCGATCGAGCCAAACGCGCATGGATTACCGAACAAGAGAAACTACTCTCCGCTATCACGGGCGGCGACCGTGGCCCCTTTGTTCCTTGGACGAGCAAAGAGCGAGAAGGAAATGGCCTCCCTACATGTGATTTCTTACTTCCGTCTCCGCTTAATCTTCACGGTACCAACGCCTTACCTTGGGTCGGAGGAAATTGGCACTGCGACTATTTTGCTAAGTCAGACAATAATCCAAACCACCTAAGAAATTACGTTCAATCGGATTCTGGAACTAATCGTTCCGATGGAGTCGCACAGGTCGAACTGTTTCCTTATCAATCCCCGACGGGCGGTAATGTTAAAAATTTGGCTCCAGAAGCACTGAAACAGTTGGAAGAGGATCCCACACCTTGGACTAACCCCGAAGACCACCTGATCCCTTCCCAAATTCCTTTATTCAATTACCTCGTAGCGGTGCTATCCCAGGTGCGCTCCGAAATTGACTCCAAGGCCTCTGAACGGACGGTGGTCATAGCACGTGGCTCCGCAGCGAAAACCGCAATGTTTAGGCAAGCCGTATTGCGAGCAGGAGGAGATGACGTATCGGTTTTGAAGAAAAGCGTTTACCAGCTCAGTGGTCAAAATTCTTCACTGACCTTGAAGAACCTCAAGTCTCTTGACGGAGAAAAAGTCATAATTGCTGACAAACCCTCTAAGGAGGACTACCAAAAGGCAGCAAATGAACTTCTTGGCAGTAGCGCAGTCCAACTAAACAGTAAAGCGAGCTAGATTCTTATCTTGGTGGATTTAGAACGACGTAATTTATGCGTGCATCTGCACCATCCCTTAGAGACGGTAAAGGCTTAATTCCCACAGAGGCGCAGACTGTTACTCCTATCAGCAATCAAACAGCCACATTCTGGCATCGAACCGAACATTCGGAGAGCAGAACGTGGCTGAAAGTTGAATAGCTCGCGGCGGGTGGCTTAGGCGAGGTTCTTGAGGGCGTCGGTGACGAGCCGCCAGAAACCGGCGTGGTCGAGGGTGGTGGCGACTTGGGTGTGGCAGGAGGCGTCGGCAGGCTCGCGCAGATCGGTGACGGTCATGCCGGTGGTAAGGGCACCGGCGAGCTCGACGTGGACGGGAGCCTTGCGGGTTTGGACGATGTCCGGATCGATGAGGTAGGCAATGGTGCACGGGTCGTGGACCGGTGGGTTATCAAAGCCCTGGTTGGCCTGGTAGGCCTTGCGGAAGAAACCGAAAAGGCCCACGACGAACTCCGAGACGGGAGTATTTAGCGCCTTAATCTCGGCTTCGACCTCTGGGGTGGCAAGCGCCTGGTGGGTGAGATCGAGGCCCACCATGGTGACGGGCCAAGGCTCTTCGAAGACGATGTGGGCGGCCTCGGGATCGATCTTGATATTGAACTCGGCAACCGGAGACCAATTGCCCTCGTGGTAGCCGCCGCCCATGAGGACGACTTCCTTGACGCGCTCGACGATGCGCGGCTCCTTGCGCGCGGCCATCGCGATATTGGTAAGCGGGCCGGTGGGCACCAGGGTGATGGTGCCGGGCTCATGGGACATGATGGTGTCGATGATGAAGTCGATAGCGTGGGCGTCGGCAAGCGCCGTGCTTGGCTCCGGAAGTTGGACGCCCTCGACGTCCATGCCGGTGGAACCGTGGATGGCCTCGGCGACCTCGACTGGGCGCACGAGCGGGCGATCGCAGCCTGCGTACACCGGAACCTCCGGGTGGCCGGCGATTTCCTTGACCACCAGGGCATTGTGGGAGACCTTATCCAAGGTCTGATTGCCGCCAACGGTGGTAATGCCCAGCAGGTCAATGGTGGGGTTGCCCAAAGCTAGGAGCAGGGCCACCGCATCATCGTGGCCGGGGTCGCAGTCCAGAATGATTTTTCGCGTCATACCACGAGCCTACTTTCGGGCGTTGACGGCCGCCACGGTGTCATCGATGGACTCCGGGCGAGGAATGAGGAAGGACAGGGCAAGGGCCGCAAGCAAGATGATGACGCCGGCGATCATGCCCGCGCGGTAGCCGTGCTCGAAGGAACCGGAAACCGCAAAGAGCACGGCGAAAGACAAGCCCGCGCCGAGGTTGAAGGCGCCGGCGTTCATGCCGGGCAGGTAGCCCTGGTTATCGGCCGGCGAGAGCACAATACCCAGGCCGTTAAGCATGATGTTGGCAATGCCGGCGTAGGTTACGCCCAAGAAAATGGAAACGAAGAGCAGGGTCCATGCGTTCGGGGCGCTGACCACGAAGATAGAAATAATCAGGCCGACGACGGTGCCAATGAGGCCGGTTTGCAGGACGTACTTATATCCCAGCTTGGAGGCCATCCAACCAGCAATCGGGCCGAAGACTAGGCCAGCGAGGGCGTACGGAGTAAGGGTGACCCAGGAAATGGTGCTGGCGGAAATGCCGGCACCGGCGTCTGGGTCCTGGCCGAGGTTTGGAATGAGGCCGTTCATCACTGCAAAGACGCCGGTCATGGTGAGCAGCGTGGTAGAAAGCAGCGCCCACGTGCGGCGCTGCTTCAGGTAAGCCACCGGAACGAGCGGATCGGCGACCTTCTTCTCCACATTCCAGAAGGCCCAGAAGCCGGCGGCACCGATGAGGAGAAGGATGATGACGAGGAACCAATTGGCCTCGGCAAGCTTGCCGGCTTCGTTGAACGCGGTGAGAACGCAGCCCAGCGCCACGGCCAGAGGCAGCACACCCGCCCAATCCATTCGCGGGGTTTCGGTGGCCGTGGATTCCTTAGTGAATACCTGCACTGCTACTACCGCAATGGCGCATAGTACGGCCATGGTCCAGAACACCGAGCGATAGCCAAAGTTTCCGGCCAGCCAGCCACCGGCCAAGGCGTCCACGCCCGCAATACCACCATTTACCGAGGTCACAATGCCCAGCAGCAGTGCGTATTGCTTCTCATTGAGTACCTGCTGGCGCAGCATGATGAGGCAGAGAGGGACGGTCGGCCCGGCCACGCCCTGGATGATGCGGCCGATGAGCAGCACCGCGACGTTGGGCGCGACGGCGGAAGCCATGCAGCCCAGCGCAGCAACCGCCATCATGCCGACGAGGACCTTCCTGCGGCCGATAAGGTCGCCCCAGCGTGGAAGGAAGAGCGAGAACAATGCCGCGGCCGTGAAGAACGCCGTCTGTGTTAGGCCAATCTGTGCGGTGGTGGCACTCAGCTCATCTTCCATCGTCGCCAAGGCAGGCGAGAGCATCGACGCATTGAGCTGGAAGGCAAACACTGCCGTCAGCAGTGCGAACATCAATGGAATATAGGAGCTGGGCTGGAGCTTTGGCGGCTCGGAGGTGGTGGAAGTCATGGCTTTAAATGTAGTTGATGAATCTTTCGCTCCATAGTGGGGAGCGTGGCTCAATTGCTTGGCGTTGCGCAGTGGTTTGAGATGCAATCGATGGGAACCGCTGTGTTCGCCGGATAGTATGCGTCTAGCCCAACGTAAAGGGGATAAGGCCTCTGGTCACCGTTACCGTTTGGCACATAACCCGCGCACTTCCAGCCTTTGCTGCTACAACGTTCCCCTGATGTACGGTAGTAACATCTGCGTTCTTCTAATACATCGTGAGCGTCCTAGGACGCCGAGGTTGAAAGGACTTAGCTCCCGTTATGTCTACTGTTTCTGATCGCCTGCACCACGCCCAGCAGGAATTTAACGCGGTGATTGCCGTCATCCCGTTTGATGAGCACGCGGTGGAGGAATCGCCCACGCTTAAGGGACAGCCGGTGGCGTTCAAGGACATCGTGGATGTGGCGGGCGTACCCACCACCTGCGGCTCCACTGTCGATGTGGGCCGCACCCCAATCGAGGATGCGCCGGTGGTGCAGCGCTTGACGGCGAAGGGTGCGCTACCGGTCGCGAAGGCGAACCTGCAAGAGTTTTCCTATGGCATTTTGGGCGATGCCTCGGCTTATGGTCGCGTGATCAACCCGCGCGATCCGGAGGTGTGCGGCGGCGGATCGAGCTCCGGTTCGGCGGCACTGGTGGCTTGCGGGGCGCTGCAGCTTACGGTGGGCTCCGATAGCGCCGGCTCGGTGCGCGTGCCGGCCGCATGCCAGGGTGTGCTGGGGTTCAAGCCCACCTTTGGGGTGATTCCGGTCGAAGGAGTCTTTCCCTTTGCCCCAAGCTTTGATTGCATTGGTTTCTTTGCCAGCTCGATTGACCTGATTGAGCAGGCTTTTATTGCCAGTGCGGATGAGGAGCCGGCCGCGACGCAGGACGTTTCCGCTGTTGATGTCACGGCCCTTAAGGCCAAGGGCGAGCGCTTCTCCGATCTTCTGGCGGCGCTGGAACGATCAGACTTTGAGCTCACCGAAGGTGCGGACTTGGAAGACACCATCGCCGCCACGGCCGAGCTCTACGAGCCGATGCGCCTGAAGGAGGTCTACGACGTCCACCGGCCGTTGCTGAACCAGCGCGATAAGTACCAGGACGTGATTCTGCAGCGCGTACTGGGCGGGGAAAATATCAGCCAGGAAGACTACGACGCGGCCGCACGGGGCGTAGAGAAGCTGCGCGAAGAAGCCCTTGCCCTGCTTGCCGACGCCCCCATTATCCTCACCCCTACCCTCGATTCCGGTCCCCTCAAGTGGTCCGATATCACCCCAGACAATGCCGCGGAATCGGCCGCGAGCCTGCGGCGTTGGACCGAGCCTTTCAATGTGCTCGGATGGCCAGCTATTACCGTGCCGCTGCGCGGCGAAGAGGAAGAAGGAGTGGGTGATGCGGTGCAGGTCGTCGGCAAGCCGGGCGAAGACCTGACCGTCCTGCGCGTTGCCCGCACCCTGCAGGCCCTGCTCTAAGCCCCTGCTAGAAGGGTCTTTTCCTGCGTGCGCGGCCGCCAAAAGGCAGCCTCGACGGCGGTAAGTTCCTTGAAGTGCGCTGAGGTGAGCTCGTTCATCGCTTGGATATAGCCGGGGACCTCTTCACGCGGCAGGCGCAGACCCATGGTCAGGTGCGGGGTCCAGCGCGGCCCGCGCCCGTCCGGATTGGCGGCGCTGATTTCTCGCGCGGCACTCTCTAACTCGTCGGTAGTCTCCAGGAGCCAGGCCACCGTCTGTTTACGCTTGGTGCCAAAAATGACGTTTCCTACCCGGCGAAAATCCGCGGGGATGACGGCCGGCAGCAGCTGGGCCGCCAAGTCCACCACCTCCGGCTGCATGTGCGGCGAAAAGGTCACCGTAATGTGCGGGCGTTGATGCTGGACGGGAAAGCCGCGCTCAGCAAGACCGGCAAAAATGTCGCGCACCTGATCTTCCTGCTTTTTCGGCAGGTAGAGCAAGATATTATCCGGCGATGCTTTACTCACGAGCGAGCGTTCCCTTTCTATAGCGGAGTGCCTCCAGCGTACCGGCCATCGAGTAGGCAACCTCCTCTTGTGTCAACGCAAACGATTGCCGTTTAATGAGAGCCATGAGTACTACAGAGTCATCGCCCCTTATCCTCGCCATCACGGCGTGCCCGACGGGCATCGCGCATACCTATATGGCGGCCGGGAACCTTGAAGCCGCCGCCCAAGAACTGGGCTATCGCATCAAGATTGAAACTCATGGTTCCATCGGCGTCGAGGGAACCTTTAGCAAGCAAGACATCGACGAAGCCGACGCCATTGTCATTGGTGCCGATACGGTCATTTCCAAGGACCGCTTCCACGGCAAGCGCCTCGAGGCCACCGGCGTGGACGAGGCCATCAAACACCCGAAGGAACTGCTCCGCAGGTCCTTGAGCGCCTCGCGCTGGGCGGGCGCTTCCGAGAAAACGGAGGAAGAGGCACCGCGTAAAAATAGCGTAGGTCAAACCTTATACAAGGCACTGATGAACGGCGTCTCGCACATGATCCCATTCGTGGTCACCGGTGGCCTGCTCATTGCGGTGGCACTGTCCATCGGCGGCACGCCCACGCCTGAGGGCATGGCAATTCCGGAAGATAGCTTCTGGAACACAGTCAATGAGCTCGGCGCTTTGGCGTTCTCTTTGATGGTTCCGGTGCTCTCTGGCTACATCGCGGTAGGCATCGCGGACCGACCAGGCCTCGCGCCTGGCCTTATTACCGGACTCATCGCCACCACCGGCTCGCTTTACGGTTCTGAGGCGGGCGCCGGATTCTTGGGCGGCATTGTCACCGGTATTTTGTCCGGTTATGTGGCTCTTGCCATTAAAAAGATTCCGGTACACAAGTTCATCGCACCGATTTGGCCCATCATCGTTATCCCGATTTTCACCACGCTCATCGTGGGGCTCGTCTTCATCTTGCTCATTGGCGCACCGGTCTCGGCCGCGTTCGAGGCAATGACCAACTATCTCGCTGGAATGCAGGGCTCCTCCGTCATCGTGCTAGGCCTTATCCTGGGCGCCATGATCGCCTTCGATATGGGTGGTCCCTTCAATAAAACGGCTTTCCTCTTCGGCGGCGGCATGATCGCGGCCGGCAATGCGGCGCCGATGGGCATGGCGGCATGTGCGATTGCCGTACCTCCCCTCGCCGTGGGCGTAGCTACGCTCCTGCGCCGCCGCTGGTTTACCAAGGCCGAAAAGGATGCGGGCATCGCCGCGTTGTTCATGGGATTCTTCGGCATTACCGAGGGCGCCATTCCGCTCGCGGCTGCACGCCCGCTACAGGTCATCCCCGCCAATGTTGCCGGTGGTGCCGTAGCCGGTGCGCTCGCCGGTCTTTTCGGTGCACAAGACCACGTCATGCACGGCGGCCCGATCGTCGCGGTGCTCGGCGCGGTAGATAACGTTGTTGGCTTCTTTATCGCCATGCTTGCCGGCATCGTTGTTTGCGCTGGCCTTATTCTCCTGCTGGTGGGATTGACGCAGCGCAAGGATAAGCCACTTGTTGCAGTCGATACGATTAGCCTCGATAAAGATCTGGGTTCTTCTAGCGAAGAGGTCATTCGCTCCATGGTGAAGCTCACCTCCGCGCGCATGTCTGATGCCGAGGCGGTCGCTAGCGCCGCATTGAAGCGCGAATCTACCCGTTCCACTGGTGTGGGCCACGGCGTGGCCATTCCGCACGCTCGGTCTGCCGGAGTGAAGGTACCAACGCTCGCCTTCGCCCGCCTGCCGCACGGCGTCACGTGGGCAGAGGGCGAAGACCCGACCACCTTGGCCTTCCTTATTGCTGTTCCGGATAACGCTGGAAAGCAGCACCTCAAGCTGCTGTCCAAGCTGGCGCGCAACATCATGAAGGAGGACTTCCGCGCACAACTCCACGGCGCGAAGACCCGCAAGGAAGCTGCCGACATCATTTCCCAGGTACTCTCCCCTGCACCAGCGACTGACAAGGCGGCCGCAACCACTCAGGCCTAAATAGTCTTGCAACTGCAAGCGCTCAGCGATTTCCCCGCTGGGCGCTTTTCTTATGCCCACACTACGTAGAGATGTGGCGCAGTAGCGGTTTCGCGGGAGGAACAGCAGTAGTGAGGCAACCTCATGCGAGACCAGGCCTCGTCATGGCGCTCTCTTACGTTCCTTAGGCGGACAGAAAACCACAAGGTTCCTTATAGGGTTTGCCAAGAATCGCACCGGATTTGCCAGCAACGAACTTAAAACAAGGGCCGTATACCTTAAAACAATCTCATTTCTCTGGGAACCTGAGATATTGGTTGAAATCTACCCCCGTGGGGGCGGGGAGCTGAGCGGCATCACTGAGGGAATTTAGGGGTTTCCTAGCTCAAATCGAGAAATAACTAAGAGGCAATTAGTTTTGCGCGAAATCAACTTCAAGAATCCTAATAATTGCTGGTCAGCTGGATTTTACCCGGGCAGAATTGATTAACTTTTAAGTGAAGGGGAACGGAAGTTAGCCGTTAACACTCCAAGATCCCCGCCTTATAGATTCCCGCTAGGTTCCAGTAGAAAGGTACCGCTCATGTTCACCCCCAAAGTTCACTTCTCCGCCAAGAAGTTCGTCGCTCCTGCACTCGCAGCAGCCGTCGCACTCGGTGTTGGCGTAGCCCCTGCAGAGGCATCGAGCTCTTTGAGCAGCTTCGGTCGCGTGAACCTTCCGGTACCATCCGTAAACCTGCCTGCTGCTCCGGCTGCCGCTGCAAAGCCAGTTGCTCCGGCCTCCAACCGCGTACAGAGCATCATCAATCACACCAACGCTTACCGCCGGGCACACGGCCTGCGCCCGGTTCGCGCCAACGCCGCACTCAATGGACTGGCTCAGGATTGGGCCAACCAGCTGGTTCGCGCCAATAAGCTCAGCCACCGCCCACAGCACTGGAACTACTACCCTTCCAATATCCCGGCCGGCGGCGAGAACGTACTGCAGGCATGGAGCGACTACTCCGATGCACAGCTGGTTAAGCTCTGGTACGAATCCCCGGGCCACCGCAAGATCATGCTCGACCCGCGTGCCAAGACCATCGGCGTTGGTGTTGCCGTCAACTCTGAGGGCAAGCTCTACGCTGTCCAGAACTACGGCCGCTAAAGATTTCACAAGCTAGGGCCTTCGGGCCCTTGGGCTCTAGCGGGCCACGCCGCCTCCTCCCGGACCTCTTACCCGGGGCGGGGCGGTTTTCTCGCACCTAGGTGGGGGTGCGCACGCGGGTAAATGAAACGTAACCGCCTTCACAAATGGCAGTGGCGAGGGTTACACTTAATGACATTCGAATTGTTCAACAATCTTAAGGACGGTGTTGAATGTCCTCGCTCCATATCGATCTCAATGCGGATTTGGGAGAGACTACTGCAGGCAACCCGGTCGCAGATGACACGGCAATGCTGGAGATGGTGTCCTCCGCAAACGTGGCCACCGGCTTCCATGCGGGCGACCCGCACTCGATTGCCTGCACCCTCAAGGCGGCAGCAGAAGCAGGCGTGACCGTAGGCGCGCACGTGGGTTATAACGACGCCGCGGGTTTCGGCCGCCGTTTTATCGATTACAACCCGGACGAGCTTGCAGACGAGGTGACCTACCAAATTGGCGCGCTCGACGCTTTGGCCCGCGCCAATGGCACCAAGGTTTCCTATGTGAAGCCACACGGTGC
This sequence comes from Corynebacterium tuberculostearicum, assembly GCF_022347235.1. Lineage (GTDB taxonomy): Bacteria > Actinomycetota > Actinomycetes > Mycobacteriales > Mycobacteriaceae > Corynebacterium > Corynebacterium tuberculostearicum_F. The sequence goes on from NZ_JAKRDX010000004.1 coordinate 112,393, forward strand.
GATGTATAACGCAATCGTGAAAGATGAGGCGCAAGCAGAAGCCGTCATCAAGGGCATTAAGGCCTTCGGAGGCTTGCCGGTGATGTTACTGCCAGGGGGTGTAGCGGTGGACGTCGCCAAGCGCAGCGGGCTTAACGTCATCCGTGAGGCTTTTGCGGACCGCAACTACAACCCCGATGGCACGCTGGTCTCGCGCAAGGAAGCCAATGCGGTGCTTGGCAGTGCCGATGAGGTGGTGCAGCGAGTTCTTGAGGTGGCGCAGACCGGGTCGATTACGGCCGTGGATGGCACGAAGTTAGAGGTGGATGCGCAATCCGTATGCACCCACGGCGATTCGCCCGGCGCGGTGAAGCTGCTGCGCGGCGTGGTGGAGCGCCTGCGGGAAGAAGGCATCGAGATTCGGAGCTTTATCTAATGCACATTAATTTTGTGGGCACGCGCGCGTTGCTCATTGACCTGGATGGATTGAACCAGGTGATGGATTGGCACGCGGCGCTTTCTGCCAAGCCGTTGAAGAATCAGGTGGACTGCATCGCGGCCGCCACCACCCTGCTGCTGACGTTTGAAGCGCCGGATTCGGCGCGCGATGCAGCGGAATTCCTGCAGGACTTCTCCCCTGCCGCCGCGACGGCTGCGGAGGCCCGAACGGTAGAAATCGATGTGCTCTATGACGGCGAGGATGTGGACGAGGCCGCGGACCTGCTGGGCCTTTCGCGCGAGGCGCTCATTGACTGGCATACCTCTACCGAGTGGACCGCGGCATTCGGTGGCTTTGCCCCGGGCTTTACCTACTGTGCGCCGTCGGAGCCCTCCCAGGCGCGTGCTGTGCCACGCCGCTCCAGTCCCCGTACCGCGGTGCCGGCCGGCGCCGTAGGCATTGCGGGCGAGTTTTCCGCAGTGTACCCGCGCGTTTCCCCGGGCGGCTGGCAGCTTTTGGGCACCACCAATACGCCGATGTGGGATTCCAATGCCAACCCGCCGGCGCTGGTACAGCCGGGCGACCGCGTGCGCTATCGCAGCGTGGATAAGCTGCCGGAGCTTGTTGATCACTCTGCCCGCTCGAAGCGCGCCCCTGCCCGCTTGCCGCGCATGGAGGTTATCGATGCCGGCCTGCTCACCCTCTACCAAGACCTGGGCCGCCCCGGTGTGGGCGATCTCGGCGTGACTCCCTCCGGTGCTGCCGACCGCGCCGCAGCCGCGACCGCCAATGTGGCCGTGGGCAACCCGCGCGGGGCAACGGTGCTGGAGAATATCGGCGGCATTAAGCTCCACGCGCTCACCGATACCGTCATTTGCGTCACCGGCGCGACGGCGCGTGTGCGCCTTGGCGAGATGCCGGTTCACCTCGCCCGCCCCGTGCTGGTCACGGCCGGGCAAACCGTCACGGTGGACCCCGCAACGGTGGGCATGCGCAATTACGTGGCCATCCGCGGCGGCATCATTGCCGAATCCGAGCTCGGCTCCGCGGCCACCGATGTCCTTTCTGGCCTGGGCCCGGACCCGGTCACCACCGGCGATGTCATCGGCGTGCTGCCGCGCTCTACCGGCATGACCGACGCCCAGCTAGCCAACCCACTGCGCGTGCGTGAAAGCTCCGACGGCAAAACCCGCGCCACCTTGCGCTGCGTGCTCGGACCGCGCGATGACTGGTTTGGCGATAATGTCTCCGCCTTCCTGGATACCGAGTGGACCGTCACCTCGGATTCCAACCGCGTGGGCCTGCGCCTCGATGGCGAAGAACCGATTGAACGCGTCAAGGACGGCGAGCTCCCCTCTGAGGGCATGGTCGCCGGCTCGATCCAAATCCCGCCCAATGGCAAGCCCGTAGTCTTCCTGCGCGATCATGCCGTGACCGGCGGTTACCCGGTCATCGCCACCGTATTGGAAGAAGATATTGATATCGCCGCGCAGCTGCCACCCGGCGCGCGCGTGAACTTTGAACTCGTAGCACCCCAAGCCTTGAACACTGGAGATAAGAATGCAGATTAAGACCGTCCTCATTGCTAACCGCGGCGAGATTGCCGTGCGTATCGCCCGCGTCGCCCGCGACCTGGGCATTAAGTCCATCGCCATTTACTCCGAAGCGGACGCAGGTGCCCTGCATACCCAGGTAGCCGATGAAGCTTATGCGCTGCCGGGCAATACCGCGGCCGATACCTACATGAACGTGCCCGCGCTACTCGATATCGCGGTGCGCGCCGGTGCCGATGCCATCCACCCGGGCTACGGCTTCTTGTCCGAAAACGCCGACTTTGCCCGCACGGTTACCGAGGCCGGCATGATCTGGATTGGCCCTTCCCCGGAGTCCATCGAGTTGCTCGGTGACAAGATCGCTGCGCGCCGCGTGGCCGAGGAGGTCGGCGCGCCGCTGGCACCGGGTACCTCCGATCCCATCGATGACTGGCAGGAGGCCCGCGCCTTCGCCGAAGAGCATGGCCTGCCCATCGCCATCAAGGCCGCTTATGGCGGTGGCGGACGCGGCTTGAAGGTCGTGGACAATATGGAAGAGATCGAGGGTGCGTTCAACTCTGCCGGCCGCGAGGCCATGGAGGCTTTCGGCCGCGCCGAGTGCTATGTGGAGAAGTTCCTCACCCACCCGCGCCACGTCGAGGCCCAGGTGCTGGCCGATACGCACGGCAATGTGCGCGTGCTCGGCACCCGCGATTGCTCCACCCAGCGCCGCTTCCAAAAGCTCATTGAGGAGGCTCCGGCGCCCGCGCTTTCCGACGCCCAACGCAACGGCATCATCGAAGGCGCCCGCTCCATTTGTTCCAAGGTGGGTTACACCGGCGCCGGCACCGTGGAATACATCGTTTCCGAGGACGGCACCATTTCCTTCCTCGAGGTTAATACTCGTGTGCAGGTCGAACACCCAGTTACCGAGGTAGTCACCGGCACCGATATCATCGCCGAGCAGTTCCGCATCGCGGCCGGCGAGCCGCTGTCCTTCGATGAGGATCCGCAGTCCCACGGCCATGCTTTTGAATTCCGTATCAATGCCGAGGACATCCTCAATGGCTTCGCCCCGTGCCCCGGCACCATCGTCTCCTTCGAGCCGCCGACCGGCCCGGGTATCCGCGTAGATTCCGCGGTGCGCTCTGGCTCTATCATCCCGCCGTACTATGACTCCCTGATTGCCAAGCTGGTGGTGTGGGGCCCGACCCGCGAAATCGCCCTGGCCCGCGCCCGCTTTGCCCTGCGCGAGTTCACCGTCACCGGCGTGCGCACCGTGCTGCCGTTCCACCGCGACATGATGGATGAGCCTGCGCTCATCGGCACCGCCGCCCCAGCAGACGATGCCGCTGCCGCCGGCGCCTCCGAGATCGGCGTGTTTACGGACTGGGTGGATCACAACTACCGCCCGTCTGCCACCAACCAGGTGGAAAAGGTCGAGGCCATCTACACCCAGCGCCGCAATGTGGCCGTAGAAATCGACGGCAAGCTGGTCAACGTCGGCGTCCCCGTGGACTTCCTCGCTGCGCCGGGCGCCGCCTCAGCTGGTGGTTCTGCCTCCACCGCGCCGTCTTCGGCCGGCGCGCAGTCCACCGATGACAATGCGGTCACCTCCCCGTTCGAGGCCAACCTCGTGGCCTGGAACGTTGCGGACGGCGATACCGTGGCCGAGGGCGATGCCATCGCCACCGTCGAGGCCATGAAGATGGAATCGGCCATCAAGGCTCCGCGCGGCGGTACCATCAAGCTCCTGGCCGCAGAAGGTGACCGTCTGGATTCCTCCAAGGTCATCGCGACCATCGATTAGCGCTCGCGCCATCGTTATGCACCCCATCTTCAATGTGAGGTGCATAACTTTTTAGTACAGTTGTGGTCATGCTTTCCCAGTCTGTCGCCTCCGAGTTGCGCGAGGCCATCTCCGCCGGCGAGTTTCAGCCGGGCGAGCAGCTCAGCGAGGTCAAGGCGGCCGAGCGCTTTCACTGCTCGCGCAATACCCTCCGCGAGTCCTTCACTAGGCTGGCCGCGGAACGCATTGTGGAACGCATCCCTAACCGGGGTGTTTTCCTTGCGACGCCCGATGCAGACTATATCCGCGACCTCTTTGCCGCCCGCGCAGCCATCGAGCCCGCGGCGGTGCGCTGGGGCGAGTTTGCTGATGCCCCCTCGCTCGTTACCCTCACTTCCTCCGCCTTTGATTACGCCGCGCGCGGCGAGCATAACGAAGTCTCCTCCATTAACCAGCAATTTCACCGGAATTTGGTGGCCTCGCTGGGCTCGCCCACCCTTAATGAGCAGATGGATAACCTGCTCGCCCGCATGCGGCTCACCTTCTTGCTAGCAATCCCGCGCTACCCTCAGCTGCATGCGGACCACATTCAAGGCAATATCACCTTGGCCACGCTTATCGCAGATGGAAAACGCCTCGAGGCCGCCACGCTTTCGCATGACAGCCTCATGAATACCTGCGAGAAGATCCTCGCCGTGCTGGACGATTAAGGAATGAGAAAATCTTGATCGCGGGCGTTGGTCACGAGCATCTGGCCCGGTGCGTGCGTAATAGCTAAGCGCGGCTTAGATTCCATCACGATGGCCTGCGGGGTCACACCACAGGCCCAAAAGACCGGCAGGCAACCCTCCGGCACTTCGCCCGGATCGCCAAAGTCCGGACGGTTCAAGTCCTCAATGCCAATGGCCGCCGGGTCACCCACGTGGACCGGGGCGCCGTGAACTGATGGGTAACGGGAGGTAATCCGCACGGCATCGGAGGCCTGCGCGGCCGGAATCGGGCGCATGGAGACCACCATGGGCCCGGAAAAGACACCGGCCGGGGTGGTGGGAATCGTGGTTTTAAACATCGGCACGTTGCGCTGCTGGGCAATGTGCGCGACCTCAATGCCGTTATCCTGCAGCGCAGTCTCAAAGGTAAAAGAGCAACCGATGAGGAAGCTAACCATGTCTGGGGTGTAGTACGAGGTGGCGTCGGCAAGCGTGGCTGTATGCTCGCCGTTTTCAAAGACACGGTAGGCCGGAATATCGGTGCGGATGTCCCCACCCGGCAGCAGCTCGGAGGTGTACTGACCGGCTTCCAGCACGCCCACAATCGGGCATGGCTTGGGATTACGCTGGGCAAAGAGCAAGAAGTCAAAGGCGTATTCCTGCGGCACGGCCAGCAAGTTAGCCTGCATGAAACCGCGGGCATGCCCGGCGGTGGTGGCCATGTCATGGCTGCGCGCATACTCGCGCACCTGCTCTGGGGTCTGCATTATGCCCACAGCTCGGTGATACCCGAGAAAGCCTTGAAGCCGATGAAGATGGTGAGTACCCACGCCAGGGCGCCAATGATGAGCAACCACTTAGGATACTTATAGCCCTGCAGGAGGTCGCGGCGGCGCCAGGCGACCCACATCACGAGGGCGAAACCGATGGGCAGGATCAGGCCATTGATGGCGCCGGCGAAGATGAGCAACTTCTGTGGCGCGGAGTTGATGGCCACGAAGACTACCGTGCACACCGCAATGAAGATAATGGTGAAGATATTGCGGGTGCGCGTTGAGGTGTCCTGGGAGGTCACGAAGGATACCGAGGTATAGGCGGCGCCGATAACCGAGGACAAACCGGCCGCGAAGAGGACCACGCCGAAGGCACGCAGGCCAAACTCGCCGGCGGCATTGTAGAAGGCATCGGCCGCGGTGTTGTCGTCCGAAAGCGCCACGCCGGTGGCGACCACACCGAGAACGGCCAAGAAAAGGAGCATACGCATGATGCCGGTGACCACGATGCCGCTTACCGAGGTATAGGTAATGTTTTTGACGTTTTCCACGCCGGTGTGGCCGGAATCGATGAGGCGGTGCGCGCCGGCAAAGGTGATATAACCACCCACGGTGCCACCAATGATGGTGGTGATGACGAAGAAGTCGATCTCGCCCGGCGCGACGGTATTCTTGAGCGCCTCCCCCACCGGTGGCTGGCTGACCACCGCAACGTAGAGCATCAGCAGGATCATGACCGCGCCGAGGACCGCAACGAGACGGTCAAGCGCCATGCCCGCCTTCTTGGAGAGGAAGATAAAGATCGCGATGGCCGCGGCAATGACGCCGCCGATGCGCGAATCGATGCCCAGCATCGCATTAATGCCCAGGCCAGAACCGGCGATATTGCCAATATTGAAGACTGCGCCGCCGATGAACACGAATACGGCAAGCACCCAGCCCAGGCCAGGGAGCACGGTATTGCCCAAGGTATTGGCGCGCATGCCGGTCACGCAGAGAACTCGCCACACATTGAGCTGGATAGCGATGTCCACGAGGATGGACAGCATAATCGCAAATGCGAAGGATGCTCCCATCTGCACGGTAAAGACCGAGGTCTGGGTCAAAAATCCCGGACCGATGGCGGAGGTGGCCATGAGGAACATGGCACCGGCCATGGCGCCGAGGCCCTTGGGCGGGGTCTTGTCCCCCGCCTGCGCCGGAGTGGCGTGTGATGTCTCAGCACTCACTAGATTCACCTTTCGTGATGCAGGTCGCATTAATTTGTGATGCGCATCATCTTAAAGGTTGCTATGCCTTTTGTTCAACAACTTTTATGCGTTGTGGGGTGGCGCGGGGGTGATCTAGGCTACTTTTCTCGTTCGTTTTTCCAGGTGGCTGGCGATTATCCGCAATGCGTCGTCCGGCGCTTTCATATCGCTGGGGCCAAAGCGCAGCACCACGTATCCGCGGTTTTCTAGCGCTCGCTGCCTCTTTATCTGCTGCTTGACCACGTAAGCGGGCGCCTCGCCATAGGTACCGTCATATTTGGCATCGCCATCGACCTCGACAACCAGCCAGCCATCGAGACAAAGATCCGCCCGATATTTCCCGAGCAGCGATTTCTGGGGCTCAATTTTCACCTGCGGGAAACGCTCAATAATGAGGGCTCGCAGATAGGACTCATAGGGCGATTCCGATCCGCCGTACGCGTGCTCGATAACCTTACGCATGGCTGCTTGTCCCCTCGTGCGCTGCATTTTTGCCAGTTCTTCGCGCAGGTCGTATGTAGTGACGTCGTGTCGGCCGAGGGCAGAATCAGTAGCTACCAGGCCATCTGGGAAGCCGTGTAGCCGGGCGATTTCGAGGCAGGTGCGGGCGGGATTCGTGGCGCGCACACCCGCAATCGACACCGTGGATTCTTGAAGGGACTTTACCCGGCGGTAACGGTAGCCTTTCGGGGTGAGTCTGCGTGGGGGAACGCTTCCCGAAGGCACCGCTAACTCCACCTCCTCCCCTTCCCTGGAAATTACCCATATTCCCCACAGCCGCGCGGCCGATTTGCTGATGAGGACGGCGCGGTGGGTGCTCCACCCGGCAGCGGCTACTTTGGCGAATTGTTGTTTATGGCGTACCCATTGCCTCCAGGTGGCTGTGGGTACGGCGATCCAGGGCGCTATCTGGGTGAGCTCACCGCTCTGGAGAGCTAAATGGTGCGGACTTTCGGCTCCGGCGTAACGAAGGTTGATGAAGTGATCTGTAATCATGGTTTCATCTTCGCGGCTGGCGGGGCGGGGCACGCGTCATGAGGCTCAGGAAGGTGAATTTCCGAGGGCCTTGAGTGGGGGTCGGAATATTAGGTCCAAGGTGATCGGGCCGAATTGAGGGCGTTGAGGCTGAATTGAGGGCGGGTTGTGCTCAGATCGGCTCGATCACATTCGACCTAAGGAGAAGCAGTTCACAGCGGCGGTGTGGGGGATAATTCAGCAGCGCGGTTAACCGTGCTTTACTAGAGATAATGGAACCCATCGAGCTCTCAGAACTAACCGGTACGCAATCGCGCACCTACGGCACCCGCAAGATCACCTCGGATATGGTCTCGGCACCAATCCACGTTGCGGTCGCGCTCTGGGACGAGCGTTGGGATTCCGCCCCCAACGGCACCATCGAAGGCTGGGTCATCGCGGTCAATACCAAGCAGACGCGTTTTGTGCGCCGCGGCCAAACGAAGAAGGGCGATATCGTCGATATCGCCGTGCGCGAGGTCAAACGCGTGCTCAAGGGACTCGACGGACGAGTGTGGATTGTCACTGGTCGCAGGCAAAATGCATTGCGAGCGGCACTCACGGCCGACGGTTTCACGGTGACGGGAAGCTTTGCGGAAGAAAATAGGGCTTCGAAGAGCGCGAGCTCCGTGCGCAGAAAACAAGCCGGCATCACCGCACGCAAGGCGCGCAAGATGGGTGAGGCGCCGAAAAAGAAGCAAGCGACACAGGTAGAGACGCCGAAAGCACACTGGTGGCCGAACTTCTCGCGCGCCTCCTCGTGGGCCGAGGGCGACGTGGTGCGCATAGCCACCGATGCTTCCTCGGATACCGTATTCAAGGGGTCGATGTGCTTCGTTGCGGGAAACGGCGACTACCGGTTACGGACTCGAGAAACCAAGGCGAGCACGGATGAGCTTGAGCTCGAAGCACTGACGCTTGCGCTGAAATACCTGCTCAAGGTGGGTGCTCGCAAGGCGGTTATTGAGTCAGATTCCGTAGCCGCTTTGGAGGCGGTCGAGCAGATTGTGCATAAGCGCGGCTCTAAAGCATCACGGCCGGGGCGCACGTGGCGAGGGGTGTCTTCGGGTGCGCGGTCCCGATTCCAGCAAGCTTGGGGCGATATCCAAGGCCAATGCGAGGTCGACATTCGCCGTGTGCTCGGGCATGCGGGCGATCCGCTGAATCGGGCGGCCGACCAGATTGCGTACATGGGGTTGCGCGCGATTGCGCATCCGATGAAGCAGTCTCGCGAGACGCTGCGCGAGGGGATTCAGAAAGCTCTCTCGGCGTTGTGATCCGAACGCTTAGGGCTTTGGGACAGGCTTAGGGCTGATCTGATCAGGCCGAATTGAGGGAGTTAGGGCCGATCTGAGGCGGCCCAGCCTTCAGATCAGCCTGATCAGTATGGACCTAACGACGAGAGGCGCGCTGGGGGTCGCGACCGAGCCGAGCCGGCCTGCGGAGCTTAAGCCAGGCGGCGGGCGCCGTCTCCCGGGCGGGCCACCAAGAAGGTGGGTCCTGGGAAGCCGCGGGATGCCGCGGCGTCGTGGATGGCTTCGGCGGTGGACTCGACGGCGGAGCGCGGGATGAGCGCGATGACGGCGCCGCCGAAGCCGCCACCAGTCATGCGGGCACCGAGTTCACCGGCCGCGGTGAAGGCGGAGTCGAGTTCCGGAGTGGTGACTTCGTACAGGTCGCGCAGGGAAAGGTGGCTTTCGCGCATGAGGCGGCGGAACTTTGCCAGGTCGGAAGAGGTGAGCGCGGTGGCGGCGTCGAGGGTGCGAGCGGTTTCGTCCACCACGTGGCGCACGCGGCAGCGGTAGAGTTCCGCGTCGGCGGGGTTGACGGTGGCGGCAAAGGCGACGGCATCCGGGATTTCGCGAATGGTGTGGCCGGCGGCAGACTGGACGGCGTCGATGATGCCGCGGCGGGAGGCATATTGGCCGTCGGAAAGCGTGTGCGGGGCATTGGTGTCCGCGATAAGCAGCACCATGTCCTGGGCCTCGATATTGAACGGCACGCGCTCGACGGCGCCGGTGGCAAAATCCAGGAAGAGGGCCTTTCCACGCTGACCGAAGAGGCTGGCGTTTTGGTCCAGGCCGCCGGTAGAGGCGCCAACCACCTCGTTTTCGGCGCGGATGCAAGCCTGGGCCAGCTGCGCGCGGGCGGCGTCATCGGGAGCTTTGCCGTGGCAAAGCTCGTAGGCGGCCACGGCAACGGAGCACTCGAGGGCGGCGGAGCTGGACAGACCAGAGCCGACGGGGACATCGGAGACGATGGCAATATCGAGGCCGGCGCAGGTCAGAACGTCCGCGGCAGTGGCGGCCCAGACGGTGCCGGCGACGTAGCCGGACCAGTCGGAAGGGTGGCCGGGACGGACTTCGGAGAGTGGGAGGCTGGCTTGGGCGACGCTGCCGTCGAATTCGGAGGCCATCCGGAGAAGGCCATCGGTGCGGGGTGCGACGGCGACGGCGGTGTTTTGTTCCAGCGCAAAGGGGATGGAGGCGCCGCCGGCGTAATCGATGTGCTCGCCGATGAGGTTGACGCGGCCGGGGGCGGCCCACACGCCGCCGGGCTCGGGCGCGTCCGGGAAGGTAGCGGCGAAGAGGTCGCGGGCTGCGGCGGCAAGCTCCGCATCGCTGCGGGTGTCAATCCAGTTAAGCATCCCAGATCTCCTTGAAGCGGGCGGCGATGCGCTCCGGGGTGGTGTCATTGATCCACACGGCCTGCGAGGACTCGGAACCGGCAAGGTACTTCATGCGGCCGGGCGATCGCATGAGCGAAAAGAGCTGCAGGTGCATGCGGATGCCGGGGCGCAGGTCCGGATCCACCGGCGCCTGGGTCCAGCCGGCGATATACGGGGTCTTGTCCACGCCATCGAAGAAGCGGTCCACGGCGGAGTACAGCTTCTTGAGGAGGGGCGCGAGGTCGGCACGTTGGGCGCCGGAAAGCGCGGCGAAATCGGGAACCTCCTCATTGGGCATGACCATGGCTTCCAGCGGCCATTTGGCGGCGGCGGGAACAAAGACGGTGAAGTGCTCGGTCTCAGCAATGATGCGGGTACCGGCGGCGCGCTCACGATCGAGGAGATCCTGGAAGAGGTCGCCGTCATAGGCGCGGGCGGAATCCACAATGGACCGCAGGCGGGGCGAGAGGAATGGATAGGAGTAGATCTGGCCGTGCGGGTGCTGGAGGGTCACGCCTATTTCTTCGCCGCGGTTTTCAAAGGGGAATACCTGCTCCACGCCGTCGATCTGGGATAGTGCGGCGGTGCGGTGAGCCCAGGCCTCGATGACGGTGCGGATGCGCGATTCCGGCAGGTCCTTGAAGGATAGGGCTGGGTCCTCGGTAAAGCAGACCACCTCGCAGCGGGCGCGGGCAGGAAGGCGCGGCACCATGCCGAGCAGGTTATCGTCCTCCGGATGCTCGATGTCCGCGGTGGTGGCAAAGGACGGGAAGCGGTTTTCAAAGACCACCACGTCATAGCTGGGGCTGGGGATCTCCGTGGGCAGCTGGCCTTCGCGCGTAGGCGCCAGCGGGTTCTCGTTGGCCGGTGGCAAGAAGGTGCGGTTCATGCGGTGGGCGGCAAAGGCCACCCAATCCCCCGTTAGGGGATCCCGGCGCATTTCGGAAGCGGGGGCAACGGTGGGGATGTCGCGGGCGTCGACAAGCACGCGGTCGGGGTGGGGCTGGTCGTCGAAGTAGAGGATCTCGCGGCCGTCGGCAAGCGTGGCAGAGGTAATCTCAACCATTAGTTTTCTCCTGGGATGGTGATGGGCTTCAGGCGTGCCCACAGCACAAAGGCAGCGGCCACGGCCAGCAAAGCAAGGCTTGCCCATAGGTTATCGGTAGCGTTCTTCGCCTGCCCGGTATCCGGGTTGATGCCTGGGTCAAGGAAGAAATAGCAGCCAAGCAAAATCAGGCCGTAGAGGCCGAGGAGTGCGGCGATGACGTTGCGCAGGTCAAATGCGCCCGCGCGCTTTTTCTCAGACATGTTGGGCTCCTTAGGCGAAGATAACGTTGAGGGCTACGGCCATCACCAGGCAAATGATGCCCAGCGGGACGGTCTGCTGGTACCACGGCAAGGACTTTTCGGTGTAGTCCTCAAAGTGGTCCTTGGGGGTCACGGAAGAGACGAAGCCTACCAGCTCGCTATCCGGCTTGGGCTGTGTAAACAGGGTGACCACGATGGATACCAGGATATCCACCACGAAGGCCACACCGGCCGCCACAAAGGCCGTGCCTTGGCCCGGCAGGTTGATCATGTCCGTGAAGGATGCGACGTACCAGAAAGCGATGGCGGAAGCGGTACCGGCCACAAGACCGGACCAACCGGCGTGCGGGGTCATGCGCTTCCAGAACATGCCCAGAATGAAGGTGGCAAACAGCGGCGCATTGAAGAAGCCAAACAGGGTTTGCAGGTAGTCCATGATATTGCCAAAGTTTTGCGCGAGCAGCGCGGTAAAGATGGCAATAGCGGTGGCGATAATCGTGGCGATGCGGCCGAACTTCAGGTAGTAGTCATCCTCGCGGTCCTTGACCACATAGGTCTGCCAGATGTCATAGGAGATGACGGTATTAAAGGCCGAGATATTCGCGGCCATGCCGGCCATGAAGGAAGCGAGCAGGCCGGCGATCGCCACGCCCAGCAGGCCATTAGGCAAAAGGTCGCGCATGAGCAGCAAGATGGCGTCGTTGGGCTCCGCGCGCTCCTCCATCAAGTCGGCCACGGAAACGGAGGCAACCATGCCTGGAATGACCACGAGGAAGGGCACGAACATCTTGGGGAAGGCGCCGATAATCGGCGTCTTACGGGCGGCGGAAATGGAATCGGAGGCCATGGCGCGCTGAACTTCCACGAAGTTGGTGGTCCAGTAACCAAAAGAAAGCACGAAGCCGAGGCCCAGCACGATGCCGATGACGGACCACACGGGATTCTCAAAACCGGAGATATCCGTGCCCGGCCAAGTGTGGAAGTGCGATTCCTGGGCCACCGCGTCCTTCAGCCCGCTCCAACCACCAACGCGGTTCAAACCAATGATGGTCAGCGGGGCGAGTGCGGCGATGATGACGAAGAACTGCAGCACCTCGTTATAGATGGCGGCCGAAAGTCCGCCCAGGGTGATATAGGACAGCACGATGATGCCGGCCACGAGGAGCGATACCCACATCTGCCAGCCCAGCAGGGCCTCTACGATGGTGGCCAGCAAGTACAGGTTCACGCCGGCAATAAGCAGCTGGGCCACGGCGAAAGAAATCGCATTGACCAGGTGCGCGGCGTTGCCAAAGCGCTTGCGCATGAACTCCGGCACCGAGCGCACCTTGGAGCCGTAGTAGAACGGCATCATCACAATGCCCAAAAAGACCATGGCCGGGATGGCGCCGATCCAGAAGTAGTGCATGGTTTGGAAGCCGTACTCCACGCCATTGGCGGACATACCAATGATTTCCACGGCACCCAGGTTGGCCGAGACGAAGGCCAGTCCGGTCACCCAGGCTGGCAGTCCCCGGCCGGAGAGGAAGAAGTCGATGGAGCTAGACACTCGGGCCTTGGCGGCCCAGCCGATGCCTAGCACGAAGAGGAAGTAGATGGCTACCAAGAAGTAGTCCACCCAGGAGGCATCGAGCCTCAATACGGATTCAGCAGTCTCCATGGCTGACCTTTCTAGTTATTGTTCTCTGCTGCAAGGCGCAGCGTGAATCTCTGCGGGTTCTGAGCGCTCAGGCGCGCGAGGTCTTCCCCGCTGCGCAGCGCATTCGGCGGCGCGCTCATGGGCTCCACGGCTAATGCCTTGCCGGGGCCACCTGCCCGCGGGAAATCGGCCGGGGTAAACATCTGCACCCAGTTCAGGCCTTCGCCCATCTCCAGGCGCACACCCTTTCCGCCGGCCGAATACACGGCCGTCAGTGGGCCTTCGCCGTGGAAGCAATCGTCCCAGTCCACCTCGGCGATGGGCTGATTAACAATGCGCACCTGCTCCGTCTTTCCCGTAGGCAGGTTGCGGGCGCCTAGCAAGTAGCGCTTGCCGACGTCCACACTGAGCACCGCCTCCTCCGCCCCAGCTCCCTGTGGGGAGAGGTAGAGGTGCAGCCCATAGGCGAAGGGAACCTCGCCGGGTTCCGCGGTGCGGGCGGTGAGCTGGTGGTGCAATCCCCGCTCATCGAGGGCGTAGGTGGCCTCTAGTTGAATCGCCCACGGCCAGCCCTGGCGCGGCTCAATATCAAAGGCAAGAGCCACCCGGTTGTCCGAGCGTTCCGTGACGCGCCACCAATCCACCGCGAATCCATGGATGGCGTTATTGCGCTCCGGCTCCGTGATCTCTAGCTGGTGGGCGGTCCCCTGCCATTCAAACCAGCCATCTTCGGTGCGATTGGGCCACGGCGCCAGCACCACTCCGGCCATCAGCGGCGGCTTGCCTTCGTAGCTTTCTACTAAGGGCGCGCCGCGATAGGTCAGCGCTTTGAGTGTACCGCCGAATAGACCAATCTCTGCCGCATAATCGCCATGGGCAAGTGCGACGCTGGGGTAGTCAGCGTCAGGGCCAGCCGCTCCTCCACTGGTCATAACAAAGACCTTTCTGGCTATAACTTTCGTTGGATTTAGCCTAGGAGTACGGCAAAGCGCCGGTCAATCGTTTGCATAACTACCCGCGAATACCTTCTATTTCAGCTGCTCACCGCAGTGGAGTTAACCGCTTGTTAACCTCTTTCGGGGTTGGAGGCGCCTGTGGGCAGCGGGCCGCTACACCGAGGCAGGAGCGCTATCCCCGCATCCGTCGCCACACTATTCGCGCCGCTGAGTGAGGAGTGGCGAGGACTTCGCGCAGGTAATTGCGCGGCATCAACCGCCACGGGGTGCGCGCGGGATGCAGTTGCACGGCAATGCCGAGGTGCCAGGCCCACAGCGCCGTGCGCAGGATATGAAAATCGTTGGTCACCACGTGCAATACGGCATCCGGGGCCAAGCGGTGGGCATTTTCTAGATTTTCATTAGTACTCGTGGCTTCCGGCTCCACCACTACCCGCTCGGCCGGCACGCCGCGTTCAATGAGGTATGTAGCCATGGGACCCGCCTCACCGCGGCCGGAGACAATAATCTGCTGACCGCTATAGAGCGCCAACGCCTTGTCTAGGCGCGAGCGCAGCATGGCGCCGGGATAGCCGTGGGTTACGCGGGAGCCCAAAACAAGGAGCGGGTCAGACATGGATACCAGCATAGACTTGCCGGCTCTTGACAGGAAGATGGAAATAGCCGTACCTTTAACTCAAATGTGCAATCGATTGCACTCAGGAGGGCCGGAAGCCGGCTCACACGCCCAAACCAAGGAGGACAGCATGGCCGGAACCACCCTCAAGGACGTGGCCGCTGCTGCTGGAGTATCCATTTCCACCGCGTCCCGTTCGCTCTCGGGGAACCCAGCCATCTCGGAGTCCACGCGCCAACGCGTCAAGGACACGGCCATCAAGCTCAACTATAGGCCCAATGCCCAGGCCCGAGCATTGCGCAGCTCCCGATCTAACGCCATCGGCTTGGTCATCCCCAGCCTAGATAATGCCTACTTCGCCGCAATGGCCGCAGCCATTGAAGAGGCCGCCGATAAGCAGGGACTCGCCACGATGATTACCAGTTGCGGCGAGGAACCGCAGCGTCTAGTCAAGTCCCTCGATGCCCTGATGGAACGCCAGGTAGACGGCATTATCGCGGTACCTCTCGAAGGCGCCGAAGAAGCGCTGGAGCAGGCACGCGCTTACCGCCCGCTCGTGCTCATTGACCGCGCCCTGGGCCAGATTCCAGCAGTGCTATCAGACCCCCACACGGGCATGAAACAAGCCGTGGAACAGCTCAAAGAGAAGGGGCACACGCATATCGGTTACCTTTCCGGGCCGCAGGAAACCTCCACCGGCCGCCAGCGCCTCCAAGCCTTCAAGGCCGCCACCCGCGGCATGCCTACCCATATCCACCACGGCAGCTACCGCCACCGCGAGGGCTATAAAGGAGCCCTCGCACTCCTACAAGAAGGCGTCACCGCGCTCATTGCCGGCGATTCCATGATGACGGCCGGCGCGCTGGAGGCCTGCCATAATGCGGGCAAGCGCATCGGAGAAGAAATCGCGCTCGTCGGCTTCGATGACTTCATCTACCTGCGCTTCCAACCCTCCCCTATCTCAGTGGTGGACCAGGATGTTGCCAGAATGGGCGAGACCGCCACGGCCAAGCTCATCGCGGCCATCAATGAAAAGCACCAACCGGAAGGCGAGGTGCTAGAAACCCGCTACATCCCGCGCATGTCCACCGCCCACCAACTCGATGGAGCCACGCCATGAGTGACTGCGTGTTGCGCCTGGACAATGTCACCAAATCCTTCGGCCCGGTGGAGGTCATTAAGGGGGTAGACCTCACCGTCCGCCGCGGCCAGGTGCAGGCCTTGTTGGGTGAAAATGGCGCCGGCAAGTCCACCCTCATCAAGATGATTGCCGGAGTGCACGAACCAGATTCCGGCCGCATCCTGGTAGATGGCACAGAGGTGAAGATCCCAGATACCAAGGCCTCTGAGGCGCTGGGAATCGCCACCATCCACCAAGAGCTCAACCTTGTGCCCACCATGTCCGTGGCCGAGAACATCATGCTTGGGCGCACCCCACGCCGCTTTGGATTGGTCAATCGCAAGCACCTCAAGGCACAAGCCCAAGCGGCACTGCACCTTATTGGCTTGGACGTGGACCTAGACATGCCGGTGGGTGAGCTGGGTGTGGCCAAACAGCAGCTCGTAGAAATCGCCAAGGCGCTGTCCATGAACGCGCGCATCCTCATCTTGGATGAGCCCACGGCCGCGCTCACCGGCAAGGAGGTTGATGCACTCTTTGCCGTGCTCGAGGAACTCAAGGCCAAGGGCGTGGCCATGGTCTTTATCAGCCACCACCTGGAAGAGCTGGCGCGCATTGCAGAGACCATCAGCGTGCTGCGCGATGGCTCTTTCATCGCCGAGGTCCCGGCCGATACGGACGAAGACGAACTGGTGCGCCTCATGGTCGGCCGCGAGATTGAAAACCAGTACCCGCGCGAGGTTCCTCCCGAGCGCGGCGAGGCCCTGTTGGAGGTCTCCGAGCTGACTGCCGACGGCGCCTTTCACGACGTCACCTTCACCGTCCATGCCGGCGAAGTCGTTGGCCTCGCCGGGCTCGTGGGCGCCGGCCGCACCGAAATCATTCGCGCCATCGCGGGCGCTGACCCATACGATTCCGGCACCATTCGCGTTGGCGGCACCCAGCTGCGCAGCGGCGATATTCGCGCCGCCATCCGTGCCGGCGTGGGCCATATCCCCGAAGACCGCAAATCCCAAGCACTAGTTCTGGACGCCTCGGTGGGCGATAACCTCGGATTCGCCACCCTCTACCCCACCGCTAAGGCAGGGCTGGCAGACCGCAGCGGCCAACGCCGCCGCGCCGGTGACGTAGCGGAGAAGCTGCGCATCCGCATGGCCGATCTCTCCCAGCCCATCCGGAACCTATCCGGCGGCAACCAACAAAAGGCGGTCTTTGGCCGCTGGGTACTGGCCGGCTCCAAGGTCCTCCTCCTCGATGAGCCCACCCGCGGCGTCGACGTTGGCGCCAAGGTGGAGATTTACAACATCATCAATGAGGTCACCGCTGCCGGGGGCGCCGTGCTTATGGCCTCTTCCGATCTGCCCGAGGTGCTCGGCATGTCCGACCGCATCCTCGTCATGTCCGGCGGCCAACTCGCCGGCCAGCTACCCAAGGACTCCACCCAAGACGAGGTCATGGCCTTTGCCGTATCCAATGTGACCTCTTCTACCTCTGCCTCTGCTGCCGCGCCTGCCGGCACTAACCCCAAGGATGAAGCATGACCAAGAATCGAGTAGTTAACTGGGCGATGAATAATGGCGCGCTCGTCGGCCTCATTGCCCTGTGCATCGCGCTGTTTATCGCTACGCCGTACTTCCTTACCGTGGCGAACCTGCTCAATATCGGCATCCAGGCCGCCACGGTAGCCATCTTGGCCTTCGGCATGACCTTTGTCATCGTCACCGCCGGCATCGACCTCTCGGTGGGCTCGGTCGCCGCGCTCGGCGCCATGGTCTCTGCCTATATGTTCTCCACCGCGGGGCTGCCTGGCTGGCTCACCCTGCTCCTCGGCCTCATCGTGGGCGCGCTGGCCGGTGCCATCTGCGGCATGGCCACCGCGTGGGGCAAGATCCCCTCCTTCATCGCGACGCTGGCCATGATGTCCATCGCCCGCGGCCTCACCCTGGTCATCTCCCAGGGCTCGCCGATTGAAACCGCCCCGTCCGTCAATACCTTTGGTGGCGATATCGCCGGTTTCCCCGTGCCCATCATCATGATGGTCATCGCCGGGCTCATCTGCTGGTTCATCTTGGAGCGCACGGTGCTCGGCCGTTCCATGTACGCCATCGGCGGCAACCTGGAGGCCGCCCGCCTCTCGGGCCTGCCGGTCAAGCGCATCCAGATCGCCGTCTTCGCGCTCTCCGGTTTCTTCGCCGCCTGGGCCGGCATGGTCATGGCCGGCCGCCTCGAATCCGCACAGCCGCAGGCCGGCACCGGCTATGAGCTCGATGCCATCGCGGCCGTCGTCATCGGCGGCGCCTCGCTCTCCGGTGGTCAGGGCAAGGCCACCGGCACACTGGTCGGCGCGATCTTGCTAGCGGTCATCCGCAATGGCTTGAACCTGCTCAACGTCTCCTCTTTTTGGCAGCAGATCGTCATCGGCCTGGTCATCGCGCTGGCCGTCGGCTTCGACGTCATCCGCAATAAGACGGCCAACTAAGGAGCACCCGCCATGAAAAAGCTCATCGCCACCCTCCTTGTCCCCGCCCTCGCGCTGGGCCTTGCCTCCTGCAATCGCTCGGAAGAAGACCGCAACCGCATCACGCTAGCGCTATCGACGCAGACCAACCCCTTCTTCGTCGAGCTGCGCCACGGCGCACAAGATAAGGCCAAGGAACTCGGCGTTCCGCTAGACATCCAAGACGCTTCCGATGACCCCGCCCAACAGGTCAATCAGTTGGGCAATGCCACCTCCATGGGCGCCAAGGTCGTCGTGGTCAACCCCACCGATTCCGATGCCGTTGCCCCAGCGGTTCGCGGCATCAAAAATGACGGCGTGCCCGTCATCGGCGTGGATCGCGATGTCAACGGCGTAGAGCTGGATTCCATGGTGGCGTCCGATAACGTCGCCGGTGGCGCGCAAGCGGCGGATAAGCTCGCTGAAGCCATCGGGGAAAAGGGCGATATCCTCATCCTGCAGGGCACCGCTGGTACCTCCGCCTCGCGCGAGCGCGGCAAGGGCTTTGAAGAGCAGATTGCGAAGTACGGGGACATTCGGGTCGTCGGCAAGCAATCGGCGAATTTCGACCGCACGGAAGGACTCAACGTCGCCACCAACTTGCTGCAGGCCAACCCGGATATCAAGGCCATCTTTGCAGAGAACGATGAAATGGCGCTCGGCGCGGTCGAAGCTTTGGGCTCGCGCGCTGGATCTGAGGTCAAGGTGGTGGCATTTGATGGCACCTTCGATGGCCTCAAAGCGGTCAAAGATGGCAAGCTGGAAGCTACCATCGCCCAGCAGCCCGCAGAGCTCGGTGCCCGCGCCATCGAACAAGCCGCAGCGCTCCTGCACGGTGGCGCGGCGGAGAAAAGCGTTCCCGTCGAGGTCATCACCGTCACCCGCGACAATGTGGAGGATTTCCAATGAGCAAGCTAACCGTCGTCGGTTCCATCAATGCCGATCTCATCGTGCACGCCGAGCGCCACCCGCAGCCCGGCGAGACCCTCCTGGGCTCTGGCGGCGACATCTTGGCCGGGGGCAAGGGCGCTAACCAGGCTGTCGCGGCCGCACAGCTGGGCGCTACCGTGGCCTTCGTGGGCGCGGTCGGCTCCGATCCCTATGCCGAGCCCGCCATGCACTACATGCGCACCTCCGGCATCGATCTGAGCGCCGTGGAGCAGGCCGATACCAACACCGGCCTCGCCGTCATTACTGTCTCGGCCGATGGCGAGAACACCATCGTCATCTCCCCCGGCGCCAACGCGCTTGTCGACGCCCCCTTTGTCTCTTCCCGTGCATCCACCATCGCCGACGCCGACGTGGTCCTCCTCCAAGGTGAAATCCCCGCCTCCGGTTTCCAGGCCGCGGTCGAGGCGGCCCAAGGCCGAGTGGTGGTTAACCTCGCGCCCGTGGTCGAGGTCGACCGCGATTCGCTCCTGCAGGCCGATCCCCTGCTGGCCAATGAACATGAAGCAGGGCTCATCCTGGACCAATTCGGCCTACCTGCACAGGGCGCCCCGCGCGAGCTCGCCCACCGCCTAGTAGAGGCCGGCTTCCGGTCCGTCGTGCTGACCCTCGGCGCCCACGGCGCCTACGTGGCCACCCCGGAAGGCGGCACGGACATCCCCACCCCGCGCGTGACCGCCGTGGATACCACCGGCGCCGGCGATGCCTTCGCAGGTGCCTTCTGCGCCCAGCTGCTTGCCGGTGCCTCGCTTGTCGAAGCCGCCACTTTCGCCGCCCGCGTCGGCGCCTTCGCCGCCACCGGCAACGGCGCGCAACCGTCCTACCCCACCACCGAATCCGCCCTGCCGGAGGTCACCGATGCGTAAATCCGGCCTGCTCAATCCCGCGCTCACCAGCGCCATCGCACGCTTGGGCCACACCGATACCTTCGTTATCGCCGATTGCGGCCTGCCCATCCCCCACGCTGTGCCCGTCATCGACCTCACGCTGACCTTCGGCATCCCCACCTTTGCCGATACCCTGGCGGCCCTCCTCGATGAGGTCGTGGTCGAAGCCGCCACCATCGCCGATACCACCCCGCCCGAGGTGCGCTCCCTGCTTCCCGCAGTACCGCTTACCGAGGTCTCTCACGACGACCTCAAGCGCGAGGTCGCCCGCGCCTCCTTTGTCGTGCGCACCGGTTCCACCACGCCGTTTGCCAATGTCATCCTGCGCTCCGGCGTGCCCTTCTAGCGCTTATAGACGTTTCCGCGTGCCCCTACGGTAAACACTTCCACCAGCACTTCTTGCTCCTCAACGGAGTACAGCACGCGGTAATTTCCCACCCTTATTCTTCGGCCACTCCTGCCGGACAAAGCGATAGATCCCGGTGGATATGGGTCTTTAGCCAGTCCACCGATCGCGCGCTTAATCCGTTGATATTGCTTTCGGTTTCCCTGATGGATTTTTTGTAACTCTCGCTTAGCCTGCCGCGTAAACGCGATGTTGTAGTCCATGACCTCTTAAAAAGTTGTACTCTTTGCTAACTTAGTACTAGTAGTACTTTGATGTATTAGGAGCTTTCATTGTCTTTGCCACTTTCCGAACTCCGCACCCGCTTAGGCCAGGTCATTGACCAAGCCCACTACGCAGGCACCCGCACCGTTGTCACCCGCAACGGTAAGGAAGCCGCAGTTATCATTTCGCCTCAGGAACTAGCTTTCCTTGACCGCCTCGAAGCCGCCGCAGATGCTGAAGCCCTCCGCCAAGCCCGCGCCGCCGATACCGGCGAACGCTTCTCTTTTGAGCAGGTCACGGAAGAAATTGAAGGGCGCTAGCCGTAAATTGGCTCGGCTTCAAACCACTGCGAACCACTCACGACATGCTTGTAGGCAAATTTCAGAGGAAAGGTCATCGCCTTCTTGGAGTACAGCTGCACCGCAGAGCTTCCTGCAAGCATGATTCCAGGCCACCGCTTGTGCAGGATGCGAGCTACCTCCATGGGAGTCGGTTCCCGCCACGTATAAATCCCGCGGCCGATTCGGATTATCTTTCCATTCGCTACATGAGTATTAAGCTCTCCCCTGCTTAGGCCTGAAACCAGTACTTCTTCCATGCTTCCCCCTTTGAGCATTATTCCCCTGCCCGAAAGCTTAAAGCACGCTTCCTCACGCCGCAGGCTACAACGATGCAAAGCAAGCACGTTTTATCCTTTTCCTCCGCAAATTTTGCCCGATCGTGCTTGTTTTGCATGTTGGCGAAGAGCGACGAGAACTTCGCTAGAGAATAGGAGACAAAAACAAACACGTTCTGCCGAAAAACTACGTAGTTTTGGCTAAAACGTGCTTGTTTTGTTTGGCCTTAGACCGGAGAGCTACTCTCCTAGCAGCTTGTCGCGCAGGTTCTTATCCTTCTGCTCGACTTCCTCGGCCATCTGCTTTTGGTAGTCCACCATCTTGTCTTGGATGGCGGGGTCGCCAGCGCCGAGGATGCGGGCGGCGAGCAGGCCGGCGTTCTTCGCACCGCCGATGGAGACGGTGGCTACCGGCACGCCGCTGGGCATCTGCACGATGGACAGGAGGGAGTCGAGGCCATCGAGATCCTTTAGTGCGCGGGGGATACCGATGACCGGCAGCGGCGTGGCCGCGGCGACCATGCCGGGAAGGTGCGCGGCACCGCCGGCGCAAGCGATAATCGCCTTCAACCCGCGGGTATGGGCTTCCTTGGCATAGGCCAGCATCTTTTCCGGGGTGCGGTGGGCGCTGACCACGCCGACCTCGAAGGGGATGCCGAAGTCCGCGAGGACCTGGGCGGCGGGTTCAACGGTGGGCCAATCGGAATCGGAGCCCATGATGATGCCTACATGCGGTTGCATAATGTCCTTTCTACAGGCAGGAATTTAAGCCCATTCGGCGTGCACGAGAAAGTGTGCGGCCTGGCGGGCAATGGTCAGGGTCTCGTCGGTATCTTCACCAGTGACGTTGACGTGGCCAATCTTGCGGCCAGGGCGGTGATCCTTGCCATAGAGGTGAATCTTGGCCTGCGGATAGCGCTCCATGACTTCCCTGACGCGCTCCGGCATGGGCTTAGCGGGATCTTCGTCGGCGCCCAGGACATTGGCCATCACGGTCACGGGTGCAAGCGTGTCGACTGCACCCAACGGGAGGTCGAGCACCGCGCGTAGGTGCTGCTCAAACTGGGAGGTGACGCAGCCATCCTGGGTCCAGTGGCCGGTGTTATGCGGTCGCATGGCCAGTTCGTTGACGGAGATATCCTCGCCCTCGGGGCCGTCGAAGGCAAAGAGTTCGACGGCCAGCATGCCGGTCACGCCGAGGGACTCGGCGATGGCCAGGCCCAGCTCGGACGCGCGCTGGGAAAGTTCCGGTGTAAGGCCAGGGGCGGGGGCAATGGCCTCGGCGCAGATGCCGTTTTCCTGGCGGGATTGGGTAATCGGCCACACCTTGGCCTCGCCGGAAGGACGGCGGGCGACCAAGATGGAAAGCTCGCGGGTAAGTTCCACCTTTTCCTCTGCCATCAGCGGGGTTCCGGCCTCGAGCAGCTCGGAGACCAGCTCAAAGCAATTATCGGCGGTGGGGAACCATACGCCCTTGCCGTCATAACCACCGCGGCGGGCCTTGAGGCACACGCGGCCATCGACGGCGTCGAAAAAGGCGCGGGCATCGGCCACCGAGTCGATGGCGGCAAAGCGCGGCACGGGAGCGCCCAGCGCGGCGAGCTTTTCGCGCATCTTGAGCTTATCCTGCGCATAGATAAGGGCGGTGGGCTGGGGCTGGACGTTAAATCCGGCGTCGATAAGCGCGGCAGAGTGCTCGTTGGGCACATGCTCATGCTCGAAGGTAATGGCATCCGCGCCCTCTGCCACGCCGCGCAGCTCCTCCAAGGAGGTGTAATCCCCCAGCACCACGTCTGGGGTGACCTGCGCGGCGGAGGAGTCCGGCTTGCTGGCCAGAATCCGCAGGTGAATATCGAGTTCCGCGGAGGCCGGCTGCATCATGCGAGCCAGCTGGCCGTCGCCACAAACAGTTACAATAGGCTTTAAGTCACTCACGTTCCTCAATACTAGCCTGGATACTATGTTCACTCGTCATACCATCTTCCAAAATTCCCTCATGACCGCTTTGCTGGACGGCATTTATGACGGCGAAATGACCATTTCGGAACTGCTTGGTAAGGGCAATTTTGGCCTCGGCACCTTTGATGGCCTCGACGGAGAGATGATCATTTTGGATGGCACCTGCTACCAGCTGCGCGGCGATGGCTCCGCGCAGATTGCAGACCTAGACCAGCGCACCCCTTACGCGGTGGCCACGAACTTTGTCCCGCGCATTACTGCCGACGCCCCCGCGGGCCTGCGCCGCGATCAGCTCTCCGCGTTCATCGATAAGCTCGAGCCTTCCGCTAACTACATGTACGCGGTGCGCATCGTGGGCACGTTCAAGGAGGTGACCACCCGCACGGTGGTCAAGCAAGAAAAGCCCTACCCGCCAATGTCAGAAGCCGTGGGCGGCGATAAGGAGCTGCACTTTAAGGACGTCGAGGGCGTCATCGGCGGCTTCCGCACCCCCGTCTATGAAAAGGGAATCTCGGTACCCGGCTGCCACGTGCACTTTATCGACGCCGCCCGCACCTCCGGTGGCCACGTGTTGGACTACGTAGTGGATAAGGCAACGGTTGAACTCTGCCCCGCCTCCGACCTAGAGCTGCGCCTGCCGCTGACGCAAGAATTCAGCCGCGCCAACCTCTCCCCCGAGGATCTGGATAGCCAGCTGCACACCACCGAGGTTAAAACCAAGGGCGATCATTAATAATCTCGGCCACGCGCTTGGGCTTGGCCACGTTGGGAAAATACATGGCCCGGTCCC
Organism: Corynebacterium tuberculostearicum; assembly: GCF_022347235.1. Lineage (GTDB taxonomy): Bacteria > Actinomycetota > Actinomycetes > Mycobacteriales > Mycobacteriaceae > Corynebacterium > Corynebacterium tuberculostearicum_F. The sequence continues at coordinate 136,493 of NZ_JAKRDX010000004.1, forward strand.
AGCCGTGAATTGCTAGGGATACCCCGCCCCGGCGCTTGCGGGCGCCGCGAATATCCTGCAGCGGAATCGAATCAATATTACGGCCCTCGCGCGCGATGACGCGCCTATTAGTCACGATGAAGCGCTTCCGGCGGGCCTTATAAAGAGGAATGACAAAGCGCCAGATTCCCAGCAGGGCCCATACCGCGACGAGGCCGTTGCGCAGCATCGGGTCTACTGCTTGGACATCGCACCAACCGATGGCAATCCACAGCAGGCCGGTGATGAGGATGAGCTCGAGGAAGGGGAAAATCAGCGCGCGAAACGGCGCGGAGACATCCGCGCGCTTGACCTCACCTTGGCCCATCTTCATTAGTCCCATAGCTATGGATGCTACCTCGCGTGTCTACTGTGGTGGTTTACTGCTGTGGGCGCAGGTGCGTGACATCACCTGCGGAATAGTACTCGCCGGCGACCATGATGCGGCCGTCCTCGCCAATTTCATCGACGTGGCCGGTGACATCGCCGGACGGGGTTTCTAGGCGAACTTCCTGGCCGAGCGAGGAGCAGACCGCACGGTAGTCACGCAAGAGCTGCGGATCTTGGTTCTCCCACTGCACGATGCGGCGGCGCAGGTTCTTCAGCACGGTAATGGCCAGCTCGGTGCGGTCCGTATCGCGGCCTTCGAGTGCGAGCGAGGTGGCCTTTTCAATCGGTAGGTCCTCACGAGTCAGGGTGACATTGATGCCCATGCCCACGACGACGCGCGCAGATGGTGCGGCGCCACCTACTGCCTTATTTACTTCGGCCTTATTAACCTCCGCCTTGTTGACTTCGGCCTTGCCTACCTCCACCTTGGTGAGCTCGGTCTTTGGCGCGGCCTTGAAGGCTTGGCCCACGGGACCGGCCTCGGCGAGGATGCCGCACAGCTTATTGCCGTCGATATGCACGTCGTTCGGCCACTTCAGCACGGTGCCCTCGATCGAATCGGTCACCGCGAGGCCCGCGGCCAGCGGCAGGGTGCCCAGGTGCTCGAGGGATTCCGGCAGCAAGAGCACGGAGAAGATGACCTGGGAGCCGGCCGGCGCGGTCCAAGTGCGGCCGAGGCGGCCCTTGCCGGAAAGTTGTTCGTCGGCAAGCAGCACGGTGCCATCCGCAACGTTGGTGGCCTGCATCAAATCGGTATTGGTGGAGCCGGTCTTTTCCACGAAATCGATGGTGGTGAAATCGTCTGCCAGCGCAGTGCGAATGCGTTCCAAATCAAGTGCAGTCATAAGCTTCAAGGATACCGGCCTCCAATGGTGCTAGTGTGTTGCGCATGGCAAAGGTCACTTTTGAAAAGGTCAACATCACCTACCCCGGCGCGAGCGCGCCCACGGTAAAAGACTTGGACCTCGATATCGCGGACGGCGAATTCCTAGTCCTCGTTGGTCCATCGGGCTGCGGTAAATCCACGACGCTGCGCGCACTGGCGGGATTGGAGCCGACGTCGAGCGGCCGCATCACCATCGATGGCAAGGACGTGACAAACCTGGAACCAGGCGATCGCGATATCGCCATGGTCTTCCAGAATTATGCGCTTTACCCGCACCTAACAGTGGAAGAAAATATGGGCTTTGCTTTGAAGCTGGCGAAGTTGCCCAAGGCCGAAATCAAGGCCAAGGTGCACGAAGCCGCGGAAACACTCGGACTGACCGAGTATCTCAAGCGCAAGCCCAAGGATCTGTCCGGCGGCCAACGCCAGCGCGTGGCCATGGGCCGTGCCATCGTGCGCGAACCGAAGGCCTTCCTCATGGATGAGCCACTCTCCAACTTGGATGCCAAGCTGCGCGTGCAGACCCGCGCCGAGCTGGCCAGCCTGCAGCAGCGCCTGGGGACGACGACGGTTTACGTTACCCATGACCAAGTTGAGGCTATGACCATGGGTGACCGCGTGGCAGTGCTCAAAGACGGCGAGCTGCAGCAAGTTGCCCCGCCACGCGAGCTTTATGATGCCCCCGCAAACGAATTCGTCGCCGGCTTCATCGGTTCGCCGGCGATGAATATCTTTGACTACAACGGCGGCCGTGTAGGTGTGCGCCCAGAAAAGATGTTTATCAACAAGGGCCCAGTGGGTTTCCAAGGTGTGGTGGATATTGTGGAAGAGCTGGGCGCCGAGTCCTATGTCTACGTCACCGTGGGCGAAAACCGCTTTGTCGCTCGCGCCGAGGGCACCCCACCACAGCGTGGCGAAGAGGTGGTACTGACATTCAACCCGCGCGAAGCGCTCCGCTTCGATCCAGAAACGGGCCGTCGCATCGCCCAGGACTAGCTGAACTAACCGGAGCCGTAAGTCAAACGTGAAAACGGCGGCTGGTCTCCACACGCAGTGTGGGGACGATGCCGGTTGTAGTAATGCAGCCAGGCGTCGAGCTCACCGCGGCGTTCGGCTTCGGAAGTATACCGGTGGGCGTTGAATCACTCGCCAACCCCACCAGGACCGCGGTGGCGGTGATTGCGGTTTCGCCATTGTGAATCTCGGCGTAGACGAGGCAGAAGTAGTCGTCGATGACGGCGTGGACGTAGACCGTGCCTATCCACGGGTCGTAGGGCTTGCTCCGGGGTGGTCATGCTCGTAGCGCGGTCGACGCGAGTCAGCCGGTTGAAATGGCAGGACGAGAGGATACGGTCGGCCATGAGACCTGGAAGCGGGCAGCGACCTCGCTAATCGGCCATCCGTCGTCGACGAGGAGTTGGGCGACCTCCGAGCGGTGGCGAGGTGTGAGGATGGCGTTGGCATGCATTAATCCTCTCCTGCCTCGACAAGCGTCTTCTGCGGCATCTTGAGTTGTCCCAGGGCTGCGAGGAGTGCTCCCGTGGCCAGTGGCACTAGGCCGGCGGCGATAAACAGAGTTCTGATGTCGATGTGGCGGCTGAGGAGTCCGGTGAGAGCGATGGACAGAGGCATGAAGGCGATGGATATAAAGAAGTCGAGGCTGGCGACCCGGCCGAGCATCTCCATGGGGACGTGTTCTTGGAGTACTGCTCCCCAGATGACCATTCCGATCCCGATCAGCGCCCCGTAGAACGCGAGGCCTGCGCCGATGGCCCACGAATTGCTGGTGAGCGCCGGGATGGACAGGGGCAGGCATCCGATCACCCAGGCACCGACCATGGCCGGCAGGAAGCGTTCCGGTGTGCGCCACGACCCAGCTAGCAGAGAACCCACCACCCCGCCCGCTCCGAGGGCAGCCAGGACGGTGCCGTAGAGTGCAGGTCCGTTGTCATGCGATGAGCGCATGAGGGCAGGTAGGAGGACTTCGAGTGGTCCAGTCACTACCAGTCCCATTACGGCCGCGAACAGGACACTGGAGCGGACCCAACGTGTGCGGGAAACGTAGCGGAAGCCGTCGAGCAGGTCGGTGATCAGTGAGTCTTCCGCACCGTCGGCCTCGGGCTCGGCGCGGGTGGGGGCGGGAAGCTGCAGAGCCGCAAGCAGGGCAAGTCCGAGTGCTGCTGCGATGAGGTATCCGCCAGCGGCGGGCATGCTGGCACCGATGACCGCTCCGACGGCGGCGGGCGCAATTGCCTGTCCGACCAACGGGCGGGCGGCGCCTTCGAGGCCGTTGACGGCCATTAAGTCGTCCCCGTCCACCAGGACTGGCACCAGCGCCGTGTAGGCGGGGAAGAAGAAGGCGGTTGAAGTGCCAATAATGAACGCGGAAACCGCGAGCATCCAGAAGGTAACAATGTCGAGGATTGCTGCCGTGGACGTCGCGGTCGCGATTGCGAGGTTCAGGGTGAGCACGCTCACGATGACGGACTTATTGGGGAACCGGTCTGCGATTACGCCAGCTGGGAGGGATCCTGCAAGCAGGCCAATGCCGCTCCAGACTACGACACCCGACAGGGCGGCTGGCGTGGCGCCCAGGTCGAGGGTCTGCATGGCAAGGTAGAGGGCCCAGGCACCCTGGGCGAAGATGGTCAGCACCATCGCTGCGAACAGCTGACGGTACGTGGGGATGGTCAAGGGGTGAAGCGGGTTCATGGCATGTCTTTCAGGTCAAGGTTCAGGTGGGGCCAGTCGGCCAGGTCGTGGAGCATCTGCCGGTCATGCGTGGCAACGATCACCGCGCAGGAGGTCTGCAGCAGCTCGGTGGTGATGTCATCAACGAGGATCGAGGACAGATGATTGGTGGGCTCGTCCAGGAGCAGCAGGTCTGGATCCTGGGCCAGACACATGGCCAGGTGGAGACGGCGTTGCTGTCCTTGCGACAAGCGCCCCACCGGCGTGCCGGTTGCGGAGGCTTCGAGCAGCCCGAGCGAGCCGAGGGACGGCGCCTGAGCTCGACGGCCTAGCTTCGCCAGGTACGCCTCATAGACCTCGTGTGCGGGGCTGGAGCGGTCCCAGTCGGGGACCTCTTGGGACAGCAGAGCGATGCGCGCTCTCGGATTAACTCGCACATGTCCCGTGGTGGGGGCCAGCCGCCCTGCGAGAAGTGCCAACAGGGTGGATTTTCCCGCGCCGTTCGGTCCGGTGACCACCAACCGGTCACCGCCGTTCACGTCGACCGAAACCGGAGCGTCCAATCGGTCCTTCACAGTAACCTGGGTGGCGTTCATGATGCTCTGTCCGGCACGGGTTGCCGAGGCGGGCCACGCAAGACGCAGTGGCGGCGCCGGGACGCCGATTTCATGACTTTTCAGGTCTTCGATACGTCGGTTGAAGGCTTGGACCACTCCAGCAGCGCGTGTGGCGCGTTGGTGCTTGCCTGTGCCCTTTTCAGGTCTCCATCCACCCTGGGACAGGTGGGAGCGCGCCTCGGCTGCAGCGCGTGTCAGTTCCTCGTGTCGGGCAACCTGGGCGGCGTGATCCTGTTCCCACTTGAGGCGTTCTCGTCGGCGGCCTTCAATCCAGCCTTTGTAGCCGCCCGAGTAGGTTCGCGGGACACCATCTCGGGTCGGGTCGAGATCCAGGAAGGTCGTCGCCACATCATGCAGCAGCGCGCGGTCGTGACTGACCAGAGCCAGGCCACCAGGGTGGTCACGCAGTTGCTCGGTTAGAAAAGACAGTCCTTCAGCATCCAGGTGGTTGGTGGGCTCATCCAACAGGAGCAGGTCGGGGGTCGATCCAAGTGCGACGGCGAGCCGGACCCGGTAACGTTGTCCGACTGACAAGGTCGACAGGATGCGAGCGCGGTCGCTGCAGGCGTCGAGGCCTGCCAGTGCGATGTCCACCCGCCTTTCTGCGTCCCAGGCATCCAGTAGCGTGGCGGTCTCGAGCGCTGCGGAATAGGCATCGGCCGCGTCGTCACCCGCGGCGAGTGCAGCGCTCGCCACGTCAAGGGCCTCGAGCGCAGACCGGGAGGGAGCAGTCGCTTCGGCGATGAGGTCGCCGACGGTGCGGTTGCCCTCGGTAGACATGTCCTGCTTAACCAAGACGCGGGAACCCATTTGGGTCACTATTCCCGAGTCAGGGGTCAGGATCCCGGCCAAAATGTGAAGCAAGGTGGTCTTGCCACGGCCGTTGTCGCCGACGATCGCCAGACGTGAGCCGGCGGAGACGGTGACGTCCAGCCCGTTCAGGAGGTGCCTGTCCCCTAAGGTGATGTGTATTGATTCAGCGCGGATGTGTGCGGCGGACCCTTGGGGCGTTCCACTCCACACACATGACCGCAAGGTTGGTGTGTTTGGCATTGCATACTCTCAGCTCGTCATGGAGCCGGGCAGCACAAGATGGCCGCCCGGCAGATGGCCAGGACGGCAGACGAAAGATCAGAAGGGGTCCCGCCGCCGTCAGCGGGCGGAACGCAGCTTCATGGAAGCGATGCCTGAGTACATGCGGCAGAGTCTACCCAGCGGGACGGATCTCGGCAAACCAATTAACATCTAAGGTCAATACAACTAGCACCCACGATTCCCCACGGAGGAGACTTATCCGCAAAGGCAGCTAGGCCGTCGTAAAACAGGTACACGGCCGAGCCAGCAGCATCCCCCTTACTACCCCCCATTTAGAGTTAAATAGGTCAAAATTATCCACCTTCCGGTTTCCGTATTTTAGGTTTAAAGAACCGAAAGTTTTCCGAAAGGTGATTTCCATGAAGAAATTCCTGCTTCGCACCACCGTTGCGACTACCGCAGTTCTGGCCTTGGCCGGCTGCTCTTCTTCCTCCTCCGATTCTGCTACGGGTGGTTCCTCCGAGGGCGGCGCGGATGCGCACGGCCCCATCACTTTTGCCATGGGCAAAAATGACACGGACAAGGTGACCCCCATCATCGAAAAGTGGAATGAGCAACACCCAGACGAGAAGGTCACGCTCAAGGAACTGGCCGGCGAGGCCGACGCCCAGCGCGAGACCCTCGTGCAGTCCCTACAGGCGGGCAGCGATGACTACGATGTCATGGCCCTCGACGTGGTGTGGACCGCAGAGTTCGCAGCTAACCAGTGGCTCCAGCCGCTCAATGGTGACTTTGAAACCAATACGGATGAGCTTTTGCCGGCCACCGTGGAGTCCGCCACCTATAACGACGTGCTCTACGCCCTGCCGCAAAACACCAACGGACAGCTGCTTTTCCGCAATACCGAGCTCGCGGATAAGGCGCCGGAGAAGTTTGCGGACCTTAAGTCCGCGTGCAAGGCACTGGACAAGGGCAAGGACTGCCTGACCACCCAGCTCAAGCAGTACGAGGGTTTGGCACTCAACACCGCCGGCTTTATGGAAGGTTGGGGCGGCTCCGTCCTGGATAAGGACGGCAACGTCACCGTGGACTCCAAGGAGGCCAAGGACGGCCTGCAGGCCATGGTGGATGCCTACGAGGAGGAGACCATTTCCAAGGACTCCACCGCCGCCACCGAGGAAGAAACCAATATGGCCTTTACTGAGGGCAAGACCGCCTTCGCCATGAACTGGCCATATATGTACTCCAACGCGGTGGATGCAGGCATCGACGTCGAGGTTCAGGCCCCGCTGGGTAAGGACGGCGTAGGCGTGTCCACGCTGGGTGGCTATAACAACGGCATCAATATCAACTCCAAGAATAAGGGCACTGCGCTCGACTTCATGAAGTTCATCATCAACGAGGACAACCAGAAGTCCTTCGCGGAGCAGTCCTTCCCGCCGGTCTTGGCTTCCATCTACGATGACCCGCAGCTGCAGCAGGAATTCCCGTACCTGCCGGCGCTGAAGGAATCTCTGGAGAACGCGGCACCGCGCCCGGTTTCCCCGTTCTACTCGGCGATTTCTAAGGCCATCCAAGACAATGCCTACGCCGCATTGACGGATGGCAAGTCTGTCGATGATGCCACCGCCGATATGAAGGCGGCCATCGAATCGGCCTCCCAGGGCTAAACGCCCAATCCGGGTGAGGTAGGCGGACACCCCGCCGCCTCACCCTTTGTGGTTTTCACTCCCCTAATGGGGATAGAATCTAGCCAATACTTAGCATTTCTTGAACAGAAAGGCGGTCCAGCGTGGCTATAGCTTCGCCGACTGCGTCCAAGGGGGCGCCGAAGGGGGCGTCGGCAAGCGTGCCGAAGCCCCAGCACAAGAATTATGGGCGCGTGGCCGGGCTGATTGCTCCGGCGCTCATCGTGCTCGCCGTCATCATCGGCTACCCCATCATCCGCGCCATTTTCCTGTCCTTCCAAGGCAATAGGCACCTCAACCCGCAAACGGGGCTTTTTGAGGAAGGCGGCTTTGCCGGGCTGGAAAATTACCTGTACTGGATTAATAACCGGTGTGTTTCCGGCACTGGTCAGATTTCTACCTGCCCGCCGGGCGTTATCGCCACGGACTTTTGGCCGGCGGTAAAGATTACGCTCTTTTTCACCATCGTTACCGTGCTGCTGGAAACCATCCTGGGCATGCTGATGGCGCTCATTATGAATGGTGAGTACCGCGGCCGCGGGCTGGTGCGCGCGGCGGTGCTTATCCCCTGGGCTATTCCTACGGCCGTCACAGCCAAGCTATGGCAGTTCATGTTCGCCCCGGAGGGCATCATCAACTCGCTGCTTGGTGCGGACATTGCTTGGACCACGGACCCGTTTTACGCTCGCCTGGCTGTCATCATCGCGGACGTATGGAAGACAGCACCATTCATGGCGCTGCTCATCCTGGCCGGCCTGCAGATGATTCCCAAGGACGTTTACGATGCCGCCCGCGTGGACGGCGCCAACCGTATTCAGACCTTCTTCCGCATCACCCTCCCGCTGGTGCGCCCGGCGCTCATGGTGGCCGTGCTCTTCCGTACCCTGGATGCGCTGCGCATGTATGACCTACCGGTCATCATGATTTCTAGCTCCTCCAACTCCCCCACCGCGACCATCTCCCAGCTAGTGGTAGAGGACATGCGCCAAGGCAACTTCAACTCCGCCTCCGCGCTCTCCACCCTTATTTTCCTTCTCATCTTCGTCGTCGCCTTTATCCTCATCCGCTTCCTTGGCGCGGATGTCTCCGGCAGGAAGGCAGCTAAATAATGCGTAAATTCGGACACTATGCCGGCATCGTCTTCATCATGTTCTGGGGCCTAGCGCCCTTCTACTGGATGCTGGTGACGGCGCTGCGGGATCAGCGATTTACCTTCGATACCACCCCGTGGCCCACCCACGTCACGCTGGATAATTTCCGCGATGCCTTGGCTACCGATAAGGGAAATGACTTCCTAGCCGCGCTCGGTAACTCGCTGCTTATCTCCCTGGTCACCACCGCTGTGGCCGTGCTCATCGGCGTCTTTACCGCCTATGCACTTTCCCGGTATGACTTCCCGGGGAAGGGAATCGTGACCGGCATTATCCTGGCCGCCTCCATGTTCCCGGCCATTGCCTTGGTCACCCCGCTCTTCCAGCTCTTTGGCAACCTGGAATGGATTGGTACCTACCGCGCGATGATCATCCCCAATATTTCCTTCGCGCTTCCGCTGACGGTTTATACGCTGCTGAGCTTTTTCCGCCAGCTGCCTTGGGAACTGGAAGAAGCAGCCCGGGTGGATGGTGCCTCGCGCTCCCAGGCTTTCCGCCTCATCCTCCTGCCTCTGGCAGCACCGGCGCTATTTACCACCGCGATCATCGCCTTTATCACCACGTGGAATGAGTTCATGCTGGCCAAGCAGCTGTCCACGACCGATACCGAGCCGGTGACTGTAGCCATTGCACGCTTTTCCGGCCCGTCCGCTTTCGAGTACCCGTATGCTGCAACCATGGCCGCCGGCGCATTGGTGACCATCCCATTGGTCATCATGGTGCTCATCTTCCAGCACCGCATCGTCGCCGGTCTCACCGCAGGTGGTGTCAAGGCCTAATGCGCCGGGCCATGCTGTGGGATACCGCCTTAGGTTTCCTCGGTTTCTTTAGCCTCCTCGCGGTTATCCAAGCTGTACTCAATCTCTTCCACGACTCCCCCGCCTTATGGCCCGGCCTCCTGGCCGGCGCCCTATGCCTCCTTACCTACCTGACCTGGCGGGCGAAAAGAAAGGACCTTTCATGAGCTGGTACCACAATGCCGTCTTCTACCAGGCCCTCGTCGGCTCCTTCAAGGCCGATGGGGATAAGGAGGTAGGCACGCTGCGCGGGGTCATCGATAAGCTGGATTACCTGCAGTGGCTCGGCGTGGACTGCCTGTGGCTCTCGCCGTTTTATGCCAGCCCCTTGCGCGATGATGGCTACGATATCGCGGACTACTACTCCATCCATCCGGATTACGGCACGATGGAGGACTTTGAAGAGCTCATTGCGCAGCTGCACCGCCGCGGCATGCGCATTATGACGGATCTGGCGCTCAATCACACCAGCTCCGACCACCCGTGGTTCCAGGCCTCCCGCACGGCTCCCACCGGCCCCTATGGCGATTTCTATGTTTGGGGCGATGACCCAGAGCGCTACCCCGAAATCCGTGTCATTTTCACCGACGTGGAAACCTCCAATTGGACATGGGATGACCAGCGCGGCCAGTACTACTTCCACCGCTTCTACTCCCACCAGCCGGATTTGAACTACGATAACCCGGCCGTGCAGGAGGAAGTGTTCAAGATCTTGTCCTTCTGGATGGACAAGGGGTTGGACGGCCTGCGCCTTGATGCTATTGCTTACCTCTTTGAACGCGATGGTCTGGGTGGCGAGTCCCTGCCGGAGACCATCGAGTTTGTGGAGAAGATTCGCTCCTTCATGGACACCCACTACCCGGACGCGGTGCTCATCGCGGAGGCCAACCAGCCTCCGGCCGAGACCATGCAGTTCTATGGCAAGGGCGAGCGCTTCCACATGGTCTTCAACTTCCCGGTTATGCCGCGGTTGTACCAAGCATTGGCGCTTGCCGACGCCACCCCGGTCTACTCCATCCTCGACGAACTACCCGCCCTGCCGGATGGCTGCCAATGGGGTACCTTCCTGCGCAACCACGATGAGCTCACCCTGGAGATGGTGGACGATGACGTGCGCGAGCTAATGTATGAGGCTTTCCTCCCCGATGATGAAATGCGCGCCCATGTGGGCATTGCCCGCCGGCTGATGCCGCTGATGAACGGTGATCGCCGCAAGGTGGAGCTCATGTTCTCGCTGCTGATGACCCTGCCGGGCGCACCGTTTATCTACTACGGCGATGAGATTGGCATGCTCGATGACACCACGCTCCCAGACCGCTATGCGGTGCGCACCCCAATGCAGTGGGACGATTCCGAGCACTCTGGTTTCAGCACCAAAGCACCTTCCCGCCTTCCGGTTGTGGGAGGTACCTCCGTGGCCGCCCAGCTTGATGACGCCACCTCGTTGCTCAACACCGTTCGCTCCATGATTGCCGAGCGCCATGCCCATCCGGATCTCGGCACCGCTCCGTGCGAACCAGTAGAGACGGGCGAGGAAGCCGTCCTTGGCTACCAGCGCGGCGATCTGCTGTGCTTGCACAACTTCAGCGATCGCTCCATCGACTTGGGCCCAGTAGAGCTCGGGCCGTACGGCTACGCCTGGCTGCCAGCCTAAGCCTGAGCGCGCAGCTGCAGCCTCCTCTCCTACTGGCGCACTGCGCAACCCACAGAGAAAAGCGCCCTGTCGGTCCTTATGGGCCGACAGGGCGCTTAATAGTTGTGGTGGCCTAGTTCCACTCAGGCGCGTCTTCGAGGCGCAGCTCGGAGTAGCGCGCTTCTGGCACAGAAGCCGAATACGGCTTGCCCTGGGCTTCCCACTGCTGGTCGGAGTTGCAGCGCACGTCCTGACCGTCAGTGTCGAGCATGGTAAAGCCCCATACCAGCTTGCCCTGCGAGTTCGCAGGCAAGGTGTACGGGCCAACCACCTGGTTTAGCTTCCAGTGCTGCTCGCTGACGTAGTTGAAGCCATAGGTCTTGGTCAGCACCTTGGCCAGCTCGCCGGTGCCCTCAACGGATCCGGAGACCTCGATGGTCTGCGTGCGAGCCTGGGTAACAGTGTGCTTGACCGGTACTTCCTCGGCGTTGCGGTTTGCCACGCTAGTAGCGTCGGTCTGCTTGAACCAGCGGCGCTTTGCGGTGACGTAGGTGCCGTTTTCACCTGGCGTCGAGCAATGCGTGCCTGGCTTGTAGTCGTCGTTCCAGCGCTGGGGCAGCTCAAAGTCCCCACCGAAATCAGCGGCGTGGGCAACAGGAGCGGCCACCAGGCTCAGCGCCGCGAGGGCGCTAGCGATGGACGTCTTGCTCACGTTTAGCCCCAATCGTTGTTATCGCGGGTGGAGACCTCGATGTGGCGCTCCTTCGGCAGGGTGGCGGTGAAGGTGCCGCCGTTGGCCTGCCACTTGTGGTCGGAGCCGCACACGGTCTTCTGGCCCTCGAAGTCAGAGACAACCCAGCCGGCGCGCAGGACGGCGGTCTTGCCCGGAGCGATGTTGTACGGACCAACCTGCTCGCCTACCTCGTAGGACTGGCTATCGGTGTAGCTGGAGGAGAAGGTGAAGTTGATGAGGTCCATCAGCTTGAAGTCAACGCCGGCGGAAACATTCCAGGTCTTGGTTTTGGTTTCCTTGATAGAACGGGTAACGGGCAGCGGCTCATCGTTGTAGTTGGACACGGTCCAGGAACCGGCGGAGCCATCGAAGTAGGTGCGCTTGATGTCAACGGTCTGGCCGGTATCACCCGGGTTGGAGCAACGCTCACCGATGGTGGTCGGGTTGGCCGGGCCGAGGTCGCGCTGCGGCAGGGCGTTAGCGGCCGGAGCGAAGATGAGGCCGGAAGCAACGGCAAGAGCCGCGGTGGTAGAAGCAATCTTGGACTTGAACATGGAACTTTCTCCTTGTGTAGGTGTGGTGGGGTTTAGTAGATGGTTTGGGTGGAAACCGGCAGGTCACGGAAGTCGTCCGGAGTGACGTCCTCGGTGCGGGTATTGCCGGCCTTATCGGTGATCTTGGCCTCTGCCCAGAAGCCGCTCGGGGCGGAGGTCTGCTTGTAGTTAGAGGTGAGGTCGTAGTCTCCGCTCTTGCCGCAGTGAATCTCGCGGTAGTTAATGCGGGTCATGGTGGTGCCATACTCCACACGCACGCGCTCGCCTGGCTTGAGGTCGACGTGCTTGAGCTCGGTGCCGACCGGCATGTAGGCGCGCTTTACGGCACCGACGGACTCCAGCCAGCCCTTCGGAATATCGCCGCGGTTGCCCTGCCAGTTGGTGTATGGGGCGTGCTCGGCGCCAACGACGAAGTCAGTTACCGGTGCAAACTCGTAGTCACCCTTGGACCAGTTGAGGAAGTCCGTGGAGTAACCAGCCTTGCGGTAGGTCGGCTTTACAGCGGTGATGTCCAGCGGGTACCAGGAGCTATCGCTGGCTTCACACTTATCGCCTTCCTTAGGCCAGGAGGGATCGCGCTGCAGATCCGCAGAAGGCTGCATGATCTCATCCTTCTTCGGATCGGCGATCTTCTCTAGGCTCGGGCCGGATACAGAGGTGTAGTTACCCTCGATCGGCTTGGAGTTTGCACCCGGGGAACGGGAGGGAATTTCCATGGCCAGGTCGGACACGGAGCCGTCCGCCTTGATGATGTAGGCAAAGGCGTAGCGCTCGGCCGGGCCCTTACCGCGGATGACGTTAGAGCCTGGGATATTTTCCAAGCGGTCATCGTTGCAGCCTACGAACATGGAGATGAAGTCCTTTTCAATCACGCCGTACTCGACGCGGAAGGACTCACCCGGCTTCAGCTTCACTGGGCCGAAGGTTTCTTTATCGCGCCAGCCGTTGGTCATCTTCAGACCGATATCGGACTTAGCGGTGGTGTCCCAACCGGAAGGCAGCTTGGCCTTGGAATTGGCTTCAATCTCGTGATTGGTACCAGTTTCTACCTCGGCGGTGTAGGGCACTTCTTGGTTGGTGGTGTTTTTAAACTGCAGGGTGCCGTCGCTCATGTAGCGGCGGCCGGTTTCTGCAAAGCGCCATTCGCGCTCTGCATTATCGCCGGCGGCACTGCAGCTCTTGTAGAGGTTGGAAATGGGATATGCCTGCGGCATCGGGGGAACATCTCCCGCGTGTGCCACTGGCGTGAAGAGAGCCGCTACGGCGAGCGGTGCGAGCAAACGCAGTCCCTTTTTAATCACCAGAAGACCGTCCTTAATAGATCGTTAAAATCAGGGGAAACATTCATGAAGACTCAGGCAATCATAAGGGCTTACGGGGCACACATCAATAGCTGAATGAAAATCTTTCTAATGCTTTTATCCACCTTGAGGTGCAATAATGGGCACTCACCTGCCCAGCACCGTTAAATGTTTACAGTGGGAACTACCCCCAGATTAGGGCCCTTTGGCCTAGTGCCACCCAAGGAATTCCCAGGTTTTATGCACCGCCCACACTGTGGTGGCATTTGCCACCCAATCATTTTCCGCACCGCGTCCCCGCAGCGTTCCATTCCGCATTGACCGGGGTGCGCTAGTAATGTGGGGGCCTATGACTGACCTGAAAACCACCGCCGGCAAGATCGAGGACCTGGACGCCAAGCTCGCCGAGTCCCGCGCGCCGCTGGGAGAAGGCGAGCCGGCCGCCCGCACCCGCGTGACGCAGCTGCTCGATGAGGGCTCCTTCGTGGAAACGGACGCGCTAGCCCGCCACCGCTCTACCGACTTCGGTCGCGAGCATGACCGCCCTTATACCGATGGCGTGGTCACCGGCTACGGCACTATCGACGGCCGCCGCGTGTGCGTCTTTAGCCAGGACGGCGAAATCTTCGATGGCACGATGGGTGAGGTTTATGCCGAAAAGCTCACCAAGATATATGACCTCGCCATCAAGACCGGCGTGCCCATCATCGGCATCTATGAATCCACCGGCCCGCGTGTACAAGAAGGCATCGTCACCATGGCCGGATACGCCCGCCTCATGGCGCGTGTCTCCCAGGCTTCGGGCCTCATCCCGCAGATTTCCGTTGTCGCAGGCAATACCAGCGGCATTGCGGCGTTCGCGCCAACGTTTGCCGATGTCCTCGTAGTCACCCAGGGCACCGCCCTCCACCAGGCCGCCAGCCACGTGGCCGGCGCGGAGCCGGAAACCTTCGGCGGCGCCGCAGCCCACGCGGAATCCGGCACTGCCCACTTGGTGGCCAGCGATGACAAGCAGGCTCTGTCCCTCGTGCGCGACGTTGTGGCTTACCTACCCGCCAATAACCGCGCTGAAGCGCCGCGCGTGGAGGCCGGTAGCGTCGCGGACTTCGATCTCAATAGCGTCATCCCGGATACCGCCGCGCAGGCCTATGACATGAGCGATGTCATCAAGGCTGTCGTCGATGAAGGCTCCTTCTTCGAGCTTTCTGCCGAGGCAGCACAAAACATCCTTACCGGCTTTGCCTACATCGATGGCCGCGCCGTCGGCATCGTTGCCAACCAGCCGCTGGCGCTGGCCGGCGCTCTAGACTCCGCCGCGGCAGAAAAGGCCGCACGCTTCGTGCGTACCTGTGATGCCTTCAATACCCCCATCGTGGAATTCGTGGACTCCCCAGGCTTTGTGCCTACCCCGGAAGAGGAAAAGGCCGGACTGCTGCGCAGGGCGTCGAAGTTTGCCTATGCGCAGGCTGAAGCGAGCGTCGGAAAGCTCACTGTGATCACCCGCAAGGCCATTGGCCCGGCCTACGTATTTATGGGCGCCAAGGACCTCGGCGCGGATCTGGTCTACGCCTGGCCCACCGCAGAAATTGCCGTCACCCAGGCCTCCCAAGCTTCCCTGGCCATTTATGGCTCGGAGGACAAGGAAGAGGAGATGGACGAGCTCTTCTTGCACCCGTATGCCGCAGCAGAGCGCGGGCTGGCCGATAATGTCATCGAGCCAACGGCAACCCGCCACTACCTGGTAGAAGGCCTGCGCCTGCTAGAGCGCAAGGCCGTAGCCCAGGTACCGAAGAAGCACGGAACCGTTTAGGAGGGCACATGTCTGCACCTGAAATCAAGGTAGTAAAGGGCAATCCCACCGAGGATGAGCTCGCGGCCCTGCGCACAGTCTTAGCGCAGATGAGTGCAAAACACTCGGGCGCTACCGGCGAGCGCAATGAATGGGGCAACCCAGCCGAGCGCTTCGAGCGCTTTGGCGCGCAGCGCGTCTACAACCCCTCCGCCTTCCATACCGTGCGGTACTTCTAATGCGGCTTATCCTTGCCTCCCAATCACCCTCGCGCGCGTCTATCCTGCGCGGCGCGGGCGTGGAGCCCGTTTTAGAGCCGGCCGATATAGACGAGCGCTCCCTCGAAGCCTCGCTTGCGGGCCACCCACCGGCCGATATCGTGGCAGCCTTAGCCACCGCCAAGGCCGAAAAGGTGGCCGAGCGCTACCCCACCGAGCCCGTCATCGGCGGCGATTCCATGCTGCTGCTCGACGGCGAGCTACAAGGCAAGCCCCATACCGAGGAAGCCACCATCGAGCGCTGGCACCAGCAAGCCGGCCGCACAGCCGAGCTGCTTACCGGCCACTGCCTCATCTTTGGCAATAAGCGCCATGTGGAAACATCCACCACCACGGTGCACTTTGCCCAGGCCAGCGAGGCCGATATCGCAGCATATGCCTACTCCGGCGAGCCTCTCCACTGCGCCGGCGCCTTTACCTTGGAGGCCATGGGCGGCTGGTTCATTGACCGCATCGAGGGCGATCCTTCCTCCGTTATCGGGCTATCGCTGCCGGTGGTGCGCCGCGCGCTCTATGCCTTTGAGCTGAACGTCTCCGATTTCTGGTAGCAGCGCGCCGGCGTCGCTACAGTGGGGTGGCATGGAAATGAAAGACATGCTTGCCCCAAAACCCATTGAGCTGCCGGCCGATCCCGGCGCAGAGTCCACCTCGGATCTCGCCGCCGGCATTGTTGCCCACCCCGATTCCCCGCTGCTATGGGCGCTCCTGGCGGAGCAGGAGCTCAAGAAGCAGGAAGGCTCCGAGCCGGCCGCTTTCATCACCGCCTACGCCTACGCGCGCACGGGCTACCACCGCAGCCTCGACCGCCTGCGTGGCAATGGTTGGAAGGGTTGGGGCCCTGTCCCCTTCTCCCATGAACCGAACCAGGGTGTCCTACGCGCCATCGCCGCGCTCGGCCACGCAGCCAAGGCCATCGGCGAGGACGACGAGTACGACCGCATTCGCCAGATGCTTTCCGACGCCGACCCAGACAGCGTCGCTACCCTCCTCGACTAATCCTGGAGTTCCCGCATGCCTGCCGTGACACCACGCTGCCTACGCCGCTTCTCCGCCGCCGTATTGCTTGCTACTACCCTGCCGCTCGCGCTAAGCGCCTGCGGTGCTCAGGAGGATTCTTCTTCCTCCCCAGAGCCGGTCTTTTCCAGCCAAGCACCTGCCGAGGATGAATCCTCCGGCGGGGAGGATGCGGATTCCGCTGCAGCACCCTCCCCGTCCGAGTCCACCGACGGGGGCGAGGAGGAAACCACGCAGCAGCAGGATAAGGCCAAGGACAGCGAGTGCACGGAGCTGCCCAACGACCCGCGCAAGGTCTACGCCTCTGGCACGGCTCCCGGGCGCATGCCCGCCGATGATGGCAGTGATTTCAATTACTGGATCGCCGATATCGATAACTCCTATGACCCGTGCGCCACGATTAGCTGGATCATCTTCCGCGGCTCAATGGGTGACTTGAACGGTCCGGCGGGCACCGGCGCTTCGATTGCTGATGGCATAGCCTTCTACGTCAATGGCGCTCCGGCCAAGGACATGTCCGTCTTCGATAAGGTAGAGAGCATCACCCCGGTCTCAGACAACGAGGTCGATTTCACGTGGGGAGAGCGCAGCCGCACCACCGCAGAGGGTATTACCGCCCACCACACCGTGCGCCTGCAGGCACAGGGCGATTCCCTTGAACCGGTGTCTGGTGAAGTCGAGGAATTCAACAAAATGTGGGTTGACCTTCCCAGCTACCAGCTGGGCACCTACGACTAACTTTTAGGCCGGCATTTAATCGCCCGGGCCTGCAATACAATGCGCCCCAGCGGAATTTCGCTGGGGCGCTCGTCGTTGCTCGCTTAATTGAGCAATCAGCTCATGACGGTGCTAGTCCATCTTGTCCAGGATGTCGCCGGTGTTTTGCGCAATGCGCACGTTCGCCACCATGGCTTCCAGGAATAGCCTGATGGCAACCATGATTGCGTAGTAGATGACAGTGCTCAGTACCGCCAGGAAGATGAAGGCAAAAATGCTTCCGAAGATGGCGGACGCGGAATCTTCCTGAATGCCATAAATGCCCATGCCGGTGGCGAATAAGAAGGCACCGAGAAGGTGAAGGATCCACATGATGCCACCAAGAATCATGGCGACCTTGTAGATTTCCTTCACGTGGGTGAGGGTCAGGAAGTGCTTAAACTCGAACTCAAAGAGCCCGCCCAATAGGCCGTCCTTCTTGCCCAAGCCCTTGAGGGTGTCACTCATCTGGCTCTTCTTATCACCAAGAGTCTGGCCAGAATCGGCAGAAGCTTCACCTGCTGGCGGGAACTGTCCGAATCCCTGGCTCGTGCCCTGCTGCTGGGTATAGCCGCCGAAAACCGGCTGATCGCTAGCGGACTGGGCGGAACCGAATTGGTTGCCGTTCGCAGCAGCGTCCGACGACGCCGAATCCGTAAATGGATTATGCGCACGGGAAGCAGCGCCCTCGCTTGGGGTGGAGGACTTCGAAGAGGCCCAGAAGTCAGAGGAGTTGCCCTCCGCGCTCGGCTTCGGGGAGGAAAGGTCACTCGAATTTCCAGACTTACCAGGCTTCTCGGTGTGGCCGAAAGGCTTCGTCTCCTTGGCATCGGTAGAGCCGAATTCCTTGGTCTCGTTCACCTCGGAGGCGCCGGTGACCCCAGCGCTTTTCGCCGCGTCCTCGGCGCTGTGCTGCGGGGTCTCGGAAAAATCGCGCGGAGAAAAATCCTTCGGGAACCCGTCGGAGTTGAAATCATTATCAGCCATAATCTGGTCCTTAGAAAATGCTTTAGGGGATGGTAGGAAAAGGCCCCACGGTCACCCGTGGGGCCACTTGGCAGAATACAGCGTGCGCTAGGCGTTCGCGTCCTGAACGCGACGAATCGCCTCGGCGGCAACCTTTTCTTGGATGCCCATGTCTAGTTCGGAAGTGAAGCCAACGCAGGAACAGTTGATCTCGCCGAGGACATAGGTGTCGGTGCCATCCGGGGCATCGTCAAGCATGAAGTCCGCGGTCCAAATCAGCGGAACGTCCTTGGTATCGCCGAGCTTTTCTGCGATAACGGGGCGAGCCTTCTCGAACATC
Organism: Corynebacterium tuberculostearicum; assembly: GCF_022347235.1. Lineage (GTDB taxonomy): Bacteria > Actinomycetota > Actinomycetes > Mycobacteriales > Mycobacteriaceae > Corynebacterium > Corynebacterium tuberculostearicum_F. The sequence goes on from NZ_JAKRDX010000004.1 coordinate 155,130, forward strand.
TCGAGCAACTCCGGCCAAGACTCCGGCTTATCGTAGGTGTACTTTGCGCCGGAGAAGAGCGTGGCAGAGAAGTTGTCGCCGCCTTCTGCTGGCTTCTTGTGCACGATGAATACCGGCTCATCGCCCACGAGGAGAATGCGGATTTCGCCCTCCACAATGCGCGGCATAAAACGCATGTCCACCAGCATGCCGTTATCGCCCTCAATGTACTGGTCACAGAAGTCCATGAAGGCGCCCAGCTTATAGTCGTGGGTCTGATTGTCTACTGCCTCGGTGCACTTCAGGGCGGTATCGAGCGGGAGCGCGGTGCCCGGTTCTACGGACTGGGCAAGCTCCTGGTCCGCGAGGCGCACGCGCCAGATGCCCTCACCGGTGGAACCGCGGTTTTGCTTGAGTACACGCTCGCCATAAGACAGCGAGGTGGGGAAAGTATTGTGCAGCTCTTCTACCTCGTAGTACGCGGCAGTATCGTCCGGCACCAGCGGGGTGTCATTGAGCTTGACCAGTGCATCCTTGGCGCCGTAGGCCATCATGTCCGCCGGAGTGGACATGCCTACCAGGCCGGCATCTGCCAGCTTGGTGAGCATTTGGAAGTAGCCCTTTTCGCCACCGGGGATATTGCCTGGGTTCACGCGAGAGATATAAGCATCAAAGTTTTCAGAAACCTGGGCGTAGATTTCCTCTGCCTTGTCTGGGTGGAAGTAGATGACCTCCGCATCCCAGCCTTGTTCCTTGATCGCGTTGACGATCGGCATGGTGTCCTTACGGTGACCATCTGCGCCTTTATCGGAGCCGCCCTCTACCTCAAATACAACGATTGCCTTGTGCACTAGCAGTTCCCTTCTTAGGTGGTGTTCATAGCACGTTTTCGCACCATATCCCAAGTTTATCCCAGCTTTTCCTCCCCCGCGCGGCCAACTGCCCCCTCCGCCTAACCCCGTCGGCCGGCGCCCCTATTTCCCGGCCGAGCCCTGTATCGCACACCACAGGAATGATCCCCGGGTGATCACCACGGGAAAATTCGGGTTAAAGTGGTGGGAGCAAATTACTAACCCTTATAGGAAAGGCAGGCGGACAGTGGCTGACGTTGATCCCTATCCCCCATTTCAGGAATACGCACACCCCGAGCGCCTCGTGTCTGCACCGTGGCTGTCCGCACGCCTAGGCATCAAGGGCCTGCGCGTCATTGAGGTCGATGAAGACTCGCTCCTCTATGACATTGGCCATATCCCCACCGCCACCCGCATCAACTTCCGCACGGAACTACTGAGCCCACTTACTCGCGATTTCATCGATGGCAAAGAGTTCACTGCCTTGATGCGGGATAAGGGCATTAATGCCGACGATACGATTGTCCTGTATGGCGATAAGTCCAATTGGTGGGCCGCCTACGCCCTGTGGGTATTTACCCTCTTTGGCCACAAGGATGTTCGCCTGCTCGATGGTGGCCGCAATGCCTGGATGGCCGAGGAACGCGATACTTCCTTCATGGTGCCGGACTTCCCCGAATCCGAATACCCCGAGGTAAGCCGCGATGATTCCGTCCTGCGTGCCTTCGTAGACCAGGTACGCGAGTCCGAAGGAGCGCTCGTGGATACCCGCTCCCCAGAGGAGTTTGCGGGCGAGGCCACCGAGCACGATCCCAATGGCGATTCCGCCTACGGCACCACCATGCGCCACGGCCACATCCCCGGCGCCATCAACCTCGAGTGGGACCGTTCCAACTATCCCAACTCCTGCTTCCGCTCGGCCGAGGAGCTCAAGGTTAATTACGGAATGTTGGAGCCTGAATCTGCAACGATCCTCTACTCCCACGTGGGCGCGCAGGCCGCGCACACCTGGTTTGTGTTGACGCATCTTTTGGGATTCACAAAGACGCAGGTCTACGATGGTTCGTGGTCTGAGTGGGGCAATATGGTGAAAATGCCGATTGAGCGTTAACTTTTTCGGTTTCGCCACATAAACCCATATCCGGCATGGATGTGGGTTTATTTTTGTTCAGAAACATCCCCACTCGCGTGCGTGAAAATTAACTCATGCTTTTGTGTGCAAGAATAGATTGCGTATTCAACCTAATGTGTTCAGGAGGTTGCTGCCGTGGCAGTAGAAACCAAAAAGATCTCTAAGGTTCTCGTGGCTAACCGCGGTGAGATCGCCGTTCGCGTGATCCGCGCGGCCCGCGACGCTGGCATTGCCTCCGTCGCCGTCTACGCCGAGCCAGACGCCCAGGCACCTTTTGCCTCGCTTGCCGACGAAGCCTTTGCCCTCGGCGGCACCACTTCTGCCGAGTCCTACCTCGTCTTTGACAAGATTCTGGACGCCGCAGAAAAGTCCGGCGCCGATGCCATCCACCCTGGCTATGGCTTCTTGTCTGAAAACGCCGACTTTGCCCAGGCCGTCATCGACGCCGGCCTGACCTGGATCGGCCCCTCCCCCGAGTCCATCCGTGACTTGGGCGATAAGGTCACCGCGCGGCACATCGCCGAGCGTGCCGAAGCCCCCATGGCCCCAGGCACCAAAGATCCGGTAGCCGGCGCCGATGAGGTGCAGTCCTTCGCCATGGAATACGGCCTGCCCGTAGCCATCAAGGCTGCCTTCGGCGGCGGCGGCCGCGGCATGAAGGTGGCCTACTCCGCAGAGGAAATCCCCGAGCTTTTTGAATCCGCCACCCGTGAGGCCACCTCCGCCTTCGGCCGCGGCGAGTGCTTCGTAGAGCGTTACCTGGACCGAGCCCGCCACGTCGAGGCCCAGGTACTGGCGGATAAGCACGGCAACGTAGTCGTCGTCGGCACGCGCGATTGCTCCCTGCAGCGCCGCTTCCAAAAGCTGGTCGAAGAAGCCCCGGCTCCTTTCCTCACCGATGAGCAGCGCGCCTCCATCCACGAGTCCGCCAAGCGCATCTGCCGCGAGGCCGGCTACTACGGCGCAGGCACCGTGGAATACCTGGTGGGAGCCGATGGTCTCATTTCCTTCCTAGAGGTCAATACCCGCCTGCAGGTGGAGCACCCAGTTTCCGAGGAAACTACGGGCCTCGATCTCGTGCGCGAGCAATTCCGTATCGCTGAGGGCCACGAGCTCTCGCTCAAGGAAGACCCCACCCCGCGTGGCCACGCCTTCGAGTTCCGCATCAACGGCGAGGATGCCGCGGCGAACTTCATGCCAGCCCCTGGCACCATCGTGAAGTACTCCGAGCCAGCAGGTCCGGGCGTGCGCGTTGATTCCGGCGTCGTCCAGGGCTCCGTTATTGGCGGCCAATTCGATTCCATGCTGGCCAAGCTCATCGTTTGGGGCCCAGACCGCGAGACCGCGCTGCGTCGCTCCGCCCGCGCCCTGTCCGAGTACACGGTGGAGGGCCTGCCCACCGTTATCCCGTTTGACCAGGCTGTCGTTGCTGACCCCGCCTTCGCTGCAGAAGACGGCAACTTCCGTGTCTACACCAAGTGGATCGAAGAGGAATGGGATAACCAGCTTCCCGCCCACGATGAGTCCACCGATGCCGAAGCCGCCGAGGCCGAGCCTTCCCAGGTGCACACCGTGGAAATTGACGGCCGCCGCATCGAGGTTGCCCTCCCCGCCTCCTTCGGCACCAATGGAACCCCACGCAAAAAGAAGAAGCGCAAGGGCTCTGGCGCCAAGGCCGCCGTATCCGGCGACGCCGTTACCTCCCCAATGCAGGGCACGGTCATCAAGGTCAACGTCGAAGAAGGCCAAGAGGTCACCGAGGGCGAGGTCCTCCTCGTGCTCGAGGCCATGAAGATGGAAAACCCCGTCAAGGCACATAAGGCCGGCACCGTTACCGGCTTGGCAGTGGAAGCAGGCGCTTCTACCACCAAGGGCAGCGTACTGCTGGAAATCAAGTAGCCTGCCCCGCTAGCCTTGGAAGAATGACTGATTCTTCTCTCGGCGTGCGCTTGGCCAAGGAAGAGGACCGCGACTATCTGGCGAGCCTCTTCCCTTCTTCTATCGCGGACTGGTCCCCCATCGTGGACGGCGGGGTCATCGCCCTGCCCATGACCGCCAACGAGGACCCCACCGTTGCTCCCCGCGGCGCCGCGCTCCTGCGCTACTACCCCGCCGCCGACAAAGGCCCAGCTTTCTTGGGCGATCCCTCGGCGCACCCGCTTGACGACGCCACCTGGCTCACCCCCTTCGACCCCGAAGACATTCCCGAGCTCATCGTCTCCAGCGATGACCCCGCCGCCCGCGAGTTGCTTATTGCCAACGCCATCGACCTCGCGGCCGAGCAGACTGCCCCCGGCATCTCTTCCGCTGAGCCCTTGCCCGGATTTGAAGAGCTCACCCCCGGTAAGTTCTTCCGCCGCTTCTAGCTCGTCCCTATGCTCGGCCGCCCTCCTGCTAACCTAGCTACGATGCTGAAAATAGATGCAACTTATGGACATTCCACCGCTTTGGGGCAGCTGAGTCGCACCTTCGACGCCGGGCGCGTATACGGCTTGAAGGGCCCCAATGGTGCGGGTAAATCTACGCTGCTGCAGACCTTGAGTGGCGAAATTGCCCCGCTGAAAGGCACCGTCTCCATCGACGGTGCCGCACCCGGCAGCGCAGAGGCCGCCGGCTCCGTCATCGCAGTTTCGGATCCGGTCTTCTTGCCCGACCTCACCGTCGGCGAACACTTCACCCTGCTTTCGCGCCGCTCCGGCGTGGACTTTGCCGAGGTCCATGAGCTCTGGGCTATCGACGACGCCATCCGGAACTCCGCGGTCAGCGACCTTTCTTCTGGCCAGCGCCAACGCGTCTACCTCGCCGCCCAGCTCTATCAGCCGGCCAAGGCCCTGCTTATCGACGAACCCGAGCGCCACCTTGACCACACCTGGACCGCCTTCTTGGCCGAGGAGCTGCGCCACCTCGCCGCCGAGGGCCGCTGTGTAGTGCTGGCCTCCCACTCCCCGGCCATCTTCGATGCCTGCGACGAGGTGGTGGAGATTTCATGAAGCTTCTGTCCACAGCCTCCTCAGCCCTCTATTACGCCTTTATAGCGGCGCTCATCGCGAGCGTCAGTGTTTACGCTTGGCAGAATGCCGCCGAGGTTTTGCCCTCGCTCGCGCAGCGCACAGCCGCGGCCCTGCCCGCCACCGCGACCATCGGCGCTGGGGTCGGCTCCCTCGCCCTCATCGTTCTTCTTGAAGCGCTCTATCCGCTGCGCAGCCTTTCGCTCAGCCGGTGGGTCTATGTGGATAGGCCGCGGGGGCGTATGCGGGGCGTCGATAAGCTGTCCATTGCCCAGCTCGCCGGCGTGAGCCTCCTCGGCCTAGCCCTGTGCGCGTCGCTGCGCCTTCCGCTCTATGCGGCGATGGCCCTCCCCTTGCTGCGCATAGCGCTCGGCTGGCGTTCCTTCGACCTCGCCTCGCTTCTTCGCGCGGGCCGCACCCGTGCCGTCAGCTCGTCCTCCTTTGGACTGCTGGATTCTGAGGTTTCTGCCGATGCCATTGCCTCCCAGTCGGCCCGCCTGCGCCCCAGATCGCGCGCCACGGCGTCGCCCAGCCGCCTCTTTTTCCGGCGCCTATACCGCCGCTGGTACATCCCGCTCGGCGCGGTAGCTGTCATCGGCCTCACCCTAGGCCTTGTCCCACAACTCGGCAGCCTGGCGCTCATGGGATTCGCTGCCGCATGGACCATCGTCGGCGCAGCCACCGGCCGCGCCGCATCCTTTGGCCGCATCATCAATGGTGCTTGGCCCGACTGGGGGCTGCCTTTGGCCGCGACCGCTGTTACCGCGGTACTCGGCACCGCCTTCATCGCCGCCGTGTGGAAGCTGCCTGTACTCGTACTCGCCGCGTGCTGTTTAGGACTTACCTATGCCTCTTTCAAGCGCTCCCGCCCAGCGCGAGTGACCACTATGAACATCATCGACACCGGCGGATTCGGTGCTTCATTCTCCCCCGAAGTCTTCGGTTACTTCCTGCGCGGTGGCTACGGCATTGCGGCCATAGCTGTAATCCTCTTTTTCTAGTCGCCCTGCGCTTTCCCCAGGTACGTCACTTCAATAAGTTGCACATACCTGGGGATTTCTTTTGAGCTTTATTCTGTATTACTTCACATAACACAGTTTGTGTTACTATAAGTAATACAGAATAAAGATTGGAGGTGACAGATGTTCATTAACCTCAACCCCGATTCAGATGTCCCCGTCTTCCAACAAATCCACGATGAATTAGTACTGGCCATAGCTCGCGGCCAGCTCTCTGATGGCGACAAGCTAGACCCTGTCCGCCGCGTCGCCAAAGACATAGGCATCAACCCGGCCACCGTGAAGAAGGCGTACGACCTCTTGGTCTCTGACGGCCTCGTTGAAACTGCCGGGCGTTCCGGCTCCATCGTCAGACCCGGCGCTCACACCGAGGCTCAAGAAAGGCAACTAGCTGAGCAATTAGGCCGAGTAGTCGCGCTCGCCCGTGCCCAAGGCTTTAGCCCAGATGAGCTCCACACCCACCTCAGCTCCACTCTTAAACACTTGGAAGTATCCTCATGATTTTCGCCCTTTTAATGGCCGCCACAACTCTCGCAATTACTTGGATTATGGCCAAAGCCCCTTCCCTTGCCTCGCCCGGCACACCGCTCGGTGTGCGCGTGCCAAAGGCCTACCTTTCCGATAGTGCAGTTACCTCTGCGCTTGCTGGATACAAGGTACGTACTTGGGGCTGCGGCATCGCGGCAACAATTCTGTCCCTCTTTGCCTGGAAGTTGCCACTCCTCGCCGCCGTACCGTCCCTCTTGGTAACGCTCGGCGGCTTGTGGGCCTACATCTCTCAACGCCGCCGCATCATCGCGGCGAAAAAGACCGGCGATTGGTTCGACGAGGTCGAAACCACCATCGCTGCTCGTGTTTCCACCACCGCCAATGGCACACCCGAATTCGCAGGCATCCCCACGCCGACTTTTCCGTGGATAACAATGCTCGCCTCGCTGTTGTGTATCGCGGCTGGTGCCATCATCGTCGCTTCCCACTGGTCCGATATTCCTGACCCCGTTCCAGTGCACTGGAATTCTTCCATGGAGGCGGATAATTGGAGCGAAAAGAATATCGGCAGCGTATTTTCTATCTCCTTCATCACCTTAGGAACGCTCTTACTTTTCGCCATCATCTGCTCTTTTATCGCACATAGTGAGGTATCCCCACGTTCAGAACGCAGCATTAAAGCTCGGCTGCGCAACGAGGCCAACCTCGCCTTCACGAATACCGTCATGGGAGTTCTCACCCTGCTCATGTGTGCCGGCATGGCCTTCACGCAAGTAACCGGCCCTGTACCGCAATTTCAGCGGTTTAATGGCGCCGCCATTATCACGATGTTGGTGCTTACCATCGGTGGCAGCATCGGACTGGTTGCGCTTCTTCTCTACAAGCAATCTCAATTATCCGAGCAACTGCGTGGAATCCGCTTTCCCGATGAAGACAAAGAATCACCGGACAATGACCACCTCTATAAATGGGGCGTTATGTACTACAACCCGGAGGATCCGGCGGTACTAGTGGATAAGCGCTTCGGCACCGGCATGTCGTTCAACTTCGCCCGCTGGCAGGCCAAGGCATTCCTCATCATCACGCTTCTGGTTCTAGTCGGCTCAATAGCGCTACCTTTCCTACTAGGCTGAAAATTTTAGCCCTCCCCGCTGAATCAAGATTCTCGTCCATATAAACCACCGATTTCGTCGACGGTTTTGGTGGTTTATATGGACGAAAGTCGCGAAAGCCGCCTGCAGATAGCACAGCGCCCCGCTTCCTAGAGGTTTAGGAAGCGGGGCGCTGGCGTGCGTCAGTTAGTTGATGACGGCGATGAGGTCGCCGCCTTCCACCTTGGTGGCCTGGCCGATGGCCACGCGCTCGACCACGCCATCCTTGGTAGCGGAGATGGAGGCTTCCATCTTCATTGCCTCAATGACGGCGATTTGATCGCCGGCCTTAACCTCGTCGCCAGGCTTGGCGGTGGGGTTGACCACGCCGGCGAATGGTGCGGCGACATGGCCCTCGTTGGAAGGGTCGGCCTTTTCGACGGTAGCGACCGTGGATTCGGCGTTCTCGTCGCGGACCTTCATCGGGCGGATCTGACCGTTGACGTTGAGAACCACGTTACGCATGCCCTTTTCGTCCGGCTCACCCACGGCGTCGAGGCGCACCACGACCTGCTTGAGGTCAGCGCGATCGGTGGAGTCCTCTGGGAAATAGTGGACGACCTTTTCTTCGCCTTCGGTAAGACCGTAGAAGAAGGTGGTATCCGTCAGCGCCTCAGTGTTGCCGTACTTGCGGCGGAACTCGTTGAATTCCTCGAACTGCTTCGGGAACAGGAGGCGGTTCAGGCTGGCGCGGCGCTCATCTGAATTATCGGATTCCAGATGCGGCTGTTCTTCCGCAGGGACCTCGCTCACCTGGGCGCCGGTTTCCTCGCGGCCATCGAGCACCTTATCGCGCAGCTCCGGCCAACCGCCCGGAGGGGTACCGAGCTGGCCGCGGAGGAACTGGTTGACCGAGTCCGGAATATCGAACTTGGTCGGGTTGGCAGCGAAGTCCTTCGGGTCTACGCCTGCACCGACAAGGTGAAGGGCGAGGTCGCCCACGACCTTGGAGGATGGGGTGACCTTGGTCGGGCGACCCAGCATCTCATTGACTGCTGCGTAGGTGTCCTCGATGACCTCGAATCGGTCCGCCAAGCCAAGGGCAGCGGCTTGGGCACGCAGGTTGGACAGCTGGCCGCCTGGAATCTCGTGCTTGTACACGCGACCGGTCGGGCCAGGGATACCGTTTTCAAACGGGGCGTAGAGCTGACGCACAGCCTCCCAGTAGGGCTCGAGATCCGATACGGCCTGCAGGTCGATGCCGGTATCGCGCTTGGACTGAGAGAATGCTGCAATAAGGGCGGACAGCGACGGCTGCGAGGTGGTACCGGCCAACGGCGCGGAGGCGCCGTCGACGATGTCGGCACCGGACAAGGCGGCCGCATAGTAGGTTGCCATCTGGCCGCCCGCGGTATCGTGCGTGTGCACGTGCACCGGCAGGTCGAATTCCTTGCGCAGCGCCATAACCAGCTTGGAAGCAGCCTCAGGGCGGAGCAGACCAGCCATATCCTTGATGGCAAGGATATGGGCTCCGGACTCTACAATCTGCTCGGCCAGCTTGAGGTAGTAATCCAGCGTGTACAGGTTCTCGCTCGGAGAGGAAAGGTCACCGGAGTACGCCATGGCCACCTCAGCAACGGTGGTATTGGTCTCGAGGACGGCATCGATGGCGGGGCGCATCTGGGAGACGTCGTTAAGTGCATCGAAAATACGGAAGACGTCCACGCCGGACTTGGCTGCTTCCTGGACAAAGCCGCGGCAGACCGAGTCTGGGTACGGGGTATAGCCCACGGTATTGCGTCCGCGCAGGAGCATCTGGATGTTCTGGTTCGGCATAGCCTCGCGCAGCATATCCAGGCGGACCCAAGGGTCCTCGTGGAGGAAGCGCATGGCGACGTCATAAGTCGCACCACCCCAAGCCTCGACCGAGAACAGGTTCGGGGTCATGCGGGCTACGGCTTCGGCTGCAGAAACCAGGGCGGTACTACGCACGCGGGTAGCAAGCAGGGACTGGTGAGCGTCGCGGAAGGTGGTATCCGTAACCATCAGCGCATTCTGCTGGCGGATCTTCTCCGCCCACTTTTGCGGGCCAAACTCGAGCAGGTCATCGCGGGAACCGCGCGGGAGCGGCTCGGAAAGGTCCAGCTCAGGGAGCTTATCAAACGGACGCAGAGCCGTCGGACGCTTACCGTTGGGCTTATTAACGGTGGTCTCTGCGATGTACTCGAGGATGCGACCAGATTCGTCGACTGCCGGCGGAGCCTTGAGCAGGTGCGGGTGTGCGTTGATGAATCCGGTGTCCACGCGGGTCTGAGTGAAGTCCGGTTCGCGCAGCAGGGCGCGCAGGAAGCCGATATTGGTGGCCACGCCGGAGACGGTGAACTCGTTGAGCGCACGCTGGGCGCGCTGCACGGCCTGCTCGAAAGTGACTCCACGGCAGGTCATCTTCACCAGCAGAGAGTCGAAGTTGGGCGAAACCTCAGCACCCACGGACGTTGCACCGTCCAGGCGCACGCCGGCGCCGCCCGGCGAACGATACGCGGTCAGCGTGCCGGTATCGGGACGGAAGCCGTTATTCGGGTCCTCGGTGGTGATGCGACACTGCAGGGCAGAACCGGTGATGGAAATCTTGTCTTGGGCGAGGTGAATATCTTCCAGCGATGCGCCGGCCGCGATATTCATCTGGGCCTTGACGATGTCTACGCCGGTGATTTCCTCGGTCACGGTGTGCTCCACCTGCACACGCGGGTTCATCTCGATGAAGACGTGATTGCCGCGCTCATCGACGAGGAATTCCACGGTGCCCGCGCCCTCGTAATTGATGTGCTCACAGAACTTCACCGCATCCTGGCAAATGCGGTCACGCAGCTCAGAATCCAGCGACGGAGCCGGCGCAATCTCTACCACCTTCTGGTGGCGGCGCTGCACCGAACAGTCGCGCTCGAAGAGGTGCACCACGTTGCCCTGGCTATCGGCGAGAATCTGCACCTCGATGTGCTGCGGGTTGATGACCGCGGTTTCCAGGTACACGCTGCCGTCACCGAACGCCGCCTCCGCCTCGCGCGAAGCCTCGGCCGCCTTTTCGCGCAGCTGATCCTCGGATTCCACGAAGCGCATGCCACGCCCGCCGCCACCGGCGACAGCCTTAACGAATACGGGGAAGTTAAAGTCCTTGGAGTATTCCACCAGCTTATCGACGTCCGTCGATGGCTCCGAGTCCTGCAACGTCGGCAGCCCAGCTTCCTTCGCCGCACTAACTGCCGCAGCCTTATCACCGGTCAGGTCCAACGTGCTTGGGGTCGGACCAATGAACTTAATGCCATTGTCCTCACACGCACGAGCAAGATCCGCGCGCTCCGAAAGGAATCCGTAGCCGGGGTAAATGGCATCCGCTTCGGCCTTCTTGGCGGCGCGGATAATCTCATCAATGTCCAAATATGCCTTGACCGGCTGCCCCTCGGCGCCGATGCGGACGGCCTCATCCGCGAAGGCGCGGTGGAAGGAGTTTCGGTCTTCGCGAGGATAGACCGCGACGGTCTTTGCCCCGGTCTCAAAGGCAGCACGGAATGCACGCACGGCGATTTCGCCGCGGTTGGCTACCAGAATCTTTTTGAACGATGGAAGCGCGGGATTAGCCACTTCGGTGTTCCTTTCAACTCGGAAGGTACTGCGATACAGCACCTCCTCTTGGGTGATCCGTATCTCAGTTTAGAGATCGAAACCTTTCTTGTCTGCCCATTTTCAAGCGGATTTTGCCACACTATCCAGCACTTAACCCGTTGCAAGGGAAATTTCTGCCGACCGACCAGTAATAACAGGGTTAGCCGGTCTGTAAATCCTGCAAATTTTTGCCTCAACAAAATATGCAGCGGGGACACCTGCGTGCCCAAGTAAACCGTTGTTGACCGAACGCCTTCCCGGCTATATGGTTACCCACATAGGTGGTAAACCCATACACCACGGAAGGAATCATATGCCGCATGTACGAGAGGCCGCACCATGAGCGATACCCGGCCCATTTATCAGCAACTAGCAGGAGGAATCAGGGACATGATTATTTCCGGTGAGCTCGCCGAGGGCGAACGCGCCCCCAGCACCAATGAGCTTTCGGCTTTCCACTCCGTTAACCCAACTACCTCTGCAAAGGCACTAACCGTCCTCTTCGAGGAGGGCCTGCTGGAAAAGCGGCGCGGTTTGGGCATGTTTGTGCGCGAAGGCGCGCGCGACAACGTCCGCCACCAACGCCAAGAAGCCCTTAGGGAAGATTTCATCGTTCCGCTTCTCAAGGAAGGAGCCGCGCTGGGCTTAAGCGCCAGCGATATCGCCGACCTCATCGAAGCCGAAGGAGACCACCATGACGCACCTTAAGATGCACAATGTCAGCTGCAAGCGCCGCCTGCACGTACCACACCTAGAGCTCACCGCCGGCATGTATGGGCTAATCGGACCCAATGGCGCGGGCAAGACCACGCTCTTGCGCACAGTAGCAGGGTTCCTGCCCGCAAAGGGCAGCATCGATACCTCACAGGTAGCGATTGCGCGCACCGGCGCCGATATCTTGCTCGCCGGTTCCACCGTGGCCCAGCACCTGCGCGCCGCACAGCATGTGCGCGCGGGATTCGACGTGGGGTATGCGGAGGAGCTGTTGGATAAGGTGGGCGTCGATAAGCGCAGCAGAAACCGCGCCTTGAGCACCGGCCAGCGCCAATTGGTTGCCTGTGCCACTGCCCTGGCTGCGCGCACGCCGGTCACCCTCCTCGACGAGCCTTTCAATGGCTTGGACGCGCCAACGCGCACGCGCCTGCGCGAGCTCATTATCGCCCACGCCTCCAGCACCCCGGACTGGCTGCTGGTGCTTTCTTCCCACCGCGCCGAAGACCTCGTCGGCCTGGTTGACCACGTCATTACCGTGCACGACGGCACGGTCAATAAGCCCACCGCCCTGGAGTCCCAACGGCCGCACTACCCCGTTATAAGCGGCAGCACCAAGGACGTGGAGCAAGCACTCGCGCTTGCCGACGCCCTCCCCCTCCACCATTCCTCCCTTGGCTCCACATCCAAGGTGCACGCCTGGTGCCCGGCCCCGTTCCCTGCCGATACCGCAGCCGCCGCCCAGGTCACCGTCTCCTACCTCGACGACGGCCAACTCATTGATTCCCTTGTCTCCCGCGCCCACGAATCCACCCGCACCTCACAAGAGGAGTCCTAGCCATGCAGACACTCAAGACCTTTAATCTCAACGCCACCAAGGCGCTCACCGTCATAAGCATCATCGTCGTGTTGCTGTGGGTTCTCCCGTATGCCGTCCCCAGTGATCCTTCTACCCTCGGTGCCAATCCGACCGGCTGGGGAATATTCGCAGTCTTCATGTGGGGACTCTATTGTGCCTTCGCCGCAACCGAATACCGTTCCTTGCGCGGCCTAGGGATGCACCCCCGGCAATGGCTTACCAGCATGCACGCGACTCTGTGGCTAGCCGCGCTCATTTTTGGTGCCGTCGCTTGGACCGCTTACTACATCGCACTGCAATCGGGTGCGTATGCGAATTCTTCGTGGGCAATCACCCCCGGCACAGTCGAAGCCAGCCTTCCTTTCTGCTATGCAGCAACCTTCGGTAGCTTCGCCTGTGGCCACCTCATTACCGGATACGTTGGCGCGCTCATCGGTGTGGTGGTCAGTAGCGCAAACCAAAGCTCCCTGTTTGTTCGGCTGCTACTTATCGCCGGCATCATCATTGGCCTATTCCTAGCGGATGGCATTCTCATCACGCTCGTAGAATCATTTGGAGCTGCAGAAATCGGCGCACCCTGGCCCGGCATGTTCTTCTTCGCTGGTTTAGCTGCCCTGATCTGCACCGCAGCAATTCACCTGCTCGCGCGGCGCATCCAGCCTTAACCTGCCCCGGTGTTAAATGCACCGATTCCCCCGCCTCCAAGAAGACTGCAGTCTCTGGAGCCGGGGGAATTCTTGTCATACGCTGCCGCTGTACTAGTGGCGGAAACGGTGTGGTTTACTCCAAATCGTCGTGGGCAACGAGGCGTCGCGCAGCCTCGGTGATGGTGCCCGACAGGGACGGGTATACGGCGAAGGAATCGGCCAGCTGGTTCACGGTGAGCTGGTTCGTCACCGCCATGGCGATGGGCAGGATGAGCTCGGAGGCGGTCGGCGCGACGATGACGCCGCCGATAACGCGGCCAGAGGTGGCGCGGCAGAAGAGCTTGACAAAGCCGTGCTGCAGGGAACGCATCTTGGCGCGCGGGTTGGTATTAAGCGGCATGGTGATGGTGCGGGCGGCGACTTCGCCGGCCTCAATCTCTGCCTGGGTAAAACCGACGGCGGCGATTTCCGGTCGGGTGAAGACGGCGTTGGCCACGGTCTTCAAGCGCAGCGGGGAAACGCCCTCGCCAAGTGCGTGGTACATGGCTACGCGGCCCTGCATTGCGGCAACAGATGCCAGCGGGAAGAGGTCAGAGCAGTCGCCAGCGGCGTAGATACCGGCAATATTGGTGCGGGAGACGCGGTCGACCTGAATGTGGCCGGACTTGGCGGTTTCCACGCCGACATTCTCCAGCTTGAGGTCCTGGGTATTCGGGATGGAGCCGATGGACATGATGACGTGGGAGCCGGTGATTTCGCGGCCGTCCTGCGTGGTGACTAGGACGTTGCCGTCCTCGGTGCGGTTGACGGTTTCCACGCGGCAGTTCTTTTCCAGTTCCACACCGCGCTCGCTCAGCACGGTCTCGAGGACGTCGGCCGCGTCGGCGTCGTCATGCGGCAAAATGCGGTCACGGGAAGCAACCATGGTGACCTTCACGCCCAGCTCAGCGAAGGCGGAGACGAACTCGGCGCCGGTCACGCCGGAGCCGACGACGATGAGGTGCTCAGGAAGCTCGGTGAGGTTGTATACCTGCTGCCAGGTGAGGATGCGCTCGCCGTCTGGCTGCGCGCCCGGCAGAATGCGAGGGGTGGCGCCGGTAGCTACCAAGACGAGGTCTGCGTTAATGGTTTCTTCGTGGCCGTCCTCGTTGAATACGGCAGTGACCTTATGGCCGCCGAAGGCATCGGCTTCCTGATCCTCTGGGAAGTAGCCGCGGCCATCGATAACGCGGGCGCCCAAGGATTCCACGGTGGCGCGAATATCGGAAGACTGCTTGCTTGCCAGGTCCAGCACACGCTTATTCAGCGCGGTGAGCGATAGGTCGGCTTGGCCAATGCCCTCGTTGAGCTTCATATCCTCGGCGCGGCGCAGGTCGGTCTTAATATTGGCGCCAGCGATAAAGGACTTGGAGGGAACGCAGTCCAAGATAACGCTGTTACCACCCATGCCTTGGTCTTCAATAATGGTGATTTCTGCACCATATTTGGCGCCTGCCAACGCGGCCTCATAGCCTGCTGGGCCACCGCCGATGATGACGATTCGCTTGGTCTGGTTCAACACGCACTTGCTCCTTTATCGGCTCCACTTTAAAAGTCGCCTACGAGTTTAACGTGTAGAACCTTTCAGCGCGTTAGTTTGTCTCCGCATTCTCCCCTATGAACTGCTCAACCACCGCACCGAAGAGCTTGATGCCCACGCCAATGGCCCGCTCGTCCACGATAAGATCGCCCATGTGCAGGTCATGCTGCTCGCCCTCGCCGGACCAGCAGCCAAGCCGTGCCATGGAACCTGGGACCTTTTCTAGGTACCAGGAAAAGTCCTCGCCGCCGGAGGACTGCGGGGCTTGCACGACGGCCTGCGGGTCGATGGATTGGGCGGCGGAGGCAAGCAGGGCGGTGGCGACGTCGTCGTTAAGCACAGGGGGCACACCCCGGTTGTAGGTCAGCTCATGCTCTACGCCCACCGGCGCGAGGATCTGTTCGACCAGCTCGGTAAAGAGGCTTTGCATATCGCGCCAGATGCCAATATCGGCCGTGCGCATGGTGCCGGTTAGGCTACCGGTCTCCGGAATGGCGTTCGGGGCATAGCCGGAATTGACCTGGCCAAAGACCAAAACGGTGCCGGTGCGCGGGTCAACGCGGCGCGAGAGCAGCGCGGGCAGTTCGGTAATCACCTTGCCCAAGGCATAGACAACGTCGGCCGACAGATGCGGCCGGGAGGTATGCCCGCCTGGGCCCTTGATATTAAGCTCCACCACGTCGGTAGCAGAAGTGATCGCCCCGGCGCGGATACCGATGCGCCCCACGCGCAGCTTGGGCTCGGCGTGGATGGCAAAAATGGAATGCACTCCCTCCAGCGCGCCCCATTCAATGACGTCGGTCGCACCGCCGACCCATACCTCTTCGGCCGGCTGGAAGATGACGCGAATGCCCAGCGGCAGGTCGTGGACGCGCTGAAAATCCGCCAACGCACAGGCCAGGCCGAGCGCCACGGTGGTGTGCACATCGTGGCCGCAGGCATGCATTTTGCCGGGAACCTCAGAGGTATATTCCAGGCCGGTGACCTCGGTGACCGGCAGGGCGTCGATATCGGCACGGAAGGCCAGCCGGCCTAGCTCCGTATCGGGGCCGATGTCCACCATGAGGCCGGTCTGTGGGAAGCGCTGTGGCTCCAAGCCATAGTCCTGCAAGACGGTGGCCAGGAAGTTGGTGGTCTCCACCTCTTGGTTCGCGGTTTCCGGGTGGCGGTGGATATGGCGCCGCCACGCGATGACCTCCGCACGGTGGGCATTGAACCACTCGTTGATGAATTCCGAGATCATCCGCGTGCCTTCCCTGTCGTTGAAATACGTCTGGGTGCAAAGTCTACAACTAGACCATGCGGTTCAGTAACTCAGGTGGTGATGCGGGGTGCGCTAGCTCAAGGCACCATTCCAGGTGGCGGCAAACCGACGCCGGTCCACATAGCCTTGCGGGAAGGGCGCGACGTCCTCGGCAACGGCCACCGCGGAATCGGTCAAATGCCCTTCCACCACGTCCCCGCCGGCCGGCAGCAGTACCGCCGGCGGGATTTCTAGGGCCAAGGCCAGCTTATATACCGTAGACAGCTGCGGATCGGCCATGGCGTGCACGCCATTTTCGTTGCGCTCCAGATTGGAAATTTGGCTGCGCGAGACCCCAGAAATCTCCGCCAGCGCCTGCTGCGAAATCCCCCGACGCTGTCGCACCCGCCGCAATTGTTGCGAAAATCCGTGGCCGTAGCTCGACCACATTAGATGAATGAAACTCATATTCTCCCCCTGGAAAGTGCGGTCGCCTTTCCAGGGAGAAGATTACCTTAAAGGTCGATATTGCGCGGACCGTAGAGGCGGTCGCCGGCATCGCCCAAGCCCGGCACGATATAAGCATCCTCGTTGAGCGAAGGATCGATAGCGGCGGTGACTAGGCGCACCGGCAGATCGGAGTCAGCCAGCGCATCCACACCCGGCTGCGCCGAGACCATGCAGATGGCGGTGATATCGGTGGCGCCACGATCGGCAAGCAGGCGCAATGCGTGCAGCAGGGAACCACCGGTGGCCAGCATCGGATCCACCACGAACACCGTGCGGCCGGTCAGGTCCTCCGGCAGTGCCTCCAGGTATGGCACTGGCTCGTGCGTCTCTTCGTTGCGCGCCATGCCAATGAAGCCGACCTGTGCATCCGGAATCATAGACAGGGCCGGGTCCACCATGCCCAGCCCGGCGCGGATGATCGGCACGATGATAGGCGGGTCCTGCAGGCGGGTGCCCTGTGCGGTAGAAACCGGGGTAGCGCAGTCGAAGTTCTCCACGGCAAGGTCGCGAGATGCTTCATAGACAAGCATGGCGCCCAAGTCTTTCAGGGCGGCGCGGAACGCGGAGTTATCGCTGCGCGCATCGCGCATGAGGGTAAGGCGGGAGGCGGCAAGCGGGTGGTCTACTACGTGGATGTCCATGACCACCACTTTAAACTTTTTGGGAACCAAATGGGCCATCGGGCAGTCCAATAGGGCATGAGACCTTTCACGATCGATACTGACTATGCCCGCCACCTCGCCCGCGACCTGCACGCCCAGTCCCAAGGGGAGAATCCGCCCCACCCCGTTTTGCCTGAAGATTCCGCATTCACCGCTTTCAATGAGGCGGTGCATGCCGCGCTCGATAATGTGGGCGCGCGCATGAGCGTGCTGCGCAACGATATGGGACAGGTTGCCCACTCCGGTTTCCAGATGTCGCGCGAGGCAGAAGACACCGATGCCTCGCTAGGCCAGCACCTTGGGGCGGCGATGTAGATGCTCGATACCGCGCTCAAGCAGATTGCCACCATGCAACCGGCGCAGCTTCCGGAGGTTGAGCTTCCCCGCGTGCCGGATCTTTCCGCTGCCGAGCCTTTGGCCGCTATCGCCCACGGCAATCCCGCTCCCCTACTCGAATCGGCGAAAAATATCGATCTCGATAATGCAACCATCTCTGCCGCGCTCGGACAGGCCCGCACCTTGGTGGCGGGCACCATCCGGGATCTGGTGGGCATCGCCACGCAGCTGGTGCGCCAGGCCCTGCCCACCGCGCTGGGTTTCCTATCGCTGGATCCATCGGCGCGTGCCGCCGCTCTGGCTCAGCTTCGCGCGCTTATCTCCCAGCACCTGGGTATGGCCACTGCCCGCGTGCAGCGCCTGATGGGTGATCTCAGCGCGGCCGCTCAGTCCTTGCAGCCGGTAGCGCAGCGGCCGGTGCACTCCGCGCTTGCCGACGCCCCCGTAAGCCCCACCGGCGCCCAGCACTCCACCGCTCTTCCAGAACAATCCGCCGCGGGCGCTGATGCTGGCGCCGACGCCACCGCACACGAGGTATCTTCTCCCCCGCCCGCACCAAAGCCTTCTGCCGAGGGCGGTTCGGCCGCCGGGCAGGCCGCGGTCGCCGCGGCGAAGAGCCAAGTGGGCCAGCCCTACGTATGGGGCGGCACCGGAAACGGTGGCTTTGATTGCTCGGGCCTTACCCAATGGGCTTATTCACAGGCCGGAGTGGACTTGCCCCGCACGGCGGACCAGCAGACGGTTGGTCAGCAGGTTAGCGCGGATCAATTGCAGCCCGGTGACCTGGTGGTATGGGATGGGCACGTGGCAATGTATTCCGGCAATGGCGAAATCGTGGAGGCCGGAGACCCGGTGCAAACCAACCCGCTGCGCACCACAAATATGGGTATGCAATTCAAAGGCTTTTGGCGGCCCACGGCCTAAGGCCGGTGCGGCCTCGCGCGCTGCTTAGGGCGTTGGGTAGACTAAAACGCCATGAGCACCCGCGCAATTGTACCTGTAAAGCTCTCGCTGACCGAGGGCGATTTTTATACCCTCTGGGCACCCAAGTGGCGCCAACATGGCTCCGAGTGGCAGGCCTTTCTGGGCGATGACGAGGCCGTCCTAGCCTTTAACTCACCCGCCGAGCTGCTGTGCTTCGTGGAGTCTGGCACTAAGCATGATTTGCTGGACCACCCGCACTGGGACCAGTTTGCCGGCCGCGATGCGGACCGCGTTACCCCGGCGGAGCGCGATGAGTATGACCTCATCGGCATGCCGGAGGCGCTGGCTGGTCGCCCGAGCCACCGGAACGTATCCACGGTGGCCCGCAACCTGGAGATGGCCTCCGCGCTTGCCGACGTCGCCGGTGCAGAGCACACCACCATCTTCTTCGCCTCCCACTCCATCCTGCGCAACGTCTCCCGCGGCGCCGACCACTACTCCGGCGAACAGGGCATGAGCGAGTGGTCCGGCGTGGGCCACGTCATCGCCGGCAACTGGAAGAAGGTCATCGAGGACCTGGATGAGCACGTCCGCGTGGTCTCCAGCGATGACTTTGATGCGGCCAAGGTCTCCGATGCCAAGGAGCGCATCTCTTCTGCTGCTGCCGCCTCCGCTGCAGCGGCCAAGGAAGCCGAGGAAAAGCGCAAGGCTGCCGCCGAGGCCGCTGACCCGTACGATAACTCCCCGTGGGCCGCCGCCGGCATCGATCCCATCAAGATCACCGCGCAGTCCAAGTCCGTCTACACCCTGCGCACCTACCTGGACGGCAAGCCCATCTTCTTGGGCAAGTGGGGCGAGATTTTCACCTTCGATTCCCCGAAGACCCTCGTGCGCTGGATCATGGACAACGATGACCACGACCTAGCCCGCGTATCCACCTGGGAAGAGGTTGTCGCCGCCGCTAATGCCGGCGAGCTAGAAATTCAGGTCCACCCGGATAACCAGTACTCCTTCAACGGCATCGTGCGCGATATCGAAAAGGGCCCAGAGGCCGTCGATTCCGATCAGATGGCGCGCTGCTATGAGGTATGCGCCGATGCCGCTGACTGGGCAGGCGACGATTCCATTAACTCTTATATGCTGGCTCACCCGCGCCTGCAGGACTACTTGGGCTACATGCTCGGCTCCACCGAGCACGCCGGCTACGTACCGTCCAAGCCATATAACGAGCACGCTGAGTCCTGGAAGGGCTTGGAAGATATGCTCATCAAGCGCTTCTCCAAGTTCTAAACCCGTACCAGGTCGCGCGGCCCCGGCCGCGCGTGGCATCCGCCGCCCCGCGCCTTTGCCCCGCTGCACAGCAGCTGGGCGGAGCGGGGCGGCTTTTGCGTTTAATCGCCCGCTGCTTCTTGCTCCTAGCGTCGGCTCCGGGTCCGGTCGCGCATGTATTTGTCGAAAATCAGCCACACGACAAAGGCGCTGAGGCCAACAATGGATCGGCCCAGGGTTCCTATCCCAAAGACCCCGCCCAGAATCAGGCCGAGCACAATAAGGCTGATGAAAGTTACGACCCACGACACGTGCGTGTTGTATTTCATCGCTCGTCCTCCCTTAGTACGTGACTTTAGAGGTGGCGGCGAAGGTGGTCAATGAGGGCGTCGATAAGCTCGCGCGATTGCGGCGCCTTGGGTTTAATCTGGTCAAAGCCGTGATAGGCGCCGGCCCACACGTCGAGGGTGGTGTCCACGCCGGCTGCGTCGAGGGCTTGGGCAAAGGCCACGGATTCATCGCAGAAAAGGTCGATGCCGCCCACCCCGATCCACGTGGGCGGCAGGCCGGAAAGATCACTGCGCGTGGCCGGCGAAGCATAGGGCGGCAGGTCAACATCCAGGTGGTCGTCTCCCAGGTACATGGACCACGCGCCGCGGTTCGGGCCCGCCGTCCAGATGAATTGGCCCACCGCACCGGACTTATCCGTGGTGCGGTGATCCAGCATGGGATAGACCAAGCCGAGCGCGCGAACCGGATGGCCCTCATCAAAGGCACGCTGCACCAAGCCCGCGGCAAGGCCGCCGCCGGCGCTATCGCCGGCGACCGCGATGCGCGAGGAATCCCCGCCCAACTTATCGCCGTGTTCTTGCACCCAGCGCAGCGCGGCGTAGCACTCATCATGGTCCGCGGGGAACGGCTCCTGGGTGGATTTGTGGTAGCGCGGGGCCACCACGATGGCGCCGAGCTCTGCCGCCATGCGGGCATTTTGCGGGTCATACATGGCCGGGCCACCGATGAGATGGCCGCCACCATGCGTCCACACCACCACGGGGCGCGGCCCAGCGGTGGCTGTGCCCTGGGAATCGCCGCGTGGGGTAAGCACGCGGGCGCTAAAGGCGTGGCCATCGAAGGAAGCGGAGAACTCCGTAATATCCACCGCGTGCCGCACCGGACGGGAAAAGTCGATGCTGGCAAAGAAGCGGCTGGCGTGGGCAAAGGTGGCGTCGGCAAGCAGGTGCATAGGCAGGTACAAAATCGGGCTGCGCAGCCCCGGTGCCACCTCGCGCAGGTACGGCCGGCGGCTGAGTGCATACGCCGCCATGCCCGCTGCCCCGACCACACCGGTCAGGGCAGCCCCGGCCTTGAATACTCGCGAAACGCGCATTTAGAAATCACGCAGGATACGCTGTGCCAGCGGCTCAGAGGAAGCCGGGTTCTGGCCGGTGTACAGGTTGCGATCCACGATGACGTTCGGGGACATCGGATCGGTCTCCTGGTAATCCGCGCCGAGCTCGCGCAGGCGGGTCTCCAGCGCCCACTTAGCGGCGGCGATGACGTCCTCGCCTTCCTCAGCGTTGCTGAAGGCGGTCATCTTGTAGCCCTTGAACGGCCAGTTCTCGTTATCTACGGCCAGCATCGCTGCCGGGGCGTGGCAGAGCAAGGCAAGCTTGCGGCCAGAATCCATGCGAGCCTGCAGCAGCTTAGCGGAATCCTTGTCATAGGCCAGATCCTCCATCGGGCCATGGCCGCCTGGGTAGAAGATGAGGTCATAGTCTTCCTCATTGACATCGGCCAGGTTCATCGGGTTCTCTAGCGCCACGCCCAACTCTGCCAGGTAATTCTCCTGCGCCATGCGCACGTTATCGGGCAGTACCTCCAGGCTGTACTCGTCTACGACGGGAGCCTTCGCACCCGGGGTGGCGAAGTGGATATCCCAGCCCGCGCCCTGGAAGACGCGGTGCGGGGCAATAAGCTCCTCGGCCCAGTAACCGGTCGGGCGCTTGGTGCCATCGGCCAGGGTCCATTCCTCAGCGGCGGTAACAACAAAAAGTACGGAAGGCATGTAATTCTCCTTTAGTCAGTAGTTTCTTCAGCGGCGTCTGCCAAAGACTCTTCAGTGTCTGGGCCTGCCAGCTCGGGGTCTGAAAGTTCCTCGTATGCTGGCAGGATAACCGTTTCTAGCAGATGCTGCCGTAATTCCTGGTCAGCGAAGGAATTCTCCACCGCTTTGACGGTGAGATCGAAAAATTCCTCCAACCCATAGCCAAAGGTCTCACTCAGCGCGAGGAACTGCTTGGTCAAGGTGGTCTCGCCCGAGGAAATGGTGCAGGTAAAGCCCAGCTGCTGCAGCAGTGGCAGTGGGTGGTCGGTCAGCTCCTCGGCTTCCTCAAGTGGGGTAAAGACCAGGGGAATATGGCGGTCGCGGATGTAGCCAGAGGCCTTGCCCGGCACAATGCCTTCGATATTCGCAGTGAAGTCATCGATCATATTCACCGGGTGGATAAGGCGGTTCACGCCGGCCTGGGCGGCGCGCTCAACTTCCGTGAAGTCCTCGCCCACGTGAATCTGGGTGGGCAGGTAGGCGGCGCGGAAGTCTGCGGCCGCGCCCGCCTGGTTCTGCGGCAGGTTGTAGCCCACCACGGGGGCGTCGTCAGGCACTGCTGCCTCAGGGACCGTGCCGGCCAGGACGATGCGGGAGTCGAGGGAAGGAATGCGGGCTGCACCGGCGGCTTCAACAACCGCGGCAGCGTCTAGGCCAATCGCTGCTGGATCCAGGTGCAATTCCGCGTAGACCACGCCGTCTGCGGCTAGGGCTTCGTAGCGCTCGCGGATGGTCGCGGTAAGTTCCTCCGGCGTAGCGGCCGTGGAGGTAATGGGCTCAAAGAGGGAGACCTTAGGCAGCTTGGCCACTACGTCGGCGGCGGAGTCCTTGTTTTCAGGGCTAATCAAAGGCGCGTCATGCATGCGTCCCATCGTAGGCACGGGCCTAAGATGTGTCATGTCATGAAAAGAATTATCGCTAGTTCCCTCGTTACCGTCCTGCTCAGCGGCGCACCGCTCGCGCTGGCGGAAGAGCCGGAAACTCCGACCACCACGCGTACCGCTGCCCCGAATACCGATAAGTGCCCGCACGCCGAGCGCCCGGAAAAGGCCACCACTACCTCGGAGCGCCTCGCTCCTGGGCAGGCCTCCCCCACCCCGCTGCCGCCGGTGGAGAGCGATGAGGCTTGTGGCACCACGCTGCCCGAAGGGTTCAAGGTGGATAAGGATGTGGTGGCCGCGGCCTGGATGGTCTCCGATATCGATTCCGGCGAAATCATCGCGATGAAGGACCCTAACGGCCGCTACCGGCCGGCCTCCATCATCAAGGCACTGCTGGCGCTGGTGGTTATCGACGAACTGGATCTGCACCAGAAGGTCGAGGTGGGCGAAGAATCGGCACAGATTGACGGCTCAGCGGTCGGCATCGGCCCAGGCGGCACGTACACGGTGGAACAGCTTTTGCAGGGCTTGCTCATGGCCTCTGGCAACGATGCCGCGCACGCGCTGGCACAGGAATTGGGCGGCGACGAGGCCACGCTGCGCAAGGTCAATGACAAGGCGGCCGAGATCGGCACAAATTCCACCTACGCGGCCAGCTACTCTGGGCTCGATGCCCCGGGCATGTCTACCTCGGCCGAGGATATTTCCCGCATTTACCGCGCGGCCTTCCATAACCCGACCTTCGCGCGGATTGTGGATACGGAGTCCGTGGATTTTCCCGGCTGGGGCGACCTTGACGGTTACCAATTAGGCAACGATAACGGGCTCTTCCTCAATGATCCGGATGGCATTGGTGGCAAGACGGGCTTTACCGATGACGCGCACCATACCTTCGTCGGCGCGCTCGACCGCCATGGCCGGCGGCTGCAGGCGGTGCTGCTCGATACCACCGTGGAGCACGGCCCGCGCGCGTGGGAGCAGGCCCAAAAGCTGCTGCACGAGGCCTACAAGGTGCATCCCGGTGATGGCGTAGGGCAGTTGCTTGCCGACGCCCATTCCGACGCCAACTCCCCTGCGTCCCCTGCAGCCACCACGGCACCCGATACCCAGGCGCAATCCGCGAACTCCTCCTTGGCCGGAGTGCAGGGCTGGCTCGGCTGGGTTATCGCCGGCGTCGTAGTGCTGCTGGCTATTTGCGTGGGTGCTTTTTCACTACTTCGGCGTTAGCCCACTCATCGTGGGTGCCGCGGCGATTATTCTTCTCCGAAATAGTGCAGGCGTGCACGCCGGCGCCCACCCAGCTGGCGAACGTACCGGGGCCCGGCACGATATTGACTAGGCGCCACCACTGGCGCTTAGCGGACTGGGTAAGGGTGAGCCGCTCTTTGGTGTCGACGTCGCGCACCGTGTAGCCCATCAGCAGCTTGGCCGGGCTGGCGCCGAGCCAACACTCGGTGCCCAAGGTGTAGAGCAGCAAGATGATGACGCCGCCAATGAACGTCGAAAGCTCATCCACACCGCCGGAGAGCAGCGCGACGCCGAAGCTACCGCTGATGAGTGAGAAAAAGAATAGGTCCAAAATGGCCATGCCGATGCGCGCATCTTGACCGGCGCGCTGGCTAATTTCAGGCGCTGGGTGTTGTAGCAGCGGTGCGGGGACGGCCGCGTTCGCCGTTGCCGGCGGGAATGGATTGTGCTGCGGGGCAAAGGGATTACGCGAATAGGGCGACCCATAGGGGCTCGCGGTCTGCGCAGATCGTGGTTCTTGCTGAGCATGACGGCCTGGCGCCGCCGCCTGACCGGGCTGGAAAGACTGAGCCTGCTGCTGGGACTGCTGTGGCCGCGGGTTCCACTGTCCTACCGCGCCCAGCTGCCCTAGGTCTCCCCAGGTGGGGCGCACTCCCGCCGCGCACGCCTTATCGTATTCCGCCCGCTTGGCAGCAGAGCCCAAGACGCTGGCAGCGATGCGCAGCTGCGCGCGCCGCGGATCTTCAATGTCTTGGCCTTGCTGCTCTAGCGATAAATCCTTGGACTCCAGTAAGACTAAGAGTTCCCGCTCGCCATCGCGGCGGTCTAGTCCCCATTCTTCATAAAGATTCGGTGCGATGTCATTGGCGTTCATAATGATTCATCCTAAAGCTAAACGACCGCTGCGTCCTCACCCCTAAGGGGGAGATTTACTTACGGCGCAACAAGCTCCATGCGCCCACGGCCGCAGCACCCAATGCGGCACCGACGCCGAAGGTCGCACCTGCAGGCGCGCCTTCCTTGACCTCGTTGCGGACGCGAATAACGGCTGGCTCTGGGACCGGCGGGTGAGCGTACTTCAGGGACTCGGCGGTGGTGGCGGTCCACGCGGAGATGTAGAGCACCACGCGCCAAATCAGATACATGACCACCATGAGCACGATGACTGGGCCGAAGACCGCGCCGGCAGGGCTGCCGGTAGCAGAGGACATAATGAGCGTGGACAGCTGCTTGAGCAGCTCAAAAGCCACGGCACCGATGGCCGCGCCGATAAGGCCGGACTTCTTCGGCACCTTGGTGCGCGGCAGGATCATAATCAGCCACCACATGACGATGAGGTTGGCCAGAAGGCCCACTGCCAAGCCGACAAAGAAAATAACCGAGTCCATGCCCGGGAAGGACTCGATTCCTACGCGCTCAAAGATCTTCTGGGTAAGGCCGGAGGACCCGGCAGCGGTCACGCCAAAGGCGATGAGGAACGCCACGATAAGGCCAATGAGGCCCACCAGGTCAGACAACTTCTTCTTCAAGAAGGAACCGCCCTCGTTGGCATCGATGCCCCACATGGCCGAGATACCGATGCGCAGGTTGTTCATCCAGCCTAGGCCGGACCACAGGGTGGTCAAACCACCGATACCGAACATGGCGCCGCGTTGGTCAATGGCGGTATCCAAGATCTCATTGACCGTATCTCCCATATCGCCATCGATAGAACTGGTGATATGGGATTGCAGATCATTGAGCAGGTCCTCGCGGTTAGCCAAGACGGCGGCGACGGTGGCCACGACCAGCATGGCAAGCGGGAAGATGGAGAGCACCGAATAATAGGTGATGCCGGCGGCAAACTGGTTGCCGCCTTCGGCACCGTAGCGCTCGTTCATGCGCATGAGGTGGTCAACGAATCCGGACTTGGAGCGGATTTTATCTACCGCACCGGGATCGTCGGCATTGGCGCGTTCGATGCCGTAGTGGTCCGTCTTCTTCGAGGAGGATTGCGTGGTGGTAGGCACGTGCTTCCCTTCTTGCTCGCACAGTTTTTATCTCACCTAGAGTAACTGGCAGATGCCCACTTGTCCCTTTGTGGGGTGGGGTGCGGGGGAAGCGGCTGCTTGCTACTTGCGCAGGCGGGGAAGGAAGCCGACCTTTTCATAGACGGCGTCGACAAGCGGCTGGGCAATCTCCTGTGCCGTCTCCGCGCCCTGCGCCAGGATGCGCTCGAGCTCGCCGCGGTCCGCCATCAACTCGTCATAGCGCGCCTTGAGCGGAGTGGTAAATTCCTGCAGCGCGTCGGCGGTATCGACCTTGAGGTGGCCGTAGCCCTGGCCGGCGTACTTTTCCACCAAGGAATCGATGGATTCACCGGTGAGCGCAGACTGGATGACCAGCAGGTTGGACACACCCGGCTGGTTATCGCGGTCGAAGGCCACCGAGCCCAAGTCATCCGTCACGGCGGACTTGATGCGCTTAGCCGAGGTCTTCGGCGCATCGAGCAGGTTGACCAGGCCCTTCGGGTTGGCGCCGGACTTAGACATCTTGGACGTCGGCTCTTGTAGGTCATAAATCTTTGCCGCACCCTCTGGGATGAATGGCTCCGGCACCTTGAAGGTCTCGCCATACTTATTGTTGAAACGCTCGGCCAGGTTGCGGGTCAGCTCCAGGTGCTGGCGCTGGTCCTCGCCCACCGGCACATAATCCGGCGAGTAGAGCAAGATATCGGAGGCCATGAGAACCGGGTAGGTAAATAGGCCCACCGAGGTGCGATCCGAGCCCTGCTTGGCGGACTTATCCTTGAACTGGGTCATACGGGAGGCCTCGCCAAAACCGGTAAGGCACTGCAGTACCCAGGTCAGCTCCGCGTGGGCGGGCACGTGCGACTGCACGAAGAGCGTGGACTTTTCCGGATCAATGCCCAAGGCAATGAGCTGTGCGGCACCCGCGATGGTGCGGTTGCGCAGCTCCTCCGGATTTTGCTCCACGGTGATCGCGTGCAGGTCAGGAATGAAGTAGAAGGCGTCATAGCCGTCCTGCAGGTCAATCCACTGCTTCAGCGCTCCCAGGTAATTACCCAGGTGATAGGAATCAGCGGTGGGTTGGATACCGGACAGGACACGGGAAACGGTGGAATTGTCTGCAGTCATGGTGCCTTATCCTACCCCCTAGCCTCGCCGCGCGGTTCACATCCTTCCCCGGCGCCGCCTCTTGATTTCTAGCGGTCGTGGAAACACCTGACATGGGTTAGGTGATTGTGTGGAGTCGAAATGGGTTCCGGATTCTGCTGTTGTGGCGCGGTTTGCGTCGTTGGTTCGGGCTGGTAGTTCA